>CAXBMR010000001.1:0-230814 GCA_963976995.1 uncultured Fluviicola sp.
TTGATCCACAAAAAAGGAGTAAAGAATAATATTCTTTGCTCTTTTTTTTGTTTCGATAGACATCATTGTTAGCTAAAAAAATGCTTTCTTTACAATTGTGAGAATTTCTATATTTATTTTTCTATTCTTTACGTTATCTGCCTCTGCTCAAGTTTTGGATAATCAACTAGGGAATGCTTTTACAGACAAACCGTTTTTTAATGAAAAATTCATTCATCAAAATCAAATAAAGCAATTGTCTGGATATTATGTTCTTAAAAAGAAGGGAGAACTTATGAAAACAACAGAATACAAATATGTCTATGATTTTGATCAGGATGGACATCTAATTTCAAGTTACGAAACGATGCCGAATGACGGAACAAGAGATACTATTTGGAACAAATACGAGTATGACAGTCATAACAATTTATCCGTTTTTAAAAAGACGGATCAGGATGGTTTTACCTCTGTTTATTATGAATATGATTCTATAGGAAGAGTCATCTCTGAAGAATATAAAAGAGAGATTGATTCAGGAAATCATGTTATTTCAAGAACATTGACATTTAATAAGGAACATTTAAAGTATTTTGATTTTGATAGGCAAATGAAAAGAACAAGGTACAACAGTTATGATTTACCTTATTTAGATGAATTTTTTAACTACAATGAGCTGGGTTACCTTGTAGAACGAATAGAACGTGTCAAAATGACGTCTAATGTTTATACCTATCTCTATGAATACAATGACAGAGGGCTTCTATCAGCAATCAGAAAGGCAAGCAATAGACAAGAGAATTTTCTCGAAGAACTTACGTTCAAATATGATGAATTAGGCAACATTGTTGAAAAACACATTACGAAAAATGGAGTTTTTACAACGGATATTCAGATAATTTACAATAGCAAAAGTAAGCTAGTTTCTTCAATTATAACAAGACAGGTAAGTACAGGATACATGACGATATTAAGGTTTAAAGAAGTAGAATACTATCACTAGGAATCTTTAATTCTTCCAGCTACAGCATTTTTCACAGTATTCTCTAAAGATCTAAATTCAAAGTCTAATTCTGAACAAATCTTTTTATTTGAATAAGACAAATTACCGAACAAACTGGTAACTGTTTCTTTTGTGAGTGAAGGTCTTTTTCTCAAGAAAAATGAAAATGTACCACTAAGAATTCTGGCGATTGTAACCATCCACATTTTAGTCGCTATTGTGGGTGGATTGACATTTAATTCTTTGGCTATTTCGCTCATTAGTTCTTTGAATGATTGATTACTGCCAATGCACAAATACCGCTCGTTTATTATGGAAGAATTCATCAAACGACACATAATTTCAGCAACATCTCTTGCATCCACTTGTGCATTAGATCCAGGAGGATAGAATTTCACTCCTTTCCGCATGGTACGAAAAATGGTCAATGAGCTGTCATTCCAATTTCCTGCACCTAGTATTACACAAGGATTTACTATAACTGCATCTAAACCTTCTTCTATGCCTCTCCATACTTCCTTCTCAGCAGAGTATTTCGAGATACTATATCCACTTGTACTGGGTGTTGTTTTCCACTTTCTATTTTCATTATTTTCTATGAAGTCATCCCCACCAATGGCTGCTGTAGAACTAACGTAGCATAATTTATCAATACGATTTTCTAAGCAAACATTGACAACATTCGCTGTTCCTTCTCTGTTAATTTTCATGCAAAGATTAAAGTCTCTTTTGTGAAACGAAACCAATGCAGCACAGTGATATACCTGTGAGAAATTCTTCATTGATTCTTGAAGAAAAGGTACATCTAGAATATCTCCTTTTAACCACTCTATTTTTTTAAAGTAAGACTGCCAATTCTCAGGATAGTAAAATTTAAAAACGCACTTAAGTTGCTCAATCTTTTTTTCAGAACGATAAATCGCTCGGATAGAGTTAGTCCTTCTAGTTAAACTAATTAATAAATGACTGCCTAAAAGTCCGGTTCCACCAGTTACAAAAATCATAAGACAAAGATAGTCTTTCTTTAAAAAGAGGGACGTAACAGATGAAAATCATCGGAAGAATAACTAGGGTGATCATAAAAAGGACAATTAGATACTCCGAATGTATAAAACGAAGGTATTAATTACCAAAAATTTTGTGGTAACGAATCTACTTTCGTTTCTTTGCAGTATATGAAGACATTACTTATGCTACTACTTACTCTTCTCTGTTTAACATCTTGTACTTCCGAATACGAAGAAAGGTTAGAGGAGGGCAAAAATCTAATGAATCGACTTAAAAAGGTAGAAGGTTCTAGTGATTACCTATCTGATCATCAACTGAAGGTAGAAATCAGTCAGATTAAGAATGAAATTAATTTACTTGCAAAGGTTTCAGGTAATGAAATCCTATTCTTGAAGGAAATTGTTAACTACTAAAGTTCTAACTCTAAAGATGGGTCCCAATTTTTTTCTTTAAAATCAATAATTTTATCGTCTTTCACAATAATACCCTCTTTTTCGAGCAGGTTTTCCATTTCGTTTGGAGAAGTAAAATGCATTTTCCCGGTTAACATACCGTTTCTATTTACTACTCTATGAGCTGGAACGTCAGAAAATTGATGAGCAGCATTCATTGCCCAGCCAACCATTCTACTCGATCTAGGTGATCCAAGATATTTAGCGATTGCTCCATACGAAGTTGCCCGACCCCTTGGTATTAGCCTTACTACATCATATACATTATGAAAAAAGTCCTTGTGTTTATTAGGAATTGAAACTTCCATTATTCAACAGTAACTGACTTAGCGAGGTTACGAGGTTGATCGACATTACACTCTCTCATTACAGCTATGTGATAGGAAAGTAATTGAAACGGAATAGTAGAAAGCAATGGAACAAGATGCTCATCCGTTTCCGGAATTTCAATAACATGATCAGCAATGCCTTTTACAGTTTCATCACCTTCCGTTACCACCGCAATTATTTTCCCTTTTCGAGCTTTTACTTCTTGAATGTTACTAACTACTTTCTCATATGAAGGTCCTTTAGTAGCAATCACAAATACCGGCATTTCTTCATCAATTAATGCAATTGGACCATGTTTCATTTCTGCAGCAGGATAACCTTCTGCATGGATGTAAGAAATCTCTTTTAATTTTAAAGCACCTTCCAAAGCAACTGGAAAAGAGCTTCCACGACCTAAGTACAGAGCATTTGTAGCATCTTTGTATTGCTCGGAGATGTATTTTATTTTTTCATTTTTGTCTAAAACCGTTTGAACTTTAGAAGGAATCGCTTCCAATTCAGATAGGAGAGTTCTAAATTTAGAATCACTGACGGTACCTTTTCTTTTAGCAAGAGAAAGAGCCATTAAAGTTAGAACCGTTACTTGGGCTGTAAAAGCTTTTGTTGATGCCACACCAATTTCTGGACCGGCGTGAGTGTAAGAACCAGCATCTGTGATTCTTGAAATAGAAGAACCAACAACATTGCAAATCCCTAGAATAGTTGCGCCTTTTGATTTTGCTAATTCCAACGCTGCAAGAGTATCAGCAGTTTCACCAGATTGAGATATGGCAATTACTATGTCATTTTCATTAATAATTGGATTACGATATCTAAATTCACTAGCATATTCAACTTCTACATTGATTCTTGCAAGATCTTCGAACAAATATTCACCGACAAGACAAGCGTGCCATGAGGTACCACAAGCAATCATAATAATACGGTTCGCTGTTGCCATTTTTCTCTCATAGTCCTTGATTCCGCCAAGTTTAACCCATGCCTCTTGAGCATTTAATCTCCCTCTAAAACAATCCGTAATTGAACGCGGTTGTTCATGTATTTCTTTGAGCATAAAATGATCATACCCCCCTTTTTCAAGTGCTTCTAATTGAAGTTCCAGTTCTTGAATGTAAGGTGTTTTAGCTACATCATCAATACCATACAACTTTAAACCTTCATCTAAATCAAGGACTGCAATTTCTTCGTCCTCCATGTAAACTACTTTTTTCGTATATTCTACAATTGGAGTTGCATCAGATGCGCAGAAAAAATCATTATTTTTCCCTATACCTACTACCAAAGGGCTACTTTTTCTAGCAGCAACTAATTGTCTCGGATTGTCTTTTGAAATTAATACAATTGCATAAGCTCCTATGACTTGTTGGAGGGCCAAACGCAAAGCTTCAGCAGTAGAAACACGCGAGTTTTTCTTTATATCTTCAACTAGTATGGTTAAAACTTCTGTGTCAGTTTCACTTTTAAAAGAGTATCCTTTACGAATTAATTCTTTTTTTAAAGAATCATAATTTTCAATTATCCCATTATGAATCATGGCAATTTCTCCGTCACTTGAAATATGAGGGTGTGCATTAATGTCGTTTGGTTCTCCGTGAGTTGCCCATCTCGTGTGACCGATTCCTGAATAACCCTTTCTATTTTTGTCCTTGGTAAATTCTTCTAGGTTTGCAACCTTGCCTTGTTTTTTGTAAAGGTTAAGTTCTCCCTTATCTAGTAAGGCAACACCAGAACTATCATACCCTCTATATTCCAAACGTTTTAATCCTTTAATAACTATAGGGTAAGCTTCAAGTTCTCCAATGTAAGCAACAATTCCGCACATATTTTTTCAATTAAAATTCAGTATAAAGAATACTCAATCTAGGTTTCTTTTTATTGGTCGACATTGGACCATTGAATATTATTCTTTCAGCTGAAGAACTGTGAAGGATTGGTGAAAGAACAAGTCCATTATTTTGGATGTCTCCATTAACTACGGCTTGGACATAAACTCTTAAATCCATTGCGAAGCTCTTAGAAAAGTCACTGTAATTTGCAATGGTGTTAACACCAAAAAGTTCAGTTGAGCCTGACTCTAAAGTAGTCGCAACAGACAAGCTGAAACCTGGAGAATAAGAAGAACTTGATTGAAAACTAATCGGTAATTCCAGAGTTGCGCTATGGATTACTGCTGTTTTAGGAATGTTATCGATACCACTAAAACGAACAACTGCCCTGCTACCGAAAGACTGAGAATAATATTCTATCTGTCCAGAAACGGTATCATTTATAACTGTTTCTACGTTAGTAAACGAATTATCAAGAGACACACGATTAAAATCAGCGGCATTGGAGTTCATAATAAAATCGAATGTTTTTACAACACCAAGTTGGCGATAATAAATGGTTACTTTTGATAGAGGATCTGTTAATCGGAAGTAATAAACACCGCCAGTTCCACTCGTTTGAAGTCCGTTATTTGTGATAATGTGCAATCCATTAAAATAGGATGTAAATGAAGCATCATCGAAGAATGTACCCGTAGCTGCATTTGCCTCTGTCATAAAGGTTCTAGCCAGATTTGTGTCTAGCGGAATTCTCAATTGAGGACTAACGGTATCCACTCCTATCACAGTAATATTTTGATTATCGAGATTAAATGTGTTTGAGCCTAGCACAAGATTCGTTGAATTCGCATCTAGTTTAGAGTCAAAAGAGTAATAGGTGGAATCTATAAAAAGTTCTTCTCCCATTTCGTAAACTTCAATGGTTTGTGCACCCACATCTCCATAAAGACCGTTGTAAACTAAACCTAAAACCATAGAATCAATGATTACATCATTCAGGTCACCAAAATTAGGGCTACTGCCAGAAAGAAGAATCTGAGTGTAAATCTCAGAGCGGTAGGTTCCGAAAACAGGATCGTTATAAGATCCTAAAATTCCAAAAATGGCATTGTCTGAAATAACAGAATCATCGAAGTAAGAAAACGTTTGCAAAGAAAATGTATCAATCCCATCAGAATTTAATAGTTCATTTTGGTCAATTGAATTTTGACCCAAAAGGTTTTCTTTTTTCTTACAAGAGATGCTTAATAAAAGACTAAACAAAAAAGTAGCGGAAAGAACCATCCCTTTCCGCCACATTGCAGTTTTATTTGTATTCATATTATATGAGAACTTCTGTACCAATTACTTTATCCAAAAATTCCGAAATTTCTTTCACTTGATGTTCTTCTGCTACATATTCTAACTTATCACATGTTGCATCATCAAAAATTGCTTTTAATTCCGGAGTTAACTCTTCACTACCAACGCATAAACCGTCTGAATATTTTACAGCAGATTTAGTAATGCTTTCAAAGTTTGCTTCTTTAAGCTCTTTTAATACATCATCGTTGAATCCATCAAATTTAAGCTTTTCTCCAAAGCGCTCGTCCCAATTATTGTTAAACCCTTCGTTGAAGAGGTTGTAAACAACTTTTGTGTTGGCAAAATGAGGCTCGTCTTTGTAAATGTTTTTTAAATACATTGGCATTAATGCAGTCATCCATCCATTACAATAGATAATATCTGGTTGCCAGCCTAATTTCTTAACTGTCTCAAGAACACCTCGGCAAAAGAACATGGAACGTTCATCATTGTCTTTGTGCTCTTTCTCTTTCTCATCAACAACTGTACTTTTACGTTTGAAATATTCATCGTTGTCGATGAAGTAAACTTGCATTCTTGCAGCAGATATTGAAGCTACTTTAATAATTAAAGGATGGTCTGTATCATCTATAATTAAATTCATGCCGGACAAACGAATAACTTCATGTAATTGATGTCTTCTTTCATTGATAACTCCGAAACGTGGCATAAAAACCCGAATCTCTTTTCCTCCCTCCTGAACACCTTGTGCTAAGTTTCTCGCTGTAAGACAAACCTCAGACTTTGGTAAGAATGGGGACACCTCCTGTGAGATAAATAGTATTTTCTTTTTCTCCATGAATTGTTTATTGATAAAAACGAATACAAAAATATACAAAAAAAAGTGAAACTTCAACAAAAACACATAGTTTTGTTGCTTCGAATTCGGTAAAAATGAATGATTTTAAAGTATTTACGACTGTTGAATCGCTGCGAGAGAAACTACAAAGTAGAGGTGAAGGAAAAAAAATTGGTTTAGTCCCGACTATGGGAGCTCTACATCATGGTCACTTGGTGCTTGTCGCTGACGCTTTTAAACGCGCGGATCTTGTTGTCGTTAGTATCTTTGTGAATCCCACTCAGTTCAATAATCAAGAAGATCTTAAGAAATACCCAAGAAATCTTGAGCAAGACCTAGCACTACTTCGTACGGTTGGTGAGGTTGTTGTTTTTGCTCCTAGCGAAGCAGAAATATACCCTCCGTCATATGATGAGATTGAACTTGAATTAGGTTCTTTAGCTACAACGATGGAAGGAAAATATAGAAAAGGTCATTTTAATGGGGTAGTAAATGTTGTGAATCGTTTTTTTGAAATTGTGCAACCTGATTTTGCATTCTTTGGAGAAAAGGACTTTCAACAACTAGCCGTAATCCAATTTATGGCGAAAGAATTGGAATCTTCAGTAGAAGTTATTGGTTGTTCTATTGTAAGAGAAGCCTCTGGATTGGCTAGTAGCAGTAGAAACTATCGTCTTTCTGACCAGCAAAAAGAGGAGGCAGTTGTCCTTTCTGTTTCGTTGAGAATTGCAAAGGAACTAGCGTCCGTTTACTCTCCTTTTATTGTGAAAGAATTGATTATCGATATCATTGATAAATCCAACCTCGAATTGGAATATTTTGATATTGTGCACCCCGAGACTTTGGAGCCTATTGTAAATTGGGTGCCAGGAAGTCAAGCTTGCCTTGCTGCTTTTTGCGGGGAAGTCAGATTAATTGACAATATGCAATTAACTCAGCCGTTGTAACGTTAATAAAATTAAATTTGCAATCAAACTAGCAATCTAAGTATGTTAATTCAAGTAGTAAAATCTAAAATTCATCGTGTTTCTGTAACACAGGCAGAGCTTAACTATATAGGGAGTATAACAATTGATGAAGCATTGTTGGAAGCATCAAATATGGTAGAAGGAGAGCGAGTTCAAATTGTCAATATTGACAACGGAGAACGTATAGAAACATATACAATAAAAGGAAAAAAGGATTCTGGGACCATTTGCTTGAACGGTCCTGCGGCTAGAAAAGTAGCAGTCGGAGATAAAATAATTATCATCGGTTATGGTTTTATGACAATGGAAGAAGCGAAAATCTTTAAACCATCGATTGTTTTTCCAAATGAAGAAACAAATTTAATGGATTAATTTTTGAAGGGTCAAATAGTTAAAATACTAAAAATTGTTATTCCAATAAGTATTGGTGTTTATTTGACATGGTATTTCTTTAGTGGACTCACAGAGAGACAAATAGAGCAAGCGAAAGATGCCTTCTTTGAAGCAAATTATTTTTGGGTACTCTTAGGGCTATTAGTTGCAATTTTAAGTCACGTTAGTCGTGCATATCGATGGCGTTTCTTGCTTGAACCTCTGGGTTATAAACCAAGACTATCAACATCTTATCATTCTGTTATGGCAGGTTATGTAATCAATTTTACGATCCCTCGTTCGGGAGAAATAGCAAGAGCAGGTTTAATGGCAACCTATGATGATGTTCCTTTCGAAAAGGGGTTTGCTACGATTATTGTTGAGCGCTTGATTGATGTCGTAATGCTTGGTATTGTTTTCTTTATAACGGGTTTCTTGCAAACACAATCGGATAACTTTCAAGAAATTACAAAGAGTGGAACTGGTGAAAAGTCGTCAAATTTAATCTGGTACATTCTGGGTGTAGGTTTAATTTTTGGAATCATCGGTCTTATCATTTACTTTAAAAGCAAGAAGGTAAATTCATTTGTGAATGAAAAGTTGAAGGGTTTTTTAGAAGGATTAAAGTCAATTTGGACCATGAACAAAAAGTGGTCGTTTATTGCGCACACTATTTTTATTTGGATGTGTTATGTTGGGTCAATTTGGATGTTTGCACAAGCATTTCCGGAAACATCGATGATGGAAGCTGGTTGTGTCTTTGGGGCATTCTTTGTTGGGGCAACGGCTATTGCCTTACTTCCTGGGGGAATCGGGATCTACCCAATTTGGATTGCAGAAGTCCTTCTAATTTACAACATTGATTTTCCCGCATTTGGAATTTTTTTGTGGGTAATTCAGACAGTTCTGATAGTGGTTCTTGGCTTAAGTTCTTTATTTTTAATTCAACGAAGAGGGAAAGTAGATTCGCTGCATTCATAGATTTGTAGTGCAGATCTAAGGTTAAATTATCTAAAAAACAATACTTTTATTCCTATGATTACTCGATTCAATTACATTCAAAACAAAATTCTTTCTCACGAAGAAGCAAAAAAACGAATTTCTACTTGGCGTTTAAAAAGCGATAAAATTGTTTTTACAAATGGCTGCTTTGATATTCTCCATAAAGGACATGTTTCTTATTTGGCACAATCGGCAGAATTAGGAAACCGATTGGTTGTGGCTTTAAATACCGATTCTTCTGTAAAACGGCAAGGAAAAGGAGAAGGCAGGCCAGTTAATAATAATGATGCAAGAGCAATGGTATTGGCTTCACTCGGTTTTGTAGATGCAATCGTTTTTTTTGATGATGACACACCACTTTCAATGATTGAAGATTTGCAACCAGATGTGCTTGTAAAAGGCGCAGATTATGATCCTAGGGAAATGAACTCCAATTCTAATAAATACATTGTAGGCTCTGATATAGTGAAGAAGAATGGAGGGAATGTTGTTAGTATTCCGCTGGTAGAAGGTTTTTCTACAACAGAAATAATTGAAAAGTTAAAAAAATAGCTCAATTGAACTTTGGGCAATCGAGCGCTTGAACAATTCAATGCTCAAACGCTCGAAAACTCTATATCATAGTTCTGTTAGATCTCAAGAACACAACATGCGCTTTCGGATCTGTTTTTGTGATAAGTTCTTCCAGTTTTGACAATTTACTCGTGTTTTTGGTCACTAAAATCATTTTTTCATTGGAGTCGTGGTGAATTAATTTTACACTTTCTTTTGGCAACTGCTTAGATTCCAAAATCTCTTTTTGAATTTCATCGTTTCGCAGAGAAAAAACAAGCACGGTTTTAGTTTGCATAGCCTTATTTTGGTAATATTCTATCGTTTTACTGATTGTTATAATGGAAATGAGACTATATGCGGCCATGGTGTAATCATTGAAAATAACTACACCAATTAATACGATTGCTCCGTTAATAATTAAGTTCAACTCACTGAATGGAATCTGTAAGTATTTTTGTACCAGTTTAACAAGAATATCATTCCCGCCAGTTGTTGCTTTGGCAGACATAACTATTGCCACAGCCACGCCGATTAGTACTCCTCCAAAAACGGAAGAAACGAGAATGTCATCTACCAAAGCCTCACCATTGGATAAATATATGACAAGGTCAATACCAAAGGACACCGTGACCATGGAAAAGGTCGTTTTCAACCCATTTTTCCGACCGAGTATCTTAATACCGAGTACTAAAATTGGAATATTTATACTCATGGCAATAAACCCCACAGATAAATTGAGAACTTCTTGAATAGCAATGCTCAAACCAAAGATTCCTCCAGGTACAATATTATGAGGAACAATGAATAGTGCGTAACCTACTGCCAAAATCACAGATCCTAAAAGAACTTTAGCATAGCTTAACAGTTCTTCTTGAGGAAAACGGATGTTTTTAATTTCCCGAGCTAATTTTTCTCGAATTGAGTGTTGTTGAAATTTCATTTTTTGATATAAAAAAAGCCCCTTTGAATTTCGTTTGTATCAAAGGGACTGGTTATTAATAAATAATTACAGTTATATAGTTGATACAGTATGGTTAAAGCAATAATGTTTGAGCATCATCTTCCAAATTGTTTTTATCTTAATGCCGTGCATCAAATGTGTCGAAAAATTCATATCTAAAGTTTAAATCAAAAAAAAAACGTTCATCTTATTAAGAGAACGCCATCCAATATTCTAGAATATGTATGTACTACGTCCTCTGGAATCGCTTCCAAGGCATATAACAAATAAATATATGTTTCTGTACATTCAAATTCATGGGGCAAATGTAGGAAGATAAAGTGTAGAGGCAATTTTTTTCAAGAAAAAAAATTATTTACTCTAGATTCAATTTTTTCTAATTCTCCGTTTTTGTCTAAGCATGTTTCGACGCTTCAACGATTTAAGTGCGACACTAGCTCAAGACAGCGCAAAAAAGTTTGCAAAGAATTGCTTTGATACGATGCAAACAAATCGATCTTTCGCCGCCTCTTTTCTTAAATTTAAAAAGGTCACTGCACTTCGTTAAAGCGCACTTAATTCTTTTACCAAGTTCGCTCCACTCATCTCTTCCGAAACCTCAACATCCAATCTACCCAAAATGGTTGGTGCAATATCTGCTAAAATCCCATCGTTGATTTTCGCAGTTGCATCTTTTGTTACCAAAACAACCGGAACAGGATTCAATGAATGCGCAGTATTCGGACTTCCGTCTGAATTGATTGCGAAATCTGCATTTCCATGATCGGCAATAACAATAAATTCGTATCCATTCTTTAGCCCTGCCGTTACAACATCTTTCAAACACGCATCAACAGTTTCAACGGCTTTTTGAATGGCAGAATAGATTCCAGTGTGCCCAACCATGTCGGGATTAGCAAAATTTAAACAAATAAAATTAGGTTGATTGGTCCGAATGTCTTCTACAATTTTATCGCGTACTTCTGGTGCACTCATTTCAGGTTGCAAATCATAAGTTGCAACTTTTGGTGAATTAATTAACAGTCTTCTTTCGTTTTTAAATTTTTTTTCTCGTCCTCCACTGAAGAAAAAAGTGACGTGAGGATACTTCTCCGTTTCCGCAATTCTAACTTGCGTTTTGTCATTTTTTGCCAAAACTTCTCCCAAAGTATTGACAAGATTATCTTTCTCAAAAATCACATTGATGTTCTCGAACGTATTGTCGTAGCTAGTCATAGTGAAGTACGAAATATCTAGCTTGCGCATATTGAGCCTCTGAAAATCTTTTTGCGTTAATGCAATCGATATTTCTCTAGGCCTGTCAGTTCTGAAGTTAAAACAAATAGCGACGTCCCCATTTTTAAGATTGTTCGTACCGTTTATTTTTACCGGTTCAATAAATTCATCAGTTATTTTGTTTTCATAAGATTCGTTGATTGCATCACTTGCAGAGTTAAATTTCTCACCCTCCCCATTTACCATCACGTCGTATGCTTTTTTGATCCGTTCCCAACGGTTATCTCTGTCCATGGCAAAATAGCGGCCAGTGACAGTTGCAATTTTAACATTGGTTCCTGCAATTTCTCCTTCCAATTCTTGAATGAAACCGAGTCCACTTTTTGGGTCGCAATCACGACCATCTGTGAACGCATGAATCAATACATTTTCAATTTTATAATTCTGTGCCATTTCGCACAAAGCATATAAATGTTCTTGAGAACTGTGCACTCCACCTTTTGATACCAAACCAAATAAATGTAAATCGACACCATCTGTTTCTGCTTTCTTAAAGGCACTTTTTAAGACAGAGTTTCCAAAAAAACTTCCGTCTCTAATGGATTTGTTAATGCGTGTTAATTCTTGATAAACAATTCTTCCAGCACCAATGTTTAGATGGCCCACTTCGGAGTTTCCCATTTGTCCATCAGGTAAACCAACATTTTCTCCGCTTGTTCCCAAAGTTGCGTTGGGGTAATTTTTCAACAAAGAATCCATAAATGGAGTGTGAGAATTATAAATCGCGTCCGACTTTGATCGGTCACCGATTCCCCAACCGTCAAGAATGATTAATCCTATATTTTTAGTCATTTTGAAATGTTATTTGAAAATTCGTTCCTCTTGGCGGGTTGTCTAAGCACTCAATTTTTGCATTGTGCATTTTCACTAGTTTAGCTACAATAAATAAGCCCAGCCCAGTTCCTTTTTGCGTTCTCACTTCTTCATTTCCTACTCGGTAGAATTTAGAAAAAACAGCAGTTTTATCTTTTTTAGAAATGCCAATTCCTTCGTCTATTACACCAAAAACAACGGTGTTTTTTTCTTTCCTAGCGTAAATAGTAATGGGAGAGTTTTTTGGAGAATATTTAATAGCATTTTCCAATAGGTTACTTATAATAGTTTCAATAGCAAATTTATCTGCTAATATAAGTAGCTTTAGGTCAGCACTCATAGATATGTTTTTACCGTTGGAAAACAGTTCAAAACGTGTTTTAATTTTCTCAATAAGCAAGTTTAAGTCAAATTTTTCTTTTTCTAAATTGAGGGCATTGTTTTCTATTCTAGATGCGTTTAAAATATTATCTATCATGTACTCTAAACGTGTATTTTCTTCGACAGCTTTATTTAATAAGTCATCTTGTTGTTCCTTGCTCAATTCTCTTTTCTGTAACGTTTGTATGAACAGTTTGCTAGAAGCAAGAGGCGTTTTTAGTTCATGCGTAACTGATAAGAGGAAATTATTTTGATTCTCAGAAAGCTTAAGGTCTTTCTTTATCGAACGTTTAATTTGCCATACCCCAAGGAGTATTAATAAGAGAAAAACCGAACCTTCTCCAATGATCATTTTTACTCGCTTCGCTACTTGGGCAGATTCAGCTGACACCTCTTGTGTTAGTTCAATAAGATGATAACCCCACCAGGCAAATTGCAGAACGATGTATGCACTAATGACATAAAATATAAGTGCAGTTCGTCTATTCATAAGTTAATTTTAGTAAGCTCGGTTGTTACTTCCTTCTTTCCAGTTGATAAACGCTTTATTCACTACCTTATTACCTCCTGGGGTTGGATAATTTCCGGTAAAATACCAATCTCCTGTATTGTTTGGGCAGGCTCTGTGTAAATTTTCTACTGTTTGGTAAATAATTTGAACCGGAGTATCAATAGAAGATGGTGTTAACAACTCACTGATTTTCTGCGAAACTTCATCATCAGAGAATGGTGAATAAATTTCTTGAACATAATTTTTAATCTGTTCTTTCGGAAGATTTTCTTGAGCCTTACACTTCAAATATACGTCCTCTATTAACTGCTCCATTCTTCTGTCCTTTATCAATTCAATAGTCGCTGAAAAGGCGATAAAATCACCCATTTTTGCCATATCTATTCCATAGCAGTCGGGATAGCGGATTTGAGGTGCAGAAGAAACAACGACAATTTTTTTTGGATCCAATCGGTCTAAAATTCTTAGAATTGATTGCTTTAAGGTTGTTCCACGAACTATACTGTCATCAATAATTACAAGATTGTCTGTATGTGGAACGACACTTCCATAAGTTATGTCATAGATGTGTGCCACTAAATCATCGCGAGAATCATCTTGAGTAATAAAGGTTCTCAGTTTTGCATCTTTAACCGCAATTTTCTCAACACGCGCACGCTGTAAAATTATATCGCGTATATCTGCTTGATTTGGATTGTCACCAAGCTCTGAAATTTGTTTAATTTTTTCTTCGTTCAGATAATCTTCCAATCCTTTAATCATTCCAAAATAAGAAACCTCGGCAGTGTTAGGAATAAATGAAAACACGGAATTTTTTAAATCATGGTCTATGGTCTCTAAAATTTGAGGGACTATATTTTTACCTAATTGTTTTCTTTCATTGTAAATATCGATATCACTTCCTCTGGAAAAATAAATTCGCTCAAAAGAACATTTTGCAACTTCAGAAGGTTTATTAATTAACTTTTCACTCACTCGACCGTCTTTTTTGACAATTAATGCATGTCCAGGTTGTAGTTCTTGTATTTGATCTGCTTTTAAATTAAACGCTGTTTGAATGACGGGTCTTTCTGAAGCGACCACAACAATTTCGTCATCTTCATAAAAGAAAGCAGGTCTAATCCCAGCGGGATCTCTTAATACAAAAGCATCTCCATGGCCGAAAAGACCAGCCATTGCATAACCACCATCCCAATCTTCCGAAGCATTTTTGAGAATTTTCTCTATGTCAATATTTTTAGCAATTTTCTCATACACTTCTGCATTCGAATAACCTTGTGGTTTTAGAGAGTTATACAATTCATCATTCTCCATGTCTAAATAGTGCCCTACTTTTTCAAGAACAGTTACCGTATCAGACATTTCTTTAGGGTGCTGTCCGACATGTAAAAGAACATCGAACAACTCATCTACATTTGTCAAATTAAAGTTCCCAGCAACAACTAAATTTCGAGTAATCCAGTTGTTTTGTCTCAGAAACGGATGACAATTTTCAATAGCATTCTTTCCAAAAGTTCCATATCTCAGGTGGCCTAAAAATAGCTCTCCTGTGAATCCGGCATTCTTTTTTAAATACTCAACGTCATTTAGCAAATCAGGACTTTTTTCCTGAATTTCTTGAAAACGTCCATTGATATGGTCAAAAATTTCTTGAATTGGTTTGTCACTAACTGATCGAAATCTAGAAATGTATCTTTCTCCAGGAGTCATGTCTAATTTAATATTCGCAACTCCTGCACCATCTTGTCCTCGGTTGTGCTGCTTCTCCATCAGAAGATGCAACTTATTTAGACCGTAAAAAGACGTGCCGTATTTATCAAAGTAGTATTGAAGAGGTTGTTTTAAGCGCAACAGTGCAATTCCGCATTCGTGTTTAATAGCATCACTCATTCTAGAAACAGATAAAATTCACTGCAAATTTACAACTTTAATTTGGGTAGTAATGCAATTAAATCGGGTTAGTTTTCAACCTGCTTTAAACAATTTTAAAGGCAACTATTTACCAAAATAAACGACTATATAGTACTTAGATCAGTCTAATTCCTCAATGTTTTGATTTTTTAGGTCAATTCACTTATTTAAAATTATTGTATTTTTAACGGTTAATGAACATAGTTACTTTATTCATATCTACTTTTATAGTGCTCGCATTTTCTGCGAATGCTCAAGAAGCATGGATGAATCCTAATAGAGGTCAATGGGATGAAAGGGTAGAATACAAGGTAGATTTGCAGATGGGAGAAATTCTAATTGAAAACGATGGGTTCACTTATTTTATAAATAACTCGAAGCAAAATTTTAGGCATTCTCATGAAAGTGAAAAAGTGAATAAAAGTTCAAATCAAGAGGAAACCTACCGAGCACATGTTGTGAAATCTAAGTTTATTGGTTCTTCTTGGCAAGGAGAAGTTGTAGAAGCTTATCAATCGTCTTTTTATAATAATTACATTCTTGGCAATGATAAAAGTAAATGGAAGGGTAGAGTTTACAGTTATTCTTCAATTTTGATGAAAAATTATTACCCTGGAATCGACATGCGAGTTGAGGGACAGCAAGGGTTAAAATACTCTTTTGAAATATCACCAGGAGTGAATAGTGACCTTATTCAAATTAAATATGAGGGCCAGAACGACTTGTTTATTGATGACAAAGGACAACTTATTTTAAAGACAGAATTTGGAGAAATTATAGAGGGAAAACCTATTGCTTGGATAGAAACAGAAAGAGGCAAAGAAAAAGTAGAGGTTAGTTATTTAGTTGATAAACAATCTGTTAAATTTCACTTCCCAAGGGGTTATGACAGAAGTAAAAAATTAATCATTGATCCAACACTAGTTTTCTCCTCATTTACGGGCTCTTCAGCTGATAACTGGGGGATGACCGCAACTCCTGATATCGCCGGAAATGTATTTGGGGGAGGAGTGATTTTTAACAATGGTGTTTATCCTACAAATGCAGGTGCTTATGATATATCATTCAGTGGAGGAACTGTTGATATTGGAATATCCAAATTCACTGCTGATGGTACAGGGTTGATTTATTCGACTTACCTTGGAGGGAATGGATCAGAAACTCCAAATAGCACTATTTGTTCTCCAACGGGAGAACTTTTCATTTTCGGGTTAACATCGTCATCTGATTTTCCAATGACAGGTGGGACGTTGAATCCAATTTACGGTGGAGGACCGAACTTGTCGACCAATGCGAATGGACTCGGGTTCACGCAAGGTTCAGATTTATTTGTAGCGAGATTGAGTGCAGACGGAAGTACGCTAATTGCATCAACCTATGTGGGAGGTTCAAACAATGATGGTTTGAACATTTCTAACTTAAAATACAATTATGGGGATCAGTTTCGAGGTGAAATTATTCTAGATGACTCTGGCTTTTTATATGTTACATCCAATACTAGTTCAACTGACTTTCCAGTTACAGGGTCAAGCCCACCTTTGTCTGGTGTACAAGATGCGGTTTTATTTAAAATGCCAATTTCTTTAAGCTCTTTAACTTGGTCTCGATATTTTGGGGGAGGTGGATTAGAAACAGGCAATTCAATTCAATTAGATTCGAATGGAGATGTGTTTGTGGCTGGCGGAACTGTTTCTTCGGGATTACCTTTTACTCAAGGGTTTTTAAGCACTTTTTCTGGAGGTATGAGTGATGCTTACTTGGCAAAATTCAATGGAAGCAATGGCAACTTTATTTCTGGGACTTATATAGGAGCGGGAGAATACGACCAGGCTTATTTTGTACAACTGGATAGTGAGGATAGTATTTATGTTTTAGGACAAACAGAAAGTGATTTGGGCATAACAGCAGGATTATACGGTAATCAAAATTCAGGGCAATTTATACAAAAATATTCGAATGATTTAAGTACAAGATCTTGGAAAACCATGATAGGTGCAAGTTCTGGTCGTGTTGAAATATCTCCTACTGCCTTTCTAATTTCTGATTGTTATGATATTTATTTCTCTGGTTGGGGCGGAGACTTAAACCAAAACAGCCAAGTAAGTCAAGCATTGTTCTCAACAACTACTGGTTTCCCAGTCACTTCAGATGCTTATCAAGCAACGACAAGTGGGAGTAATTTTTACATTGGTGTATTAAGCGCTAATTCTGGATACTTGAAGTATGGAACATTTATGGGAGGCAATACTACAAGCCCGGATCATGTAGATGGAGGAACAAGTCGTTTTGATAAGGACGGCAATATATATCAGGCAGTTTGCGCAGCTTGTGGAGGACAACCGAATGGTTTTACTTCAACACCAACAGCATGGTCAACAACTAACAATAGTAGCAATTGCAACATGGCGGTTTTTAAATTTGAATTGAACAAGGTAGAGGCCCTTGTTTCGGATCCAAATCCAGTTGTTTGTTTACCAGACTCTGTTTTTTTTATAAATAACAGTTCGAACGGCAATGATTTTTATTGGGATTTTGGTGATGGTAATATTTCTACTGCGGTAAACCCATCTCATCTATACCCTGGACCTGGTAATTATGATGTATCATTAGTTGTCTCAGATACAAATGGATGTTTTACTTCTGATACAGTCGAATTTTTAGTGGTAATTGGAGATTTCACGGGTTTCGTTACTCAGCCTCCAAACCCAATTTGTCCCAATGAAACTTACCAACTCGAATCTTCAGGTGGTGCCACATACAGTTGGTCTCCGGGGCAATTTTTAGATGATTCTACGAGCGCAACTCCTTTTGCCACAGTTTCACAAACCACATTGTTTACTGTTATTGTTGCCGACACATGTGGAGCTGACACTTTGCAAATAACTCTTCAAGTTGTAAATCCGTCTTCTTCTGCAACTGGTGATACTGCCGTTTGTATTGGTAATAGTGTTCAAATCGGAGCGCTTGGTGGTGGTTCCTATGCATGGTCACCAGCTATAACTTTGAATGATTCGACCCTTTCATCTCCTATTGCCACCCCATTTCAGACAACCAATTATATTGTTGATATTATCACTCCAGAGGGATGTGCACTGAGAGATACTGTTTTAGTAGAAGTATTCTTTTTGCCTCCAGTTCCTGTAATGCCAGACTCTGTGTTCATGTGCTTGGGGGGACAGGCAACAATATCAGTTTCTGGTGGGGATTCCTACTTATGGTCTCCTAATAGTAATATTTCTCAAATAACTGAACCAATTGTTACTGTTAATCCTCCAGTGAGTATGTATTATTATGCAGATTTTACAAATATCTGCGCTACGGTTCCCGATAGTGTTTTTATATCTGTTGTTGAAGCTGAAATTCAAGCATTTAGCGATACAATTATTTGTCCTGGAGAATCCGCTCAATTAATTGTTACCGGTGGAGTGAATTATAGTTGGTCACCTGTCGTCTCACTAAGTTCAAGTGGCGCATCTCTAGTTATGGCTTCACCGACAACTCCAACTACCTATTCTGTAGTTGGTATAGACCAGTACGGATGTGTAGATACTGATTCTGTTTTTGTCGATTTATTTCCTCTGGCATTCATTCAGACCAATCCAAATGTTTATGCGTTTTTAGGAGATCAGGTTCAACTTTCCGCAACGAGTTCAACAAACGGTCCATTTGTATGGAATCCATCCGAATTTTTAACATGCGTTGTTTGTAATGAACCTGTTGCAAATCCTGATCAGAACTATTATTATACGGTGAGTTATACTGATGTTAATGGTTGTTCTGATTCTGATTCTGTGGGAATATTTTATGACCCAATAATATATGTTCCGAATACCTTTACACCAGGAGAGACAGGAGTAAATCCCATTTTTAAGGCCAAGGGAGGTAATATTGCGGAATTCCACATGGAAATATATAATCGTTGGGGGGAATTAATTTTTACTAGTAATGATATGAACATGGGTTGGGATGGCTTATATAAAGGTATTCCTTCGCAAGATGGAACATATACTTGGAAGATAACAGTTGTCAGTTTTACGAAAGAATCAACAGACTATTATGGTCATGTGAACCTACTCAGATAACTGTTAGATAAATCGAGGGTCAGTTTCCATAACATGACCACAATTGTCACAAGCTCTTAATTCTTCAGAAGCATAAAAGGATCTAAATCTAGATAAAAAATCATGCTCAATATCCTCTAATGGAAATCGGTACTCATGCAATTTGTTGTTACATTTATCACAAAACCACATCAACCCATCTGTTAAACCGCTACCTTTTCTAACTCTTTCAATTACCAATCCTACCGTGTTTGCGCCTCTAATCGGAGAATGTGGTATGTTGGGAGGTAAAAGAAAAATGTCTCCTTCTCTGATAGGAATCTCTACCACTTTGCCTTCTACTTGTACTTTTACTAATATATCTCCTTCTAATTGGTAAAAAAGCTCTTCGCTTTCATTAAAATGATAATCTTTCCGAGCATTGGGACCACCAACTATCATAACGATAAAATCACCGGCTTCAATGTATAAATTTTTATTACTAACCGGTGGTTTCAACAAATCTCGGTTGTCGTCTATCCACTTTTGAAGATTGAAAGGAAGAAGCATTTTTTTACAATTATGGTTACAGGAGTAAAGTTATATTTTTTATTCGAGATGAAAAGAAACTATGATGTGAATTCACTCTTCGGAATAAATATGAATAGATTAGAGCAATGCACGCATAATTCTTTTACTTTTATAAAAGTAGAACTCTAAAAACAACAAATTTGCATGCCAAAAAAGATATTAATCATTCAAGGAGGCGGATTTAGAACCGGTTTTAGCGCAGGTGTGTTAGATGCGTTTATCGCAATGAAACACAATCCATACGATTCATTTTATGCAGTTTCTGGTGGAGCTATTGCGGTTTCTTACTTTCTGGGAAAACAATACAAGAAGTGCTTTGAGTCAATGTGTTTGTTAGCAACAGACAAAAACTTTATGAGTTACAACAAATTGATACGAAAAAACATGCTCATGGACGTTGATTACTTTTACAAAGTAGCGTATGAAAAAGTTCCTTTTGATGTTGACACAGCTATTCAAAGTATTGTTGATAAAGAATTAGCTATAGTTATCACCAATAAAAAAACGGGTCAACCTGAATATTTTCATCCTTCTAAAGAGACATGGTTAGATGCGGTTATTGCCTCTTGCACGTTACCTTTTGTAACGAAAGGAAAACATGTTTTTAATGACAATGAATATATGGATGGAGGCTGGAGTGACCCCTTACCAGTTTTGAAAGCGGTTAAAGATGGAGCTACAGAGATAACTATTATCCGAACTAGCCCGAAAGATTTAAAAATATCTCAGTCCTGGACTGACTATATAGGAACTTTTGCATTTAGATCTAATAGTAAATTACAGGCTTGTTTTGAGAACAATCATAAAAAATACAATGGTGCGATTGACTATATAAATTCTAATTCTGGAGAAATTAAAATCAATCAAATTGCTCCTGAAGTTCCATTACTTACAGGGACATATTCTAATTCTGTATCCGTCATTACAAAGGATTATAGGCATGGTATGCAATGTGGGCTTGATTTTTTACATAATGAGAGTAGCTAAATTGACGGTTAATATTCATGTTTATTCCAACCTTTTTTTTAATAATTTCGTCTAAACTAGTGTGTAAGTATAAAATATTGAATGATTTATACTATTTTTACAAATCAATTAAATAAAACTTTATGAAAAAAATTTACTTAAGTGCATTCTCTCTTGCAATTGTGATGAGTGCAAGTGCACAACTAAAAAAACAAGACGGGCCAGTTAAGAGGTCTAATGATCGTTTAGCTACGGTAAAAGCGAATAGTTCTACAACAAATGTTGAGAAGGCAGTTCCATTTTGGACGAATGATTTTTCAACTCCAGCTGATTGGGATATGTCTTTGAACACATCAAGTACTGGTACGGGTGTTTGGAACATTGTTACTGATCCAGCGGCCGTGCCAGCTGCAGGTCCTGCAACAATGGCAACTGCGGCAAATGGTTATGCTTTAATCGATTCTGACACTGAAGGCAATGGCGCTACGCAAGATGCTTACATCGCTTATGTGGGAAATACAGGAGCAGGAGCAGGAGTAATTAATTGCAGTGCTTATCCTAATGTAATTTTGAGATTTCAACAGCATTACAGAACTTTTCAAGACACAAGAACTTTGGAAGTTAGTAATGACGGTGGAACAAGCTGGACGGCTTTTACAGAAACAGACGGAACAGAGGTAAACACAAATGTGGATGGTTCGAAAGCGTTTAATATTACCTCTGTTGCTGGAAGCCAATCAAGCGTAATGATTCGTTTTCACTATGTTGCTGCATGGGGATGGCACTGGGCTGTAGATGATATTGAAATAGAAGCACAGCCTCTTGACGATATTCAAATCGTATCTTCTTGGATAGTAGGAACTGATAACGATGGAATTGAGTATGGCAAAACACCTATTGATCAATTACCTGCAGATTGGTTAGTAGGCTCTTCGGTATTTAATTTTGGAGCTGATGATCAAACAAATATTAACCTTGCAGTTGATTTTGGTTCATTTAATTCTGCTTCAGCAAATGCTTTAATTGAATCGGATTCAACAAGACTTCTTGAAAGTACTGAGACACCTACTTTAGCTGTTGGAGTTTACAATGGCACTTATACAGCAACATCTGCTTTAGAGGTAGGGGGAGCTAATTTTGCAAACAACGTTGGCTTGCGTAGTTTTGAAGTAACAAACGATGTGTATGCAATAGATGGTATTGATGTTCATCCAGCTTCTGAATTAGCACTTACATCTATGGGCTCTAACTCATTTACAGGTGCAGAAGACGGATTAGTTTTAGCAGCAATGTACTTTGTAAAGAATACAGCAACTATTTACTCATTGGAAGTACAATTGGCAAATGGCACAGTAGCGGGAGGAGAAATTTACGCTTCTATTATTGATACAGGTGTCTTTTTGAATAATGCAACTACACCATTGTTTTTATCTCAACCTTATACGGTAACTGCAGCTGATGTTACAGCTGGTTTTTGTACAGTTCCTTTTGATACAGGTTTTGAACCAGTTCTTACTGCGGGAGTTTATTTTGCTGCGGTTGAATTGTATAGTAACAGTAATCAAAATGACATCAGAATCTTAGATGATATTACAGTTGCACAACCATTTTACGGTTCCATGATTTTTATCCCAGGTGACCAAACTTATTCTAATGGTACTGCTATTGGTATAAGAATGAATACAGCTGAGCCTGCTGGAATTGATGAATATGAGTTAGCTGGTATTTCAGTTTACCCAAATCCATCAAAAGGAATCATTAAAATTTCTAACGATAACAATACTGATAACACAATCGCTATTTTTGATATGTTAGGTAAAGAAGTTTACTCTACTACTTCATCTACAGGTGTTTCTGTGGATTTATCAGGAAATGGAAGAGGTGTTTACTTAGTGAAAGTTTCTAACGAAAACGGATCTATGGTAGAAAGAATCGTTATTAGATAATATACGATTTGAGTCACATTACGTGATTTATATATTTTTGTAAAAGGTCGATGAAAGTCGACCTTTTTTTGTTGGAGTATAATAGAGTATTCACTTCTTTCATTATTTTTGCGCAAAACAATTAGTTATGAAAGCATATGTATTTCCAGGTCAAGGTGCTCAATTCTCCGGAATGGGAAAGGATCTTTATGACAACAATGAAATTGCCAAAGAAATGTTTAACAAAGCCAATGAAATTTTGGGTTTTGAAATTACAAAAATCATGTTTTCTGGTGCAGATGAAGAATTAAAACAAACAAAAGTTACCCAACCAGCAATATTTTTACATTCTACGATTTTAGCCGCATGCCTAGGAGAGTCTTTCCAGCCAGATATGGTGGCAGGACATTCTCTAGGAGAATTATCAGCTTTAGTAGCAAATAGAACGTTAAGTTTCGAAGATGCGCTTAAAATAGTATCGAAAAGAGCAATGTCTATGCAGGAGGCATGTGAAAGAGAGCCTTCTACAATGGCGGCGATAATTGGTCTGGAGGATGAGGTTGTTGAAAAAATCTGCGATGATGTTGACGGAATTGTGGTAGCAGCAAATTATAACTGTCCTGGTCAGCTAGTGATTTCAGGGGCAGTTCCTGCAGTGGAAAAGGCTTGCGAACAGTTAACTGAAGCAGGCGCAAGGAGAGCATTAATGCTACCCGTGGGAGGAGCGTTTCACTCTCCGTTAATGGAGTCGGCAAGAGAAGAATTGGCGGCTGCGATTGATTCTACAGAGTTTAATGCACCAATCTGCCCAGTATATCAAAATGTGACAGCAAGCGCTGTTACTGAGCCGTCGGAAATAAAAAAGAATCTAATAGCGCAATTGACTTCTCCAGTTAAATGGACACAAACTATGCATGCAATGATTGCTGACGGTGCTTCTGAAGTTATTGAGGTTGGTCCAGGAAAAGTGTTACAAGGTTTATTTAAAAAAGTAGATCGCAAATTTCAGACATCTAGCGCCGAATTGTAAAGTGACAAATAGAAAATTTTAAGCGGAATGGTTTGTGTCATTCCGCTTTTTTTTGTAACATTTTATGGAAATTAGTTTTTGTTTGCATCTTATAAGAGAACACAAAAATTAATAATTATGAAAAATTTTATGACAGTATTGGCAGCTATTCTAATGTCAGGCGCAACTTACGGACAAGATAATCTAGGAGAGGTTATTGGGACAGTTGTGGAAAAAAACACGACAACAGCAGCTTATGGCGCACATGTCTTTATCAATGACAATGGTAGAGAATACAATGGGCGTGCAGACATGGATGGTCGCTTTAGAATAAGTGCTATTCCAGCTGGAACTTATATAGTAAATGTGAGCTATAAAGGAGACACCTTGAAACAAAAAATAATTGCCGATGTTCCTATGGACGGATTTTATAATGCCGATACAATTAATTTTGACTCAGATGTTCTTAACATTAAAGTAGTAACGGTTAAGGCATCTGCTAAGATTAGAATGATTGACGGCAATCTACCCGTAACTACTTTAACAGCAGAAGAAATAACACGGTCTCCAGCAAAAACAAACATAAAAGATTTGATAAATTCGATGTCTTCGGATGTTCGAATGACAAATGACGGAGAACTTGTCTTTAGAGGTGCTCGTAAGGGTGATATGTTGTACTTAATGGATGGTGTAAAAACAACAACTATTGGAAATGTTCCAAGCTCTTCTATCGGTAGAATGATGATTTACACAGGAGGACTTCCGGCTAAATATGGTGACACTCTTGGAGGAGTAATAATTATGGAAACGAAGAGTTATTTCGATTTATATAGAAGATGGGAATCTTCACAAATTAGAGCGGGAAATTTGTAGAACTTAAAAATAACAGTAAGAAAAGAGTACGGACGGTTTATGACTTGTCCGTACTTGTTTTTAAAGTTCACTGTCTTTCAAAAACTCCTTCAACTTTTGCTCATTCTCTTTCTTGAGAATCATTAATTTATCATCAGATTGAATAACGATGTAACCATCCAGCCCATCAATGAGAGCAGTTTTTCCATTTGGAATGTTAATGATAGAGTTTGATGTGTTGAAGAGTGAAATTTTATCTCCCACCAAGGCGTTGTTGTTAATCTCTTTCTTCAAATGTCCATCTAAACTGCCCCAAGTACCGAGATCTGACCAGTCAAAATTGGCCACAACTACATCTATGTTTTTTGCATGCTCCATGATAGCAAAATCAATCGAAATGTCTTCGCAAGTTGCAAAAGCAAGATTAACAAAGTTTTGCTCTTTCTCCGTGTTATATATAGACAAGTCTGCTGTAAAAAGTTGATGAAGATTTGGCTGAAAGTTCTTTAACGCTTCGATTACCGTGATAGCTTTCCAAATGAAAATACCAGAATTCCACAAAAAATTCCCTGCATCCACAAATTCTTTTGCCATTGTCAAATCTGGCTTTTCACGAAATTGCTGCACTTCAAATATTGAATTTGGAACACTTTCCCGAGCTGAATCAACCTCAATATACCCATAACCTGTATCGGGTCGAGTGGGAGAAATACCAATTGTTGCAATTCTTCCTTTCTCTGCAGATTTAATAGCAGTATTGATAGAACTGGCAAAATTCTCGGTTTGAATAATCAAATGGTCAGCCGGAGCGATGATTAAATTGGCATCTGGATTTAAATCTTGAATTTTGCCGGCTGCATAAGCAATGCATGGAGCGGTATTCTTTCTTTCAGGTTCAGTTAAAACTTGCTCAGGAGAAAGATTAGGCAGCTGTTCAAGAACCATGTCTTTATATTCTATATTGGTGAGAACGTAAATATTTTCATTGGGAGATACACTTAATAAACGATCATAGGTCATTTGAATCAACGATTTTCCTATTCCTAGAACATCTAAAAACTGTTTTGGATGTTCAGGTGTTGATAGAGGCCAAAATCGGCTACCGATTCCTCCGGCCATTATAATACTGTAATTGTTTTTCATTTTCTAATTTTCTAATTCTTCCACTTTTGCCAAAGAATGGATGAGATAATCGCGTTTTGTATTCAATTCTCGACATAAAAACCGAGTTCTGCGTAAATTTCCTTTGGTGAAGACTTTATTGTTAAGAGCGAAAGTACTGTTTTTATCCAATTGTTCAAGAGTTTTTATCCCTTTTGAACTTAGGTCATATTTCATCAAAACGCGTTGTAATTTTACGTCAGAGCAGGATGATGCTTTTACTTTAACTAACGAATTGAGTAATACTTTTTCAATATCATTGGGCAAATCTCCGCTTTCTATGAGTGGATGAATCATTTTTGCATAAATATCCTTCCATTCTTGCCCATGAGGTTGAATTCGACGACCAAAATTGTTGTGAGCGACCAAATGAGCAAATTCGTGAAGCGTTGTTATTAAGAAAGAATACGGATTTAAGTTGTTATTAACTGTGATGACATGCAGATTACCCTTCCGGCCGACTCTAAAATCACCCAGTTTGGTTTTTCGTGGTTTGACAATTTTAAAACGAACGGGATTTTCCGTCATTAAAGCAACGACATAGTCTAAAAATTCACCAGGAATATACTTCTCAAAAAACGAATGATATTTAGTTCGCTCCATCATAATTGTTAAATGTATCGAATATAGCAGACATATATTCTTATTTTCATTGAATAAATTGCAAGCAATAAAAATACAATTATCTTTACAACTGTTGAAAAAGATGATTTCAAATATTGGTAAGTACATGCAAATGCTTTGGGTGGTTTTCTCGAAGCCTGAAAAATGGGGTGTGTTTAGAAAACGATTGTTTGATGAAATTCAATTGATTGGTATTAATTCTATTCCTATTGTTGCATTAATGTCCACTTTTATGGGGGGAGTAATTGCTCTGCAGACTGCCTCTAATATGGACTCACCTCTTTTACCAGAATATACAATTGGGTATATAACTCGATCTAGTACAATTTTAGAATTTTCACCAACCATTATTAGTTTAATTCTAGCAGGGAAAGTTGGCTCTAACGTTGCATCCGAAATAGGAACTATGAAAACAACAGAGCAAATTGATGCACTCGAAATAATGGGTGTCAATAGCTTATCGCATTTAATTTTACCAAAAGTGCTGGGCGCAATTTTATTCTTCCCAGTATTGATTACCTTCTCTATGGGACTTAGTATTTTGGGAGGTTGGCTATCATTAACCCTGTCTGGATTGTCTTCTACTGAAACATACGTCGTTGGTTTACGTTCGTTTTTTGAATTTTCGAATATTGTTTATGCTTTAACCAAGACAGTTGTTTTTGCCTTTCTCATTGTTTCTATAGCCTCATTTTATGGTTATTACACTAAGGGTGGAGCCTTGGACGTTGGAAAATCAGCAACTAAATCTGTTGTAAGTGCGAGTGTTGCGATTTTGATTGCTAACTTTTTCTTGACTCAAATGATACTATTATGATTGAAGTTAAGAACATCAATAAATCTTTTGGTGAAAACCACGTTTTATATGACATTAACGCTTCTTTTGAAAAAGGGAAAGTCAATCTAATTATTGGCCAATCTGGTCAAGGAAAATCAGTCCTAACCAAGTGTATTGTTGGTTTGCATAAGCCGGATACTGGTTCAGTATCTTTTAATGGCACCGATTTTACTAGTTTGGATCGAAAAGAAAAAAAAGATATTCGTAAGGAAATAGGAATGCTATTTCAGGGTTCCGCCCTGTTTGATTCGATGACTGTGGAAGAAAATATCATGTTTCCTTTGACTATGTTTACAAAAATGACCAAGAATGAGAAATTGAACAGAGTTAATTTTTGTTTAGATCGGGTCAATTTAACAGATACCAACAAGCTTTATCCAGCCGAATGTTCGGGAGGTATGCAAAAAAGAATAGCTATCGCTAGAGCAATATCAATGAATCCGAAATATTTATTTTGCGATGAACCGAATTCTGGACTGGACCCAAAAACAGCCATTGTAATCGACAATTTGATCCGAGAAATTACCTATGAATATGATATCACTACCGTGGTGATTACACATGATATGAATTCTGTAATAGAAATTGGAGATACCATTTTGTTTATTCATAACGGTCGAAATTGGTGGACTGGTGATAGAAAGCAAATTATTACTACCGACAACAAGGAGATTTCCGAATTCGTTTATGCATCTGATTTCATGCAGGAAATTCGTGCTTCAATGCAAGAAAAAAGGAGTTAGATTAACGGCATTGTTTTTTTACAGCCATCACTCATTTTTCACTCTTCATCCAAAAACTTTTGGTCCAATTTCTTTTTTGATTTAACGCCTAGTTCTTTTAGCTTTTCAGCAGACTTTGTTAAATTACCCTTGCCATCTTTCAATTTGGACATGGCATCCTCATAGGCTTTCGTTGCGTCGGCTTGTTTTGACCCAATCTTTTCTAGATCACTAACAAAACCTACAAACTTATCATACAAGCGTCCAGCTTGTTCAGCAATTTCAAAAGCATTTTTATTCTGACGTTCTTGCTTCCATAGTCCTTCCACGGTTTTTAGTGTTGCCAATAGAGTCGAGGGAGTCACAATGACAATTTTTCGTTTCCAAGCTTCTGCATATAAATTAGGCTCTTCTTTTACAGCTAAAGCAAATGATGATTCGATAGGCATAAAAAGCAATACAAAATCCGGTGAAGTGATCTGGGGTATATGCGAGTAATTTTTTTCTCCTAAGCCCTTTATGTGCGATTTTACAGAAATGATATGGCTAGAAAGAGCGATTTTTTTCTTTTCAAAGTCGTCTTCATTAATGTATCGTTCAAATGCCTTTAGTGACACTTTAGAGTCAATGATGATGTGTTTATTGTCGGGTAATTGTATCACAACATCTGGTCTTAACAACTCTCCTTTATCATTACGAAAAGAACCTTGTGTTGTGTACTCCCGTCCTTTTTCGAGACCTGAAAATTCTAAAATCCTTTCTAGAGCTAATTCCCCCCAGTCTCCTTGTGTTTTCTGTTCTCCACGGAGTGCATTAACTAAATTTTGAGCCGTATTTTGCACTTTAGAATGTTGTTCAGACAATGTCTTAATCAAGGTTTCCATATTGGCGAATTGCTTGATATCTGATTCGTTGTTTTTCGTTATTTTTTGCTCAAATTTCTCTAGTTTTTCTTTTAATGGGCTCAATAGTTGAGAAAGACGTTGCTCATTCTCTGTTTTAAGTGTTTTGGACCCTTGAGTTACGATGTCTTTACCAATTAATTCTAGTTGTTCACGTAAATCTTTCTGTTTTCTCTCAGCACTTTTTTGTTCTCTTATAATAGATTGTTCTAAACCTTTGTTCTCTGCTCCTAATTGAATGCTTTGTGTCTTAAAATGATCAACGTCATTTGTTAGACTGTTGATTTTCAAACTCGAAACTTCATTTTTCTCTTTCTCTGTTTTTAGCTGAAAATGGAATAGAACGGCAGCAACAGAAGCTACAACAATTAAAATGATGAGTATTATTTCTAACATATTTTAAAAATAGACAATATATCCGAAATGGACTTTGCTGTTACTAAAAAGAATTTGATTAGAAAGTTGTTTTCCTAGAGCATAGGATATTGAAAACACACCAAAATTGGTGCTAAATGAAAATCCGACCCCGAAGCCGAAGGGATTGTCTTTACTATAATCGACAGCGTTATTTTCGTACCAACTTTGGTCAAAAAAGGCAAAAACATGCGAGTTTCTATCCAAAAGAAATCGATATTCTATTGTTGTTGTACTTTTGGTTGTTGACAAAAGTTCATCTTCATTAAAACCTCTTTGATTTGTTAATCCTCCAAAACGAAAGAGTTCATTCTGAAAGATCGTTGGTGCTGTATAAAACTCAGTTAGATTTGCTAAACGTATAATATGTCTTCTCGACAGTGGGATGTACAATTCCATTTCTGATTGGCCTCGGTACGTTAGCGACTTAACAACTAAGCTTGTATCTGTTATTTGTGAATTTCTTGTTCCAGCGGAGCCTTGAATGCTAATTATGTATCCTCTTGAAGGGTTAGGGATATAGTCGATTTGTCGAGTACTGAATGACAATCCATAATTATTAGATTTCGTGCTTCCGAGAGCAGAAAAGGAAGGATTGTTAGACCCTCCGGATAAAACATTTGAAGAAATGTTTTGATAAAATACTTTCAGCTTACTTCCTGAATTAAGATAATATTCGACTCCAATCGATGAATTTAACTCGATAAATGATGTGTCGCGTTTATATAGGTTAAAGGTCCCATCAACTCCAAAAGAAGTGTTGAAAAGGAAGGGATAGTTGAGTTGTGCATCTAGCGACTGTGTTTGGTCGCGTATAGATTGCCATTTAATGTCTAATAGTTCACCTCTTTTAAGCGTGTTCAACAGTTTTAGATTTAATTCCCCTGTAAAACTAAGCTTCCCACTTGTAGGGTCGGGCTGAAAGCCAATAATACCATTTACAGCACTAATTGGTATAGCTTCCAGATATATGAATAATTCAACTCCCTGTTTTGTGAAAAGTAACTCAGCGGGCTTTATTTCTTTTAAAAAAGGCACTTGTTGAATTCGATTCGTGATTTTTTGAATTTCTGACTCAACATACTTCTCACCTTTTCTAATATTTAGTAGATTGGAAACGTATTTTACGGAAACACTAGAGTCTCCTTTGATATTTACTTTAGACCAGTTCAGAAATGGTCCTTTTTTGATTGTTAATACACCAGATATTGAATTGCCTGTAAACTTGTGTTCTTCAATTGTGACAGATATAAAAGGATAACCATTGTTAAGGTAAGCATTTTGAATTTTTATTAAAATGGATGCTAATTCTTTTGGAGAAAAAGGTACATGTCCAATAATTTTTTCAGAAACAGAAGAATTTTTCCTTAAAAATCGAATATTTTCGGTTGATGTTCTTAGTTGAATTTCTTTTTGCTTTTCTCCCAAATAGAAATACACCGTCGATTTGTTAGGATTATGTAACAAAGAATCGACTGACGCAAGCAAATATCCTTTGGAAATTGCCGTGTTTTGTAAACCTACCAAATATCGAAAAGCGGAGATACTATCTTTGAAATTTGTCTTCGGGTGCTTAATAAAAGTGTGAATAACATCGTTTGCATAAGCTAAATCATAGTTTTTTTGCCCAAAAAGTGGCATGGAAATCATAAGAGTCAATATGGCGAGTATCCTAGTAATAACTATCATTAACGAAGCACAATTTAATATATTTCAAGGTGTTACTGTTTAATTGTTAATAATTATTTTTCAATAAGTATGTAATTTATTGTAGATTTGTCGTTATAATGGTACAACAAACTAGAACTTTTAAAATTAATTGGTATGAAGAAATTTTTGACCTTGACATTAATGGGATTGATGTTATCAGTAGTATTAGCTTCATGTGGATCTTCAAAAGGAGGGCACTGTGACGCATACGGAAGTGTTGATCAAGTGGAAAACACTGATTTAGCAGCATTATAGCATTAATCAATATGTAATGCAAGGTCATCGTGAGATGACCTTTTTTGTATCTCATTGTTTAAGCATAAAAAAAGCCATCGATTCGATGGCCTTTTTATCACTCACTAATTTTTTAATTCTCATTGACAATTGGCTCAAACCAAACAGTTGCACCTGCAGTTATCTTTGGTATAAGTACATAATTCTCAATATATCGTTCTTCCTCACATGACTTACATGTGGTTGCAGTCGCTTTGTATCTCAATATTGCATTTCCTGCATCGTATTTCACATCTTTAATCACAGATGCTTTACATTTTATGGTCATTGGATTGGCTAGAATATCGTACATCCCGTAATCCACTGGAATTCTTGTTTGTCCTCCATCAAAACTTACCTCAAACGAGTTCGCATATTGCCCTGTTCCGTTGAATAATTTTGTCCCTGAATCAGCTGTAATATAACCTGATTTAGGGTAGATAATGGCCCCCGCTATAATTATTCCAGTTTCTTCATTAGATTCAGCAACCGTGCATTTTTTACATGAGCTAGTAGCAAGTAGTATTGCCGTGGCTAAAGCACTTAATAGAATAGATTTTTTAAAAGACATTTTTTTCACAATTGTAGTTATAGACAGTAAAACTATTGAAATTAAACGGGATATGAAAATTATTTCTTTCTTAATTCAAAGTTCTTGCCCAGATATACTTTTCTAACCGTCTCATCAGCTGCCAATTCTTCGGCAGTACCTGATTTTAGAATGTCTCCTTCAAAGAGCAAATATGCTCGGTCAGTAATTGACAAAGTCTCCTGTACATTGTGATCAGTTATTAAAATGCCGATATTTCTACTTTTTAATTCTGAAATAATACTTTGGATGTCTTCTACGGCTATAGGGTCAACTCCAGCAAACGGCTCATCGAGTAGGACAAATTTTGGATTTGTAGCCAACGCTCTGGCAATTTCAGTTCTTCTTTTTTCTCCACCTGAAAGTCGATTGCCTAGGTTTTTTCGTACATGGTCAAGACTAAACTCGCTAATTAATTGCTCTAATCTAGCGAGTCTATCTTCCTTGTTCAAATCTGTCATTTCAAGGATCGCTAAAATATTATCCTCAACACTCAATTTTCTAAAAACACTTACTTCTTGCGGCAGATAACCAATTCCCATCTGAGAACGCTTATACATTGGAAGAGTTGTAATTTCAGTATGGTCCAAAAAAACCTGCCCTTCATCTGGTTTCACCAAACCTACAATCATGTAAAAGGAAGTCGTTTTTCCTGCTCCATTAGGACCCAGTAAGCCAACTATCTCACCTTGATTTACTTCAATGGTTACTCCCTTAACGACTTCTCTGCCTTTGTATGATTTCTTGATTCCCTGTGTAAATAATTTCATTTCTTCAATTTAGAAATTAATGTAGTATTTTGCTCTTACTCCAAAAGCTGCTAAATCAGTTATTTTAACTCCCGGATCTAGATGCGTAAGTCTCCAAAACACATCAACTCGCCCTAATTTAAAAATATTTTCTACCCCAGCAGCAACCTCTACATAAGGGACATCACCAAAGTCCTTTGTGAAACTAGGTACTCTCATTAGAGCAGAATGTTTATCTGACCTCTGACCATAGACTATTTTTCCTGTAGTAACCAATCTTAATTTTGCTTTTTTAATTAATGGAATTCTATCAAAAAACAGACCATCCCAATGATTTTCGATAAATCCCGAAATATATTGATCCGAAACAAATTCGAAAAAATCCATCTTATTGAACGCGTTGGAAGATAACCAAAATGACTGATTTCCTTCATGAACTTTAAGAAATGGATAGGCTGCTGAACCGAATACCTTTCCCGCATTTATTCCGTATTTAATTCTTCCCAAAACACCAATATTAACATGATGCTGAATAAAGACATCTATTTTTTGGTAATTATAATCCGCTCCTAACAAATCTTTTACTCCAAATATACCTTGGATCGCAATAATTGGATATTTCGATCGAATAGAAGTCCTGTCAAAACTACCTGCAATGAATTCTTCATCTTTTGCCCACCTAAATCGCGCAGTAAACTCAGTTGTTTGCAAAGTTGTTATCGTGTCATCAATCAACGTGTTTGGATTTGGGCGTAAGTAATTGGCAAGCCCAACAGAAGTATATTCTTTCCATTCAACACCTCCAAAAAGAATTATATCTTTTCCAATATCTTTCTCAAGATTAATCCCTACTTTCTCGACAAAAGTTAATTTGTCAAGGGGACCGGTTCTTAGAATTGCCCCGAACGTAGAACTGACTGCAGCTGCACTTTGAGCCTGGCCGATCTGCTCCAAATCGTAGTTGTAATAAGCGATTAACATTCCCCTTTTTTTAGGAGAAATATTCAATCGAATGGATGCACCATATTTGAATTGCTCATCTCCAAAACCATAGGCAACTTTTCCGCCCAATTCAATTCGTTTACTGAACCTATTGGAAGTACGCAAGGCTAAACCAAGTCTAAAGTTTTCGACTTGATTGAAACTAAACAATGCGAATGCGCTTCCTAATTCAACTTTACCTAAAGGATAATAACCGGTTGTTGCTAAGTAAACGGTGTTCTTTAACACTTTAAAGAATCGAATATTATTCAATGAATCTACCATGTCATTGATCCCAGCCTCTTGTTTGCTTAATGGTTCATGACGAGTGGCAGCCCAATATTCTTCCGAACGTAAATTTGCACTATCTGAAACTTCCACTGTACTGTTGGAGTTATAGAAGCTCAAGGGACGCTCTTTGTTAATCTTATAATTGGTTCTGGAAGAGTGTCTTCTCCCATAAAGACCGTATAATTTTGTCTTCTTGGTTATTTTTAAATCAGCAATCATTTTCTCACTGGTCAACATCCAAACTTCTTTCTCTACTTGTTCAAATTCATGTTCAATGTATAAGCCTTGCACATAATTGATATTTGCCCAAGGTGAAATGTTCATAGAAAACTGTTTTACGGCATAAGTCGTGTCATGTATCCACATTTCTCCTTCAAAAGTCATATCTCCAGTTCTTTTGGGAACAAATTTTAACTGATAGCACCAATAATTATCAATAAACATTGAATCTTCAAGATAAAATCGGTAAAAACTTCGGGCTGAATTAGAGACAGGACTCACAAAGGATTTATTAAAGAGAATTAGGTTGTTGTCGTAGATGTTGACATCCAAATACATATCACCTAAGAACTGGTTTAATTCTAGGTTCTCAATGCCGCTTATTCTTGATGCTTTTACAAATTCTTTTCTCTTTTTTGGTGACTTCCTATAGCTGTAATCTGAAACGGATTCACTTAAAATGACGGGTAAATAGCTTTTGCCATCATCTTCTTCGTCGAGATAGTCCATTATTAGATCTAAACGCTTGACAACTTCTCGTTCTTTAAACTTTTCATCTATATTATTTAAATCTAATTGTACTTTATTATAAACTTCGTACTCATAGGAATCAAGTTTTTCTTTGTTGTTGATCCGCTTATTCGCAATGACTTTTTTATGAAGAATAGTTGACGGAAACTCATCAGGTGCTTTGACTAATACTTCTTGATAGTCAGTTGACAGCATTGGCAGAGTTACGTGTACAGTCTGCTCTTTATCCAGCTCGACGAACTTTGTAATTTTTAAATATCCAGAAAACGAAAATTCTAGAGAGTCAGTTGCGTAATACGTTTCGAATGAATAATACCCTAAAGTATCAGTGTACGTTCCAATTTTCGAATTTTGAAAGCGAACCATAACAAACGGCATGGGCTCGTTAGTTAATTGATCTGTAACAACCCCTTCTACAATCGTTTTTTGTCCGAAAGTACTCAATGATAATAAAAGAAAAAGAATGAGAATATCCGTTTTCATAAAATTTTAGCAAATCTAAAAGTAAGGAACTAAAACGAGACTATTCGTTAGATTGTTGTTGAACTTTCAGTTTTTTTTCAACGCGCGTCGATACAAATATTCCTGTTTCGTACAAAAGGAGAATAGGAATCCCAACAATTACTTGACTGATTAGGTCGGGAGGAGTTATTAAAGCGGACAAAACAAGAATCCCAATGATCGCATGTTTCCGATATTTTTTCAAAAAAGCAGGAGTAAGAACACCTAACTTTGTGAACAGATACGTAATAACGGGCATTAAAAAGAGCAAACCTGAATAAAAAATGGTCGATAAAATCATGCTCATATAGGAGCTAATGGTGAAAATATTTTTTAGTTCATCAGTTATTTGGTAAGACCCAAAAAACTGAACGCATAATGGGGCAACAACAAAATATCCAAAACTTATTCCGGTAAAAAACAGAATACTGACATAGAATACAATTCCTTTTGATATAGTTTTTTCATTTCTTTTGAGACCTGGCTTCACAAATGACCAGATTTGATAAAAAATAAAAGGGAATGCTAGCACAACTCCTCCCAATGCACTCATCATTAGCGCATAAGAAAACTGCCCTGTCATAGTCATACTTTGCATTTTTAGAGGAATTTCGTCAACACAAATCCCAAAATACTGACACATCAATTGAAAAGTAATGAAATCTGGATTCTTCATTGATAGAAAAAGATTGTCCATGATCCAAGTTTGAAAAAACCATAAGGTAATTCCAATTACTAATACAGAAATTGCAATTCTGACGAGTCGCCATCTTAATTCCTCAAGATGACCTAAAAAGGACATGTTTTTATCTTCTTCCATAAAATCCTCACAAAGGTAATTATTCTACAAGAATTGAATAAATAATATTTTTTTTCAAAAAAAAAATAAAAAATGGAAGAAAAAAATGTAGTTGAGTTAAGTTTTTGTAGTATTTTAGATATGAATTAGAAGTTTAAAATTCAACATGGTAAAATTGGACTTAAAAAGTGCTCTTAAAAAGTTTTTCGGATTCGATAGCTTTAAAGGAGATCAAGAAGAAATTATTCATAATGTCTTAGATGGAAATAACACTTTTGTTATTATGCCAACGGGCGGAGGGAAGTCAATGTGCTATCAACTGCCCGCTCTTTTGTCAGAAGGAACGGCAATTATTGTGTCTCCTCTTATCGCACTCATGAAAAATCAGGTTGATGCAATAAGAAGTGTCAGTAATGATGAGTCTATTGCTAGTTTTTTAAATTCTTCGCTTAATAAAACAGAAGCCGCAAAAGTAAAGGCTGATATTGTTGAAGGAAAAACGAAGTTACTATATGTTGCTCCAGAATCCTTGACAAAAGAAGAGAACGTACAATTTTTCAAAGGGATTAAGATTTCTTTCTTCGCTATCGATGAAGCACACTGTATTTCTGAGTGGGGACATGATTTTAGACCTGAATACCGAAGATTACGAGAAATTTTTGAAGAAATAACGAGTGTACCAATCATTGCGTTAACTGCAACGGCTACTCCAAAAGTTCAAAACGACATCCAAAAGAATTTGAATATGTTGGATGCAAGGGTTTTTAAATCATCTTTTAATCGAGATAATCTTTATTATCAAATTTTTCCGAAAAAAGAGGTTGAAAAACAAATCATAAAGTATATAAGGACTAAACTAGGTAAAAGTGGAATTATTTATTGCTTAAGTCGAAAGAAGGTAGAAGAATTAGCTGAATTACTTCAGGTAAATGGGATCAGTGCCTTGCCTTATCATGCTGGACTAGATGCAGGAACAAGAGCAAGACATCAAGATATGTTCTTAATGGAAGATACCGACGTAATCGTTGCAACCATAGCTTTTGGAATGGGAATAGATAAGCCTGATGTTCGTTTTGTTATACATCATGATATTCCTAAATCTCTTGAAAGTTATTACCAAGAAACGGGACGTGCTGGAAGAGACGGAGGTGAGGGAGAATGTATTTCTTTCTACGCTTATAAAGACATTGAAAAATTAGAGAAATTCTTGCAAGGAAAACCAGTTGCAGAACAAGAAATTGGGAGGCAGCTATTGAATGAAATGTCCTCATACGCAGAGACTTCAGTTTGTCGTCGAAAAATGATTTTACATTATTTTGGGGAAGAATTCGACGCGAAAAATTGCAATGATTTATGTGATAACTGCAGACATCCGAAAGAAAAACAAGAAGGAAAAGATAGAGTTCTCCATTTGCTACAAGCTATTGAAACGCTGAAAGAGACGCAAAGGGCGAAACACTATTGTTTATTTCTTTCCGGGGCGAACACATCTGATATTCAGGCTTATAAACATGATAAATTACCTAATTTTGGAGTAGGGAAAGACAAAGGTTTGAATTATTGGAATGCAGTCATTAGACAAGTGGTTGTCGCCGGACTGATTTTGAAAGATATTGAATCATACGGGGTTTTAAAATTGACCGCTCTGGGAAAGAAATTTTTAGAGAACCCAACTTCATTTATGTTAATTAAAGAGCATGATTATTTAGTTTCTGATGATGACGTGGTAGTCTCCAGTTCTGGTGGTGCTGTTTTTGATCAAGTTTTATATGATCAATTGGTTGATCTAAGAAAGAGCCTGTCTAAACAAAAAAACATTCCCCCATTTGTTATTTTTCAAGAACCATCAATAAAGGATATGTGTTTTCAGTATCCAATAACTCTTGAAGAATTGACAAATATCCAAGGCGTAGGCCATGGTAAAGCAACTAGATATGGAGCGCCTTTCGTTTCTCTCATAAACAATTATGTTGAACAAAATGATATCGAAAGACCACAAGACATGGTGGTAAAATCAATTGTTAGAAAATCTGGACTTAAAGTTCAACTTATTCAAAATATTGACAGAAAATTACCACTAGAGGATATAGGCAAAGCTCAAGGAAAAACTATCGATGAGGTAATTGAAGAAATTGAACAAATTGTGACTTCAGGAACTCGAGTGAATATCAATTATTACATCGACGACATCCTAGATACAGATTCTCAAGAAGAAATTTACGACTATTTTTCCGACGCAGAAACCGATAATTTGAATATTGCACATGATGAATTTGAAGGTGAGTTTTCTGAAGAAGAATTACGACTAATGTGGATTAAATTCATGAGTGAAGTAGCGAACTAAGCAACTTACGGAAGACGTTATTCGTCTTATTTAAGAACCCCCATTCTAATTTATTACCATATCTATGAAATTACTTCCTGTATTTATTTCTCTTGTTTTTGGACTTTCCTTATCGACGTCTTTTTCACAGCTAACAGCTAATTTTACGGCAAATCAATTATCAATTTGTTTAGGAGACGGAATTCAATTTACTGACTTATCAACTGTAGGAGGTTCTCCAATAACTGATTGGAATTGGGATTTCGGTGATGGGAATGCTTCAACCCTTCAAAATCCAGTATATGTATATTCTACACCTGGAAATTATAATATAACATTGACGGTTCAAGCCCAAGACGGAACATCAGATTTTGAGGTGAAGGCATTATACATAACCGTTTCCCCCCTTCCCACAGTTGGCTTAGGGCTTATTGGTGCTGCTTGTAATGTCCCTTTTAATGCAACATTCTCTAATTCATCTTCTAGCGGGAATGATTTTATTTATGCTTGGGATTTTGGCAATGGACAAACTTCTACAGATTTTAATCCGAGTGGAATTACATACAACTCCGGAGGAACTTTCACAGTTAGTCTTGTTGTTACGAATACCGTAACCGGATGTACTGACTCCAATGCCATTTCTATTGATATTAATGATTTCAATGCAGCTATTTCTGCACCTTTACAGGCGTGTCAAGATGGGTCCGTTCAAATAGACAATGCAACAATTCCTAGCAGTACTTCTTGGTTTTGGAACTTCGGAGATGGGTTTACTTCTTCTTTTGAGAACAACCTCCATACTTATGCTACCCCTGGAACTTATACAATTACATTGACCGCAACAGATGCTGTTACGGGGTGTTCCGAAATAGTAACTCAAGATATTGATGTACTACCTCTTCCTACTCCAAGTTTTACTGTTACTCCACAAGTTGGTTGCGCTCCCCTGAATGTCACTTTCACAAACAATAGTGCTGGAGGAGGAACATTTGATTGGGATTTTGGTAATGGAAACACGTTTACTGGACAAAATCCACCGGTGCAACAATACCTTACCAATGGTTCTTATGACGTTACACTAACAATGACTGATGTAAATGGATGTTCTAATTCAATACTTCAAACGAATGCGGTTGATGTTCAACCTTTACAAGTTGTTTTTGGCTCGGATATTACAGGAGGATGTTCACCTATTGATGTACAGTTTGCCGATAGTTCTGATGTGCCTGATCCAGCAGGAGACCCAATTGTAACATGGAATTGGACTTTTGGAAATGGGAATACATTTTCTGGGCAGAATCCACCTGTTCAAACTTATAATTTAGGCGTTTATGATGTTAATTTATCAATTACAACGTCAAATGGCTGCACGGCGGATACAACGTATTCTGCCTACATAGAAGTTGGAGAGATTGTCTCCGTCGATTTTTCTGTAACACCATTAGATGATTGCGCCAAATCACCTTTTGATTTCACAGACTTATCAGTAATAACAGTTCCCTTTTCACCAGGAGAAGTTACATATGAATGGGATTTTGGTGACGGAGGAACTTCAACGGATCAAAACCCGCAATACAATTACCCTCAGGACACAGGTTTTTTTGATGTACAGTTAATAGTCGATTTTAGAGGGTGTAGAGATTCGATTACCAAAACGGATGCTGTCTTTATAAAAGCCCCAATCTCAATTTTTCAGGCATCCCAAACATTGTTTTGTAATCCTACTTCTCTTCCGCTACAAGTCGATTTTACAGATAACTCCATTATCGGTGCCATTCCAGATGATGCGGCAATGACTTGGTCATGGGGCGATGGAACTTTTACTTATTTTGATGATCCTGATTTTGACGATGCAGATTTAGGCTCAACAGTTCATAGTTATAACGCTTATGGTACATATACTGTGCAACAAGCAATTTACAATTATACAACAGGATGCGAGGATAGTACTTCGGTTACAATCAGTGTCACCTTTACAGATGCCTCTTTCACAGCATCCAATGATTCTGTCTGTAAGAACTCTCCAGTTTTGTTGGTAGATGGTTCCACATCATCACATCCCTTTGGAACGTATTCTTATAACTTGGGCAATGGAGATACTCAAAACGGAAGCGTCGTTTCCTACACGTATAACACGGCAGGTTCGTACGATGTTATTTTGACCTCGACAAATGGAGTGGGATGTGCTGACAGTGATACGTTAGTTGGAATGGATGTGTTAGAATTACCATTGGCAGATATTTCTCCATCTTCACTTACGGGTTGTGCTCCTTTTAATACTACGTTTAGTAATAATTCATTGACACAAGGAAATGGAGTTGGTTTGTCTTCTTTTCTGTGGACATTTCCTGATGGTTCAACACAAACGACGAATAATGTTGCAACGGATGTTAACTTCAATCATACGACAGAAGGATTTTTTACGACAACTCTTGTTGTAACGGATAATTTTGGTTGCGTTTCACCAGCATCATCTGTAGGAATCACACTAACAAAACCAGTCGCAGATTTTATATTAGATACAATTGTGTGTGATTTAGAAAGTTTCTTAATCAGTAATACATCCTCAGGCTTACTTCCCATTGGTTCAGAATGGTTTATTGATGGCAACAATGTCGGAAATACAACCAATTATTCCGGTCAATTTGATGAAATTTCTGACCCAAATACCAATGTAGTAGATCATTTTATTCAATTGGTTGTTACCGATGTCAATGGTTGCATGGATACAATAAGTGAAACGATTCATGTGTCAATGCCTTATGCGAATGCCAACTATTCTTTTAACAGCGCCAGTATTAATGGAGCGGGACAATATGTTTGTCCTCCAGTTTTTGCTAGTTTGACGGATACTTCTAGTACATATGGTACTATCACGGATTGGGATTGGACTTTTGGAAACGGAAATTCTTCCATAGACCAAAATCCCGACAACACTTATGTATTTGCGGGGACTTATACGGCAACTTTAATGATAACCGACGAGTTCGGATGTACTTCAGATACTTCTTTTATCGATTATTTAACCATATTTGGACCACAAGGCGAGCTTTTAGCAACTAATGTTGGAGATTTTTGCAATCCTCTGTATGAATTTAGTTCGTCTAATTTAATCAGCGTAAATAGCATTGCATGGGATATGGGGGATGGAAACATTGTTAATGACACCAACACTTTTACTTATGAGTACAATTCCAATGGTTCATACAATCCTACGGCTATAGTTTCTGACGCTTCGGGATGTGCTATTCCATTTGATTTAGGCAATATCACGATTAATTCGAATTTGCTTAACGCATTTTTTACCTCTTCATTTGCAGAGGGCAACATAGGAGATGCATTTACTTTTACGGATGCTTCTACAAGTGTGTTAAGTCCAATTGTCCAATGGAATTGGAACATTTCTACAAATAACGGTATTATAAGCAACGCAAATCCATTTGATGAAAATTATACGTGGCTAATTCCTGGAAACCAAACGGTTACCTTAACTGTTCTTGATTCTAATGGTTGCGCAGATAGTTATACGATAGTTGTACCAATATCAGTTGAAGTAGAGATTCCGAATGTTTTAACAGCGAACAACGATGGCGTTAATGATCTCTTTGTTTTACCATACAATGTTTTTTCAGAATTTGACCTTGTTATTCTAAATAGATGGGGCCAAGTTGTTCAGGAATTGAGAAACGCGACTGGAACTTTCTTATGGGATGGACGCAATCTCAATGGAAATGAATGTGTGGAGGGAGTCTATTTCTATAAATTTGTGGGAACAATGTTCAATAACGAGCTTATTGAGAAGCATGGCAATGTCACTTTGGTTAGATAGAATAAATGGGCATGGGGTAGCTTAGAATCAGCAGAAAAACTACGGAATAAATCAAGAAGGATGTTAATTATTTCTCCAAAACTAGTTCATGTATGCCGATTTCATCTTGAAACAAGGTCTTTAGTTGGTCTTTGTTAATGAGAAGGATTCTATTGTCAACAAAAGTACTTACAGTGCCCGAAGGATTATTACGTATCAAGGTGTAATGCTCAGCGTCGTCCAGCAGATCATATAAACCGTTGTTATTTTTTTGATAAACAACTCCATCTATATTGTAGGTTAGCGCCAAATTGTAATTACAAAACTCATCTGAACAACTATCAAAAGTAAATGTGCCTGAACCTGGATATTTATACGAAAATCCGTTTAAATTTTGGAAAGTATAGGAGATGATTTTCCATTCTCCAGCCATTTTTTTTTCGGTTCTCTTCGCTTTGTTACAAGCAGAGAGAGAGAAAGCAATAAGTGTGAAAATAAGGATGTTATTTCTCATAATCGAAAGTGATGATTAGTTCTTTATCAGAAAGAATTAACTTTTTGAAAAGTCGCTTCGTGTTTATTTTGGCTTTCTCTTTTAGTTGTAGCAGTTTTGCGCTTTCTTTTAATTTCATTTTTGCCTGCATTTCCATTGACGTTCGAGCATTGTCTGACCAGTCACCTTTTTCTTGAAACACTTCTGTTTTGGAAGGAGTAACTATAATATCTAAAATTTTAGGCGTTGGTAATTTCAACCAAATACTGTCCTCGTTAGATGCTGCACTGTAACTTCCGTCTGTTAAATTAATGCCGTATTTCACTTCTCCACGAATGATTAATGTTAAACGTCGTTTTACATTTCTGTCATACATTCTAATCCATTCTCTAGGATCATAGACACTATTTTGTTGTTTGTAAAACTCTATTGAATCCATAACCACCTCGTCTTTGTAACTTACGGTGCTAATTTCAGCAATGGTTTTTATCGATTCTATATGAATGGGGGTATCGTCAATTTTCAACTCATCATCTTCTGATTTGAAGAAATACTGGTATCCCAAATACCCAACAGTAATTATTGCTCCAAGGGCAACGAGATTTTTAAGTAATCGAAAAAATTCACTTTTCATTATCTCCAGGAGTTGTGTTAACGATTACTTCATCATAGCCTAAATTCTTGTAAAAATTTTCTAAAAATGCGATGGCATTATCATTTGCATCTTTTATTATTCCCGTTTCAACCATGTCTTCTTTAATAGCTGCTTCACCTTGTTTTAGAAATGCATTCTTTTCTTGTTGTGTAAAATCATCTCTGAATCCATTCACTTCTTCCATTTCTGTGTGAATATGCTCAGGATCCATAGTGAATGAAGTAATTTCTGCCGGGGGTAATTTGATGATAATCTTACTTCCACTAACTTCTATATCCCCATCTTTTATTTCAGTTAAATCAACTCCTGCTTTGATTTTTGCTTTTGTACTGATAAGAATTTTTCGATCACCATACTTATACCATTCTTGGGCCTCATCGTCTAGTTTTACGATTTTACCAATTGTATATTCAGTTGTAGATAATTCTCCGATATTTCTAATCTCATAGACATCAGCAGACGGTACTTCTTTCTCTTCAGAGCAAGCAAAAAACAGAAAAGAAACGGAAAGAGAAATAAAAAGAAGTTTTATCATACCACTAATTTATGAAAAAGCAGCCAAACACATCATTTGAACACCAAGTTTTAATGCCTCTTCGTCGATATTGAATTTTGGATGATGCACTCCATAAGTGATTCCTTTGTTTTCATTTCTTACACCTAATCGAAAAAAACAGACGGGCACAATTTGCGAATAGTAAGAAAAATCTTCTGCTGTTAAACGAATTGGTAGGTCATGCACCTTGTTTTCTCCTAAGAATTGAACCGCTGCATTTTTCATGCTTTTTGTTGTTGCTGAGTCATTCTCCAAATAGGGATATCCTTTACTAATAGTAACATCAACGGTTCCACCAGATGCATTGGCAATATCTGCGGCTGTTTTTTGAATTAACTGCAAGGCCTCTGCTCGCCACTCTTCGTCCATAGTTCTGAAAGTACCTTTCAAATGGGCTTTTGACGGAATCACATTCGTTGCACCGAGTGCCTCAAAGTGACCAAAAGAAAGAACGCAAGGTGTTTTTGGATCACACTTTCGAGTTACAATTTGTTGCATCGTGGTGATAATATTCGCACCTATCACGATTGGGTCAACACATTGATGAGGTGTTGCTCCGTGTCCTCCTTTACCATTGATGGTGATATAAATTTCATCACAAGAGGCCATGTAAATACCTTCCTTAAAGCCAACATTTCCGACCTCCATATCAGGAAAAACATGGAGAGCAAGCATTTTCTTTACTTTCGGATTTTCCAAAACTCCATCCGCAATCATATAAGTTGCGCCACCTGGATTTTTTTCTTCTCCGGGCTGGAATACTAACTTTACGGGGCAGGGTAATTCATTTCTTAGTCCAAAAAGAATTTCAGCGGTTCCTAATAAAACAGAAGTATGTACATCATGACCGCAGGCATGCATAATTCCATTTTTCGTTGACTTGTATTCAACTTCATTTTCTTCTTGTATTGGGAGAGCGTCTAAATCGGCTCGCAAACCAATTGCTTCGTCTTGCTCAGAATGTTGCTCTCCTCGAATTATTGCTACCAATCCTGTTTTTCCAACTTTCGTTGAGTGTTCAATGCCGATATGAGTAAGTTGTTGAGAAACGTATTCCATCGTTTCAAATTCTTCGTAAGAAAGCTCGGGATTTGCATGAATATGCTCTCGAATACCTTTCACTTTTGCAAAAAGTTCTTCCGATTTTTGACGAATAGTATTTTCTATTTCACGATTCATTTGATAGCCCATTTAGTCCAGAAAGAATGAGTTTGACAGAAACAATAGCCATTATTGCTCCAAAAATAAGTTTTACAAGAGAAGGAGATATTTTGAGCGCCAATTTTGACCCGATGTAACCTCCAGCCAAAAATGTAAAAGCTATAATTAGTCCAAATTTCCAATCCATGTACCCACTTTTGGAGTAGTTGATAACAGCGAATATACCAACAGGTAAAAGGAGTACAAAAAGACTTGTTCCTTGTGCCTCGTGCTGTGACATTCCCAAGAAATAAACCAATGCAGGAACAATTAGTATTCCACCGCCCACTCCAACAAAACCGCTGAGAATACCCGCAACAATTCCAATAAGAACAAGAATAAATATGGTTTGTGTTGACATAATTAAGGTTAAAGATAAGGATGATTTCTTAGATAATAGAATTGCAAGGTGGAATTGTGAATGAGGCTGATAATATAATGGATAATTGTTCATTTATTAGCAATTGACACACATGCAAAAAAAAGGTGGTGTCGTCGAGGGTTGAAAAAAAAAACTACAACTTCATTCTCAACTGAATAGTAATGTCAGTTTTCGTATTACCAAAAAGTTCTTCTGCACCTGTTCCAATGCTTGTTCTGTTGGCAAAAATGCTTACGCCGTACCTGAACCAAAGATCAAATTTCCGCAGGAATTTATAGCGAACCATTGCATAAACTCTGCTTCCACGATAGTAGTAGGAAGGAACTGAAAAAACATACAGCGCATTGTTCTCATAAGTGTAAATACGTGTGTCATAACTATCCGTGTCGAATAATGCATATCTCAAAGACAAGCTAACGGGGGATGATTTTGGTTTGTAAATGATGTCCTGGGTAATTATCATTCCGTCCTCTTTTTCTCTGCTCGGACGACTGATAGTTACATATTCCACTCTGCTTTTTAACTTAACACTCTCCGAAACTTTATAACTCAAGTTAAAACGGTAATTTCTTTGCAAAACATTCTCCAACTCTGTGATAGTGCCATCAGAAAATTGACTATTGCGTTGTTTTTCTTGTTCTCTAAATCGTACATAAACCTCTAAACTTCTGCTCGGCTTGTAGCTTTGCTGAACAAGGTATTCATGTCCAACAGAAGGCGCATCTACTTGAAACCTCAACCATGGCGACTTAAACGCATCAATATATCCATTTGTAGTAACTGCTCTGGACCAGTTAATTTTAATACCAGCATAGAGTCCTTTTTCGTTTTGAGTCCTGCTCGATTCTGCGAAGCCTGCATTGTAAAAAGTTTGATAATCTCTGCTGTAATTGCGATAAATTAAACTCATCGACACTCTTCGATCTATTGAAAAAAGCACGCCGTGGAGGTTGGCAAGTCCTCCAGAATAGGAAGCCCTTGAAATTTCTCCAAAAAAATTGAAGTTGCGTAACACCCAACTATAGTCAGCGCTGAGGCTCAAATTGGCTTTTCCTCTAAAATCAAAACGATTATACGGCAATGTGTCTCTAGCAAATTCTTTATCATAACCTAAATAGACAGCAGCAACACCTATTTGTAAGCCTCTAATATTATAACGTAAGTTAGAACCTATCACCATCTCCTGAAGTTGATTTTTTCGTGCTACTTCAGAATTTGTTCTGTGCAAACCGGTAAGGTTAATGCTAGAGACAAACTGCTGATCTTCATCAAGCGAATCTGTTTGAACAATGGAAGCATCTACTCCTTTATAGGACGCAAAGGAGGTTAAGGAGAAATTCTTATACCCCAATTCTACTGCTACACCTCTTAAAAAGCGAGTTTCATCAACAGAAGTATATGGTTTGAGCGAATTCGCAGATTTTTTTACATTGGTAACATCAGCCGTTTTACCAAACGCATATCCAGACCAAAAATTTAAACCTTGCCCTATTTGAACTTGATAATCACCTAACGCTACTGATTTTAAATATTTTCCACCTTTGTAGAATGCATGAGCGGAATAGAAATCGAATCCGTTTTTCTGATTACCTTTAAAAAACTCTTCTCCTGGGTCTTTTTCTGCCGTAATTCCAACGCTTAAATTGGTGCGGTAACTAAAACGCAATCGAGTATAATAGCGATTGGGATCTCCCCTATAAAAAGAATTACTGTTGTCTAGAATAGAGTCAGAAACATCTTGATACCCTGCTTTTTCTTCTAAAATGGTCTGAAAGCGCATAAAAACTTCAAACTTACCCTGTTGAATGGCTTCCTTAAGTCCAACGTGAAGTTGATCTAATTTGTCATCTACTTTAATAAAAGGAAAAACCAATTGAATAGTGCTTAAATCCCAATAAGGTAAACTTTGTAGTTCGTAAATAGAAATTAATTTACCAAAGAGCTGACGATGCAAAAGCAATCCATTAATTTGGATATCGTTGAGCAATCCTAATTCTTGCAAATCTTCAGCCGACGCTGCGTTCAAATTGAGCGGATTTTCAAAAAAGAAATTCAATTGTTCAACGAGCATTATCAAATCGATGCTCTCATCTTCTAATTCTTCAGAAATAAATTCTATTCTTTGCTGAATGATGTCTTCTTTTTCTTGCGATAAAGAGTAATAACTGCAGAATAAAAATACAGAAAGGGCAATATATTTCTTCCAGTTTCCCATTTATTTATTGGCAACAAAAATGAACGAAAAGTGAGGTGACCAACCTAGATTTCTGTCATACGCACTCCCTAAATCAATGTTTATTTGCTTAAAACGATAACCAAAGCCAAAACTGAGATCCGTTGGATTACTTGCAAAACCTCCTCGAATATAAAATCGGTCAACAACTTCATATTCTATTCCCGCTTTAAATCGGAGGTCGTAATCTAAGTCTTTTTCAAATTCTCCAGTAACCAACAAACGTTTTGAAAATTGGTAAGAATTACCCAATCGAACGATGGTTGAAAAACGATCGTCCTGAAAATCAGATAATTTTGCTCTTCCCAAATTAAAAGCGCTTATTCCCAACTTCCATTTCTCGGTTATTTTCGCATAAATACCCGCTTCTGCGGTCATAGAGTTTTTTGAACCATAATTCTGGGTTAACTGCAGACCTTGATAATTCAATTGAACTCCTGCAAATAATTTTTCAGAAAGTTTCATACTATAACCTAAACCCGCCTTTGTTGAGCGAAATTGCGAGTACCCATAAAAATGGCCACCAACAGATATCACACCAACTTTTAATGGAATGGCAAGCGCTAATCCTTGACTCTGAAACTGACGGAGCAAAAACCGATTCTCATAGGAGATTCCAACGCTAAATTTATCAATATCGCCTAATGCTCCAGGGTTGTTGTGGTAAGCCCAAACATCATTAAATGTTGTTGAAGCATTCCCCATTGACATTGATCGAGCACCTGCAGGAACCCATCCTTGAGCATTAACAGCAGATGCGGTTAAGAAAAATGAGATGATGATTAGTATAATTTTCATTTTTTTATCAGGCGTTTTTCCTTAGTGAGAATTGCATCGTTGTAGTAATCTTTTTCTTCAGCAAAAAACCATGAAGAACCTTCATTATTGGAGAGCGCAAAGACAACAACTTTTGACGATTCAATTTCTTCTACATTAACATTGGTGAATTCGTACTTAACTTGAATGTCAGGGCTAGATTTGGTAACCTCTCTGATATTTCCATTGGTGAGAAATTGACTGTATTCGTCACCAGACAAATCAAATCGTTGCTGAAAAATACTGTCTCCTTTTTTTTTATAGTAAGAAACTATTTCCGGCAAAGTAAAAGCGACATACGACATTACTGATCCATTATTTTTTGAATTGATAAAAGAAGTTTTTGCGGCGTTAAGTGAAACTTCTTGTTCCGCATTGAGTGAACATGACGCAAGTGCTAGCGTGACACAAATCACAAGTAAGTAAGTAAGTTTCATGCTATGAAAATAGTCAATTCAAGCAAAAGCAATCGTTTTTATTGATTTTTTTTCTGAAATTATATTACTTTTTTTTTCTGTGACTTGAACTCCTCTTCACTCGAAGCAAGGTATCTTATACTCTCAACATCAAGCATATCTTGTATAAGAAGCATTTCAGGATATTGTATGGCCTTAATTGTATGAATTTTTGCGTCAGAGCCGATTAGTTGAATCTCTTCAAATTTCCTATCACTCAAAATTTTATAGAAGACCTTATCGTTAGAAAGTTTTCTGTATTGAGGAAAGTCTGTACCTTTGTTGTGCATAATCAAAGGTAAAATAATGTTTGCAAATAAGATACACGAGAAGGCAGAAAAAGCGTTGAAAGAAGGGAAGTTAGAAAAAGCAATTGAATTGTACACTGCTGCACTTGCCGAGCACCCCAATCATGTTGATATAATCTCTGATAGAGGAGTCGCTTATCTTAACTTAAATAAAAAAGCAGCGTGTTTTACGGATTTGAATCTTGCGATCACTCTCCAACCTAATTATGCATATAGATATGCTTGTCGTGCGTTCGCTAAGAAAAATTTTGGTGATTTGAATGGTGCTGTTGAAGATTATGAAAAGGCAATTGAATTAGAACCCAATGATGAAATTGCTCACAATAATCTTGGTCTGTTACTAGAACAAAAAGGTTATCAAGATGAAGCGAATAAGAGATTTGAACAGGCCGAAAAATTGTCAAAAGCAGAAGATAAATTGCTAGGTGTAATTGACGAGTTGGATAGGGATGAGGAAAAAATCAGAACGTTACCCGAACAGCAAAATGTAAAGGAAGATGGAGATTCTAAAAAGATAAAGGAATTTACTAAATTATTCACGTCAGTAGAGCAGTTGAAAGAATTTTTGAGTTTTATTAAAAATGGATTTAAGATAAAATAATAAGTAGTTGAAAAGTATGACTAAAAAAGAGAAAGCATCTTATATCATCAATGAATTAGAGAAATTATATCCCACAACTCCGATTCCATTGGATCATAAAGATCCTTATACATTAATGATAGCCGTTCTTCTTTCTGCACAATGCACAGACAAAAGAGTTAATTTGATTACACCAATATTGTTCAATTTAGCGGACAATCCGTTTGACATGGTTAAACTTTCCGTGGAAGAAATCCGGGCAATTATCCGTCCTTGTGGACTCTCTCCGCGAAAATCCCAAGCCATTTTCACTCTTTCTGAAATGTTGATTGAAAAATACAACGGTAAGGTTCCTCAAACTTTTGAGCAACTTGAAGAATTTCCAGGTGTAGGACATAAAACAGCATCTGTTGTTATGGCTCAAGCTTTTGGCGTGCCTGCCTTTCCTGTGGATACGCATATTCATCGATTGTTAACTCGATGGGGTATAACGAACGGTAAGAATGTAGTTCAAACGGAGGAAGATGCAAAAAAAGTCTTTCCAGAAGAACTTTGGAATAAATTACATCTGCAAATCATCTTCTACGGTAGAGAGTATTCACCTTCTAGATCTCCAAAGCAGGAAGTCGATTACATAACCAATAAAATAGGAACAATGGTTGCTAGAAAGGAATTATCTTAGTTTTGATAGTTGATTTATTCTAATCACAAATGTTCGTGTTTTTGGTAGAAACTTAACAAGGACCAGCAGAATAATTAAAAGACTCTTACTTTTTTTGAGCTTGAATTTCTCATAACAGTCAATTTGTCAAACCATTTAACACATTATCTACATTTTTTTCAAGAGAATTTCTATCTTCATCCTCTAAAATCAGTACAAAATGAAAAACAACTATACGTTTACCCTTTTGATTTCTGCAGCAATGATTTTTTCTTCATGCGGAGAAAACAATGTAGAAACTGAAAACAATGATTCAAATAAAGCTTCAAAGGAAGAAGTGTTGGACAATACAGTCGATCGTTTTGCCGACATTCAAGTTCTTCGATACGAAATTTCGGATTTTGATAAATTAAGTCTTAACCAAAAGAAACTAGTTTATTATATGTCACAAGCCGGATTGGCAGGTAGAGATATTATTTATGATCAAAACAATCCTTATAATCTCGAAATCAGAAGTGCAATAGAAAGTATTATTGAGAATTACAACGGAGATAAAGAATCAAAAGATTGGAACAATTTTATGACCTATGCTAAACAAGTTTGGTTTGCAAATGGTATTCACCACCATTATGGAATGGATAAAATAATGCCGCAATTTAGCAAAGATTACTTCTCAAGTTTGGTTAAGGCAACAAATACAAATATCCAACCTAAAACAGTAGGAGTTATTTTTTCTAACGAATTAGAAATGAAACGTAAAGTGAAAGATGCTAACGTTGATATGATTGCTTCTTCCGCTAATGGATTCTACGGTGAGGGAGTTACCCAAGCAATGGTTGAGGAGTTTTACAAAGATAAAATCGATCCGAATGATAAAAGCCCAATTGAATATGGGTTAAATTCAACCATGGTTCTCAAAGATGGCGTTTTAACAGAAGATGTGTGGAAGTCAGGAGGTAAGTACGGTTCAGCAATAGATAAAATTACTTTTTGGCTAGAAAAAGCAGCGGGAGTTGCCGAAAGTGAAGAACAAAGAGCGGTATTAGAAAAGTTAATTGAATATTACAATACGGGTGACTTAAACACTTGGGATGACTATAATGTTCTTTGGGCGCAATCAACAGAAGGAGATATTGATTGGATTAATGGTTTTATTGAAATCTATGGTGATGCTATCGGAAAGCGTGCAACTTTTGAAAGCATTGTTCAAATAACAGATTTCGAAGCTTCTGAGCAAATGAAAGTTGTTGCTGAAAATGCTCAGTGGTTTGAAGACAATTCACCACTAATGCCAGAGCACAAAAAGAAAAATGTAAAAGGTGTTAGTTACAAAGTAGTTCAGGTGGCTAGTGAGTCGGGAGATGCTTCTCCTTCTACGCCAATTGGTGTGAACTTACCTAACAATAACTGGATTCGTCAAGAAATTGGTTCTAAATCGGTGAGTTTGGGAAATATTATTACAGCATATAACAGCGCATCAGGTAGCGGGATGCTGCAAGAATTCGCTAATGACCAAGAAGAGATTGATAGAGCTAAAAAATATGCAAATCTTGCAGGTAAATTGCACACAGCGCTTCACGAAGTTGTTGGACATGCATCTGGACAAATTAATGATGGTATTGGACAGCCAGCAGTAACTCTTAAAAATTACTCAAGTACTTTAGAAGAAGCAAGAGCTGATTTAGTTGGCTTGTATTACATTATGGATAGTAAATTGGTGGATTTAGGTTTAACCCCTTCTTTAGAAGTGGGTAAAGCTGAATATGATGGCTACATCAGAAATGGAATGTTGACACAATTGCAACGTTTAGATGTTGGTAAAAATGTGGAAGAGGAACACATGCAAAACAGACAGCTTGTTGCTTCTTGGGTCATTGAGAAAGGGGCTGAAGAGAATGTAGTGGAGAAAATAGTTCGTGATGGAAAAACATATTATAACATCACCGATTACGACAAACTGAGAACATTATTCGGTGAATTATTGAAAGAAATTCAGCGAATTAAGTCTGAAGGGGACTATGAAGCTGGAAAAATGCTCGTCGAAACTTATGGAGTTCAAGTTGACAAAGCTGTTCACGAAGAAGTTTTGGCTAGAGTTAAGCCTCTAGATATTGCACCATACAGAGGTTTTGTGAATCCTGTTTTCGTTCCTGAAATGAATGCAGATGGAGTAATTACTGATATTAAAATTGAGAATAAGCAGACGTTTGTTGAGCAAATGATGTATTATGCGAAAGAGTATGGTGTGTTGAAGTGATGAATGCGAATGGAGTGAATCTAATTTTCTAAAAAAAATATGAAGACAAAAAAAGACATAGTAGATAACTGGTTGCCAAGATATACGGGTGAAAAATTAGAAAATTTTGGAGAGTACATTCTACTTTGCAATTTCAAGAATTACGTCAATTTTTTCGCTGAATTTCACGGTGTTGAGATTGTCGGGAAGGATAAACCAATGCAATGTGCAACAGCTGAAGGGATAACAATCATTAACTTCGGTATGGGTAGTGCTTCTGCAGCTACGTGTATGGATTTACTTTCTGCAATACATCCAAAAGCGGTATTGTTTTTGGGTAAATGTGGTGGATTAAAAAGGAAAAATGAAGTGGGAGATTTAATCCTACCAATTGCTGCTATTAGAGGGGAAGGAACAAGTAACGACTACTTTCCGCCAGAAGTACCTGCATTGCCTTCGTTTGCATTACAAAAAGCAATTTCTACTACCATTCGTGATTTTGAAATGGACTATTGGACGGGAACTTGCTACACAACCAATCGTAGAGTTTGGGAACATGATGACGAGTTTAAGGATTACTTAACGGAGGTAAGAGCAATGGCGATTGACATGGAAACGGCAACAATATTTACTGTTGGTTTTGCCAATGAAATCCCAACAGGAGCTTTGTTATTAGTCTCTGACCAACCAATGGTTCCAGAAGGTGTCAAAACAAGCGCGAGTGATACTTCAGTTACGGCTCAGTATGTCGATTCGCATATTAGAATTGGTATAAAATCACTAAAACAACTCAAAAATAAAGGGAATACCGTTAAGCACCTCCGCTTCGGTTAGAAACTCTGCCGTTTTGAAGAAAAAATCAATTTACTTATTGGGATTAGTCACACTAGTGATTTTCCCCATTCCTACTTTCGCTGTTTTATACTTTTTTGAGGATGTTCTTCCTTTAGGTATTTTTCAGTTTGATAATTTAGGTGTTTATCCGATAATTATTGGACTGTTATTAGGGATTGTTTATGCTTTTATAGCATTATTTGTGATGCAAGCGAAGGTCTTTGAGAAGCTTCCTTCTCGCATTGAGCAGATAGTCAAGGACATGAATCTCACGATGCTGGATTGTATCTTTTTGTCTATCTGCGCAGGAGTGGGAGAAGAGTTGCTGTTTCGCTCGGGAGTGCAGTTTTACCTCGGGCCTATACTGACATCTGTTATTTTCGTAGCGATTCACGGTTATTTGAACCCTTGGAACTGGAGAATGTCGTTATATGGGTTAATTGTACTGCCTTTTATTTTGCTTATATCCTATGGTTTTGAATCAATGGGTTTGTGGTTTGCCATAACAACCCATTTTGCGTATGATCTGGTTTTATTCACTGTCATTTCAGAGAGTTGGAAAAAAAAGACTACTTATAGTGACACACCAACAAATCTAGAAGTTATGAAAACAATGACGTGCAGAGAATTAGGGGGAGCCTGTGATTTAGAATTTCAAGCTTCAACTTTTGAAGAAATGGCAGAATTAAGTAAAAGTCATGGCACAGAAATGATGAAACAAAACGAAGAAGCACACCTAAAAGCGATGAATGAAATGAAGGAGTTGATGAAAACAACTGAAGCGATGCAAGAGTGGTTTGACGGTAAGCGCAACCAATTTAACGCTCTATAAAACAATTATTTCACTGAAGAAAGCTACTCCAATTTTCTTAAAACTTTCGCTGCACCAGAACTCATTTCAAAGTCCCAATTGCTGATTTTACTGTCAATTTTCCCTATTAAATTCTCCACCTCAGAGCAAATAAGTTCTAAATTGTCGAAATGTTGTCGGACTTGACTGTTCTCAGAATCAAAACCATGTTCTTTGCACCAAAGTTGGTAATTATCTGATTCTAAGAAGCATTCCAATTCCCTCAAAGCAACACACAAATTTAACAGTGGATAATTGAAGCGAAAATCATCGTACTCATCCTCCACGAAGAAGTGAAAAGAACGATTCCCTAGTGAGAATTGAACTCTCGGGTAGCTATTATCATCAATTAAAAAGTCAATTGAAGAGCATGTAACGGACGCCTTATTTAGGATAATAATCCGATTAAGTGCCTCTATTTCAGGATAAGTTTTTTTCAAATCTTATTTTACAATGATTCTTAACTGATTGGTGCGTAGCACATATAAACAGTTAGGCATAACAGTGGTTTGATCTATTTCAAGTACCTCTAGGTAACGCAAAGAGCACAATTCTTCTGGCAAATAAATCATGGAACCTGCGTTAGATACATACAATTCTCGAAGCTTTCTCAATTTGACTAAAGTGGGAGGTAGCTCTTTTAAATCATTACGCGTTAAATGAATAAATTGTAAACGTTCACAATCACCAATTTCTTCTGGAATACTCTTAAGCGAATTGAATGTAAGTCTTAACAAGACTAAATTTTTTAATTTCCCTATTGTTTTAGGAAGATACACCAGTTGGTTCTGATTCAAAATGATTTCTTCCAAATTTTCCATATCTCCAATTGATTCCGGCAAAGTATCTAATAAGTTATATTGAACCGATAAGCGTTTTAAATTTTTTAATTTGCCAATAGACTCAGGTAAACTAATCAAATCATTTCTGCCTAAATACAACTTTTCAAGGTTGACAAGGTTGCCTATTTCTTCTGGAATTTCAGTCAGTTTATTTCCAAATAATTTGAGGACTTTAATGTCTGTATTTTCAAAAACTTCAGGTGGAATTTCGGTCAATCCCTTTCTCGATAAGTTTACCACAGTTCCATTAACTTCGGTGTTGATATCTCTCATGTTCGCACAGGCAAATAAAAAGAGAGCTGGAACAAAAAAAATTTTTATCACCTTCATTTTCCTAATTTATCGCTTTTTTTAGGAAATAGGACAACTTTTCTTGTATTTTTACGCTTTAGAGGTTAAGTTTGGCACAATTGATGTATACTTAATGATATTAAAACAAGAATTATGAAAAATATAAAAACGATTATTTTAGGCCTGGTATTGATAAGTTCAACAACCGTGGTTGCACAAGTCAATCCAAATAAGATCAAAAGATCCGATGATTTCCAAGCACAATCGACAATACAGCAAGCTGATAAAAAATCAAAGCGTTCTGTTGAAGACATTGCTAGAAAGCAAACAGCTAAAATGTCAACTTTGTTAAGTTTAACAGAAGATCAAAAAACGAAAGTTGGCGAGTTAAATTTAAAAGTACAGCAGAAATTGGAAGTTGTTAGAAATAGCAAAATGTCCGAAAAACAAAAGAAAGAACAGATAAATGGAAACAACGCAGATAGAATGTCTGCACTTTCAACCATTTTGACTGACGAGCAATATAAAAAATATGCTGCTTCTTTAAAAAAGTAAGAATTTCACATTTAAATTAAATAGGGATCCGTTCATTTGAGCGGACTTTTTTTTATCTATTTAGTTCCAAAAACTTCCTTAAAACGTTCCACTTTTGGGCGGACAACCGATTGACAATAAGGGTTTCCAGGATTATTTTCGAGATAATTCCTATGGTAATCCTCAGCAGGGTAAAATGTTGGTACAGCAGATATTTCTGTGACAATTGGAAGTTCCCAAACTTTTTGTTGTTCTAATCTCGTTTTGTATTTTTCCGCAAGCAATTTTTGTTCTTCCGAATGGTAAAATATAACAGAACGATATTGCCTTCCTACATCATTGCCCTGTTTATTGAGTTGTGTAGGGTTATGTATAAACCAAAACATTTCGAGCAATTTTTCAAAAGAGATGAGGTCTGTGTCGAATTGAATACGTGCCACTTCTGCATGGTCCGTTTTTCCACTACAAACTTCTCGGTAAAAAGCAGTTGCTTTTGTTCCTCCAGCATAACCTGGATGAATATTTACAATACCCTTCACATCTTTAAAACAGGCTTCAATACACCAAAAACAGCCAGCGCCTAATGTTGCTTCTAAAATCATCGTACAAATAAAGGGATTTTTTAGTTTTCTATAAAATTTAATGATGCTGAATTAATACAATATCTTAACCCTGTCGGTTTTGGTCCATCATTAAAAATATGACCTAGATGTGCATCACAAACGGCACAAACTACCTCTGTTCGCTTCATTCCAAACGTGATATCAGAAATTTCGGCAACATTTTGTGTGCTCACAGGCTGATAAAAACTGGGCCAACCTGTGCCAGACTTAAATTTTGTACTGCTCTCAAACAGAGCTGTATTGCATCCTATGCAATGGTAAATTCCTGTTCGTTTATTGTCCCAATACTTCCCTGAAAAGGCTCTTTCTGTGCCTTTCTCTCGGGTTACATAATACTGTTCCTCGGTCAATTGTTTTTTCCATTCTTTTTCCGTCTTAATCACTTTTAAAGAATCCTCAACTAGCAGAACAGGGTTGTTTTGAAGGTTAATTTGTGCTACTTTACTATCAGATGAACAGCTAATGACGAGCATCCAAAATGCGGTAATACTGATGATAATTTTCATAATTTTTTGTTTTATACCTATTAGAACGTAAATAGGAGTAGTTTTGTACAGTGATTTTAAATTATTCCCGAAATTTTTGAGAATACGGATACTAAACACTAAAAAAAATTCTCTTAAACAGAGTTTTTATCTCATCAAAGAAAAAAAGCCGTTTCAAAATTTGAAACGGCTTTTTTTCCAAAATCTAACTTCCATTCTATTCGTTTCCTTACATTTGACCATGAATTTCTTCAAAGGTTTCTTGTTTGGAATGAAGTCCTATGCAAAAGCAGTTAAATTTATCATTGCGCACAAAATGTATTGGTATCTTATCATTCCTGCTATTTTGATGTTGGTGATTTATAAAATTGGTGATTTGATTCGTCATCACTACGTTGCTCCGAAAGCAGAAAACATGAATGAAATCGTCTGGTACCTCATTTATGTTATGGTAGAAATTTCCATTGCCATTCTTCTTATGAAATTTGCAAAATACTTGGTTGTTGTGATTCTTTCTCCGTTGATTTCTCATTTAAGTTTGAAAACGGAGAAAATTCTGACTGGAAACACCTACCCATTTAGTTTTAGACAATTGGTGCATGATGTAAAACGAGCTATGCGCATCGTTGTGCGCAACTTAATGTGGGAATATTTCTTCTTTATGCTCATTTTTGTCGTTTCGCTTCTTGGCTGGGAAGACCCTAAATCTTCGCCCGTATTTTACCTCACATTTCTGATTGGTTTCTTCTACTATGGCTTTGCGTTTTTAGATTACATCAACGAAAGGAGGCGATTAAACATTGACCAAAGTATTCTCTTTGTGAGAAAAAATAGAGGTTTGGCCATCGCTATTGGTTGTGTTTATTCTTTGCTAATTTTAGTGCCGGTTGATATTGGTGCTTTATTCAATTGGTCAAACTTCTCCGAAGATGCTATTGGAACCCTAGGGAAATTTTTCTTGCATTTATTTTTATGGTTCTGTGCATCGACCGCTCCAATTCTTGCCATTGTGGCTGCAACAATTGCCATGAACGACTTAACTGACTTAAAAAACAACCAATATTCCAACAAAGTGGATAACTAATTCAGTATATTACAGGCGGTTTTACTAATTTTTCTTTTTTTTGCATAGCTTTTGTATAGTATCTGTCAGTAACCAATTAAAAAACCAATTATGAATCAATTTTTTACCTTTATTTTGACCTTCGGAATTATGTTAACCGCTGGCAATTCATTCAGTAATATTGAATTTACAACACCTCCAGATACGACCACTTCACTTGTAGATCGATCAGCGGCTTTGCTGTCTATAGAAGAAGGTAAAACACTTTTTAGCGAAGGTAGAATTAAGGAAGCACTCATAAAGTTTAGAGAGGCCGCCAATAAGGATGCGAATAGTTTCAAAGCCAATTATTATATTGGATTATCACATTACTATTTGAATAACTATGGATATGCATTAAAATATGCCGATAAAGCAATGCAAATGAATGAAGAAAAAGTAAATAAGGAAATTTATTTTTTATTAGCTGAAACTCATCACCGTCTCGGAAATGTTGAAAAAGCACTTGCTCACTATGAATTGGCAAAAGAACAAATGCCAAAGGCAAGATCTCGTGTACTCCTCGTCGATCATCATATAGAAGAAGCAAAATTCGCTATTGAAGAATTGAAAAAAGAAGCCAAATTTTCAAGAACAAGATTAGTTGGAGATGTAAACTCTGGTTACGATGATTATGGCGCAATACTAAGAAACGATGGAAAAACTATTTATTTTACATCGCGAAGAAGTAACACAACAGGTGGAGGAATGAATCCTGATGATCAGCGGTATTTTGAAGACACCTACAAGGTAACCTGGGATGAAGAAATGAAAGAATGGGGAGATGTAACCAATAAACTTGGAAAAATTAACTCTGACGGTTTTGATGCTGTCAATGTTATCTCTGATGATGGATTATCAGGGATGATAACAAGAAACACAACGGCGACTGATGCTAAAACAACAACACGCGGCTCTGATATTTTTGAGCTAAAAATGAGCACCAAAGGAACTTGGAACTCTCCTAAAATTATTAAAAATAAAACAATCAACACTAGTTATTTTGATGGCTCTGCAACCGTAACAGCGGATGGTAACACCATGTATTTTGTTACAGACAGAAAGGGTGATAAATCTTCAACAGATATATATGTTGTTGAAAAGAATGGGAAAAAATGGGGAAGTGCGAAACCGTTACCAATGACTATTAATACAAAAGGTCGTGAGACCACTCCATTTATAACTCCTGATGGTCGATATTTATTTTTCAGCTCAAACGGTCATGTGGGCCTCGGTGGTTTTGATATTTATGTGGTTGAAAATATGGGTGATTCTTGGGGAGAACCTATTAACTTAGGAGCAGGAATAAACACTGTAAATAATGACACACATTTCTCGTATAGTCAAGAGTTAAAAAGAGCGTTTGTTTCTAGTTATGAAATAATCGGTAACAAAGCTTCAATTGATATTTACGAAATTGATATGACTGACTATAAATTCGGGAAGTAAAAGATGCAGGGCAGAACGGTTAAGTCGTCACAAACGACCATCACAGAATTAATGATTCCCTCCTTTGCCAATTTTGGTGGTAAAGTTCATGGTGGAATTCTATTGTCTTTGATGGATAAAGTAGCCTATGTTGTAGCTTCAAAGCATTCAGGCACATATTGTGTAACTGTTTCTGTTGATGGTGTAGAATTTAAAGAGCCTGTAGAAGTTGGAGATTTAGTTTCACTGGCCGCATCAATTAATTTTGTCGGTAATTCTTCCATGATAATTGGTATTCGTGTGACTTCTCTCCAACCCAAGACAGGAGAAGTAAAACACACAAATTCTAGCTACTTCACAATGGTTGCCAAGGATGACGAAGGAAATTTACAGAAGGTTCCACCTTTAATTCTCGAAGAAGAGATTGAAGTGCGACGTTTTTGTGATTCTAAAAAATTACGTGCTCTTCGTTTTGAAATTAATGATGTTCTCAACAAAGAAACCAAAGGTTTGTCAATTCAACAAATGAAAGATATGATTTCAGAAAATAGATGCGAAATTGACTTTTAAGCTGTCGAGAATACTAATCCTTTATACTCTGAGTGCTTCTTTTCTTATCTCGGCAATTGAACATCGAAGAAATTCTTGGAGAAGCTAGAGAACTTATCACAGAAACAGATTCTACTTGCTTTTCTTTTGTTGACTTTTCTGTTTTTTTCGACTGCGTAAAAGAAATCACAAGAACAATTATAGCAACTTGTGCCACGGGAATCACAATTGATTTAGGAAATAAATTCACCTGTTTGTTGTTATTTGCTTTATTATTCATCACGGATCGATTTGTTTTACAATGCAAATTTATGCCATTCATATACAAATAACAAATATTAATCGATAAAAAATGGTATTTCGTCGAAATCGTGCTTCGTGCCTTATTTTTAGAACATTAGAAAAAGAAATTAGATATTAAGGCTCCAAGACTGTGATGTTTTCAACTACAGTCTTGATATCTTGGAGTCTTTCTCTCTTAAAATTATAATGAGTATCACCTAGCTACATCCATCTTCAGTTTCTTGCCTTTTACTTTTTCGTGACGAATTTTTTTAAGAACATCAGAAACCAGTTCTCTTTTTACTGCTACAAAAGACATTCTATCCTGGACAGTAATCAATCCTATTTCGTCTTTCTTGAGCATTCCTTTTTTAGAAAGAAAGCCTACAAAGTCGATCTTATTAACCTTGTCTTTTTTTCCAGCAGAGAAATAAATGGTTGTCCATTCAGGAATCACAGGACTGGTTGTTAAGTCGTTTACATTGATTTTAGAAGAGGGCTCTTCAATGTATTCAGGCAACTGTGTGTCTTCACCGAAAAACAAATATGAATGACCCGTAGCTGACATTCGTGCCGTTCTACCCTTTCTATGTGTAAATGCTTCTTCACTGTTTGGATATTGATAATGAACAATGTGTTTTATTTCAGGAATATCCAATCCTCGAGAACCTAAGTCAGTGCAGACAAGAACATTTGAGGTTCCATTTCTAAATTTTATCAAAGCTCGTTCTCTGTCAACTTGTTCTAGTCCCCCATGGTAGAAAACGGAGCTAACACCTAAGTCTTTCAAGCGGTAAGAAACATCTTCTGATACTTCTCTATAGTTGCAAAAAACGATTGCTTTCTCATTCTCAAATGATTCTAATAAGGTAGCGAGTGTACCGACGATATTCTTTCCCGAATGAACAAGATGCTCAGTGACCGCAATCTCATCGTTCTCTTTAAGAGCATCAATGACATGGTATTTTGCCTCCAAATATTCTGGAATTTCATCCATTTTAGTTGCAGAAACGAGCATTCTTTGTTGTAAAGCTCTCATTCTCTCTGCAATAAATCCCATTTCTTCACTAAACCCAAATTCTAAACATTTATCGAATTCATCGATAACGAGCATGGGGCAAGTTCTTAAATCAAGATTACGTCTGTGAATATGGTCAACAATCCTTCCTGGTGTTCCAACAACAATGTTTGGTGATTGACTCAAGCTGTTTTCTTCTGTTTTTACAGAATGACCTCCATAGCAAACAGTGATTTTCTTGCCCGTTTTTAGTGAACGGAACACTTCTTCTATTTGAATAGTTAATTCTCTAGATGGTGCTAAAATAATTGCCTCTAACTCATCAGAATCATTTTCCATTTTTGCCAGAATAGCAAACAAGAAAGCCAATGTTTTTCCAGAACCCGTTTTTGAATAGAGAATTACATTGTCAACATCACAAATAGTGTCAACAGCATCTTGCTGTATTTGCATCATCTCAGAATGTCCAGCGTTTCGAAGAAAAGATTGGAGTTGTTTTTTGTTCATCGGGTTAATTTATTCTTGAGAACAAAAGTAGTGTAATTAATTACACCATCTCGATTACACCAGCTGCACCTTGACCTGTACCCACGCACATTGTCACAACACCATATTTTTGGTCTCTTTTCTTTAACTCATTCATCATTTGAACAGATAGTTTCGCGCCTGTACAGCCCAATGGATGACCTAAAGCCAGTGCTCCACCGTTTACATTTACGATGTCCGGATTAATTCCAGTCTCACGAATAACAGCCAATGATTGTGAAGCAAAAGCTTCATTCAATTCGTACAATGAAATGTCATTAGGTGTGAGACCTGCTTGCTTAATCGCTTTTGGAATCGCTGTTACTGGACCTATACCCATAATTCTCGGTTCTACCCCAACTACTGAATAAGATGCCAAACGAGCAATAGGGCTTAAACCTAACTCATTGATCATGTCCTCTGACATTACTAAACAAAAAGCTGCTCCATCAGAGGTTTGTGACGAATTACCTGCTGTTACAGAACCTCCTGCCGCAAATACTGGTCTCAATCTTCCAAGACCTTCTAGTGTGCTTGCTCTCGGACCTTCATCTGTGTCAACAATGTAATTGCGTTCTTGGCGTTTTTCATTCTCATCCAAATAAACGTGATTCACATTGATTGGAACGATATCATCGACAAAACGTCCTGATTTAATTGCTGCAATTGCTTTCTCATGTGATTGTAAAGCAAAGCGATCTTGATCTTCACGCGAAACTTTGAACTGCTCAGCAACTGCTTCTGCTGTCAAGCCCATTCCCCAATACCATGATGGATTTTCTTTTCCGACCTTTGGATTTGGAACAATTCTCCAACCTCCCATAGCCATAATCGACATGGATTCTGCACCGCCAGCGATTATACAATCTGCCATTCCTGACTCAATTTTTGCTTGAGCAATAGCAATCGTCTCCAGCCCCGAAGAACAATATCTATTCACCGTCATTCCCGGAACTTTATCGGTATCCAAGCCCATTAAGGAAATCATTCTACCTACATTTAGTCCTTGCTCTGCCTCTGGAGTTGCATTTCCAACAATTACATCGTCAATTCTTTCTTTGTCCAACTGTGGAACTTGCTCCATGATATGCTTAATCACATCTGCCGCTAAGTCATCTGGTCGCGAAAAACGTAATCCGCCTTTTCCTGCTTTTCCAACTGCTGTTCTGTATCCTGTTACTATGTATGCTTTTTTCATTTGTATCTTTTTTAGACTTTAAGAGAATAAGACTTAAAGTCTTATTCTCTTCTTATCTCAAAATCTATCTATTTAATTCCTCAATATCTTCCCTTTTTTCACAATACTTTCCAATCTTTCCAAGGTTTTTCTTTCTTGACATAATTCCAAGAAAGCTTTGCGTTCCATATCCAATAAGTATTGTTCAGATACAACTGTATTCTCCGATAAGTCTCCTCCACAAAGAACGAAACCTAGTTTTTCAGAAATCACTTTGTCATGTTCGGACATATATTTTCCTGAGAGCATTGTATCCGCACCAACGTAAACAATGCCCAATCCTTCATTACCAAGAACGGTGATGTTTTTCTCACGTTTTGGTGCAACATAACCTTTGTTTGACATGTCTAAACAAGCATCTTTTGCTCTTGCCAATTGATGGTCTCGACTGACCACAACCTCATCTATTCCTTTTCTCAAATAACCTAAATCGAATGCTTCATAGGCAGAAGTTGAAACCTTTGCTTGACCAATCGTTAAGAATTTATCGCGCATTCTGTTGATTTTTATATCTCCTTGAGATAATTCATCCGAAAGTCGTTTTGCAAATTCTTTTGAACCTCCACCACCTGGTATAAGGCCCACTCCAAATTCAACTAAGCCCATGTACAATTCTGCGTGAGCCACAACTTTATCAGCGTGCATTGATAGTTCGCAACCTCCGCCAAGTGCCATGTTATGAGGTGCAGCAATAACTGGAATGTTAGAATATCGAACACGCATCATCGTGTCTTGAAATGCCTTTATAGCAAAATTTAATTCATCAAAATCTTGCTCAATTGCCATCATGAAAATCATTCCAACGTTAGCTCCAGCAGAGAAATTCTGTCCTGTATTAGAAATAACCAATCCTTTATAATCGGATTCCGCTAAATCCATTGCTTTATTCATTCCTTCAATAACTCCACCACCGATAGTATTCATCTTTGTGTGGAATTCCAGGTTCAAAATACCGTCACCTAAATCAACAATTGTTGTATCAGAATTGCCCCAAACTTTATTCTCCTCTCGAAGCGTGTCCAACATCACTAAATCTTCTGTTCCTGGAATAACTTTGTATGATTTGGAAGGAATGTCATAATACAATTTTTGTCCTTTTTCGGACTTGTAAAATGAAGTAAATCCTGCATCCTTCATCTCTGAAATCCAAGTTGCGGCTTTTTTACTTTCTTTAGAGATTAATTCTAATCCTTTGTCAAAACCTAACAGATCCCACGTTTCAAAAGGACCTAATTCCCAAGCAAAACCCGCTTTTAGTGCGTCGTCAATTTTGTATAAATCATCTGTGATTTCGGGAATACGATTAGTTACATACGCGAATATTCCTCCAAAAACCTTTCGATAGAATTCTCCCGCTCTGTCCATTCCCATCACCAACATCTTTGTTCTTTGGTGTAAATCATCAATGGGCTTTGCCATATCCAACGTTGGAAATTTTACTCTTGTCTTTTCTTTGTATTCTAATGTCTCTAAATCCAAAACGAGAATCTGACTCTTGCCATTTTCGCCTTTCACCTTCTTATAGAATCCTTGTTTGCTTTTAGAACCCAACCAGTTCTTCTCAACCATTTGGGTAATATAATTGGGTAATTCAAAAGAAGAAGACTCCTCATCATTCGGGCAATTGTCTCTCACTCCATTGGCAACATGCACCAAGGTATCCAAACCAACGACATCGCAAGTTCTAAAAGTGGCAGATTTTGCACGGCCCATGATAGGACCTGTTAATTTATCCACTTCTTCCACTGTCATTCCCATTTCATTCACAGTATGAAACAATGACATAATTGCGTAAACCCCAACACGATTAGCAATAAATGCTGGAGTATCTTTACAAAGAACGGTTTTCTTGCCTAAGAAGCGAGAACCGTAATCCATCAGAAAATCGATAACTTCAGAATTTGTACTCGGCGTTGGAATAATTTCCAATAATTGCAAATATCTTGGTGGGTTAAAGAAATGCGTTCCACAGAAATGCGCTTTGAAGTCATCACTTCTGCCATCCAACATCATGTGAATTGGAATCCCCGATGTATTACTTGTAATTAGTGTTCCTGGCTTTCGATACTTCTCTACGTTGGTAAAAACTTGTTGTTTAATGTCCAATCTTTCGATTACAACTTCTATTATCCAGTCACAATCGGCAATTTTTGCTAAGTCATCATCAAAATTTCCAGTAGTAATTCTCGATGCAAAAGATTTACGATAAATCGCAGAAGGATTTGCTTTTAAAGTGTCCTTTAGTGCTTCATTGACAATTTTATTCCTAAATGCTTTACTTTCTTCGGTTAAACCTTTCTTCTTATCATCATCAGATAATTCTCTTGGGATAATATCCAACAACAGAACTTCACACCCAATGTTTGCAAAGTGACAGGCAATTCGAGAGCCCATTATTCCGGAACCCAAAACAGTTATTTTTTTGATGTGTCTTTTCATAATTACTATTTATGATTTTTAGAGAAAAAGACTTAAAGATATGAAGACTGTAGTTGAAAACTTTACAGTCTTCATATCTTGGAGTCTTAGAGTCTAGTTTCTTACTCTTATTAATTATATAATTCCATATCTAGTGTAGTGTCCAAACGTTCGGCAACCTCATAAAACGTTTTCAACTTCCCTTTTGGGATATTCGCTACTAATTTTTCGTTAAATTCAAGTACAACTTCTTTAGCTGTTCTTCGGCTTTTAATTCCTTCATCTGTTAGAAAAATGAGTACCTTTCTCTTATCGACAGCATCGTTTTCTCTGTAAATAAGTCCTTTATCTTCCATTGTTTTCAAGGTGCGTGACAAACTAGTAGGTTCCATTCCCATTTTTGGTCCTAACTGTGTACTAGGTGTTCCTTCCTTTTCGACGTTAAGAAGTATGAAACCTATCGACATTGTTAAACCATATTCATTGGCTTTTTGGTTATACATACGCTGAATCTTGTGCCACAAATGACGAACAGCAAAATCCATGTAGTATAATTTTTCTTTTTTTTCTTCCATAATTTTTCCTTGATTCTTTTTCAAGACGTGTAAAGGTAATTAAATTTTATATGCGAGCATAAGGAAATGAAAGTTTTATTAAGTAGAGAAAAATAGAGTCAAAGACAGTCGAGGACTTTCAGTATTTTTGTTAAAAAATGCGGTTTTTCGCAAAAATCAATTATTTTTTTGCGAAAAAAGATGCTTTCGGGTATTTTTAAGGTTTGATAATAACCTTTTTCTGAACCTTTGCTTTAGCATCATTTAAATACTGTATTTTCGATCGTAAGTTAAATGTTTGTTTCTCATAAATACAAAGTTTAGCTTTTTCCCTTGGTTTGAAAAAATCAAGGGAATATTTTTTAAACTAAAACTTGCATTAGCATTTTAATCTTGGTGTAACAATGGTCTAATAAATTAATCATTCTTACCTTTGCGGTCATGCAGATAAAAGGTGTCGTACTGAAATCAACTGGGAAATGGTATCACGTAGAATTAGAAGATGGTTCTATAGTGAACTGCCGTATTCGTGGAAAAATGCGTTTGGATGAGTTGAAATCGACCAACCCTGTTTCGGTAGGAGATATAGTTATTCTTAACGACACAATAGATGATGAAGGAAATCGCTTGATTGAGTCTTTCGAGCCAAGAAGGAACTACATTGTTCGAAAATCGACTAATTTAAGCAAGCAAAAGCAAATTTTGGCAGCGAACATCGATAGAGCATATTTGTTGGTAACCATTCATTCTCCGGTTACGCATATTGCATTTATTGATCGTTTTTTAGTCTCGGCAGAATCTTTCCGCATTCCCACCACTTTGCTTTTTAATAAAATGGATGCTTATTCTCCAGAAGAATTGGAGTATGTGGATGCGTTAATTGATATGTATGCAAGAATTGGTTATCCGGGTCATAAAATATCGGCGGAGAATAAAGAGAACATTGACTTTTTGAAGGATGAAATCAAAGGGAAACAAGTTATGATTTCTGGACATAGTGGAGTAGGAAAGAGTACTTTGGTGAATGCTCTTGATGCAAGTTTAGACATCAAAACGAATGCAATTTCTGATGCACACAATCAAGGAAAACACACAACAACTTTTGCTGAAATGCATAAATTGCAATCAGGAGGATATATCATCGATACGCCAGGAATTAGGGCTTTTGGTATTGTAGATATGGACAAGGCAGTAATTTCTCATTACTTTCCAGAAATGCGAAGAATAATGGGAGAATGTAAGTTTAATAATTGTCAACACATGAATGAACCGAAATGTGCTGTGAAGAATGCCGTAGAGAATTTAGAGATTGATGAGAGCAGATATCAAACCTACATTCAGCTGATGGAAGAAGACGAAAATGAGATTCACCGCAAAAATGATTTCGTGTGAGAATTGTGTTACAAAGAGTCACAGAAGCTTCTGTAAGTGTTGATGGAACTGTTGTTGGAGAAGTTGCGAAAGGCATGGCAGTCCTACTTGGCATTGAGCATGAGGATGAAAAATCAGATGCAGATTGGTTGATTAAGAAAATTATTGACCTAAGGATTTTCAGTGATTCTGGCGGGAGAATGAATCTGTCAAGTAAAGATATTGGGGGAGAATTTTTGGTTATTAGTCAGTTTACTTTGCATGCATCCACCAAGAAAGGCAATCGACCAAGTTATGTCAAAGCAGCTCGCCCAGATGTGGCAATTCCGTTGTATGAATATTTCATTGAAGAGCTAAAAAGTGTTTCTCAATCAAAAGTAGCAACAGGAAAGTTTGGTGCAGATATGAAAGTTTCCTTGATTAATGATGGACCTGTAACGATTGTGATGGACTCGAAAGAGAGAGGTTAGAAGAGCGTAACTGTTAGAATTATGAATTACTTCAATGGATAGGTCTTAGCCATTTATAATTCACAACAATCCAAAATGGATGCGTTTTATCAACTTTAGGGTCAATGCATAAAGGTTCTTGATTTTCTTCAATAATGCATCCATTTTCGAATAGATAATTCCCCTTCGAATTTGAATTTTTCATTCTTTCTAAATTCTCTAGTAGAAGGTCACATTTTGAACATCCTCTAATTGAACCATCTGAATAATATCCAATTAAACCACCATTTGATGCCCAAAGAAATCTTAAAGTAGGAAAGTTTGAACGGTCGCTACTCAATTCTTCATAATTCTGTTCTTGAATACTAGACACCACGCAAGAAGGCAACAAAAATAAGCTAATCACGATAAATAAAAAACTTTTTTTCATAACTCATAACTCATAACTCATAACTCATAATCCATCATTCAAATATAGTACATCATTGTTCACATAGAACACTTTTATTTTTTTATCAACAGCTAGTTTTAGATTCTTTTGAATAATTTTGATGAACCGTTTACTTTGCCTTCCCATTAGTTTATTCCAATATATAATCACAACATAGTCATAGTTTTTTATGGAGGTTTTTTGCGTATTTGATAAAGGTTTTAAGAATTCAAGATGTGTTTGTAAAGATAAAACACTATCCAATGGTGCTTGTTTTGTGGGAGGAAAAACATCAAAAGAATTGGATTTATTCCACTCCAAATTAGGAAAACCACCAACATAGCAATTGACATGATACGAAATTAAATTCGACTCAGTATCGTAATAAAGAACTTGTAACGGTTGATAGTGATTTTTTTTCTCCTGCTTAAATTTTGTAGTATCTATTGTTTGGATGAATTCAACATAATCAGTACCAATAGAATAAGCATCTTCAGGTGGAATGTTGTATTTGCTTCCAAATTTAGCAATCATCTTGTCGTCAACCGACTTTACTCTCTTAAAGCCATACATCTTCACGAAAACCAGCGAGCAAGAAGGCAACAAAAACAAGCAAATCACGATAAATAAAAAACCTTTTTTCATAATTCATAATTCATAATTCATACACCAGCCTATGTCACATTCTCACCCCGATAACCAATACATCATCCACCTGCTCTTCCTCTCCCATCCATTCAATAAGCTCTTTTTCAAGAATAGACTTTTGTATTTCCATAGATAATTGTGAATGTTTCAGCAGCAATTCCCTAAATCGTCGGTAGTTGTATTTTTTGTTTCTTCCACCTCCAAATTGATCCGCAAACCCGTCAGTAAAAATATAAATCACGTCGCCTTTCTGCAAAGGGATTGTATGCTCCGTGAATGGTAAAAGTTGCTCTTCAATATAGTTGCCTATAGGATGTTTATCGCCTTTCACTTCATATAAGCTTAAGTCCTCAAAAGATTGTTTCTCTATTAGACTTTTAGAGGATTTATCAGAGGGTCTAATAATGTAAATGGGATTCTTTGCTCCTGCAAATATCAATTCGTCAGAATCTGAATTGAGTACGCAAAGACTTATGTCCATTCCGTCTCGGACAGTGGTATTATCTGAACTTTGTTTCAGTGTTATGTTGACTCCTTCGTTTAAAAAATCAAGAATATTTGCTGGTGAATGAATATTTTTCTCTAAAACAGCTTGAGACAGAATGTTACTTCCAATAATGCTCATAAATGCTCCCGGAACGCCATGACCTGTGCAATCAACAGCAGCAAAAACGGTATGTCTTTTGTCACCTTTTGCACTTGTGTTTTCTATGAAATAAAAATCACCGCTGACAACATCTTTTGGTCGATTTAAAACAAAAGAATCAGGTAATAATTTATTGACATGTTCGTCTGAAGGCAAAATCGCTTCTTGAATCCGTTTTGCGTATTTAATACTGCTAAAAACTTCTTCATTGATAATCGATAATTCTTCTTTCTGTTGATTGATTTCTGTAGTTCTTTCAACTACTTGTATTTCTAACCTAATGTTCTGTTCATCCATAAACGAATTTTTTTCTTGTAAATTCTTTAAAACAATTGTCTGGGCTTCTTCTTTTTCTTTCTGCAATTCACGGTATTTATAGGACATGGAAATACTCAGAATAACAACCTCTATTGCTGAACTTATTTTTAAAGAATTTAATGAGATTATAGAGTTTTTAATGATTCCAAAATTCCCAAGTATAAAGATCACTGCTCCTGTAATTAGAATAACAAAAGCAAGCGTAAAATAGTTATCCACTTGAATTTTTTTGCTGCGTAAGTAGAAAATACTAATCACAGAAAGTAGGATGCTTAGCAAACTAAAAGCATTAATCAATGGGTAAGACCATGCGTGTACTTTTCCCGGTAAAAACAAAAATAAAATCGTAAGAACCATCAAAGAACTTGCAATTTTGAAAACGAAATGCAATTTCTTATAGTTCTTTTTGATAGAAAGGTAATGACTCACATAAATCAACATGAATATGATGGCTAATGCACCAGTTAAGGGAGGAAATCGATTTACGAAATAAGCATTATTGGTAAAGAAATGCTGATGTGAATAACCATCTAATGAAAATTGTAACAGTGCTTGAAAAAAGACATAAAGGATATAATAGAGAAAAGAACGGTCTTTCAATAGTAAGAAAAAGAAAAAGTAAATGACAATGATAAGACACATTACACCATAGTAGAACCCGTTTCGGAACTGCGTTTTATAATCTTGTTGATAGAATTTTTTTGCGGAGTGTACTTTTACTGGAATATTGACTCCTTCACCATCACTTGATATTTCTAGGATGAATTCCTGTTGCTCTCCCTTTTCTAAGTTCAAGGAAAATAGGTTCATTCGGTGCAAAATTTCTTTTGAATAGTAGTTGAAATCATCTCCATTTTTAGATTCTTTAATAACCTTCCTATCCTCAATGCGATATAAGAAGACCTTATCGGTTATCGGTCGAGCGGTTTCAAGAATTAATTCTCTTGTATTACTTTCGTTTTTTACCCAAAATTTTACCCAAAATCGAGATGTCGTGAATTTCACTGAAGGGTTATTTTTCTTCAATTGAAAGAAATCTAAAGATGGACGGTCAATTATTTCTTTAATCTCTATAGAGCGCGTTTTATCTTCTAGAATCAAGGTCTGTTGCGTGAATGAAGACCCAAGATTGTCTTCTGTAAGAACAATTACCCCTTTTTCTTGTCCGAACAAGGCAGTAGCAGTAGTAAACATGAAATACAGAAAAAATAATCTTCTCATGAAGTAAATATAGGAAAGATTTGGAGTTTAACGGATTGTGTTCTAGTTGATAGAAATTGTGCCACGGAATTAACATTTTAATCTGCGAATTATTCTTAACTTTTGCCTTCTTAAATTCTTAATTCCAAAAAATGACAATTAGCCAACTACAAGAGAATACAGATAAATGGATCAAAGAATACGGCGTTCGCTATTTTGATGAAATGACCAATACTGCCATGCTCATGGAGGAAGTTGGTGAAGTTGCTCGAATTATGGCACGCAGATATGGTGAGCAATCTGAAAAGGAAAGTGATAAAGGTAAAGACCTCGGAGAAGAATTAGCAGACGTACTTTTTATTGTGACTTGTCTAGCTAATCAAACAGGAATTGATTTAGAAGAAGCCATTGCTAAGAATTTTGAAAAGAAAACGACACGTGATGCAACGCGACACTTGAAGAATAAGAAGTTGAACTAATTGAACCAACAATTCATTTGAATGGCAGGCTTATTGCAACAATTTATATCAATAAATTACGTTTTAAGTATATCTCCAAGACCAAAAAACAAACGAAATGAAATTTCTCCAAACTTTCGCTGCAATTTTCCTATTGATCAACTTCTCTTTCTCACAAGTCTCTCTTTCTGATTTAAAACCCGGATTTGATTCACAAGAAGCATTGGATATGATACAATTGTGCAATAGCTACACGTATATTGATTTGTATGGAAGTGACAAGGAAATTTTACCGAATGGGTTTAAGAAAAAATACACTTCTCCAGCAGTAGGGTTGGATAATATGTTTCAGGTTTATCAGAATGGAAATATTGGGATTATCAACTTTCGAGGTTCAACGGATAAGAAAGAAAGTTGGTTAGAGAACATGAATTCAACTATAATTCCAGCAACGGGAAAAATTGAATTTAACGGGAAAACATTTAATTATTCTTTTGCAAATGATACTGCCGCAGGAGTTCATACTGGATATGCTTTGGGGTTAGCATATTTACATGAAAATTTGATAAGTCAGATTCAAAAATTGAACAACACAGATATTTACAATATTATTATCACAGGACACAGTCAAGGAGGATCTTTGGCGCTATTGACAAGAGCTTACTTTGAGCATTTGACAAATAAGATACTCAGTAAAAAAAATGAATTTAAAGTGTATGCATTTGCGCATCCGATGGTTGGCAATATTGAATTTGTGAATGAATACAATACACTTTTTTGTGCAACAAAAATGAGCTATTCTTTAATTAATCCAGAAGACGCTGTGCCAAATATGCCACTTTCTTATAATGATTCAACCTTTTGGAAGTCGCAACTGACTTCTTTTTTATCTAACAATCCAGAATTTGATAAAAATGCAATGTTGAAGGAAGGATTGACTCTTTTAATGCAAAATAAACTGCAAAGATCCGTTGATAAGTTTAGCGCTTCCGCTATGAAGCAAATTGAAAATGAATTAGGTGAAGTGACTTTACCTGAGACACGAAAAAAAATTAACTATGCTAAAATTGGGAACATAATAAAACTACTTCCTCCTGAATACCCGCTTGAATTGAAAGATTCGTCGATACTTGAAAATGATGCCTTCTTGAAAGAAAACCCACGAGATAAAGAAGGTGTATTTGAAAATAAATCAGTGTATAAACAGACAACAATAAGCCAAAATCATAAACCGTATAATTATTACACGGCTATTTTAAGGGCATACTTTCCAAAGAAATATGAAGTGGTAGAACCAAAGTTGTTCGGTTTGTAGTTGTAACTGTCTATGTCAATCAAACAGCGAGAGTTGATTTTCTGGTAACAAACGAAACGTTTTGCGGTGATATTTACAGTCTCCATGATTAAGAATGGCAATTCGATGCTTTTTGGTTGGATAACCTTTGTTTTTTTTCCAATCGTAAGCAGGAAATTCTTCATCTAATCGTTCCATAAACTCATCTCGATAAGTTTTTGCTAAAACTGATGCAGCTGCAATGGACAAAAATTTACCGTCCCCTTTAATGATGCATTCATGACCAATACCGGGGTACCCATTAAATCTATTGCCGTCAATAAGTAGTAATTCGGGCTTCGTTGAAAGTTGATCAACGGCTCTGTGCATGGCTGTAAAACTTGCATTGAGAATGTTGATTTCGTCTATTTCTTTCTCACTAACAAAGGAAACACCAAACGCGATGGCTTCTTTTTCGATAATTGGTCGGAGTTTTTCTCTTTGTGCTTCTGTTAATTTTTTTGAGTCATTTAAAAGAGCGTTCTTGAAATTCTTAGGAAGAATAACTGCCGCTGCAACAACTGGTCCAGCAAGACATCCACGACCTGCTTCGTCGCAGCCAGCTTCAATTAATTCTTTCTTAAAATAAGGTAGTAATCGGCTCATGCAGTAAAATTGGCAAAATAATTGTACTTTAGCCAAAGAATGAGACAACTTATTGTAAGTTTTACACGTTCTAGTTAAACAAAGACACTTTAAATTATGAAAAAAATATTTTTTACACTTATCGCAGTTTTAACATTGACAGCAACTAGTTTTTCACAAGATGCTGCTAAAATTGCAGTGACAGAAGGAAAAGCAGAATTGGCAAAAAGCAAAGTTTCAGGACAATATTCTTATACTTTACCTTCCGATGTTAGCGCAGAGCAAGTAAAGAAGGTTTCTAAATATTACGCTTCTTACTTTACAATTGCATTTGATTCTTCTACTCAGGAGGCTGTTGTTACTATGAACTCTGATGCAGAGAAAGGAGAAATGGTTATGGGACGATTTTTAAGTTCATGTGGTGTTAAAGAGTTAAAAGTTGATGACACTACTTTAACTCTTGACGAGTTCATGAGAACGTATTTGAAATAAGAAACAACATTTATAAAAAAAACCCGCTTCAATTATGAAGCGGATTTTTTTTTGAATTTATTATCCTTAATAACAGTAATCATTCTTGTCAATCAATGTGCTTGCAATTAATTGTCTCGCTTCTTTCGGATTAAAATTCTCTGTTTTAGTGAATCGTTTTAAGCCCATAACCATCATTCTCAATTCATCGCCTTCTGTGAACGAATTCAATGCATCTTTGCCGGCTTTATTAATTTTATCGGCCACATCGTAAAAATAAGTTTTAACCATTGCTATTTGTTCTTTGCAGTTTTCTTCGCCTTTCATTTCTATCATTTGTTGAACACGTAATAACGAAGATTCAGCCAAATACGTCCATATAGAAATGTCCGCAATGTTCATTAGAATTTCTTGCTCTTTTGATAGTGATTGCATCATTTTCTGAACGGCAGAACCAGCGATCATTAAGATTGCTTTTTTAAATCCTTTCAAGTATAATTCTTCATTACCCAAAACGGCAGTCGGTTTTTCGGCAAAATCAGGAATACTCATCAGTTCATTAGCAACCTCCATTGCGGGTCCCATTAAATCCAATTCTCCTTTCATTGCACGTCGAAGAACCATATCTACAACTAATAGACGATTTATTTCATTAGTTCCCTCAAAAATACGATTGATTCTTGCATCGCGGTACCCTCTTTCAACAGAAGACTCTGCTGAATAACCCATTCCACCAAAAATTTGTACGGCTTCATCAATTACATAGTCCAATACTTCAGAACCGGCCACTTTAAGAATTGCGCATTCTGGCGCAAATAATTCAATTCCTTTCAAAGTTGCTTGCTCTTTATCCATTCCATCTGCAACGTAACCAGCAATTGCGTCATCTATGTTTTGTCCCGCTCTGTAAATGGCAGATTCAACAGCAAATGTTTGAATAGCTTGTTCGCCTATTTTATATCGAATAGCTCCGTACTTAGAGATAGGACGTCCAAATTGTTCTCTTTCATTCGCATAACGCACAGAATCCATAATCGCCGCTTTGGAAGCCCCCATAACGGCAGCACCTAACTTAATACGACCAATATTAAGGATGTTTAATGCGATTTTAAAGCCATTTTCTCTTTCCGATAATAAGTTTTCTATAGGAACTTTTACATGGTTAAAGAAAACTTGACGTGTCGAAGATCCTTTAATTCCCATTTTCTTTTCTTCAGGATTTAATGCTATTCCTTCACTATCGGCCTCAATTAGAAAAGCAGACAATTTTTTATCGTCATCAATTTTGGCAAAAACAGTGAAGAAATTAGCAAAACCTGCATTTGTAATCCACATTTTTTGTCCATTTATGATATAATGTTTACCGTCTTCAGAAAGAACTGCTTTCGTTTTTCCAGAATTTGCATCTGACCCCGACCCTGGTTCTGTCAAGCAATAAGCTGCCTTCCATTCACCAGAAGCTAGTTTTGGAATGTATTTTTTCTTTTGTTCTTCATTGCCATAATACAACAATGGCAAAGTTCCTATTCCAGTATGTGCACTATAGGCAACAGAGAATGAAAAGCCGTGAGCTAATTTTTCTGTTGTCAATAAAGACGTTTTAAAGTCAACACCCATACCTCCCAATTCTTCGGGAACAGACATCCCAACCAAACCTAATTCTCCAGCTTTTTCCAGTAAAGAAGGCATTAAACCTTCTTCCATTGAATCAATTCTATCCAAATTAGGGAGGATTTCAGCGCTGATAAAATCAAGGCACATATCTCCAATCATTTTTTGTTCTTCCGTCCAACTTTCTGGAATAAAAATCTCTGAAGGTGCAGTATCTCTTATGATAAACTCGCCGCCTTTTATTGGTTTGCTTCTGTTTTCTGACATGGTAAAAAATAAAGTTCTTAATTATGCTCTAAAGATATAAAAAATACCATATACTATGCATGCATAAAAGAAAAAAAGCAAATTATTTTTAATTGTCGAATGAAGACAAATAAAAGATTACTCTACTTGAATGAAAAATAAAATTAAGTGAATGTATTTTGCCAAAATTAACCCAAATACAATGGTAATTATAGCAATTTTATTCTTTTTATTCCAATGAAATATGTGCCCGACAAACAACCCAATGGATGCAACAAAACCCTGCAAAGCTTGATGTCCAAAAATAAATCCAGTCGTGTATTCGGGCAATAAAGGAGAATCAAGATTGTTTTTGATGAAATAATACCTCGAAAAACAGTAAATGATATAAATAAATCCAATTGAAGTTGCAATTCGATAACCTAATTGATAATTTTTGACTTTTCTTTTTGATTCTTGGTCAATAATTTCGTCATCCATTTTCTAACTTTTTAAGAGTACCGCTTTTCATTATTTATTCTTCTCAATCACATAGTCTAATACCTTCGTCATTAAGTGAACTCTATCTTTCCCTCTGACATTGTGTTTGTGCATCGGATACGGAAAGAAGTCCATCTGAATTCCCAATTCTACAAATCGTTGTACCAATGAGAAGTTATGTTGCATTACGACAACATCATCTACTGTTCCGTGTATTAATAACAAATCTCCTTTCAAATTTTGTGCATGTGTCATAAGGGAAGCCTTTTCGTAACCTTTAGGATTCTGCTCCGGTCTATCCATGTAACGTTCTCCATACATTGCTTCATAATACTTCCAATCGGTCACAGGGCCTCCTGCAACACCAACATTGTACACCCCAGCATTTCGAAGCATCAATGAAGTGGTCATAAAACCACCATAAGACCATCCGTGAACTGCTAATCTTTCACCATCAACAAAAGGTAATGTTTTTAAGAAGTCAACTCCAGAAATTTGGTCTTCCATTTCAACGGTTCCGCATTGACGGTGAATTTGTGATTCAAAAGTAAAACCTCTCTCTGCAGAACCTCTATTATCTACTGTGAAAACAAGATATCCTTGTTCTGCCATCCAGTACATCCATAAACTTGCTCCATCTAACCAAGAGTTTTTCACTAATTGTGCATGAGGACCGCCGTAAACGTACACTAAAACAGGGTATTTTTTATTCGGGTCAAAATCACTCGGTTTAATTAAGCGAGTGTATAGTTTAGACCCGTCTTTGCCGATAATGGATCCAATTTCTGCTGTTCCCATTTTGTAGTCAGAAAGCATATTGGGGCTTTTTACGAGTTCTTTAACAAGCTTGCCCTTTGGATTAAGAATTACATCTTTTCCAGGAATGGAGTGACTTGAGTATTTGTCGTGAACGTATCTACCATCTGTTGATATGTCAATGGAGTGAGTTCCATTAACTTGGGTTAACATTTTAACTTTCCCTTTTAAATCGACGGAATACACTTGAGTTTCTAGCGGATTTTCGCCTGTCGTAGTATAATAAATTCGTCCATTTTTTTCTTCAATGATGTTCTTTACAACAAATTCATGACTGGTCAATTGCTTAATTAAATGACCAGTAAAATCATAGTAATACAGGTTATTGAATCCACTTTTCTCTGAAATCCAAACGAAGTTGTTCGATTTTTCTGATGGAAAGAAAGCAGCATGTTCAGGTTCCACCCATTTATCGTTTGCTTCTTCAAGTAAAGTTCTAACAAATTCTCCCGTTGTTGCGTCAAAAACATTTAACCAATAATGATCTTGGTCGCGATTCACTTCTGCGATAATTACGTATTTATTATCAGGTGTCCAGGAAAGATTGGTCAGATAGTTGTCTTCTCCTTCTCTTGGAGAAATGAAGACTGTTTTTCTTGTGGCAATGTTGTAAATTCCCACCTTTGGTTTTTCCGATTTTTGCCCAGTCATCGGATATTTGATAAGCTTTAGCTCTCCCGGAGTTTTTGTATTGTCTAGTAATGGGTAGTCTGCAACATCCGTTTCATCTTTTTGGTAGAAAGCTAAAGCACTCCCGTCGGGTGACCAAAACAAGCCGTTTGTTATTCCAAATTCACTTCTCGCAATCGCTTGACCAGAAACAATGTTCTTGTCTGTATTGTCTGTTACAATGATTTTCAATCCTTTTCCAGAATGGATATAAATGTTGTTTTGAATAGTAAACGCTATATTCTCTGTTCCGTTGTGAAAAGTTGGGTTTTCGCTATTTTCATCCAGCCCGTGAATTGTTTTACCTTTCTCATCAACAGTATTGTAACTGTAAAATTTGAGTCCATCGTTTACCCAAAATTCATTTTCATTCTTCCATTCAAATCCAGAAAACCAGCTCAACTCTGCATCAAGTACTGCATTTAATTGTTGAATAGTCAATAGTTCTTTGGCTTCAGTATTCTCTACCGATGCTTTCATAAGTATTTGGGAGCTTTCTAGATACGTGTAACAATCTGTATTTGGAACCCAACTAAACATTGTCAGTGACTTGGGAGCAAATTTTCGATATTGTTGCATTACAGCATCTTCCAGAGTTAGTTCTTTGCTTTGCCCAAAAGATACACTTGAGAATAGTAGTATTGCTGCTAAAATCTTGAATGTAATTTTCATTTTATGGTTTTGAAATTCTCGTAAAGATAGGGATTTTGAAGCAATTAGCTTTTGGTCGCTGGCTTCTCCTTCAGTTAAAGGCTCAGCCAAAAACCAATTGCTAGAGGCTAATAGCGCTAACAACTATCAATTTCGTACTTTTACAAAAAAAAAAATGAAACACATTCAAGTATCCTCTTTAGAAAAAGCGATTGACAAAATTGACAACCTTGATGATGATGGATTAGAGAGAGTTGCAGAAACCTTTGCTCTGGCACAACCTACTCTTTTAGGGTACATAATGTCTGCTTCTAAAGAATATGGAAACGAGCAGTTAGAAGGTTTACTTATCTATTATTTCTGCTTGGTTTGCGAAGCGTTTGTGCAAGAGCAAGTTCTGATGAATGTAATTTCAGAAGAAGAGATTGAAGTTTTTGAAGAGCCTTTTTTTGATATGCTAGATCATTATTTTGACACAGACAACGATGAGGTGCTCAATGATTTTATCGATCAGCCAGAAATAACGCGTTTCATGATGATAGAGATAAGCACCAAAGACGATGATGGAAGTTCTCTGGATGATGATACGGCAACACAACTGTTTATTGTTACTTCTGCTATGACAACACTAATGAATAGAGCAATTAAGCTGTGAAAAGCCCAGAAGAAATAGTTGAATTAATGCTCTCCAATGATAAATTCAGTCAATGGATAGGTTTAAAAATTACAGCTATCGACAAAGGGATATGTGAAGCAACTTGCACAACAAAAAGTGACATGCTCAATGGTTTTGACATCGTGCATGGAGGAATTACATATTCCATTTCTGATTCACTATTGGCTTTTGCATCCAACGCATACGGTTATAAATGTGTAAGCATAGAGACCTCTATTTCACATACACGTTCTGTTAAAGTAAACGAAATTCTCACAGCTAAATGCACAGAGATTAACCGTGGAAAAACAATTGGCATATACAATGTGGATATTTTCGATGAAACGAATAAATTGGTTTCAAAGTTTAAAGGATCGGTTTTTGTTTCTGAAGAGAAATGGTAAGATTACTTTAACATCTCGAGAACTTAGATTAAAATGCTAATGCAAGTTTTAGTTTAAAAAATATTCCCTTGATTTTTTCAAACCAAGGGAAAAAGCTAAACTGGTGGATTCAACTACCTAGATTAAAACATTGCGTTATCATTCCTTAAATCATTACTTATTTACTAAATTCGCTTTTCAAAACAAAACACATGTCAATAGAGGTTAAAAATCTGTACAAATATTACGGAGAGCAAGCAGCTGTTAAGAACATTTCATTTTCAGTTAATGAAGGGGAAATCGTTGCTTTTCTAGGACCAAATGGTGCTGGAAAATCGACAACTATGAAAGTTATCACTGGATATATTGCTGCTTCAGAAGGCGAAGTAAAGGTCTGTGGAATGCCCGTTACTGTTGATACACTAGATACAAGGCAGATTATAGGTTACTTACCGGAACACAATCCCCTGTATTTAGACATGTATGTGAAAGAATACCTTGCCTTTGTTGCGAAAATCTACAAAATGTCTTACGTCAAAGACCGTGTTTCTGATATGATTAAAAAAGTCGGTTTAGAAGTTGAACAGAACAAGAAAATCGGTGCTCTTTCAAAAGGTTATCGGCAAAGAGTAGGATTGGCTCAAGCAATTATCCATGATCCAAGGGTTTTAATTCTGGACGAGCCAACTTCGGGGTTAGATCCTAATCAGCTGGTTGAAATAAGAGAACTCATTAAATCAATTGGAAAAGAGAAAACGGTGATGCTTTCTACGCATATCATGCAAGAAGTAGAAGCTATTTGTGATCGGGTAGTAATCATTAACAAAGGTGAAATTGTTGCAGATGACAAAGCTAATATAATCGGTCTAGATGTTAATCTTCAGACTGTTTATGTAGAATTTGATGGAACAGTATCGAAATCTCAGCTTAGTAAAATTACCGCAGTTAGTAAAGTTGAAATGCTAAACAACGGTTGGTTATTAGAGTCGAAAGAAAATATAGATTTGCGAAAAACAATCGCTCAATTTGCTCAAGAAAATAAGCTCCTCACTTTGACTTTAAAGAAAGAAGAGAAATCACTTGAAGAAGTATTTAAGAATTTGACACAAAGATAAAATGCCTGAGAATTTCATAAAAGAATTGCAATGGAGAGGAATGATCCACGACATGATGCCTGGAACCGAAGAAACTCTTTTAAAGAAGATTTCTGCTGGTTATATAGGTTTTGATCCAACAGCAGATTCTTTACATATTGGTAGTTTAGTTCAGATAATGACGCTGGTTCACTTTCAACGTGCAGGTCATAAACCTTTTGCATTAATTGGAGGAGCTACTGGAATGGTAGGTGATCCATCTGGGAAGTCACAAGAGAGAAATTTATTGGATACGGAAACATTGAATAAAAATGTTGCAGGTGTCCGTAAACAATTAGAGCAATTTTTAAATTTTGATTGTGGAGAGAATTCTGCAGAAATGGTCAATAATTATGATTGGTTCAAGGATATGAGCTTTTTAGAATTCATTCGTGATGTCGGAAAACACATTCCTGTTAATTACATGATGGCTAAAGATTCTGTGAAATCTCGTCTAGAAACGGGTATGTCTTTCACAGAGTTTTCATACCAATTAGTGCAAGGCTATGATTTTTACTACTTGAATAAGAACAAAAATTGCATCATTCAACTAGGTGGTTCTGACCAATGGGGCAACATTGTTACTGGCACAGAATTGATCCGAAGAAAAGGCGGTGGAGAAGCGTATGCTGTAACCACTCCACTGATTAAAAAAGCAGATGGAACTAAATTTGGTAAAACTGAGGGTGAAAATGTTTGGTTAGATGCCGAACGGACTTCACCTTATGAATTTTATCAATACTGGTTGAATGCTTCTGATGCTGACGCAGAAAATTACATCAAGATATTTACGCTAAAAAGTGAAGAAGAAATTTCACGTCTCATCACAGAACATAATGAGAACCCTCATTTAAGAACTTTGCAGAAAACGTTAGCAGAGGACATCACAATTCGTGTACACGGTAAAAAAGCTTTAAAAACAGCTATCTCAGCAACAAAAATTCTTTTTGGAAAATCTACTTCAGAAGATTTAAAAGCACTTTCAGAAAAAGATTTCTTTACTGTTTTTGAAGGTGTCCCTCAAGCTACTGTAGCCAGAGAAGATGTGAAAAATGGACTCGGAATAATTGATGCGCTTTCTGCAAAAACAGGTTTTTTAAAATCCAATGGAGAGGCAAGAAGGGAATTAAAAGGAAATGCCATTTCTGTTAATAAAGAGAAAGTTACAGATCAGTTTTTAGTTACAGAAGACGTCCTAATTAATGATAAGTATTTACTATTGGGTAAAGGCAAAAAAAACAACTACATCTTAATCGTGGAATAGATATGCTGCGCTCATTTTTAGTAGCGTTACACTATTAGACTTAGTTTTCGACTGAATCTAGTATTCTATTTTCCACAAAAATAAACCACCCGCTGGTGCAGAAATCGACGCTGCTTGCCTGTCTTTTTTCTCTAAAATAACTTTTATTTCTTCAGGTTTCAGTTTACCCAGCCCCACTTCTACTAACGTTCCAACAGTAGCTCGAACCATGTTTCTTAAAAATCGATTTGCCGTAATTTCAAAATAACAACTATCTTTAGAAGTCGCAATCCATATAGCTTTTGTGATATTACAAATATTCGTTTTAACATCCGTATGCACTTTAGATAAGGAAGTGAAATCTTGTTCTCCCAGTAAGTGTTTTGCAGCCTCATTCATTTTATCAAGATTTAATTCTTTCTTCAACAACCAGCTTTGATTGATAACAAAAGGGTCTTTTTTACGATGAATAAAATAGCGATACGTTCTTGATATTGCGTCGAAACGAGCATGTTTATTAGCATCGACCTTGTAAATTTTTGTAAAAACAATAGTCGCAGGTAACATTTTGTTCATCTTGTTCAAGAACAAGACTTCATCTTGAATTTGAGGTAAATCTGTGTGCAGAATAAAATGCTTTGCATGCACGCCCGTATCCGTTCTTCCACAACCAAGAACTTTTATCGGTGTGTTAGAGTGCAATTTTGACAACTGCTCTTCAACAACCTCTTGCACCGAAATTTCTCTTGGCTGTCTTTGCCATCCAAAAAAATCGGTTCCGTTGTATGCTAGTTCAATGAAATATCGTTGCATCCTACAAATATATTAGAATTGAGAACTCAATGCATCCAAATCAGTCCAAAACTCAGGATAACTTTTGGCAACCGCTTCAGCATTATTGATTGTGATTCCACCTTTTGTTTTTGTCCCTACAATTGCCAACGCCATTGCTATTCGATGATCGTTATGAGAATCAACTTCTGCAGAGTGAAGTAATTGCCCTCCATGTATTATCATTTCATCGCCTTCAAGGTCAATTTGAATACCTAACTTTCCAAATTCTTTTTGAAGAACAAGTCCACGATTACTTTCTTTATTGACCAATCGATTCAGTCCTCTAATTTTTGAATTTCCGAAGCAAAAAGCTGCTAACACAACTAATGCAGGAAATAAATCAGGACAGTGAGTTGCATCAAACTCAAAAGGAAATTTAAAACTCCCATTTACAGTTAAATCATCATCTACATGATCGACTTCACAATTCGCCAATTCTAACGCATATAAAATTGCCCGATCGGCCTGTTTGCTTTGAAGGTTTAAGCCTAGTAAAGTTAGATTATCTGATAGTGCTGCAGCAACTATCCAATAACTAGCCGAACTCCAATCGCTCTCCACAAAGTAATTGCAGGAATGATATTTTTGCCCACCCTTTATGGAATATGAAGTATAATTTTCGTGTATAATTTCGATTCCGAATGATTTAAGCGTCGTTAAAGTCATATCAATATATGGAATACTAACGGGGTTTTCTACCAATAAAAGTGTATCATTTTCTAACAAAGGAAGTCCCATTAGAAGTCCTGAGATATATTGTGATGACTGACTTCCATCAACGGTTATTCTTCCACCTTTCAGTTTACCTTTTATAGTGATTGGTAGATAATTATGATTTGTTATGATATCGACGCCATTGTTGATTAGATTTTCACAAAAAAACGATTGTTCTCTTCGCATGATGGAGCCTTGACCTGTGATTGATTGTTCTCCAAACTGAGAAGCTAATATACCGACCAATAGTCGAAGTCCTAATCCGCTCTCTCCAACATTAAGTGCTACTTGTTCGGGAATGCTATTAACACCTTCGATTTGAACTTTATTGTCTAGGAAATCAACTTTTGCCCCCAGTAACTGAACGTTCTTCAGCATCGCTTTGACATCGTTACTCTTTCCGACATTGTGGATCACGCTAATTTCTGAAGATAATGCTGCACATAGGATAGCACGCTGAGCATCGCTTTTAGATGCAGGAATAGAGATGTCTCCACTCAACTGTGAATTAGTCACTTTTTGCATCATCACTCCTTTTTTTTTTAGGATTCATGATCGCCGTTTGGTGACGAATTGACTCCTGATGGATAGCATCCATAAATTGCCTTACAAAAACGGGCGTCAAACGATATTCATCACTATTATTTAAACGATTATTTATTATTTTAGTCCAGTGTTCTTCCTGCAAAATAGTAATATTATTATCTCGTTTCAATTGACCTACTTGTTCACTAAATTTCATTCGTTCATATAGTAATTCAAACAATTGGTCGTCAACGTCTCCTACTTTTTCACGAATTTCATCTATTTGAGAAGCTACATCGGTAGAAACTTGTTGTGATCGGAAAATAATCGCATCTAAAATCTCTTTTAAACCAGCAGGTGTAACCTGTTGATTGGAATCAGACCATGCATTATCAGGGTCAGGATGTGTTTCTATCATTAGGCCATCAAAATTCAAATCCATTGCTTTTTGACTTACCTCAAACAACAATTCTCGTTTACCAGAAATATGACTAGGATCGCAAATAATGGGGGTCTGACTTCGTTTTTCTTTCAAAGCAATCGGCAATTCCCAGCTTGGTACATTTCTGTATTTTCTGTGGTTATACACAGAAAAACCTCTATGAATAGCCGTTAAATCCGTAATTCCAACCTTTTCGAAGCGTTCAAATGCTCCCAACCACAGACTTAAATCAGGATTTACTGGGTTTTTGATCATCACAGGTATATTTACTCCTTTGAGCGCATCTGCAATTTCTTGCACCGCAAAAGGATTTACAGTTGTTCTGGCTCCTATCCAAAGAGAAGAAATCCCCGCTTTAAGTGCTAACTCAACATGACTTCGTTTGGCTACTTCGATTGTAGTTGGGAGATTGGTTAATTTTCCTGCGTTAACAATCCACTCTAAGCCTTCTTCCCCAACACCTTCAAAGCAACCAGGTCTAGTGCGTGGTTTCCATATACCAGCACGTAACATTTGTGCAGAATTGTTCTTCGCTATCTCTTGACATACAGAAATAGTCTGTTGTTCAGACTCCGCACTACATGGTCCCGCAATGATAAAAGGTCTATTCCCTTCTTTTATTTTTTTTGATAAGCTCATTTTTTCTTCCCTGCAATAAAGTCCTTTAAGTAGAACGGCTCCCAGTAAGCAACATCTTCAAATTCTTGTTTAATCAATTTTTCATGAGCAATATTCACTTGCCCCATGGCAGAAGAAGTGATAGTTGTATCGATAATACAATCTTTCTCTTTCCAAATTTCTCTTAATTTCTCTGATCCATCACCAAAGCAGACGAAGGGAGTGAATTTTGCGTAAGAATTTTCATCTATTATGTCAGCTGATATTGGCTTCAAAAGTTCGCCGTTCATGTTATAAATAAGATTATAAACTTCCATTCTTCTCGCATCTATAACAGGACAATAATTCCTTTCATTATGAGTGTTTTTCGCAACTTCGGTAAGAGACGTTAGAGCATCAATTGCTATTAGAGGAATATCCAAAGCGTAGCACAAACTTTTTGCCGTTGCAGCTCCAATTCGAAGACCAGTATAAGAACCAGGACCCGATGCTAAAGAAACGGCTGATAAGTCTTTTAAGAAAATTTTACCTTGTGTACAAACCTCTTGAATAAAGAGATTCAAATTTTCTCCATGAGAGTAGCCTTCTTCCTGCGCTTCTTTTATTGCAATCAACTTTCCATTTAGAGAAAGAGCAACGGAACAAACTTTGGTAGCCGTTTCAAGATGTAAAATGTAATTTTTGTCCATTATTTGTTCACTTCGAGTTTAAATCCGATACCGTGCACATTAATAATTTGAATATTCCCGTCCTCTTTTAAGTACTTCCTCAATTTCGTAATAAAAACGTCCAAACTTCTCCCAACGAAGTAATCATCCTGACCCCAAACACCAATTAAAATAGCCTCTCGTGCAATGACCGATCCTATATTTTTACAAAGGAAAGTGAGAATTTTTGCTTCCTTTTTTGTCAAACTTTTCTCAAAATTGGAATGAGACAAACTGTAATTAAGAGTATCGAACGAATACTCCCCAATGTCATAGGTGTGTGCCGTCTCGGGTTCCGATTGAATATCAACTCTACGAAGCATGGCAGCAACACGAAGTTGCAATTCCTCAATATTAAATGGTTTAGTTAGGTAATCATCACCACCAGCCTTAAAACCAGCAATTTTATCTTCATCTGAAGATTTTGCAGTCAGAAACAATATGGGAACCTGCTTGTCAATTTTACGAATATCTCTCGCCAATGTGAAACCATCCTTTTTTGGCATCATCACATCAAATATGCATAAGTGAAATTTTTCAGAATTAAAACGCTTAATCCCCTCATCTCCATCGTTACATAATGTAACGCTAAATCCATCGGCTTTTAACTGGTCTGACACTATAAACCCTAAACTTGCATCATCTTCTACCAATAAAATTTTAACCTTCATACGTTTGTATTTCAATTGAGCCAACAAGATATTAAATTGAATTCAATTGCAACAATATTGAGACATAAAAAGAATGGGAACAAAGACTGGCGTCTTTGCTCCCATTACACTAATCAACCTAACCTACTACTACACGGCAAAATTAATAGAACAAATCAATTGTCCAACATAATTTTAAAATTTAAAAAACGAGTACTTTAATTAGTCTCCAACATTGAACTCTTTTAATTGTTCATTGTTGAATTTCTGCAACAGTAAAAATACTACTCAACTCACTTGTTTACAAGAACAAATGATATACTTAACCGATTTAGAACGGTATTAACATTCTAAATATTTATCGATAAGAATCCAAGAGTAATAATTATATTTGGTGAGAATATTAAAGAAAATTCTTAAAATCGAATCATGAAATCTATTTTAATCATCGATGATGAATCAGATATTAGAGAAATATTAAGTTATAACTTAACAAAAGAGGGATACAGGGTATTTACTTCATCCAATGGTGTCGAAGGAATTTCTATCGCAAAAAAAGAACACCCAGATCTCATTCTTTTAGATGTCATGATGCCAGAAATGGATGGAATTGAAGTGTGTGAAATACTAAAAGAAGATCCTACATCAAGTGATATTTTGATTTGTTTTTTAACGGCAAGAAGTGAAGATTATAGTCAAATTGCTGGTTTTAAGGCCGGTGGTGATGATTATGTCTCTAAACCCATTAAACCGAAAGTTTTAATAAGCCGAATTCATGCAATTCTAAGAAGAAATAGCGTACAAAATGCAACTGCTAAAAATAGTACTGGTCTAACAATAAATCACGATAAACATGAAGTTTCAATTGATGGCGATGTCATTCACCTCCCTAAAAAAGAATTTGAATTACTCGATTTACTAGCTTCTAAACCTGGCAAAGTTTTTAAAAGGGCTATTATCCTTGAATCAGTTTGGGGAACAGATATTGTTGTAGGAGATCGAACAATTGATGTTCACATTCGAAAATTACGTGAAAAAATTGGAAGTGAATTCATTCGCACTATTAAAGGAGTTGGATATACATTTAAGGAAAAGTAAAAAGAATCAATCATTGGTTCTTTTAACATGCTTGGGAAATTTATTTTGCTCGAAACGTGTATGAAATTGAACCTGTTATTACCATTCCTTCATTAAACAATTCATATAATTGTGAATCCGCGTTGTATGACTCATAATACTTCGCTCTTTTACTTTTTAGTAAGTTTTTTGCTGAGATACTAGCCATCCATCTTCTGTCAGCTCCCACTGTTTTAGAAATCTTCATATTCAAACTGTGAAATGGTCGTTCGTAAACATCAGGGAGTGATCCAACGCCAACAACGGCTAATTTTTTGCCCTGAACATTATAACTTGTATTGAACACCAATCCTAAGCTATCATTTTTAAAAGTTACGAAGCCATTCACAATATAGGGCGACTGACCGAACATTGGTCTATAGTTGCCAATGATTTCTTCATCTCTAGCATTCATCTGACGTACTTCTTTCTCTGTATATTCTGTTCCGCCGACTGTAGTTTTTACTTGATTCATATCAATTCGAGATAGAACATAAGTTAAATTCGCTCCTGCGACAAGACTTAAATGTGTTCTCTTATCGAATCCAATTGCTTTACGAAATTCAAGCTCTGCTCCGTAAACATCAGCAACACCTGCATTTACAGGTTGAACTTCGTTTGGTGCGGCAACATTTGCAACAACTTCGATTGGATTAATAAAATGCTTGTAAAAAACACTGGCAGAGATCAACTCCGTTCTTCCATAAAAATATTCATATCTTAAATCTGCATTTTTAATAGATGTTTGCAGTAAGTCAATGTTCCCATTGTATCTACGTCCCTGAATTGGATCATATATTTGAGAAATTGACTTTTCCTTAAAGGACGGCCTTGCTACTGTTTCAGTATAGGCACCACGAATATTCGTATAACGTGCTGCTTTTTTCTCGGATGCTTCTTTCTCAATTTTGTACACCAAATTCACTGACGGCAACACACTTAACTCATCTAGAACTCGCTCGTTAATGTATTGAACGCTTCCAAGGTTGTTTTCTCCGGTATAATTGTTTATCGCATACTCTACACGCACCCCATACGTTGCTTTAAATGCTTTTGTTATTGGCAATTCATTCATCATATAAGCACCCATCACATTCTGCGACGCAATGAACGAATTCGCTTTTTGTTGCTCTCCTGTGCCATAAGTTCCCGTTCCTCTTTCGCTAGTCCAGATATTCTCTTCTTGAAAATACCAGTTCGGATCTTGACTATAAGAAGTTGGATTATACACATTGAAAATATAGTCATAAACGTCAAATGTTCTTTTCTTAAATGTATTCAGGGCTCCAAATTGAAGTTTGCTTGGCAAAGAATCCCATACTCTAAAGTTGTATGACAAATCAAAACGACCACTTAAATTGTACTCTTTCAATTTTCTAAACGTTCTTCTAATTTCTGCTCCAACACTTTGGTACAACGCATAGACAGCTGTATCACCATTTCCGATTTTTTCAAGAACTGTTGAACGAATGTCAGGATCATTAATTGTAGAATATGTTGGAGTTAGCTTCCAATCGAGTTTCCATTTACTTTTCTCGTCTAAATAATGGCGACCATTTAAGTTTGCCGTTGAAACAGAACGTTGTGTATACTGTAAACTCTGTTTAACTAGAGTTGCGGGATTGCTTTCGCTATTCTCCTGTATAAGGTTTGAAACTGATGATTGCCCATTTTGGGTTCTCATAACAGTGAATGCAAGCTTGTTTTTTCTCCATTTTACTGCTTGCCCTACTAAAGCCGTCCACATAATATCATTTTGAGCTAATACTCCTTTTGATGTTCTATCTTGATACAGTTTTGTAATAGAAAGGTCTGTATCTTTTCTGTACTCATTGAACTCAACATCTTCAAAAAAGTTATGCGTATTCTTGTAATTGAGAACGACATTATATCCATAGTCTAGATTGGATTTAGTCTTTCGCACTTTGGAAAGGCGATTGCCATAAGAAATGGCATAATTTTGATTCAAAAAGTTTTTTGATTTCTCTGTTGCCATGATATTACTAAACGAAGAAGTTTGCCTTGTTAAAGAAGGGTCATTGAGAACAGGATCTAGAAATTTATCGGTTGTTCTGATTGGAAGTTGTCTTGTTCCGTCATCAAATCCTAAAAAGTCATACTTACCACCTTGATAAGAAATATAATTACTGTTAAAAGAGGCAGTAGAATTATAGCCTAAACTGGCTTTCACCAATAAGTTTTCTGTTGAAGGGAAATCTTTGGTCGTAATATCAACTAACCCTCCGGTGAAATCACCAGTTAAATTTGGTGTAAATGTTTTATAGACCGTAATATTATCGATGATGTTGGATGGGAATATGTCCATTTGAACAGAATTCCGGTCTGGATCTAGTCCTGGGATTTCCATTCCATTCAGAACTGTTTTGGTATATCGATCACCCAAACCACGGACATAAACACTTTTCCCGTCCTCAACGGCGAGTCCAGGAACCATTTGCAAAGCATCAACGGCTGTGCTAGCTCCTGTGTTTTGCATTTGCTCTTTCGTAATTCCATCAGACGATCCTTGCGCATCTCTTCTGCGTTTATCATCCGCAGCAATAGAAGTTGCTCCTTCTGTTTTGACATAACGAACAACCAATTCTTTAATCTCTTGATAGGAGCTTGACTTTGCTAATTGTACATTCAATGTAACAACTTTATTGTCCACAACAGAGATCATCTTCTCTTGGTCTTCGTACAAATCTGATTTCATGGAGAATAGCAATGTGATTTCATTTATGGATACTTCAATTTTGTAAAGTCCATCAAAGTCCGTTAATACACCATTATTTTCGCCAACCACCTTTATTTTAGCGAACGGAATTGCTTCTCCAGTTTTTGCGTCTGTAACCTTACCCGTAATTGTTCCTTGAGCAAATAAGTTGAAACAAATTACACTACTTGCGATCAATAATCCAAAATGCCTTCTCATCATGATTTAACTTAGCTGATAAAATGCCTACCGGTCTTTCCAGTAAGCATATTGTCTAATTTGTTTCTATTATAATTTCCCTTTAATTGAGCACCAAGTCCAACTATAGCCGGTTGCATTTGCTCCTGTTGCAACTACACTTGTCATTACCCCTTGAGCAGCAGCTTGATCTGTAGCAGAGACAACACATGGAGACGTTCCTGCGTCATCAAAAGACCCTGTAAAAACTGTTACCCCTGTTAATTGACTCCCAGAAAAAATTAACGTAGGACTAGGATCTGTTAAATTTGTGAATGCATCTAATTTAGGATTGGTGCAATTATTTTGATAACTCGCTCTAATCTTTACTAGACCCATTTGTACATTTGTGATAGTTCCCTGAGCAATAGATTTAAATTCGCTACTTGCATCTGCTCCACCATAAGCGTATGTTGTTCCGTTTTGAAGAGTAAATAGTCCTGTTATGTTTGTTGTGCCTTCTGGACCATCTACTTCTAATGCTTCATCTGACCCATTTCCAGTTATAACAATAAACTCAGAAACTGTTCCAGAATAATTCATATCTATATCTAGTCCATCATCTCCTTGAAAACCGCTGACGATATTAGAAACATTCACAGTACCTCCAAAAAATTCAATTCCATCATCCAAATTTGCAACAACTTCAATGTTAGAAATAGACGTTCCTGTTCCCACTCCACCAAGTGTTAAACCATTAATTTCATTTCCTGCTCCAATAAGCGCTCCTCCATGACGAATAGAAATATAAGCAAGTGTTCCTGAATTGTCGGTAGGGTTGGTTCCTCCAAAAGCTCCATAAGTATCTGTCACTGGTATGCCTTCTATTTGAGATTGCGTATCACCATTTAGCGCAGAAATTGGTGCGTAACCTAACACGATAATTCCGCCCCATTTACCATTATCCGTCTCAGAAAGATTTGTGCCAACTAGCTGTCCCTTCTGTATATTGTCTAAAACAGATGTAAAGATAATTGGAGCACTAGATGTTCCTACAGCATTTAATTTTCCTCCCATGGCAATAACTAAAGCTGATGCATTTGCTCCTGTTCCTTCTGAGCCTTTAATAATTGTTCCTGCCTCTATGGTTAGCGTGACTCCACTCTGAACAACTACTTTACCATTCAGCTCATAAATTTCAGTGGCCACCCATGTTTCATTAGCACTTATAAATCCAGATTTGACAACATTCCCGTTTAGAACAGGAGCGAAATTACAAGACCCATCGTCTTTTTTTGCATTTTGATTATAATTGATTGCTGTCGGGTCCGTACATCCCTTCTTTTTGCAAGAAACGTTAGTCAGTATCAACGTAGCTACTAAAACAATCATCCCTACTTTTATTGTGTTTACTTTTTTCATCTTTTTAAAAGTTTATTTTTTTATCATTTTTGTTGGTACAAATTTCAGTTAGATTTTCCGAAATAATGTTTTCTGATTTTTATTGTTCTAACAACTTTATATGAAGCCAATATTAAAGTATTAACCTTATGTTAAGGATGAAACTGTAAGCTTTATTTTTAAAGGGCATCCTCTTAACTATTTCATAACATTTCAATTTTATTCTTAACGATTCAATAAGACACTATTAACTCTTTAAATGGAGTATTCCCCTAACTTTGAATAAATACATATACAATGGATAATGAAATAAAAAATCACACAATTCTTTTGATAGATGATGAACCTGACATACTTGACTTTTTATCATACAGCTTAAAAAAAGAAGGGTTTAAGGTGCTCATTGCCAATAATGGAGAAGAAGGAATTCGTATTGCAAAAGTGCAGAATCCTTCATTGATTATCCTTGATGTAATGATGCCTGTAATGGATGGAATTGAAGCATGTCAATTATTAAGAAAAGAGCTTGATTATAGACCAATCATTACATTCCTTACCTCTCGTTCAGAGGATTACTCTCAAATAGCAGGGTTAGACGCAGGAGCTGACGACTATATTTCAAAACCTATTCGGCCACGGTTATTAGTAACTAAAGTTAACTCTCTATTGAAACGAATAGAACCTTCTAACAATACAACACCCGTTGTTGAAAGCTCTTCTTTACATATCGACAAAGAAAAATATCTGGTTGAATCTTCAAAAGGAAAATTATTGCTCCCTAAAAAAGAATTTGAACTTCTTAGTTTTTTAGTAAGTAAACCTGGAAAAGTGTTTTCTAGAGATGAAATTATGACTAACATTTGGGGTGAAGACACCGTCGTTGGAGAAAGAACGGTAGATGTTCACATTCGAAAATTACGTGAAAAGCTAGGTAATGACTATATTCGCACTATTAAAGGAGTTGGATATACATTTAAGGAAATTTGAGGAATTTTAAACCCATATATATACTTCTTGGTGGAAGCGTAGTAGTGTTTTTGGTCGCTTTTATTTTGTTTTTTCTTTTTGAGAATCTCAAAGTTTCAGAAATTCTACAAGCACTTATATATGCTGGAATTGTGACCATAGTAAGTTTTTTAGTTTATTATTTTCTAATTAAATTATTTATTACTGAAAAATTAAAAATCCTATATCGTTCAATTAGAAAGGGAAAATTCACGGACAATTCTAACTCGACTTTTAGCTTGCAAGAAGATGTCATACACAAGGCAGAATTAGAAACAAAAAGGTGGACTGAGGAACGGTCGAAAGAGATCTCTAAACTAAAAGAGCAAGAGCAATTCAGAAGAGAATTTCTTGGTAATTTAGCCCATGAATTAAAGACTCCCGTATTCTCCATCCAGGGATATATTCTCACTTTATTAGATGGTGGACTCGAAGATGAAACTGTTAACCGATTATTTTTAGAAAAAGCATCTAAAGCAACCGAAAGAATGACAATGATATTGAATGATTTGGATAAAATCACCAAAATGGAAGCTGACAGAATTGATTTAGATTACAAAGTTTTCGATATCAAAGAATTGGTAGAGGATGTTTTCGAATCACTGGAAACGTCAGCTACTAGAAAGAAGGTTAAATTAAAATTTGTAAAGAATTTCGACTCTGTTTTTGTCCGGGCAGACAGAAATAAAATAAATCAAGTCATTTTTAACCTGCTCAATAATTCAATCAGTTATGGAAATGAAAATGGCACTACTGAGGTTCGTTTCTATACGATGAACGACATTGTAACTGTCGAAATATCAGACAATGGTATAGGTATAGATGAGGAAGAACTCCCTCGTTTATTCGAACGATTCTATCGAGTAGAAAAAAGTAGAAACAGAACCGATGGTGGCTCTGGCTTGGGATTATCTATAGTGAAACATATCATTGAGTTACACAAACAAACAATTAGTGTTCGAAGCACTGTTGGAGTAGGTAGTACATTTACATTTAGTCTCGATAAAGGGAAGAAGTAAGTCTAGATTTCTTCATTTTGAAACGCTTGCTCCATTAATACAAATTTCCCTTCTTTGGAAATAGTCAACTTGGTTTCTGACGCTTGCTTTTGAGAAATAACGGGGTTATTATAATAACCATGTTCATCGACATCTTTCTCATAGGTCAAATCATAATTCTTAATTACAATTCCACTTTTCTTAATCGTAGCCTTAATTAACTGAGAATCCATGTTTTTCTGCCCAGCAATAATTGTCTTATCTATCAGCCTGCCTTCATGTGTATATGTTGCCATCCGATAGAGCAGTGGATAAGAGTCTCCCATGTATTCTTCCCGAATGATATAAATTAATGCGACATAATCTTTCGTTTCAAAAGGTGCGACATGATAAAAGAACGTCTTTCCCACATCTCTTGAGAATAATTCATCTCGCATTTCTGAAATGTATTTTTCGTAGTCGTAAGAAATCGTTTGATTACCCATACCCATTTCTTCATAAGACATTCTTGTTTTCAACTCCATCGGAAAATGAACTTGAGCAAAGTGTTTCTTAAATTGCAACCAATACAAGTTTTCAGCATTTGACACCCCTTTTAAGCCATCCTTGATTGCCTTTTCAAAACTCCAATGATTGCGCACATTATCTAAATCGTCATCCTTATATAAGTGCTCTAGATTAGAATAACCTGCCTGAATAGCATATTGAATATATTGTGCACTTTCTTCCTTCTGCTCTGCTAAGGAGTATATGCATGCCTTATTGTACAATATTTTTGAAAAAGGCTCATAATCTAAATTCTCTGCCATGTTAAAAGCCAACAAGGCTTCGTCGTACTTTTTTTGAGTCATTTTTAAATTCCCTAACTCATAATACGTTTGAGCCGTTGGCTCCTTAAGTAAGGATTTTGTAAAGTAAATTGTCGCGCTATCGAAGTCTTTTTTATTCCGAAAAGCATCTAGTCCGCTTAAGAAAAGTGCATTTGATTCTTTGATATGCTTCTCTTCATTATTCAAGAACGAGAGAATTTTTGTGCCTGAAAATATATCGGCTTCAGTAATTTTAACAGGAAGTAATTTCTCAACAATTGTTTCATGCGTGAGCACTTCAGGTTCTCCACAGCTATTTGTTAAAAACAGTGTCACTAGGACTACGAACGATAAACTGGACTTCATAATGAGTTGATTTAGAGCTTCAAAGTACAAAATAAATTACAAATACCACGACTACCTTAGTGCATAATGATAACTTAGTTCACCAACTTTCTAAAAAAATCTCTCTCCTTTTGCAACCATTCTTCTCATCAGAGGACTTGGTCGGTATCGATCTTCACCATATTCCTGGAACATTTTTTCCAATTTCTCCAAAACATTCTCTAACCCAATTTCATCTGCCCAAGTAAGCAAACCTTTTGGGTAATTGACACCTTTGGTCATTGCAAGGTCTATCGACTCTTTGTTTCCAATATTCAAGAAAACCGCATCAACGGCTTCATTAATGAGCATAATTAATATTCTGTCAAAAATTTGTTGTCCCAATTTTGCGTCCTCGGTAGGTTTTGGATCTATTGCTCCTTCTCTGTAATCGAAATAACCCCTCCCAGACTTTCGTCCTAAATAACCCGCTTCAGAATGACGTTTTTGCGTAAACGAGGGTTTGTATCGTGGATCATAATAGAATGATTTAAAAACAGTTTCTGTTACCGTATAATTCACATCATTCCCTATGTAATCCATTAAAGTGAAAGGCCCCATTCTGAATCCACCTATCGAAGTCATTGCCCAGTCAATTGTAGCGAAATCTGCAATTCCCTCTTCATAAATACGTAACGCTTCCCCATAGAATGGACGTGCAACTCTATTCACAATAAATCCTGGTGTATCTTTACAGATTACCGTCACTTTTTTCCAAGAATCTATTAGTGTTTTTGTTCCATTTAGTGTTTCTTCTGAAGTTTGCACGGCTGGAATAATTTCCACCAACGGCATTAACGGAGCTGGGTTAAAAAAGTGAACACCAATGATTTTACTTGCATCTTTCAATGCTGCGCCAATTGAAGCTATCGACAAAGAAGAAGTATTGGAAGCTAGGATGCAATCATCGGGTGTAATTTCCTCTAATTGAGCAAAAACATTCTTCTTTATTTCTAAATTCTCTACAATCGCTTCGATGACGATGCTGCAATTATTGAAATCATCGACTTTCGTGCTGTAATTAATGTTGTTCTGGGTGGTATCTGCTTGTTCCTGCGTAACTCGCCCTTTCTCAATTAAACGTGCCATAATTTTGGCTAGTTTCTCCTTCGATTTTATCAAAACTGCTTCGTTTAGATCAACCAAAACTACCTGATGACCATTTTGCGCAGCCACTTGAACAATTCCGGAACCCATTGTTCCACCTCCTAAAACTCCTACTTGCATGTTTTTTATTTTATCACTTCTATCTCGGCTTAGCTCGATATCCGTTCTGTTATGTTCGATATCCGTTCTGTTACTATTATTTACCTCTAAATTCAGGCTTTCTTTTTTCTAAGAATGCAACACAACCTTCATTGAAGTCATACGAATTACCCGCCTCTGTTTGTAAATTCTCTTCGACTTTCAATTGTTGTTCCAAAGAGTTCGTCATGCTTTGATTCATTGCTTTCTTTGTTAAACCCAATCCTTTGGTCGGCATTTTCGCCATTTTCTTTGCAAAAGAATCTACTGTTGCATCAAATTCTTTATCGGCAATGGACTTGTAAATCATGTTCATTGCTTCTGCATCCTTTGCTGAAACTTTATCAGCTGTCATCATTAATGCCATTGCTTTTTGCATTCCAACTAAACGTGGCAAGAAAAATGTTCCTCCTGAATCAGGAATCAAGCCGATTTTAGAAAACGCCTGTATGAAACTTGCACTTTCTTTTGCGAAAACAATATCACAGGCCAGTGCAATATTCGCTCCTGCTCCCGCAGCAACACCGTTCACAGCAGCTATTATAGGCTTCTCTATGTTTCTTATTCTCAGAATAATTGGATTGTAATGATCTTTCACTATAGAGTTCAAAGGAGGTCCGTTCGGGTCTGTTGCTTCCGCCAAATCTTGACCCGCACAAAATGCTTTTCCTTCTCCAGTAATTATAATTGCACGAACTTCACTGTTTTCTTCACAGTCGTCTAAAGATGCTTGCATATCCATTGCCATCTCTTTGTTAAATGAATTAAACACGTCCGGTCGATTTAACTTAATAATACAGACTCCATCAATTATCGTTGTACTTATTCCCATTGATTTTCTTTTTTACGAAGTTACTATTTATTTGAAGATTTACAGATTTGCGGATTCGGAAATTTGCTTATTCATAAAAAATCACTAGCTTCACGAACAATGAAATTTACAGAATTAAACTTACATGAGAATGTGCTTGAAGCTATCTCATATATGGGATTCGAAAACGCTACACCTATTCAGGAAAAAGCCATCCCATTAATCATAGAAAATAAAGACCTCATTGCTTGCGCACAAACGGGAACTGGAAAAACAGGAGCATTCGTTTTGCCTATTCTTCATAAGTTAGTTGGTAAAAAAGACTCAAACATTGATACATTGATCGTCGTGCCAACAAGAGAGTTGGTCATTCAAATTGAACAACAAATTCAAGGTTTATCCTATTTTGTTTCTGTTGGTTCAAAATCCGTTTATGGCGGAGGAGGTGGAAAAGACTTCGATTTAGAAAGAGATGCCTTGAAAAATGGAACCGACATTATTGTTGCAACACCTGGAAAGCTGCTTTCTCATTTAAAAATGGGATACGTTAATTTTAAACACGTGAAGCACCTCATTTTGGATGAAGCAGACAGAATGTTAGACATGGGGTTCGTGGATGATTTGACAAAAATTATTTCTTATTTACCAAAAGAACATCAAACATTGTTGTTCAGTGCAACGATGGCTCCAGCAATTGAGAAATATGCCCGTAAAATTTTGAAAAATCCTGAGAAAATTTCCTTGGCTGTTGCAAAACCAGCAGCTGGAGTAAAACAGTTAGCCTATATTATTCATGATGAACAGAAAGTCAAAGTTTTGGCGCATATCATCAAAGAAAGAAAAGATTACGATAGTATCATCGTTTTTACCTCTACAAAAAGCAAGGTTTCTAATATCGTTCGCTCTTTAGGGCGTTCAGGATTGAAATCACAAGGTATTTCTTCTAATCTTGAACAAGATCAGAGAGAAGAAGTTCTTCGTGGATTCCGTTCTAAACGAATTAGAATATTGGTCGCAACGGATGTGATGAGTCGAGGAATTGATATCAAAGAAATTAACATGGTAATTAACTACGATGTTCCACACGAGGCAGCTGATTATGTGCATAGAGTGGGTAGAACAGCAAGGGCAAACACCAAGGGAGAGGCAATCACATTGGTAAACCCAACAGACATGTTTAGAATGAGAAGAATTGAACAATTGATTGAATCGTCCGTTCCAAAATTACAACCACCAGAAGAGTTTGGCAGTGGACCTCAATGGCAAGAAGCTAAACCGAAAGGGGATTTCAAACATAAAGGAAACTCGAATAATAAAGGAAAAAGAAAATTCTACTCAAAGAAAAAGAACTCTTAATAGTTATGAAAAACATATTTGACAGAGAAATTGCCGATGAATACATTGAAAGAATCAATAAATTAAGTACTTCATCTCAATGCCAATGGGGTAAAATGGATGTGAGCCAAATGTTAGCCCATTGCAATGTTTCTTATGAATACATTTACGACACTGCACACAAACACCAAAAGGGTTAAAGAAATTTGTAAAACCGATTGTAGTTGGAGAGAAAGCGTATTCTAAAAATACGCGTACGGCTCTTGATTTTATTGTGAAAGAATCACATTCGTTTGGAAAATTGACTTCATCAGAATGGAACAATATGCTTATTAAACACTTAGATCATCATTTAAGTCAGTTCGGCGTTTAGGGTAGAAAATTGAAAAGGTATTCCCTCCAATTCTAACACATCCTTTTCGCTCTTCTAACAATTTCGATTTTCAACGATTCTGGTTGCAACACTTGAATTTCTCCGCCATAACTTAAGATTGCTCGTATCAATTCTTCTGAAACATTAACCATAAGTGAAAACACAAAATTATCTTCGTTCATCTCACTGACTTTTTGAGAATGATGCAATGGAAGAGAGTCTATATATTTAGCAGCAACTATGGTCGTTTTTAGCCGCACCTCTTCAGGTCGTTTATTTCCACTGCTTATCCCAATGGCGTGTTTGAAATAATTGTCCGAATTAAAATCAATTGGAATTGATGTAATTTCCGTTGTAACCTTCAATTCTTCTATACGGTCCAATGCATAAGTGATATAATCATTTTTACTTTCATCAAAAGATATCAAGTACCAACGATTACTGTACTGTTTCAAAAGTAAAGGAATGACTTTTCTCGGTTTTAGTTCTCCTGAAACAAAACTAGCATAGTCAAAAGTGACATATAATTTTTGTTTAATTGCCTCTAAAAGTGAGGTTAAAAACTCACTCCCTCCCTCTGTGCTTGAATACTCAAATTGAATATATTGATCGGTATCTTCTTGAGAAAGTGAAATTCTGTCAACTATTTTATCAATAGCACTTCCAAACTGTTTAAAAAGAGCCACATCTCTGAATTGCATCAATGTCTTTGCCGCAAAATTAATCGACTCGATATCATCTTCGGTCAATGGAATATCGTCAATTGAAAAATCATGGTTTTCATAATAATAACCTCTTTTTAATTTACTATATTTAATAGGAGCATCCATTTCCATTCTCATAGCGAAAATGTCCTTTTCGATTGTTGAATTGCAAATGTGATTGCCACCTATACTGCCAAACAAAGCTTCCTCACAAGCTTCTCTCAGATTACGTTTACTTGGAAATGGAGTGTACTTATTCTTGATGCTTTTATCAATAATTCGATAACGAATGAGGGCGTTTTTAATATGAGGCATCTTAACTAAGTGAAGAGTGAAGAGTGAGGAGTGAAGAATTGATGCCCATGATGTTGGAAATTAGTTTTACTTAAACCGACACTTTCTTTTTGTATCCAAACAACTCATATTTTTTAATCGCGTCGGCAACAGCGTCTGGAACATCATCTTCCCAGATGCTTGCACCAGCTCTTATTTTAGAAAGAACATCATCAGACATTATACCTAATAATTTAGAGTCAAACTCTTTAAAAGCTTCCACTTTATTGTTGTCTTTCATATACTGTAACAATCCTTTCAAATTATCGTTCAATTTAAAATTCTCAAGAGCATATGTATCTCCGGTTTCTACATCGTTTGCGGGATAAACAAGCATTTTAACATTATGACCAAAGCCACGTCCAAAAGCTTCTAATAAACCTCCACGTAAATTATCATAATATTTCTCGTCAAAGATAGTGTGAAGATTATATATACCTAAAATCACCCCCATCATTCTACCTTTAGCAATTCTAGCCAAGTAATCAACCATTTTGTAATGCTTGAGATAATTACTGATCATAACCGTATAGCCAAGGTTTCCTAGTAATTCTGCTCTGTCCACAAAATCTTTATCCAAAATTTTTCCGTCGGCCGTTAAATCCTTTAAAGTCAATTCAAAAATGACGCGAACTTTATCTTCATCAATCTCTTCTTCCTCCAAAAATTGCTTTTTGCCTTTTTCAACCATGTCCACGTGCACTTTTGTGACGGGTCTAAAACGACCTCTCATTAACATAATGTTTTTTTTGTACAATGCTGATGCTGGTTGCAACACCTGTCCAGAAGGGTCAAACATTGTCGCATCGGTCATTCCTTTTTTGACAAGGTTTAAAGCAATAATTCTATTGTCAACATTCTCAAAAGTAGGTCCAGAAATACGTAACATATCAATTTCCATTCTATCTCGTGGAAGCCTATGAACAAGATTCTTCAGAAATTCGTCTAGATCCTCATTGTGAAAATAAGCAGAATGTATCAAGTTAACTCCTAAAATTCCAATCGACTCTTGCTGCGCTTTGTGAGAAATATCATGCATCTTAATGTGCAGAATAACTTCATTGGGTTCTTCTTCTAACCCTAGTTGAAATCTAATTCCTATCCAGCCATGACCTTGGTTTGACTTGTGATAATTGAGCGACTCAACCGTATTACAGAATGCGAAAAATCTGGATTCTTTAAACTTTTCAGGAAGTCGTCCTTTCAAGTTATTGTATTCAGTGGATAGCATTGTTGACAACCTCTCTTCACAAACATACCTAGAGGCCTCCCCATACATTGAGTCAGAAACCTTCATGTCATAGGCCGACTGAGTATGAGCTATTGTGCCTGAACTCCCACCTGCCTTAAAAAAATTTGCAGCAACTTCTTGCCCTGCGCCTATTTCTGCAAAGCACCCGTAAATGTCTGAAGTTAAATTGATTTTTAACGCCTTCTCTTCAGTTGTCAGTCTTCTCTCGTCAATCATGTTATCCGTGTATAGTACAAAAGAAATAATAATTATCAATTAAGGCGGAATTAATTGCGATTATTTACAATCCAGCGTCTCTTTATATTAAATCAAAATCCCTATAGTAAGTTTGCGCTTAATACCTTACTTTAGTATTCTTGATTATGAATGAATCTAAAGACAATTCCGATAGACGACTAAAAATCGTAAACGCTTCTGCTGGAAGTGGTAAAACATACCGCCTTGTCAAAGAGTTTATTCTCTTACTGATCTCCGACAAACAAATTAAACCTTTCTCTAGTATTCTGGCAATGACCTTTACCAATAAGGCCGCACTCGAAATGAAGGAACGAATTATTAGTGCCCTAGATAAAATAAGCAATCCTGCTTTTTTTAAGAACAGCGAGAAAGATTTAGCTGAAGAACTTCGTGAAGAAATAGAATGCACAGAAGAGGAAGTGCAGAATAGGTGCGGTTTTGTTTTACGTAACATTTTGCATCAGTACGAAGATTTTAATGTAATGACCATTGATAAGTTTAATCTTCGTTTAATTCGATCTTTTGGAAGAGATCTCGACTTATCACATGATTTTGATGTCATCATGGAAGAAGAAGATGTTATTGAGAAAATTGTTGACGATTTATTGAATCAACTTGGTCAAGAGCACAGTACAAAACTCACTAACCTTTTATTTAAATACTCTGAATCGAATTTAGAGGAAGGGAATAGCTGGAATTTCAGAAGAAACCTCATACAATTTGGTAAAATTCTTACCAATGAAAAGAACAAAGAAAAAGTAAAGGAGTTGATACTTACTGATTTTTCGATTGAACAAAGAGATGTGCTTTTTGCTCAATTGAAACAACTGGACAATGCTTTTCTTGCAGAAGCACAAAAGATCTTTGATTTGTACGATAATGGAACCGTTGTTGAAAGTGAATTGCCTGGAAAAGGAAACACAAAAAAAAGAATCAATACATTGGTAAAGGAGAAAATTTTCTTCACTAAAGCTAACAGTGGTAAGCCATTTTTCACCGAGCCCTATTTAAATAATCTAGAGAAAGATGGTTTTCCGGAAGTATTAAAACAAGCCTGTTATAATCTTCATTCTTTTTGGAAAGATAATGTGCAAGAGTACGCAAGTATTCAACTTTTCTTAAAAAACTTTTTTAACATGGCGCTTTTGCAGCACATGGGAAAATCACTAGAAGTCATAAAAAAGGAAGAACAAATGATTCTTATTTCTGAGTTTAGTTCCTTAATCTCTGCACTCATTCAAGAAGAAAATACGCCTTTTATTTATGAACGGTTAGGAACACGTTACCGTCATTATCTATTAGACGAATTTCAAGACACTTCCCACATGCAATGGCTCAATTTAATTCCCCTCATTCACGAGTCTTTGGGAAATGGGAACGAAAACCTCATTGTTGGAGATGCAAAACAATCTATTTACCGTTTCAAAAATGGACTTGCCGAGCAATTTATAGCTCTCCCTGAGATACATAACCCTGAGGAAATTGAAACTGTTGCAGAAAAATCTGACTATTTTAAAAATGCAGGTAAAGTATATGAATTAGCGTCCAATTACCGGTCAAGTTCTACTATTGTTGACTTCAATAGTGCATTCTTCACGACGATGAAAACAAAAATGTCGGAACTTACTTCCACCTACTATAAATCCATTCGTCAAGGTTCAAAATCTGAGAAAAATGGACTCGTTCACATTCTCTCAGAAGAAAAAAAGCCAGACCCCGAAGAAACAATCACTCAATTAATTAATTGGATTGAAGAATGTAAAAACGACGGTTTTCAATATGGTGATATTTGCATTCTCGGGAGAAATAACAAAGAATGCAACGGTTGGGCGGTTGCTTTAACGAGCTCTACCAATAAATACAAAGTCGTTTCATCTGACTCTTTACTTATTCATTCTGACATTTATGTGCGCCTTACAATCGCTTACTTGCAATGGCGATTAAAGTCTGGAGAAAGTGAGAAAAAGCAATTTTCTGAGGTCTATTTCAGAGCTAAAAACATGAAATATGACGCATACAGCGAATTCATTATCAAGAAAACAAATGAGGAAGGCAAAGAATTCCGAATTTTTGCTGAACAAGCTTTTCTTTCGAGTCATTTTGGTTCCTATGCAGATTTTTTTTTCAAATACGAAAGTCTTTATGACTTAGTACAAGGTTTTTATCGAATAATGCAACTAAATGAGTTAGAGAATCCATACTTGCATCATTTAGCAGATATAGCCTATGAATTTGAACTGAAGAGAGGTCCAAACCTTCGTTTGTTTTTAGATGATTACGAACGAAGAAAGAATAAAATTGCGGTTCAAACTCCAGAAAGTGTTGACGCGATAAAAATAATGACTATTCATAAGTCGAAAGGACTTGAATTTCCTGTTGTTATTTTACCTAATTTTAACTATTCGACGGATGTAAAGGCTAAATTTTTAGTTAATGTAGAAAATTTAATTATTTATAAAACACCTGGAAAAAACGAACTGATTACTGTCCTTTCTGACCTCTACAAAGAAGAGAAAAGTCAAGTAGAGACAGATATTATTAATTTGTGTTATGTTGCTATGACAAGACCCAAAGAGCGCTTGTACATTCAAAACTATTTTGAAGAAGGAAAATTCGGCGCTACTTTTCACTCGGTATTGAGCGCACAAGAAAAGGTTGTACAGAAAGGAGAATTGTTGCAACTCAAACTATCTAGTGGCAGCAGAACGAAACCTGAGCAGAAAAACGTTAAAGAAATGCCGTTTGAACCAAAAGACATCAAAGATAAACTCTGGTTCCCCGATCTTTCTTTGCAAGACAATGCGGAATTATACACAGAAGAATTTCTGAGTTCAGAAATGCAATTTGGCTTGCAATTTCATTTACTGGCGAGTAAAATTGAATCTATTACAGAAATTGACACTGAAATTCAAAAATGCGTCAATGAAGGAAAAGTAGATAGCTCCAATGTGAAGCAATTGCAAAAAAAACTAGTTGATCTATTCTCTTTGAAGGATTATACAAGTCTTTTTCACAACAAAACGGGCATTCTGAACGAACAAGCATTTTTAATTGATGAAAACACAACGGTAAGGCCAGATAAAATTATTTTGAAAGAACAAGAAACCATAGTTATTGATTATAAAACGGGGATTCCCAATGCTAAAGATGAAAAGCAGATATTGGGGTATGCAAATTTATTGTCTGAAATGAAATACCCAAACGTTCGCTGTTATTTGTTCTATTCTGCATTGGGGGAGTTGAAAAGAATTAGGTGAATAATATTTATCATATTCAATTCCTGAAGTGTTTAATCCCGTGGTTGATTCTTAATTATTGCTGATAATTGGGACTTGACTTTAGTCGACTGAATGAATTCACAAAAATCAACTCCTATTTTTCTCAAACACAAACCACCTTCCAACATTTCATTATCTTTGCCTATGCTTTTTGCGATTTGCGATATTGAAACAACTGGAGGGAGTCCAAAGGACTCAAAAATTACAGAGATTGCTATCTATAAACACGATGGCCAGAAGGTAATAGATGAATACGACACGTTGGTAAATCCAGAAATGCCGATTCCTCCTTTTATTGTCAATTTAACCGGTATTAATGACAGAATGGTGGAGAGCGCTCCTCGTTTTTTTGAAATTGCAAAAGATATCATCGAATTCACAAAAGATTGTGTTTTTGTAGCACACAATGTTGCTTTTGACTACGGTATTCTGCGAACAGAATTTAGAACATTGGGCTTTGACTATCGTTTGCCTCACTTATGTACCGTTAGGGCATCTCGCTTTGTGATACCAGACCATGAGTCATATTCATTAGGGAAGCTGACCCGAGCATTGGGAATTGATCTAATAGGAAGACATAGGGCTGGGGGAGACGCCTTGGCAACAGCTCATCTGTTCGCTTTAATCTATGAAAAAGACCCCAATAACTTGGAGACTTTTATACAGCAAGAATTAAACCCGAAGAAATTGCACCCCAATTTAGACATTGATGTCATTGATAATTTACCGAATAAAACAGGTGTGTATCGTTTTTATGACGATGCAAACCAACTTATTTACATCGGTAAAAGCATACATATTAAAAAAAGAGTAGAGCAGCATTTTCGTAATCTTAAAACGAAAAAAGGAATTCAAATGCAAAGAGACATTGCACGAATTGAATTTGTGCTAACCGGATCGGAACTCATTGCTTTGCTTCTAGAATCACAGTCGATTAAAAAACATACACCTATTTACAACCGTTCATTGAGAAGAAGTCGCTCACCTTATGGGTTGTTTCATTACACAGATGGCAATGATTATATTCGCTTATACGTCGGACAAACGGCAAAAATTAATGAATCACCATTGGCTTCATTCTCCAGCAAGAAAGAAGGAAATACTTTTATGGAGAGAATCGTTGAGAAAAATGAATTGTGCAAGAAGTTGTGCGATTTATACAAAACCAACTCTTCTTGCTTTCAGTATGAGATCAAACAATGTCAAGGAGCTTGCATTCAGAAGGAGTCTGCTGAAAATTATAACCAGCGAGTAGAAAAAGTAATCAACGGCTTGAACTTAAACAACGAGACCTTTTACATCGTTGATAAAGGACGAGATCGCAAAGAAAAAAGCATCATTTTTGTAAAAAACGGTTCCTTAAAAGGGTACGGATATGCTCCTTTTTATTTTAACAGAAAAAAACCAAAAGATTGGGAAGACTTTCTCGAATTAACAGAAGAAGACAGAGATTCTAGAACTATTTTGAGACTTTTCTTACGAAAAAACAAAAAGCACGAAATTGTTTATTTGTAGAAAATAGAGGTTAAAAGAAGCCTGTTCCAGAGAGTAGCCAATTCCCTACAATCATAATTAAAACTATTCCTACAAACACAATCATATTACCCTCCGTTTACTTATAAGACGTGTAAAACAAGCCTACCGTTGGGTCTAGAGATGCAAAAAACGTTCCAACATTAAATAAGAGACCCCTTTTTGGCATTGTTTCAAAAAAAATCTAGAGCTCGAATTATTGATTTCCTCGAAGCATGAACTTGCGCCTTGATTTTAGAATTTTCGAAATCACAATCAATGTTTGTAGAAAAAAGATTAGCGACATAGGAGCTCAAGCGCATTTTCTTAACATTGATAAAGATGGAGGTAATGAAGAAACGGAGCGCGGTGCTGTTTTTTTTTGCGAACATTCTTTCTGCTTTGGCAAAAAAAAGTGGAACAATTTTTATAAAAACTTAAAACTCTTCCCTGGGTAAACAGCCGTCTGTCCAAGTTCCTCTTCAATTCTCAACAACTGATTATACTTCGCCATTCTATCAGAACGAGAGGCAGAGCCTGTTTTTATTTGTCCACAATGCAATGCAACCGCTAAATCAGCGATTGTATTGTCTTCTGTTTCACCAGACCGATGGCTCATAACAGAAGTATATCCGTTACGAGTTGCCATTTGGACAGCTTCAATTGTTTCTGTTAATGTACCGATTTGGTTTACTTTGATTAAGATTGAATTTGCACAATTCTCTTTAATTCCTCTTGCTAAACGTTCGGTGTTTGTGACAAATAAATCATCTCCTACAAATTGAATTTTATCACCCAATAGCGAAGTTGCCAATTTCCATCCTGCCCAATCGTCTTCTGCAAGGCCATCTTCAATAGAAATAATTGGGTATTTATCTGCCCAATCTTTCCAAAACGCAACCATTTGTTCAGAAGACATTCTATCTCCTGTTGATTCAAAAACGTATTCTTTGCTTTCTTCATCGTAGAATTCAGAAGCGGCCGCATCCAAAGCAATATAAACATCTTTACCAGGAGTAAAACCAGCCTTTTTTATCGCTTGAACAACAACTTCAATGGCTTCTTGATTAGAACTTAAACTGGGAGCAAATCCACCTTCATCACCAACATTCGTTGACATTCCTTTTGACTTTAAAACACTTTTTAGTTCATGAAAAATTTGAGTTCCCCAACGAAGCCCTTCCGAAAAAGATGCTGCACCAATCGGCATCACCATAAATTCTTGAATGTCAATTTTATTATCTGCATGAGAACCTCCGTTCAGAATATTCATCATTGGAATAGGCATTGTTACCGCACCAACTCCGCCAATGTATTTAAACAAACTTAAACCTGTTTCATCAGCAGCGGCTTTTGCAACAGCAAGAGAAACTCCTAAAATTGCATTTGCACCAAGTTTTGATTTATTCTCTGTTCCATCCAATTCTATCAGCTTTGCATCAACTGCTTTTTGGTCACAGACATCGAAACCATTCAACGCTTCGTCCATGATAGAATTTACATTTGCAACAGCTTTCAAAACACCTTTGCCCATATAAACGTCTTTGTCACCATCTCTTAATTCAACAGCTTCATGAATTCCAGTGGAAGCTCCAGAAGGAACTGCTGCTCTTCCTATTGCTCCGGAAGTTGTAATTACATCTACTTCTACTGTTGGATTTCCTCTTGAATCAAGGATTTGTCTAGCTACTATTTTTGCAATGAAACTCATACTTTTTAATTTAAGACAGAAAAAATAGAAGGCTAAGGCTCTCTGAGTTCGACTGTTCTATATTTCAACTATTAATTTTTCATGTTTTCGATAAACTGATCGAACAAGTACCTTGAATCATGGGGCCCCGCAGATGCTTCAGGATGATACTGTACCGAAAACATTTTCTTACCAACCAACTCTATTCCAGCAACAGTGTCATCATTTAGATGAACATGGGTCACTTTAACATCGTTGTTATTTGCTAAACTTTCTTTAGAAATTACAAATCCATGATTTTGGGAGGTAATTTCCCCTTTCCCTGTTTTCAAATTCTTGACGGGATGATTTATTCCTCGATGACCGTTGAACATTTTTTCCGTTTTCAAACCTTGACTCAAACCTAAAATTTGATGTCCTAAGCAAATACCAAAAACGGGTTTGTTAGAATTGGCAATCTCTTTTACAAGTCTTATTGAATTTGACATTGCAGAAGGGTCTCCAGGTCCATTGGACAACATGTATCCATCAGGATTAAATTGATTGATTTCTTCTAAATTTGCGTCTAATGGAAATACTTTAACATGACATCCTCTATCGACTAGACAAGAAATAATACTTCTTTTCACGCCAAAATCAAGCAATGCAACTTTATGAATAGCGTTTGTTGGTTTTACTTCATAAGCCTCTTTTGTTGCGACTTTTGAAGACAATTCTAGACCTTCCATTGAAGGAACTTCTTTCAATTTACTTTTTAGAATGTCAATATCTGTAATTTCAGAGGAAATAATTGCGTTCATTGCACCTTTACTTCTAATTTTTCTCACAAGCGAGCGCGTATCAATATCAGAAATTCCAACTTTCTTGTTGTCAATCATGTATTCTTGCAAGGATTTTAATCCAGAAGGCCTAGAGTATCCATCAGAGAATTTTTTGATAACCATCCCGGCAATTTTCATTCCATCAGATTCTGTTTCCATATCGTGCACACCATAATTTCCTATATGCGCCGCATTCATGATAAGAATCTGTCCGTAGTAGGATGGGTCGGTAAAAACTTCTTGATAACCAGTCATTCCTGTATTAAAGGCAATTTCCCCAGTAGTTGTGCCAATTAGTCCAATTGCTGCCCCTTTAAAAACGGTTCCGTCTTCGAGAAGTAAAACAGCCACTTTTTTATCCTCCATTCTGAAAATTTTTGACAAAGTTAGCAAAAGCAAATTGATTAATTGTGAGAATATTGAACATAAAAAAAGGGCAATCACTGATTGCCCTTTTATAGTGTATTATAGAAGATTATTCAGTTGGTTTTCCACCATCCATTTCATCTTGCCATTTTTTCAATTCATCCCATTTACCTTCGGCAGCCATTTTAGCTTGGTCACACCAAGTAGCTGGATCTTTACCTGCCAATGTTTTGTGTGCAGATAATATTTCATTAATTGCTTCAGGAGTAGATGCTGCTAGATCTGCATAAGTTACCAATCCTGCTTCTGCTAATACATCAGCAATTTTTGGACCGATACCTTCGATTTTTTTCAAATCATCAGCTTTTACTTCTTTTTTTACGGCTTCAGGTTCAGCTTTCACTTCTTCAACTACTTCTGCAGCTGTTTCTGTTTTAGCTTCTTCAACAACTTCAGCTTTCACTTCAGTTTTTACTTCTTCAGTAGATGTAACCGCTTCAACAGTTTCTTCAGTTGCTCCACTCGCTCCACCAGCTCCACGGCGTGAACGACGAGTTGTTTTCTTCGAATTCTCGTTTACATAGATATCGTTGAAATCAACTAGTTCAATCATGCACATCTCAGCGTTATCACCTAGTCTGTATCCTGTTCGAATAATTCTAGTGTAACCACCTGGGCGATTTGCAATTTTTGGCGCAACATCTCTGAATAATTCAGTAACCGTAAACTTATTTTGTAAATAACTAAATACAACTCTTCTTGAGTGAGTTGAGTCTGTTTTTGACTTAGTAAGAAGAGGCTCTACATACTTTCTCAAAGCTTTTGCCTTAGCAACTGTTGTGTTAATTGATTTGTGCTCAATAAGAGAACAAGCCATATTAGACAGCATCGCTTTTCTGTGTGCAGGTTTTCTACCTAAGTGATTAAATTTCTTTCCGTGTCTCATTTCAATTCTTTATTCGATTGTTAATCTTTGTCTAATTTGTATTTTGAAACATTCATTCCGAAAGTAAGACCTTTATTATCTACTAAGTCTTCTAATTCAGTCAGTGATTTCTTACCGAAGTTTCTGAACTTCAATAAATCATTCTTATTATAAGAAACTAAGTCACCTAATGTTTCAACGTCTGCTGCTTTTAAGCAGTTTAAGGCACGAACTGATAAGTCCATGTCAACCAGCTTAGTTTTAAGTAACTGACGCATGTGTAATGAAGTTTCATCAAATTCTTCTGTCTCAGATTTTACTTCACTGTCTAATGTGATACGCTCATCAGAGAATAACATAAAGTGGTGAATTAAAATAGTAGCAGCTTCTTTTAATGCTTCTTTTGGATGAACTGAACCATCGGTCTTAATATTGAAAATAAGTTTTTCGTAATCCGTTTTCTGTTCAACTCTGAAATTCTCTACTGCATACTTTACATTTTTGATTGGTGTAAAGATTGAATCGATTGCAATTGTACCGAAAGGAGCATTGCTATCTTTATTCTCTTCAGCTTGAATGTATCCACGACCTTTAACAATCGTTAATTCCATTTCTATTTTCACAGAAGGTTCCATGTTGCAAATCACTAAATCTGGATTCAATACTTGAAATGCAGAAGTAAATTTACCTAAGTCACCTGCTGTTAATGCGCTTTGTCCTGCGATAGAAACAACAACAGTTTCAGAATCAGTTCCTTCAATTTGTTGCTTGAAACATACTTGTTTCAAATTCAAAATAATCTCAGTAACATCTTCTACGATACCTTTTATTGTAGTGAATTCATGATCTGCACCTTCAATTCGTATAGAAGAAATCGCAAATCCTTCCAATGAAGAAAGAAGAATACGTCTCAATGCATTACCAACTGTGATACCATATCCGGGCTCTAAAGGACGAAATTCGAATTGTCCTTCATGCTCATCAGAATTGATCATGATTACCTTGTCTGGTTTTTGGAAGTCTAATATTGCCATGTTAATTATTTTTATTAATTATTTAGAATATAATTCGACGATTAATTGCTCCTTGATTTTTTCTGGAATCATTTCTCTTGTTGGAACTCCAACAATTTTTCCTTCTAAACCTGATGGATTCCAATCTAACCAATCAAAATTGTCAGCTTGTGCAGCTAGAGAATTTGCGATTGCTTCTAAAGATTTAGATTTTTCGCGAACTCCAACTACGTCACCTACTTTTACAGAAAATGAAGGAATGTTTACCAATTCTCCGTTTACTGTAATGTGCTTATGAGAAACCAATTGACGAGCACCTCTACGAGTCGGAGAAATTCCTAATCGAAAGACCATGTTGTCTAATCTTGCTTCACAAAGTTGTAACAAGTTTTCACCTGTAATTCCTTTCATTCGAGATGCTTTCTTGAACATATTAGAGAATTGACGCTCTAAAATTCCATAAGTGTACTTCGCTTTTTGCTTTTCCGCTAATTGAATTGCGTATTCTGATTGCTTACCTCTACGTCTGTTTGGACCGTGTTGTCCTGGACCGTATTGTCTTTTTTCCAACGCTTTGTCTGGACCAAAAATTGGATCTTGGAATCGACGTGCGATTTTTGATGTTGGACCTGTATATCTTGCCATTTTTGTTTTTTTTAGAGAGAATATGAATTAAGGCTTCTTCCTTCGATATTCTATGTTTCTCTATGTTATTATTATTTAATTAAACTCTTCTTCTTTTCGGAGGACGACATCCGTTATGTGGCATTGGAGTAACATCAACTATTTCTGTCACCTCAATTCCTGCATTGTGCAAAGATCTGATAGCAGACTCACGTCCAGAACCAGGTCCTTTTACATATACTTTAACTTTACGTAGTCCGAAGTCATGTGCTTCCTTTGCAGCATCCTCAGCAGCAACTTGTGCAGCATAAGGAGTGTTCTTTTTAGAACCTCTGAAACCCATTTTCCCAGCTGAGGACCAAGAAATAACTTGTCCTGAGTTGTTAGTCAATGAAATAATGACATTGTTAAAGGTAGCTTGAATATGCGCTTGTCCCGATGCATCTACTTTGACTTTTTTCTTCTTCTTTTGATTCGATTTTGCCATTTTAAATTAGCTTTTTTTATTTGTACTATAAATCGTCCTGAAATAGTGTAGCGTTAGCTAGCTATTATTTCTTCTTATTCGCAACTGTTTTTCTTCTACCTTTTCTAGTACGAGAATTATTCTTCGTTCTCTGACCTCTAAGAGGTAAACCGGATCTGTGACGAATACCTCTAGCACATCCGATATCCATCAAACGTTTGATGTTTAATTGTACTTCAGAACGCAAAGCTCCTTCTACTTTAATGTCATTCATTTCTGTACGGATAGCAGAAAGTTGATCATCTGACCAATCTTGAACTTTGACACTATGATCAATTTTCGTGTTGTCCAAAATTTGTTTAGCTCTACTTCTTCCTATTCCGTAGATGTAAGTTAATCCTATTACACCTCTTTTGTTTTTTGGTAAATCAATACCTGCAATACGTGCCATATTATTCTATTTTACCCTTGTCTTTGTTTAAACTTTGGGTTCTTCTTGTTTATTACATAAACAACCCCTCTTCTCTTAACGATCTTGCAATCAACAGATCTCTTTTTTACTGATGCTCTTACTTTCATCTTTATTTTTATTAATCCGCCCTATCCGACAAATGAACTAATTTAACATGGGGTGCTCCCTCACTAAACTTGACGCTCACATTATCAAAAGCTTCGTTTTTATTTGTATCTAAATGTAATTCGACCTTTTGTTAAATCATAAGGCGACATTTCTACTTTTACTTTATCTCCTGGTAGAATTTTAATGTAATACATTCTCATTTTCCCAGATATGTGAGCAGTTATTACGTGACCATTATCTAACTCAACGCGAAACATTGCGTTTGATAATGCTTCTATAATTACCCCATCTTGTTCTATTGACGCTTGCTTTGCCATAATTACATTCCTGATGTTTCGTTTTGTGTTCTTCTACCTTGAATTCTTGTACCTTCCATTAAGCTGTCCATGTGACGATTTAATAAATAAGATTCAACTTGTTGAAGTGTATCCAATACAACACCTACCATAATTAATAATGACGTTCCTCCAAAGAACATTGCAAATGCGTCATTTACTCCTGCGATTTTTGCAATTGCTGGAATAATAGCAATGAATGCCAAGAATATTGATCCAGGCAATGTAATTCTCGAAACCAATGAATCAATAAAACCAGCCGTTTCTTCTCCAGGTCGAATCCCGGGAATAAAACCACCGCTTCGTTTTAATTCATCTGCAATTTTACGAGGGTTAATCATAATGGCTGTATAGAAATAAGTAAAGACGATAATCAATACAAATAACAACGCATTATAACCAAATCCATATATGTCACCCATATACTTGGCAATGAAACCATCTCCTCCTTGACCAATCATCATCATAGGCACAGTCATAATTGCTTGTGCAAAGATTATCGGCATAACACCCGATGCATTGACCTTAATAGGTAAGTAATTTCTAGCTCCTTGATCTTCGGCTGCTCTCGCCCCTGCAATTCGTTTAGCTGTGTTCAGTGGAACTTTCCTGACTCCTTGAACAATTAAAACGGTTGCTAGTACCACCACCATGAATACGAAAATTTCTACAACGATTTTGATTAAGTTACCAGACTCAGCAGCAAAGCCAAATTCAGCCATAAAAGCTTCAGGAAGTCGTGCTAAAATACCCACTGTAATTAGCAATGAGATACCGTTACCAATACCTTTGTCTGTTATTCTTTCTCCCAACCAAACTGCAAACATCGCGCCCGCAACCAATACGATGATAGACTGTGTCCACCATAGCGTACCAGCATCAACTGGTAGTGCACCCTTATTTTCGACATACAGTCCAAGATAACTTGGTGCTTGTGCAGCACAGATTATGATTGTTAGAATACGTGTATAATTATTAATTCGTTTTCTACCAGATTCACCTTCGTTTTGCATTTTTTGAACCGCTGGGACAGCCATTCCAAGAAGTTGCATGATAATCGACGCACTAATGTATGGCATGATACCCAATGCCATTATAGAAGCGTTGGTAAATCCACCACCTGAAAATAACGAAAGCAGAGTTTCTAACATGTTTTGACCTCCGTTTGCTTGTGCTTCTGCCAATGCGGTATAATCCACACCAGGCAAAATAACGAAAGACCCAACACGATAAATTAGAATAAGAAAGAGTGTCAGTAAGATTCTCTTCCTTAATTCTTCTACCTTCCAGATATTCTTTAAGTTACTAATTAGTTTTTTCATCTATATAAAATGTTGGCAAAGGTAATTAGATTTCTGAACAATTCCCACCTTGTGCTTCAATTGCTTCTTTTGCAGTTGAAGAAAACTTGTGAGCCGTCACATTAATCTTTGACTTCAATTCACCTCTACCCAATACTTTAACCAATTCATTTCTAGAGACTAATCCGTTTTCTTGAAGAACTTCTGGTGTAATTTCTTTCACCTTTTTTCTTTCAATTAAAGATTGAATAATATCTAAATTGATTGCTTTATACTCAACTCTGTTGATATTCTTGAAACCAAACTTAGGGACCCTTCTTTGAAGTGGCATTTGCCCACCTTCAAATCCAATTTTACGAGAGTAACCTGATCTTGATTTTGCTCCTTTATGTCCTCTTGTAGAAGTGCCACCGCGCCCTGATCCTTGACCACGCGCAATTCTCTTTCTATTTTTAGTAGAACCTGTTGCTGGAGTTAAATTATGTAAATTCATTTGTTTAATGTTTTTAAAGTTTAGTCAACTACTTCAATTAAGTGTTGAACTTTCTTAACCATTCCAAGGATTTGCGGAGTTGCTTCTTTTTCAATTACTTGATTCAACTTCGTTAATCCTAATGCCTTAATCGTAGCTTTCTGTCTAGCAGGACGATTAATAGCGCTTCTTACTTGTTTGATTTTAATTTTCGCCATTTCGTTCTGTTTAACCGTTAAATACTTTATCAAGTTCAACACCTCTTTGTCTGGCAACTTGAACAGCATCTCTCATTTGAGAAAGTGCATCAATTGTTGCTTTAACAACATTATGAGGATTAGATGATCCTTGAGATTTAGCTAAGACATTGTGCACTCCAACACTCTCTAATACTGCACGCATCGCACCACCTGCGATGACACCAGTACCTTCAGATGCTGGACGCAACAAAACTCTTGCACCACTGAATTTACCTTTTTGAATATGAGGTACTGTACCATGTAAAATAGGAACTTTAATTAAATTCTTTTTTGCATCATCAATACCCTTAGAAATTGCCTCTACAACCTCTTTTGCTTTTCCTAACCCGTGACCAACGACACCGTTTTCATCACCAACAACAACAATTGCTGAGAAACTAAACGTACGTCCACCTTTAGTAACTTTCGTTACACGGTTTATGGCTACCAACTTATCTTTAAGTTCGATGTCAGCAGATTTTACTCTTTGTTCAACTTTCGCCATTATTATAATTTTAGTCCGCTTTCTCTTGCCGAGTCAGCTAGTGATTTAACTCTACCGTGGTATAGGTAACCGTTTCTGTCAAAGACAACAGTTTCTATTCCAGCTTTTTTTGCTAATTCTGCAACTTCTTTACCAACAACTGCAGCTTGTTCTTTTTTTGTTCCTTTAGCAGCTTTATTGTTAAAAGACCCAGCAGCGACCAAAGTCTTTCCTGTTGAATCGTCAATAATTTGCGCGTAAATCTGTTTGTTACTTCTGAACACAGATAAACGAGGCATCGCAGTCGTACCAGAAATTTTCTTTCTGATTCTTCTTTTGATCTTTGCTCTTCTATTTACTTTACTAAACGCCATAACTTTAATGATATCTAATTATTATTTCGCGGCTGTTTTACCAGCTTTTCTTCTTATTTCTTCTCCTAAGAATCTAACACCTTTACCTTTATATGGCTCTGGCTTACGGAGGGAGCGAATTTTGGCTGCGACTTGACCAACTAATTGTTTATCGTGAGACTCTAGTGTTACCACCGGTGCCTTACCTTTAGCTGATTCTGTAGATACCTTTACTTCTTTTGCAATTTCTAGAACGAATGGATGAGAGTAACCTAAGGACAATTCTAATTTTTGTCCGCTTGCGTTAGCTCTGTATCCAACTCCAACTACTTCTAATTGCAATTTGTACCCTTCCGTTACTCCAACAATCATATTTTGAACAAGTGCACGGTATAAACCATGTTTTGCTCTGTGATCTGGCGTATCTGATTCGCGGGTGAAAGACATTGTTCCGTCTTCTATAGACATTGTAACACAAGAATCCATTACTTGTGTCAATTCGCCTTTAGAACCCTTCACTGTAACTACGTTACCGTCAACTTTCACTTCAACTCCACTCGGGATTGTTACTGGGGATTTACCTATCCTTGACATTTTACTTAACTTTAATTAATGAACGTAGCAAAGAACTTCTCCACCTACGTTTTCTCTTTTTGCTTGTTTTCCTGTGATAACACCTTTGCTAGTAGAAACAATCGCTATTCCAAGACCGTTCAATACACGTGGCATATTTTGAGAGCCGTTGTATTTTCTTAAACCTGGACGTGAAGCTCTTTCCAATTTAGTTATTGCTGGAACTCTCGTTGATTGATTGTACTTCAAAGCAATTTTAATATTACCTTGTTTGTTATCTTCAATGAATTTGTAATCAGTAATGTAACCTTGATCAAAAAGAATTTGAGTCATTGCCTTCTTCACATTAGAAGCTGGAATCTCAACCGTTTTTAACTTAGCTGCACTTGCATTACGAATTCTCGTAAGATAATCTGCTATTGGATCTGTATTCATAGTTTAAAAATTTCGGAAGTGGTTTTCAATTTATTGAACCTACAACCAGTTTATAATTTACCAACTTGCTTTTTTCACACCTGGGATTTTACCTGCTAATGCCATTTCACGGAATGTTACCCTTGAAATACCAAATTGACGCATGTATCCTCTAGGACGTCCTGTTAATCCACATCTATTGTGAACTCTACATTTCGCAGAATTTGCAGGCAATTTTTGTAATGCGATCATCGCATCCCATTTTGCATCTTGCATCTCCTCAGAGTCGTCAGTTGATTTTAAAATTTTAGTTAACTCAGCACGCCTTTCAGCATATTGAGCTGCCATTCTTTCTCTTTTACGCTCTCGCGCTTTCATTGATTCTTTTGCCATCTCTCTATTTTTTTGTAAAAGGGAATCCGAATTCGTCGAGTAATGCTTTACCTTCTTCGTCACTGTTAGCAGTAGTTACGAAAGTAATATCCATCCCCATGATGCGGCTCACTTTATCAATATCAATTTCTGGAAAGATAATGTGCTCTTTAACACCCATGTTAAAATTACCTCTTCCGTCAAAACCTTTAGGATTGATTCCTCTAAAATCTCTTGTTCTTGGAAGTGCTACAGCTAAAAGACGATCTAAGAAGTCGTACATACGATCTCCTCTTAGCGTAACTTTTGTACCGATAGGCATTCCTTTCCTTAACTTGAAATTAGAAATATCTTTCTTTGATAAAGTTGCGATAGCTCTTTGACCAGCAATGCGTGATAAATCTTCAACAGCATTATCAATCAATTTTTTATCCGCAACAGCATCTCCGACACCTTGGCTTATTACTATTTTTTGAAGTTTTGGCACAGACATTACCGTCTTGTAGCCAAACTTTTCTGTAAGCGCTGAAATAATTTCAGTGCTATACTTTTCCCGAAGTCTTGATGTATAACTCATTATTTAATTTCCTCCCCGGATTTTTTTGAATAACGTACTAATTTACCATCCTTGTTCTCTTTTCGGCCGATGCGAGAAGCAACTCCGTTGTGAACAATCATAAGGTTAGAAATATGGATTCCTGCTTCGGTTTCCACTATTCCTCCTTGAGGATCTGCTGCACTTGGCTTTGTGTGTTTCTTTATTAAGTTAACACCTTCAACGATAGCACGCATTTTTTTTCTGTCGATCGAAAGGATTTTTCCTTCTTGACCGTTAGATTCACCTGTTAAAACCTTAACAGAGTCTCCGACTTTAATATGTAATTTCTGCTGCATAACTTCAATTAGTTTAAAGTACCTCAGGAGCTAATGACACTACTTTCATAAAGTCAGCATCACGAAGCTCTCGGGCTACGGGTCCGAAAATACGTGTTCCTCTCATCTCACCAGTTGGATTTAAGATAACGCAAGCGTTATCATCAAATCTGATGTAAGATCCGTCTGGACGACGTACTTCTTTCTTGGTTCTTACTATTACTGCCGTGGCAACTGTTCCTTTTTTGACAGTTCCAGAGGGCATTGCACTCTTTACGGTAACAACTATTTTGTCACCTACAGAAGCATATCTACGTTTTGTTCCGCCTAATACGCGAATACATAGAACTTCTTTGGCTCCAGAATTGTCTGCTACTTTGAGTCTTGATTCCTGTTGTATCATTACTAAAAATTATTTAGCTCGTTCAATGATTTCTACTAACCTCCAATTTTTCGATTTCGAAAGAGGTCTTGTCTCCATGATTCTAACTGTATCGCCTTCGTTACAGTCGTTTTTTTCATCGTGCGCGACAAACTTTGTAGTTTTCTTCACGAACTTACCATATTTAGGGTGTTTTACTTTTCTCTCTACAGAGATAACAATAGATTTTTCCATCTTATTGCTAGTAACAATCCCGATACGTTCTTTTCTTAAATTACGCTTTTCCATTTCAAGCTTTTTTTTTAACAAGCTACTAGGCTTGTGCTTCACGATTAGTTAATTCTGTCTTCAATCTTGCGATTGTTCTTCTGACATTACGAATCTGAATTGGATTTTCCATAGGTGCAACTACATGCGCTAATTTCATTTTAGCAAGTTGCTCTGAAAAATTCGATATCTGATCTTTCACATCTTCGATTGACATTTTTGTAATTTCTGTCTGCTTCATATTATTTCTATTTTGCAGGTATAACAAAATCGTTACGAGTAACGAATTTACATTTTAACGGCAATTTCTGTGCTGCCAAACGCATTGCTTCTTTAGCAACATCATAAGGAACACCGTCACATTCGAACAGAATTCTTCCTGGTCGTACAACTGCAACGAAATGACTTGGAGCACCTTTACCTTTACCCATTCTTACCTCAGCTGGTTTAGCTGTAACTGGTTTGTCTGGAAAAATTCGAATCCATACTTTCCCTTCACGCTTCATGTATCTAGTAACGGCGATACGAGAAGCTTCAATTTGACGGGAAGTAAGCCATCCTGGTTCAAGCGTCTTAAGTCCAAAAGATCCGAAAGCCACAGTGCTACCTCTATGAGCTAGACCTCTGTTTCTACCTTTCTGAGCTTTTCTAAATTTGGTTCTTTTTGGCTGTAACATTTCTAATTAATTTAAACTCCTTTCGGAAATTATTTTTTTCTACGTTTTCCTCCTGAGTTTCTTCCGCCACCTTTTTGGCCTGAAGACATACCTACATTTGGAGAAAGATCTCTTTTACCATAAACCTCACCCTTACATATCCAAACTTTGATACCAAGTTTACCATAAGTAGTTTGAGCTTCTGCTAAAGCATAATCGATGTCAGCTCTGAACGTATGTAACGGAGTACGTCCATCTTTGTACATCTCTGAACGAGCCATTTCTGCGCCATTCAAACGTCCGGAAATCTTAACTTTGATTCCTTCAGCTCCCATTCGCATTGTACTCGCAATAGACATTTTAATCGCTCTTCTAAAAGAAATTCTTGCTTCTAGTTGACGTGCGATACTATCAGCAACCAAACGAGCATCCAATTCTGGGCGTTTTACCTCGAAAATGTTGATTTGAATATCTTTCTTCGTCAATTTTTTAAGCTCTTCTTTTAACTTATCGACTTCTTGTCCACCTTTCCCAATAATTACACCAGGTCTCGCTGTGTTAATAGTAACGGTTACTAACTTCAACGTTCTCTCGATGATAATCTTGGAAAGACTTGCTTTAGATAAACGAGCTTGAAGGTATTTACGGATTTTATCATCTTCGATGATTTTATCTCTGTAATTACGACCTCCATACCAGTTAGATTCCCATCCTTGGATGTAACCTAATCTATTTCCTATTGGATTTGTTTTTTGTCCCATTTATCTAAAATTATTCTGCGTCTCTACCGTCAACAACGATAGTAACATGATTTGATCTTTTTCTAATTCTATGCGCACGACCTTGAGGAGCTGGTTGAATTCTTTTCAACATACCTGCTGAACCAACCTCAATTGATTTAACAAACAACACTGTTTCTTCAATGCTCTTGTCTTCATTTTTCTGTTCCCAATTGGCAACAGCTGATCTCAACAATTTCCCAAGGCTTACAGATGCATCCTTAGAATCGTGTTGCAATATATTAAGAGCTTTATTCACCTCTTCACCTCTAATAAGGTCTGCAACTAATCTCATTTTTCTAGGAGTGATAGAAGAATTATTCAATTTCGCAAAAGCGATTGATTTATTTTCCTCTTTTCTCTTATCAGCTCTTAGTCTTTTTCTAGCCCCCATAACCTATCTTTTCTTATCTTTTTTACCACCTGCGTGACCACGGAAGTTACGCGTCGGAGAAAATTCTCCCAACTTGTGACCTACCATATTTTCTGTTACGAAAACAGGGATAAATTTATTACCATTATGTACTGCGAAAGTTAACCCTACAAAGTCTGGAGAAATTGTACTTGCTCTTGACCATGTTTTGATAACTGACTTACTTCCTGATGCCTGTGCATCATCCACTCTTTTTAATAACTTATAGTGTATAAACGGTGGTTTTTTCAACGAACGACTCATATCCTAACTATTTTTTTCTTCTTTCGATGATAAACTTATCTGAATACTTCTTTTTAGCACGCGTTTTGAATCCTTTAGCAGGAATTCCATTACGTGATCTTGGGTGTCCACCGGCGTTTTTACCTTCACCACCACCCATTGGGTGATCGACAGGATTCATTACCACACCACGTACTCGTGGACGACGACCCAACCATCTTGAGCGACCTGCTTTACCAGATACAGTCAAGTTATGTTCAGAATTTGAAACAGCACCAATAGTTGCTAAGCAAGTGGTTAAAATCATTCTAGTTTCACCAGAAGGCATTTTAACGATTGCATAACGTCCATCACGCGCGTTCAATTGTGCGTAAGTACCAGCTCCACGAGCAATAGCACCACCTCTTCCAGGTTTTAATTCAATGTTATGAATTACAGTTCCCAATGGAATGTCTGCTAAAAATAGCGAATTTCCAACATTAGGAGTAGCTTCAGATCCAGACATTACCTTATCTCCGACTTTCAACCCGTCAGGAGCAATAATGTAACGCTTTTCACCGTCAGCGTAGAATAACAAAGCGATTCTCGCAGTACGATTTGGATCATATTCGATCGACTTAACCGTGGCAGGAACACCGTGTTTTTCTCTTTTAAAATCAATGACACGGTACTTTTGTTTATGACCACCACCAATATAGCGCATCGTCATTCTACCGTCATTGTTCCGACCACCGTTTTTATTCTTCCCTTTTACAAGAGACTTTTCTGGAGCCCCTTTCGTAATGTCAGAATAATCACTAACGACCTTGTGTCTTTGCCCTGGAGTTGTAGGCTTGAATTTTTTAAGACCCATTCTTTAAATGATTAAAAGTTATTAAATAAATCAATCGTCTCTCCATCTGCAACAGTAACAATGGCTTTCTTCCATTTTTTACTTTTTTGCTCAACGATACCTCTATTCGTATATTTCGTAGAGGATTTCCCACCGCCATAATTCATGGTCCGAACTTCAGTGATCTGAACTCCGTACATCTTCTCGACAGCATTTTTAATTTCAATCTTATTTGCCTGTGGATCTACAACAAATGAGAAACGGTTAAAAGTCTCGCTTAATCCCGTTGCTTTTTCTGTTATGATCGGCTTTTTAATTATTGTCTTCATTTTCCAATTAGTTTAGAATCTTTTCGATTACTTCAATTGAACTTGATGTCATTACCACTTTCTGTGCGTTTAATACATCGTATGTATTAACAGAATCAGCTGTTACGACTTTTATTTTCCTAAGGTTACGCGAAGAAAGATAAACGTTATCATTTTTCTCTCCTAAAATCATTAACACTTTGTTGTTGTCAAGCTTTAAGTTTGCCACTAGTTTTTCGAAATCCTTTGTTTTGATTGCATCAAATTTAGGATCGTCGATTACCATTATGTCTTTTGCTTTTGCTTTGTAAGAAAAAGCAGACTTTCTAGCCAATCTTTTTGTCTTGATATTCAACTTAAAGTGATAGTTTCTTGGACGAGGTCCAAAAATACGTCCACCACCTATACGTGTACCTGATTTGATAGAACCTGCACGAGCTCCACCTGTACCTTTTTGTTTCTTAATTTTCTTTGTAGAACCTGTAATTTCTGCTCTTTCTTTTGCTTTATGCGTTCCTTGACGACGATTCGCCAAGTGCTGCTTTACATCAAGATAGATAGCATGGTCATTAGGCTCAATTCCGAAAACATCTTTTGACAAGCTAACTTCTTTTGAAGTAGCTGCACCTTTTGCACTAGTTACTTTAATTTTCATTACTTCTCAATTATTACGGTTGAACCTTTGTGTCCAGGAACAGATCCTTTAACAACGATTAAATTTTTGTCAGCTATTACTTTCAATATCTGCAAGTTTTCGACGGTTACACGCTCACTACCCATATGTCCGCCCATTCGCATTCCTTTGAATACACGCGCTGGATACGATGCTGCACCAATTGAACCTGGAGCACGCAATCTATTGTGTTGACCGTGAGTTGCTTGCCCAACACCGGCGAAGTTATGTCTTTTAACAACACCTTGGAAACCCTTACCTTTTGAGGTACCTATTACACTAACGAATTCACCTTCCTCAAAGATTTCTGCGTTAATTACATCACCGAGATTAGCGTCTTCGAATCCTTTAAATTCAGCTAATTTCGACTTAGGGTCTGTTTTAGCTTTTTTAAAGTGACCTTTCAATGAATTTGGAGTATTTTTTTCCTTACGGTCTCCAAACCCTAGTTGAACAGCCTCGTAACCATCTCTGTCTTCTGTCTTAACTTGAGTTACGACACAAGGACCCGCTTCTATCACTGTGCATGGCATTGCTTTACCCTCGGCACTGTAGATGCTAGTCATTCCGATTTTTCTACCAATAATTCCTGGCATACTTTAACTATTTATTTGTTTAACTTAATTTATTTATACTTTAATCTCAACATCAACACCACTTGGAAGTTCCAAGCGCATTAATGCATCAACTGTTTTTGATGAAGAACTATAAATATCCATCATACGTTTGTAAGAACATAACTCGAATTGCTCACGAGCTTTCTTATTAACGTGTGGTGATTTCAACACTGTATAGATTCTTTTGTGTGTTGGCAACGGAATTGGTCCACTTACTACTGCACCAGTTGATTTAACTGTTTTTACAATCTTTTCAGCTGATTTATCAACTAAATTGTGATCGTAAGACTTTAATTTGATTCTAATTCTTTGACTCATCTGCTTAAAATTATGCTGTTACGCCTTTTATTTTTGCTATTACTGTTTCTGCGATGTTTCTTGGCGCTTCTGCGTAGTGTGAAAATTCCATTGTTGAACTGGCTCTACCAGAAGAAATTGTTCTTAAAGTAGTAACATAGCCAAACATTTCAGATAAAGGTACATCTGCTTTTACAATTTTTGCTCCGTTTCTATCATCCATTCCTTTCATTATTCCTCTACGACGGTTCAAATCTGCTACAACATCACCCATGTTCTCTTCTGGTGTTACCACCTCCAATTTCATGATTGGTTCTAACAATTGAGGACCGGCTTGTTTCAAAGCATTTTTAAACGCCATCTTTGCACAAATCTCAAAAGACAATGCATCTGAATCGACCGCATGGAAAGAACCATCTTTCAATTCGACTTTCATCGCATCCATTGGGAATCCTGCCATAACGCCATTCTTCATAGAATTAGCAAACCCTTTCTCAACAGAAGGTATAAATTCACGAGGAACGTTACCTCCTTTAATAGAGTTTATGAATTCAAGACCAGTCTTTTCAGCATCATCTTGCGGTGAAATTACAACAACAATATCGGCAAATTTACCACGACCGCCAGATTGCTTTTTATAAACTTCTCTGTGATCAACTTGTTTAGTAATATTCTCTTTGTAAGATACCTGAGGTTCACCTTCGTTTACTTCAACTTTGAATTCACGCTTCAAACGATCAATCAAAATTTCTAAGTGAAGCTCACCCATTCCAGAAATAATAGTTTGACCTGAATCTTCATCCGTTTTTACTTGAAAAGTAGGATCTTCCTCAGACAATTTATTTAGACCAACACCTAGTTTATCCATATCTGCTTGAGTTTTAGGCTCAATTGCAATACCGATAACTGGATCTGGAAAATCCATTGATTCAAGAACAATTTTATTCTTTTCATCACACAATGTATCTCCAGTTCTAATATCTTTAAATCCCACTGCCGCACCGATATCTCCAGCTTCTAATGCTTCAATAGCATTTTGCTTGTTGGAGTGCATTTGAAATAAACGAGAAATCCTCTCTTTTTTTCCTGATCGAGTGTTAAATACATAAGACCCTGCATCAATCTTACCAGAGTAACATCTAACAAAACATAAGCGACCTACGAAAGGATCAGTTGCAATTTTAAATGCCAAAGCAGCCATTGGTTCTGACAAAGATGGTTGACGAGTTGCCATTTCTTCTGTATCAGGATTAGTCCCTTCAATTGCTTCGATATCCAATGGAGATGGCATGAAAGCCATAACTGCGTCTAACATTGTCTGAACACCTTTGTTCTTAAAAGCAGACCCACACATTACTGGTTGAATTGTCATATTGATGGTTGCAACACGAATTGCCTTCATCATTTCATCAACAGTAATTGATTCAGGATCTTCGAAGAATTTTTCCATCAAAGCGTCATCAGATTCTGCGATTGATTCAATTAATAAATCTCTGTATTCTTGAACTGTTTCTTTTAAATCTTCTGGAATCTCCATTTCTTGAAACGTCATTCCCATGTCCTCATCATTCCAAGTAATTCCTTTACCTGTAATCAAATCAACAACACCAACGAATTCATCTTCCGCTCCTATTGGAACTTGCAATGGAACCGGATTGCCTCCTAACCGTTCTTTGATTTCAGAAATTGTCTTAAAGAAATCTGCTCCCATTCTGTCCATTTTATTAATGAAACATAAACGAGGAACTTTGTACTTGTCAGCTTGTCTCCAAACAGTCTCTGACTGTGGCTCAACACCTGAAGAAGCACAGAATAATGCAACTGCACCATCCAACACTCTTAACGAACGCTCAACTTCAACTGTAAAATCAACGTGACCAGGAGTATCAATAATATTCATTTTAAACTCCTCATTGTTGTAATTCCAGAAACAAGTAGTTGCAGCAGAAGTAATTGTAATACCTCTTTCTTGCTCTTGCTCCATCCAATCCATCGTTGCTGCACCATCATGCACCTCACCAATCTTGTGAGAAATACCTGTATAATATAGAATACGTTCCGTAGTTGTTGTTTTACCAGCATCTACGTGAGCCATAATCCCGACATTACGTGTATATGTTAAATCTCTTTTAGCCATAACTTAGAATCTAAAATGTGAGAATGCCTTATTTGCTTCAGCCATTCTTAATGTATCTTCTTTTTTCTTGTAAGCTGCACCTTCCTCTTTAGAAGCTGAAAGAATTTCAAAAGCTAATTTCTGAGCCATTGTTTTTTCATTACGCTTACGAGAAAAGCTAATCAACCACTTCATGGCCAATGATTCTTTTCTACTATCTCTAACTGGCGTAGGAATTTGAAATGTTGCACCACCAATACGACGACTCTTAACCTCTACAGGTGGAGTAATGTTTTCTAATGCTTTTTTCCAAGTTTCTAAACCCGTTGCTTCTTCTACTTTTTCTTCAACCATATCGATTGCATTGTAGAATATTCTAAAAGCCAAACTCTTTTTCCCATCCAGCATTAAGTTATTTACAAACTTTGTTACTTGAACATCTTTGAATTTTGGATCCGGAAGGATGGCAATTTTTTTTGCTTTTTTTCTTCTCATCTTTTAAACTTTTTAAAAGGACTATTTCTTAGGTCTCTTTGTTCCATACTTAGAACGACGTTGCGTTCTACCTTCTACTCCAGCAGTATCTTCAGCACCACGAACGATGTGATAACGTACACCTGGCAAATCTTTTACTCTACCACCACGTACTAATACTAATGAGTGTTCTTGTAAATTGTGACCTTCACCACCGATATAAGCATTCACTTCTTTACCGTTGGTTAGTCGAACTCTAGCTACTTTTCGCATTGCCGAATTCGGCTTCTTAGGTGTAGTGGTGTAAACTCTTACACATACTCCTTTACGCTGAGGGCAAGAATCAAGTGCTGCTGACTTACTCTTCTTTACCTGCGCTGTTCTCCCTTTGCGAACTAATTGTTGTATAGTTGGCATAAAAATACTTGTTAACTTTAATTAATAATAAAAATACTCCCAAAACCTATTTCAGGGGTGCAAAGATAGTATATTAAAGTTATAAATCAAGGGTCTAGTAAAAAAAAATGAAGTTTTTTCACATTCCTGTGTTTACATCTTTTTTTACTGAAAATTATTGATGGCAAATCTAATCATTCTTGTTAAATGTTTGATATTTTCGCAAGGTGAAAAGCTTTTCAAAACTTGTAATATTTATAATTAGTCTATTTTTTATTGGTCAGTTCAGCTCCAAAATTGAACAAGTAGTGAGTAATCAGACTAATTGTGTTTGTGCTTACGATGGCTTTGGGTATTACATGTATTTACCAGCCCTTTTCGACAAGGGAACCTTGGCTGTAGAAAGAGATTGGGCTCAAGGTTTGCAAAATGAATATTGCAATGGTATATACGCCTATCAACTAATACCACGTAAGAATGGGAATTATGTGAATATTTATCACATGGGAATGGCTTTTTTGGAACTACCATCCTATATAATAAGTGATCAGTTTGCCAGGTGGATGGGTTATAGAACAGATGGATTTAGCAAACCCTATCAAGTTGGTTTTCTGGTAAATGCGTTATTGTTTATTTTATTAGGACTTGTCTTTCTGAGAAAGTTACTACTTCTCTTTTTTAAAGACAAACTTGTTGCTTTGCTGATTGCGCTAGTGTATTTAACATCGAATTTTTTCATTACCTCCCTGTATCAGTATGATTTGCCACACGTTTACCTTTTTGCATTGAATGCTATTTTTCTCTTCTATTTTTTTAAATATACAAAAGAGAAAAAGAAAAAACAGCTGCTAGTTTCAGCTATTATTCTTGGATTAACCTTTGCGATTAGGCCTACTCAAGTTTTATGGGGAGTTATTCCTTTAATTTATCTCTACATGAATAGGAGTAATAATAAGGATTTTTGGAAATCTATTTTAATTTTCCCATTATTTGCTATTCTATGGAATATCCCACACCTTTTTTACTGGAAGATTGTTGGGGGGGAATTGATTTTGCCAAATTTACATACAGAAGAAATTATTCTCATAGATCCAAATTTGATTGACTTTTTGTTTTCTTATAGAAAAGGATGGTTGATTTATAGTCCATTTTTTATTCTATTTTTTATCGGCCTTGTGAAAGTATTTAAAAAGGACAGGTTATTGTTCTGGGGGACACTGATTTTTACCTTTTCTTACATATACATTACCAGTTCTTGGGAAACATGGTGGTATGCTGCTTCTTATAGCGCTCGACCAATGATAGAAGTTTACCCTCTTCTCCTTATTACAATAGGGTTTTTATTCCAGAGTATATCATCCTTGTATATTAAAATTTTAACCATAGGATTTGTAACAGGAACAATTATTCTCAATCTATTTCAGAGTTTTCAATTTACCAAGGGAATTCTACATTTTGATAGAATGTCCAAGGAGCATTATTGGTATATTTTTGGAAGAATTCAAATTGACAACTACGATAATAGTCGTCTATTAATGAATAGAGGAGACATTAATTGGATAGATAAGGTAAATAGTTCATTCAAAATCGAGACAGAGGAAATTTTTAACCTGAAAAAATCTATCAAGACTGGACCAATACAGAATTTAAGGATAACCAATATTTTTCTATTCGATAAGATTAAAACAGATGAAACATTGATAGAAGTGTCAATGTCCATTAAAACGTCAGACTCTACTCAGCATTGTTTTTTACAAATGGAAACGTGTAGTGATTTTAGTTGTTATGATTGGAAATCTGAAGAAGTGTCATTTGGGAAGCTTCAAAACAAGTCAAACGAGATTAAAATGAAATTCAATTTACCTGATGTAAGGCATGAGGGTGATTGGTTGCAAATTTATTTATACAATCCGGAAAATGCATCTTTAGAAATTGAATCTTTCAAAATGACAGCAACATCTGTAATCAGAAAATAAAGTGCTTCTAGTTTCTATATAGAGTTGCTTTAATAGCTTTTGACAAGCGGTCAATGTTTGGCAATGCTTCCTCAATCAATGTTGGAGAGAAAGCAAATGGAGTGTCAGTCTGAGTAACTCTTTGAACTGGAGCATCTAAATAGTCAAAAGCATAACGCTGTAAATGGTACGCTATTTCTGAAGAAATTGAAGCTAATGGCCATGATTCTTCAAGTACAACACAACGATTTGTTTTTTTGATTGATTCAACAACTGTTCCATAATCGATAGGTCTGACAGATCGTAAATCAATGATTTCACAAGAAATTCCTTCTTTCACTAATAAATCAGCAGTTTGGTATGCAATTTCAATAATTTTACCAAAAGTAACGATAGTAATATCTGTTCCTTTTCGTTTAACATCGGCAACTCCAATTGGGATGATGTATTCTCCTTCAGGGATTTCTCCTTTTACACCGTACAATCTTTCAGATTCTAAGACAACAACTGGGTCGTTATCTCTAATTGCAGCTTTCATTAATCCTTTAGCATCTGCTGGGTTTGATGGAACGACAACTTTAAGTCCAGGTACATGCGCATAAAATGCTTCAAAACTCTGTGAGTGTGTTGCCCCTAATTGACCAGCTTGTCCATTTCCTCCTCTAAATACAATAGGACAGCTATACTGACCGCCTGACATTTGCAACATTTTCGCAGCACTATTAATAATCTGATCTGCAGCAAGAATAGCAAAGTTCCAAGTCATGAATTCCACAATTGGTCTTAATCCATTCATAGATGCTCCAACAGCAATACCCGTAAACCCTAATTCTGCAATAGGTGTATCAATAATACGCTTTTCTCCAAATTCATCAAGCATTCCCTGAGAAACTTTATATGCTCCGTTATATTCGGCCACTTCTTCACCAAGAAGGAACACGGACTTGTCACGTCTCATTTCTTCAGACATTGCTTCATTTAAAGCTTCTCTATATTGTACTGTTTTCATATCTTATTCTATATAAGTCCAATTTGGATTGTCAAAAGTAATAATTTTAAAGAAGAGTAGAAAGAATTATATTTAGTATTGTATTTAGCTGAAATATTAATAAGAAATAACTAAATTCGTAACCGATAAAAAAGTAAAAAAAATTCCTTATGAAAATACTTGTTTGTATAAGTAAATCTCCAGATACAACTTCCAAAATAGCCTTTACAGATGGCAATTCTAAGTTTGATGAGAATGGAGTTCAATATATTATTAACCCTTACGATGAGTGGTATGCTTTGGTTCGTGCTTTAGAATTAAAAGAAGCGAATGGAGGTTCTGTTTCAGTCATCACAGTGGGTGCTGCTCAGGATGATGCGATTATTAGGAAAGCATTAGCAATTGGTGCAGATGACGCTACTAGAATAGACGCTGAACCAACGGATGCGTACTTTGTAGCAATGCAAATTGCAAATTATGCAAAAGAAAATGCCTTTGATATGGTTTTGACAGGAAAGGAAACAATTAATTACAATGGTTCTCAAGTTGGAGGGATGATTTCTGAAGCAATGGATTTACCCTTTGTTTCTCTTGCCTCGAAAATGGATGTAGCTGGTGAAATAGCTACCTTGGAAACGGAAATTGTTGGAGGAATTCAAATCGTAGAAGTTCAGTTGCCAGCCGTTATTTCTTGTGCAAAAGGGATGGCTGAACAAAGGATTCCAAACATGAGAGGTATCATGGCAGCAAGAACTAAGCCTTTGAATGTTCTTCCAGCATCAGCAGTGGATGTCTTAACATCATTTGAAAGTTACTCTTTGCCAGAGGCAAAGACTGCCTGTAAGATGATAGATCCGAACAACATGGATGAATTGGTTAAATTACTTCACGAAGAAGCAAAAGTTATTTAAAAGAAAGTTATGTCAACATTAGTATATATAAATAGTCGTGATGGAATTGCAAAGAACGCATATGAAGCTATCACATACGCAAGTAAATTAGGGCAAGAAGTAATTGCTATAACAACAGGGAATGCAAACGATTCTTTGTTAGCAACTGCTGGAGAATATGGAGCGAGTAAAATTCTCGTAGATAAGTCAGTAGGCACAGATGATGCTCAGCAAATTACGAGAGTTATTGCATCAGCAGTAGAAACTACAGGAGCCAATACTATTGTTTTTTCCAATGAATTAGTTGCAAAAGCAGTCGCACCTAGATTGTCGGTACGTTTAAAAGCTGGTCTGATTTCTGGAGCGATAGCTACACCAGAAGGAAATACAGTTAAAGTTAATGTATTCTCTGGTAAAGCTTTTGGAGCTGTGAAGATTAACTCGGATAAGAAAATTATCTCATTGTTGCCAAACAGCATTCAACCAGAACAATCGGGTACAGCATGTTCAGTAGAAGAATTTAATGGTAATGCTGGAGAGGCAAAAATCAAATTACTTGAAACAAAAAAACCAGAAGGCGAAATTCCTTTGCCAGAAGCAGAATTAGTTGTTTCTGCCGGTAGAGGGTTAAAAGGTCCAGAAAATTGGGGGATGATTGAAGATTTAGCGAAAGAATTAGGAGCAGCAACTGCTTGTTCTCGTCCGGTTGCTGATATTGGATGGAGACCTCACCACGAACATGTTGGACAAACGGGAGTTGCTATTCGCCCTAATTTATATATTGCGGCAGGTATTTCTGGTGCAATTCAACATTTAGCGGGAGTTAATGGATCGAAAGTTATCGTTGTAGTGAATACGGATGAAGAGGCACCATTTTTTAAGGCTGCAGACTATGGGATTTTAGGGGATGCTTTCGAAGTTATTCCAAAATTAACAGAGGCAATAAAAAAATTCAAAGCATCGAATTAAGAATAATTGCGGATAAATATTAATTTTATCCTTGAGAAATAAATTGGGGAGGCATTTTTCGCTTCCCTAATTATTTTAAACACACTAGATGGACAAGATAAAACTAGAAATCGTTGGATTATCATACAGTCAAACTCAATCGGGGGCGTATGCATTAGTTTTGTCAGAAGTAGAAGGTAACAGAAGACTACCTATTATTATTGGTGGATTTGAAGCCCAGGCAATCGCTATTGAATTGGAAAAAATGACACCGACTCGCCCTCTAACACATGACTTATTCAAGAAATTTGCGGACTCATTTTCTGTTAAAATTAAAGAAGTAGTGATTTACAAATTAGTAGAAGGAATTTTTTATTCTAAACTTATTTGTGAACATGAGGATAAAATTACAGAGATTGACGCTCGCACTTCTGATGCTATTGCTATCGGAGTCCGTTTTGAGTGTCCTATTTTTACTTCAGAAGATATTCTTTCCAGTGCCGGAATTTTACTCGATGAAACAGAGCTTGAGGATGATGAATTTCTTAGTGAATTCGAGGATGAAAATAAAACGGAAGAAAAGGAAACTATTTCCGCTCAAAGCATTAATGATTTGGAAAAACAACTGCTTACAGCCATCGATAATGAGGACTATGAATTAGCCTCAAAAATTAGAGATGAAATAAAGAAAAGAAAGGGATAACTACATCGAGTTATATTCTATTATCAAGCCTTTAACTACTAACTATGAATACTAAATTAAAATTAAAGATTTTAAATTTTTTGCAATTTTTTGCCTGGGGTGCATGGTTGATTTCTATTGGTTTCTATATGGGTGCCACTCTGCATTTTACCGGCTTTCAAATCGGTGCGGTGTACGGAACAATGGGTTTTGCTTCCTTATTTATGCCTGCTCTTCTCGGTATTGTTGCGGACAAATGGGTAAACGCGGAGCGTATTTTTGGGTTCAGTCATCTTATTTTAGGAGGACTTTTAATTGCCTTGTTGAATGTGACGGATTTTACGACTTTTTATAGCATAGCCTTTCTAATCTCGATGTTCTATATGCCAACAATAGCGCTTGATAATTCTATTTCTTATGCCATTTTAGAGAAAGAGAAATTAGACATAGTCAAGGTTTTTCCTCCTATTCGAGTATGGGGAACTGTTGGTTTCATAGTAGCGGCATGGTGTGTTGATTTGCTCGGTTGGGGTAACAGTTCTAATCAATTTATAGTTAGTGCTATAGCCTCTTTAACTTTGGGAGTATATGCATTTACTTTACCAGCCGTAAAACCTTCACAATCATCTGAAAAGAAATCGCTTGCGCAACAGTTTGGATTAGATGCATTTGTTTTATTTAAGAAAAGGAAAATGGCAATTTTCTTTATTTTTTCAATGCTTTTGGGGTGTGTTTTGCAAATATCAAATATGTGGGGTGTCCCATTTTTAGAAAGCTTCAACATCAATTTCAAAGGTTATTTTGCGGTCGAGTATTCAATGATTTTCCTTTCATTTTCAATGATTTCAGAAGCATTATTTATTCTTACTATACCCTTTTTTCTAAAAAAATTCGGTATCAAAAAAGTAATGCTAATGAGTATGGCTGCGTGGGTGCTTCGTTTTGTGTTTTTTGGAATTGGCAATCCAGGTAGCGGGTTTATTTTCTTAACACTTTCTATGATTATTTATGGAATGGCTTTTGATTTTTTCAATATTTCTGGTTCGCTATTTGTGGAAAAAGAAACAGATAAAAAAATGAGGTCTAGCTCACAGGGTTTATTTATGTTAATGACGAATGGTTTAGGAGCAATCATGGGGGCCTATGGCAGCGGTTATATTGTTGATCTATATACCTCAGATGGCACTATTGATTGGATTAGCGTTTGGTTTATTTTTGCTATTTATTCTTTAATTGTTGCGATCGCTTTTGCATTGCTTTTCAAATACAAGTATGACCCAAAGGAAGAGTTGAAAGTGAACCATCGATAGTGTACAGATGAACCTCTCACAACGAATTTTCTCGATAAGAAATGAACAAGACTTTGAGAAAGTTGCACTTGAAGTTTACGCCTACCAAGTCAAAAATTGCCATGTGTATAGAGATTTTGTTCGGCAACTAAACTGGAAGGAACCAACAAGCATTAGAGAGATTCCCTTTCTTCCTATCGAATTCTTTAAAACACATCCTATACTATCTTCTGAACAGAAAGCACAGCAAGTTTTCAAAAGCAGTGGTACTGGAGGAGTTAGGAGTTCACATTCCGTCGCAAAACTGAGTTTGTACGAGCAATCATTTAATTATCATTATCATAATTGTATTGGCAATCCGAAAGATCAAGTAATTTTAGCATTATTACCTAACTATATAGAACAGGGAGAATCCAGTCTAATATATATGGTTAATCATCTTATAGGGGCAACTGAAAATGAACTCTCTGGTTTCGTTCTCCATGAGCGAGATGTTATTTTAGACCGTTATTGTTCTGCTCTCAAGGAGAATAAAAAAGTCGTTCTTTTTGGTGTTTCTTATGCCTTGTTGGATTTAGCAGACGAACAAATTAACCTTTCAGAAGCTATGATTATCGAGACAGGTGGAATGAAAGGTAGAAGAAAGGAAATAACAAAAGCAGAACTGCATAGAACCTTAAAGAAAGGCTTAAATTGTTCTTCTATTTCATCAGAATATGGTATGACTGAACTTCTTTCGCAAGCGTATAGTAACAATGACGGAGTTTTTGAAAATTCAGATATTTTGAAGGTTTTAATTCGTGAAACAAATGACCCTTTTTCGTATGCAAAAGATGGGAAGACAGGGGGAATCAATGTCATTGATTTAGCCAATATTTATAGTTGCTCCTTTATCGCTACCCAAGATCTAGGGAAAATTGTGGATAATGGTTTTGAAATTGTGGGTAGATTTGACAACTCTGACATAAGAGGCTGTAATCTATTGGTTGAGTGATTTTTATTTTAGCTCTAATTCTGTAGAAATTTCAAGTTTATTGCTCGAATTTTTGTCTGCGGTAATAGACAAGAATTAAATATGAGTGCATACTGATTCTTTCAAAATTCAATATCTAAGTTAAATAAATTTTTCAATGAGTGAAGGTTTGGATTTTTTCTTGCGAGTGCTGAAAACCGATCTTTTCCAGTTTGAAACTTCACTTCCTCTTCTGGGTTTGTTGTCAGAATTAGCTCGAAACTTATCTCGTAATTTTTCAATTCTTTTCGAATGTATTCTACCATGTCAGAAAGCATCGGTTTTATGTAATCTATTTGGGATTGTCCATCCACTTCGAGGCTATATAGATTTTCTGAATTGAATTTTGGTTCACGCTTAATTAAGGCATTATAAAATGTTAATTTCCCTTGATTCTTCATACTGAAAGCAAAACGTCGCCATAACATTTTTAAATCATCAATGTCGTAGTCATTTCGAGGCATGTTACTTAAATCACGACTGTTCCCAGTTTTCGTCTCCTCTTTTTTGGTCATCATTTTTTTGACGGAAAGATTAGACGTGCTGAGTGAACCAGAAGGCGCTTTAAGTACTTTGGGAGTTTCTTTTTCAGTTATCTTGTTGTAAGAAGGTTTTATTTTAGGCTTAACCGTTGCCTTTTTTGCTGTCTTTCTTAAATCTTGATTGGTAAATGGAATTATTTTAACGGGGTCCGTTAGAAGTTTTTTTTTTCGAGCTCCACGGTAATGGAGCACAATTGCATCAAGGCCATTTCGACCAGCAGGCGTTGATTTTTTGAAGACTTGAAATCGACATCTGCCTTACTCAACACTCCAAGAGCCCTAACAATGTGTGCAGCATCTAATTCTTTGGATTGCTTTATGTATTTTTTCTCAATACTATCACTAACCTCCAATAGAGGAGCCGTTCTTACATCTTTGCAAACCAATAAATTTCGATAATGGTCCGCTAAGCCGGCAAGGAAATTATGCGCATCAAAGCCTTTTTCAATGATATCATTCAGTAATAATAACGCAGCTGGTATGTCCTCCTTTTGGGTGCTTTCAATTATTCTGAAATAGTAATCATAATCAAGAATATTGAGGTTCTCAATAACGTGATCGTAACTTATGCTATTACCAGAGAACGTTACTATTTGGTCAAATATTGATAAAGCATCGCGCAAAGCGCCATCCGCTTTTTGGGCGATGATGTGTAGTGCATTTTCATCTGCCGTTATACCTTCTTGTTTCGCTACAAAGGCAAGATGATTTGCAATGTCAGAAACTTTTATCCTGTTGAAATCAAATATTTGACATCTTGAAAGAATCGTTGGTATTATTTTGTGTTTTTCAGTCGTTGCAAGAATAAAAATAGCGTGTTTTGGTGGCTCTTCGAGAGTTTTAAGAAAAGCGTTAAATGCATTTGCAGAAAGCATGTGAACCTCATCAATAATGTAAACTTTATGAGTTCCTAATTGTGGACCAATTCTAACTTGATCTATTAGATTTCTAATATCCTCAACAGAATTGTTTGAAGCCCCATCTAATTCAAAAACATTAAGAGAACTACCTGAATTGAATGATTCACAGGAATCACATTTGTTACAAGCTTCAATTTTTTCTGTCCTATTAGAACAGTTAATAGTTTTTGATAAAATTCGTGCAGTTGTTGTTTTACCAACCCCTCTTGATCCACAGAATAAAAAAGCTTGTGCTAAATGATCATTTTTTATGGCATTTTTAAGCGTAGCTGTAATCGACTTTTGACCAACAACAGTGTCAAAAGTTTGGGGTCTATATTTTCTTGCAGATACGACAAAATCACTCATTACAACAAAGTTAATTTTTTGTAACGATATATAAAATAGAATTTACCAATTGTTGATAAAAGGATAAAATATTGGATAACTATAAATTCCTACTCTTTGAAAAAAAAAGCTTATTTTAGCAATGAATTGAAATAACTATTATTATGATAAAGAAATTTTTAGCAATCGGAGTGGTTGCATTTTCACTAGCTTCTTGTGGAAACGATTTTGACACTGCTGCACAAGCAATGTGTGATTGTATGGCTGAAGCTGAAGCTGGAGAGACTGAAGATTTAGGGTTTGATATGAGCTCTATTAACTATGGGGCTTGTGCATTGTCTGTGGGAGTTGACATCAAAGATGAACAATTTGCTAAATCAATTGAAAGCAAGTGCCCAGATTTATCGGATACACATACAGAGTATATAGAAGGTTTGTAGCCTAAAGAAATAAAAACTAAAAGAGTCCAATAGCGAGGGCCTTATTTTTATTTGAATGTTTGTAAAGATTTTTTTGTTCGCATCTTAAACAATACAATATACTCTTCATTAGTATTACCAATGACTGTTTCTATCTTGACTGTTGGACCCATGTCATAAGAAGTATGGATTGGGTTTTCTAAATTACTTGGTAAGAAATAATCAATAATGTACTGTGCGTTTTTCATTCCTTTTATTTTCAATTTCTCACCTTTTCTACCCCCTAACCTTACTGTTTGAATAGTTGAAATTGGTGCTTCCCAACCAGGTTGGCCTACTTTTTTATCCCATTCTTTATCAAAACAGTCTAACACAGAATATACATTATATGTTTTATTAGTTAGAACACCAATAGCTTTAGATTTATCACCTGAACGTAAATAAGATAAATCAGCCAGACTATTTTTTCCCTCCATTCTCTCACTGAATCTACTTTGAAATTCCCAAGCTGCAACATCATTTTTGACAGGCACTAATTTAGAAGCTCCGGGATGCCAGTTCTCCGCATCTAATTGATATTTACTTATGAAGTCGTGCGCCTTTTGGTATTCGGTAAAGTCTTTAAGAAACCATAAATCCCAATCAAAGGCACCTGCAACTCCAGAAAATATGCTCTGATATAGATGTCTGTTTATTTCTATGGAATTATAATTACATTTTTGTGTTAGGGAAAGAACACCCGTTTCGGAATAAATCAATGGCTTCACCTCTCTTTTGTCTTGGTATTTTGGTTGCACGTAACTATCAGGATTTGCCTCATTGAGATGTGTTTTTGCCACGTTGTTTACCCAAAACTTACCGAATGAAGGTGCATGAATATCGTAATTATTTGTGCTCATGATGTCAAACTGTTTTCCCAAAAAAACAGTGTCGTCAGGTTGCTTATCGCCTGCATAACTTGTTGTCTGTAGATGAACCGCGCCATTGTGATGGGACGAAATGTAGTTACTCATTTCCTTTTGCCAAGAGGTAAATAACTTCCAATTATCATTGGTTTTATAATACAATGATCCATTCGTCCCTGGTTCTACAACATTGTTAATTTCACTAAAAAGCTCAAATACTCCAATGTTTGTAGAGTAACCCCATCTTGAGATGATATAGCGCAATCGTTGCTTGTAGTACTTTTTTGCTTCTGTATGAGAAAAGAAATCAATCGGGTTTTCAGAGTCAATTAATTCGCGATAGCAAAATGCTTGTCCATCAGTTTTAGTATCCCACGCCCATTGTTTGTAATATGCTTCAACACTTTCTTGGAACGAATAATGAATTTGCAAATTCCAGAGTAAATAAACACCTTTTTCTTCAGCTAATTCTAGTATGTTATCTAATTCTTTGGACATAGTTAGACGATCAGTATAGTCTCCTAAATTTTCCCATTCTATATCTGTAGTAGAAGGATACATAATCATTCTTACCATATTTACCCCGTTATCGGCTACGTTTGATAGAATGTTTTTATAGACAGAATATACTCTTGGTGCAGCTGGTACAGTGCGGTAATCCTCTGGAAATGGTTTGCCTTGGTAGTTGTTTTTTAGTGCAAATTCTTTGTCAATTACCTCATAAGTTGCTGGCCAAGGAATATTACCACCAATAGGATAGAATGTAGAGTCGTTTAATTCCAAATAACGTCTATTTCTACCAATAGAGATATAACCTTTGCTATCACTAGGGATCACTTTAAATGACTTTAGAGGGCTAACAATTTCATCATCTTTTGTCTTGATATGTATTTTATACATCCAGTCACCTACTTTATCAGGAGAAAACCGCACTCTAAAATGATAGTCCGATTTTTGTTCGGTCCATTCTCCAAGGTTCGCATATTCCTCATTTGAATATGAGTTTTTATTTGCCGGTTCAGGTAACTCACTACTCATAAAAGATTTGTAATCCTTGTAGTAAAAACCATCAATGAAAATAGACTTTTTGGAATTTGGAGGGATAAATTCAATAAAGACTTTTATTTCCCACTCTAAATATGGGTTTAAAAGCGACCCTCTTCTTTTCTGTGTGAAATTTTCTACTTTGCTTCTAAGATCGTTTGGAAGAACGATACCAACTTCCAATTTTTTAAACTTCAACACTTCGTTTGGGTTTAAATAATTGATAATTTTCTCATTGATAGCCACATTTCTTTGTCCTATAGACAAAAAGCTTATCAAAAAAATGAAGCAAAGAAGAGTCCTGTGCATTTTATACAATCACAATATCGATAATTTGATCGCCTTCTTGAATTTCATCCACTACATCGACACCTTCAATGACCTTTCCAAAGCATGTGTGAGCACCATCCAAATGAGCGGTATTGTCTCGTGAATGACAAACGAAAAATTGAGACCCTCCCGTATTTCGACCTGCATGAGCCATGGATAGAACTCCTCTTTCATGATGTTGCTTATCCGCATCCGTTTCACAATCAATTTGATAGCCTGGACCACCAGTGCCTGCCATTCCTTCTGCACCATCTTTAGAATTTGGACAACCTCCTTGAATTACAAAATTGGGCAACACTCGGTGCCACTTTAAATCTTTATAAAATCCGTCATTCGCTAATTTTATAAAATTAGACACGGCAATAGGAGTTTCGTTTGAATAAAGTTCAACCTTCATTTCTCCCTTATTTGTTTTAATAATTGCGTTCATTCTTGAATTTTTTTATCAAAGATACATTCTAGTCATTAATTATTCACAATTTAAATCGCTTAATGTACATTTGCACATGCAAGTTTTTAAATTCAATAGAAATAATTTAGGTCAGGCGAATGAACAACATCTTAATTTGGTGTATAATCAAGATGCTTACTCAAAATTTATTAATCATACTTTTTCACTTACGAATGTTGAGCTACAAATTCAAGAGAAAAAGCAAGAGTTCAATAAGGAAAAAAGGACACTTCTTGTTAATTCTCTTTTGAAGCAATATGAGAATGTTCAGGAAAGTAGCTTGTCAATTAATAACATTAAGCTCTTAAAAAACGAAAATGCATTTACAGTGACTACTGGGCATCAACTTTCTTTTTTTTCAGGACCGATGTATTTTGTGGTCAAAATTCTTCATGTAATTAAATTAAGTGAACAACTAAAAAAACAATATTCCGATTTTCAGTTTGTTCCCGTTTATTGGATGGCGACAGAAGATCATGATTTTGAAGAAGTCCAGTCCATGCGTTTATTTAATAAGGAGTTTACATGGGAAACTGATCAAGAGGGACCTGTAGGTAGATTTGACTTGGACGGATTTGAAGAGGTGAAAAAAGAAATAGGAGAAATGTTCCGAGACGAAGGTGCTGAAATACATTCTCTGCTAAAAGCGTATGATGGAAAAAATTTTACCGAAGCAACTAGAAATTTAGTTCATTTTCTTTTCAAAAGTTATGGTTTGGTCATTATTGATGGTGACGATTCTGCATTAAAAATTCAATTCTCGACTGTTGTTAAGAAAGAACTTCTAGAAGGTTTTTCTTTCTCTGAAATTGAGAGAACGAATAAGGAATTGGTTACCGAAGGAGCGAAAATTCAAGTAAAAGCTAGAGAAATAAATCTTTTTTATCTTAAAAAAGGATTACGCAGTCGAATTATTAGTGAAAATAATCAATATAACATTCAAGGAGAGGGCGCCTTTACAGAAACCGAAATAATGGATGAGCTGGAAAAACACCCTGAACGTTTTTCTCCAAATGTAATCTTGAGACCTCTTTATCAAGAGCTTACTCTTCCTAATTTGGCCTACATTGGCGGAACAAGTGAGATTTCCTATTGGTTGCAATTAAAAGGCGTTTTTGATGCTGTAAATTGTGTTTATCCACTCATTGGAGTGCGGAACTCTATCGTTTGGATAGAATCTGTAACCGCCAAAAAAAAATCTAAAATAAACCTGCATTTGGAAGACATCTTTAAAACAAAAGATCAATTAAAAAAAGAGTATGTAGAGAAAAACTCGGGAGACACATTGGATTTCTCTTCGTTAGAAAATGCGCTCAAAACTCTGCAATTAGAGGTGAAAAGTACTATTTTAGCAAATGACCCTGCTATGGATGCATTTTCTTCAGCAGAGAATGCGAGATTAGCGAAACAGATAGATGGATTAAAGGCAAAAATGACGAAGATCTCGAAATCCAAACATCAAGTTGCGATGAACACTATTGATCAAATTAAAGATAAGCTATTCCCAGATGGAAAAATGCAGGAGCGAGTTCATAATTTTTTCTCTTTTTGCCCTGATGGAAATTATACTTCGCAGATTGAAATGTTGTACTCACAGTTAGACCCAGAAGAAAAGGACCTTCTCGTTTTGAGAGAATCATAGGACAATATTAACACACTCAAGATAAAATAAAATATTCTTTCCATTCGTTCGTTTGATAAGCTACTTTTGTGCGATGATAAAATTACTATTGCTTTTCTTGGTTCTACTGTTAAATGTCCATGTTTTTGGACAGAACTATGTTGTTGAAGGTAGATGCACCGATAAACGGGGTGTTGCATTGGATAATGTGAAAATTTATTCGGGAAAAGCCAATCCTACAATTATTTATTCAGAAGTAAACGGAAATTTTCATCTGAATTATGGCAAGGCTGACTCAGTTACGATTCAATTTCGATTTGACGACTACGACATAACACGAACAGTTTTTCTAAAAAACGAGAAAACAATTCTCCAGGATGTTAAATTTCCTTTTCAACAAGAAGATATTGTAGATGCTCAAGGTCATCGAGAAGAGCCATTTACTATAGATTACTTACCCATTTTTGATTTACAAAAAATATCCGGAAGCGTGGAAAGAAGTTTGCTATATACTACAGCGGCAACTTCGAATAATGAGCTAACAACTAATTACAATGTTCGAGGGGGTTCTTATGATGAGAATTTAGTTTATGTAAATGGATTCCAGGTCAGACGTCCTTTTTTGACGCGTTCGGGTCAACAAGAAGGAATGAGTTTTTTACATACGGCTTTGGTTGAGTCTATTCAGTTCTCTGGAGGTGGTTTTAATTCTGAATACGGTGATAAATTGAGTTCTGTATTGGATATTACCTATAAAACACCGGATTCGTTGCGTGGCTCTGCAATTGCGTCATTGCTGGGTGTTGAAGCCCATGTTGAGCTCGCTCCAACTAAAAGATTTAATTTCTTAGTAGGTGCAAGGTACCGTTCTAATGGATATTTTTTGAATGCATTACCAACAAAGGGTGCTTATAATCCCGTTTTCTGGGACGCTCAATTTTTAACAAATTTTGCTATTAACGAGAAGCTAACATGGTCGGTGTTGGGTCATTTTTCTTCGAACAATTATCGCTTTAAACCAGAAAGCGCAGAGACTAACTTTGGAACGGTTAACGAAGCCTTTTCTTTCGTAGTTTATTTCGAAGGACAAGAGCAGACAAAGTTTCAAACAATGATGGGAGGAACTTCTCTAAAATGGGAAGCAACTAAAAAGACCAATCTTGACTTTTATGCCACGGTTTTTAATTCTGTTGAAAGAGAATCCTTTGATATTTTAGGAGAATATTTCATTAACGAGTTAGAAACAGATCCTTCGCAGGAAGATTTTGGTGATTCTGTAGCTGTTTTGGGAGTAGGTTCTTTTTTGAGTCATGCAAGAAATAGACTAGATGCAACAATTGTCAATTTGTATCACAATGGAGACCATCAATTCTTTAAAGGATATAAGAATAACGAACGCACGAAATTCCAAAACCATAAACTCAAGTGGGGCGTTAATTATCAGATGGATTACTTCACCGATAAATTGAGCGAATGGAAAATGGTCGATTCTGCAGGCTTCTCTATTCCACAGGCGAATGACGGAACCATTGCTCTATTTGAAAGCGTTAAGAGCGATTTAAGTTTGCAAGCACAGAGATACACTGGTTTTGTTCAGATGAACTCACTTTGGGCGAAAAATCAAAAGAATAAAGTAGTCACCAAAAGTAAAAAGTACAAAATTTCTAAGAAAACAAAAGAGCGTAAAAGTTTTACTGACACGATAATAGAATCACCATCTCGTTGGGCTCTTTCGATAGGGGCAAGAACAGGTTACACTACTGCAAACAATGAGTTTTATCTCACACCAAGAGCTTCTTTAAAATTTTACCCGCGGGCGTACATGATTAAAGATAAACAAGTCGTTCGAAGAAATATGAACCTTCATTTTGCCACGGGAATGTACTATCAACCACCAATTTATCGTGAGTTTAGAACTTTTGATGGTCAGTTAAATCTCGATGTGAAAGCGCAAAAATCTGCACACTTCGTTGTTGGTTCTGATGTCTATTTTGGAATGTGGGGAAGAGAAGTTCCTTTTAAATTCACAGCTGAGGCTTACTACAAATACATGTGGGATGTCAATTCGTATGAGGTGGACAATGTAAGAACACGTTATTATGCCAATAATGATGCCGTTGCTTACGCTTACGGACTTGATTTAAACGTACACGGGCAGTTTGTTGAAGGAATTGAATCCTTTTTTAAGATTGGATTTTTATCGACAAAAGAAGACGTACTTAACGACTTTTATTACGACTACTTGAATGCTGCAGGGGAAGTTATCAAGGGAGGAGTTGATGACAAAGTAGTCGTTGACAGTTCTCGAGTTTCCCCAGGTTATATCCCCAGACCTACAGATCAGTTTATGAATTTTGCTGCACTGATACAAGATAGAATGCCGAACTATGAAAGTTTCAGTGTCCAAATGGGATTGCTTTTTGGATCGCGCTTGCCCTACGGCCCACCTGATTTTAAACGTTACAAAGATACACTTAGAATTAAATCGTATTTCAGAGTAGATTTAGGAATGTCTTACGATTTTTTATACAAGAAGAAGGACAAGAAAACGTTTTGGAACAAAAACTTTTCAGATGCAATTATTTCTTTCGAAGTTTTTAATCTTCTTGGAGTCAATAATGTACTTTCCATGCAATGGGTGCAAGATGTGAACGGAAGATTCTACTCTATTCCAAATTTTTTAACGTCAAGGAGATTTAATTTGAAATTGATACTTCGTTTTTAATTTTCAGACATGGACAAAAAAATACGACGAATATGTTATTCGTCGCATTTAGTCTTCTAGGGTTGATTCGTTGAACTATTTCACTTCTTTCATTGCATTGTCAATCAATATCACCAAATGATCTTTGTGTGCTTTTGTAGAAATATCCCCTGTACCATTCTTTGCCATTTGCTTAATCTTCTTTAAGAAATATAAAGCATGTGATTGAGGAATGTTAGAATATCTAATACTTCTAGGTCCTACAAGCATACCTATCAAGGTATTCGTATAATTCAATTGTAAATTCTGTCTAAACGTATTAACACTTCCAGCAATGTCAGCTTTAAAAATAGCATCTGTCAAATCTTGAAATACTTTTGAAATATCATACTCGTTACCATACAATTTGGTGTCAACAATTCTATTCAAAGTTGTTGGATGCAATACATGAGCTATGACTTGACCTTGTACACTCGTTGCAATACTATGAATTTTCAAGTCTTCTGATTGGCTAAAGAAGTTAAATCCTCTTCTCTGACTCGCTGCATAATCATACAATTCTTTACCAAAATCAAATGAGTTTGGGGCAAAAATATAGTCAGAGATAAATTTCATTGCCTTTTTCTGAGTCGCTAAATCAACTGGAGTATATGGCTTTGTTGCCCCTTTCTGTCCAATCATTGCTCTATCAACATAAATACCACCGATATATCTAGAAGTAACGCTTGCAGCATCTCTATATTGGCGCATCATTGCATAATAGGCAACACGCTGATCGTGATGAGAAGTGTTTTCGACATTGTATTTCTCAAGAATTTCACTTGCTAGCATTTTAACTAAATCCAACCTTTCTTGATTGTATGCAATGGCATCGCTTGTTAAATCATAAATATTAACTCTTGGGTCAATCGCTTTTCCAGGTCCACGCATGTCATCCGCATCGTTTCCGAAAAATAAATCATGTTCTGTTGAACGATCTAACAGGGTTTTCGTTTCGTTTTCTGACCTTCCTGTTTCATAAGCATATTGGATAGCCCATAAATCATAAGGCCCAGGACGCATAGTGAAATAATTACCTTGCTTCGAACGGTCTTTATTTGCATTCACTGAGGGGTAATCCATAACAGATCCCATTAGGCCTACTTTCTCAGTAATCGATTTGTCATGTATTGTCGCTAAATCATGCATTTGACTTGCTTTCATATTGTGATTCAATCCTAAGGTATGTCCTATTTCATGCAAAATAAGGTAATGTATGTACTCTTTTACCATTTGGCTATTCTCAATTGGTTGTCCATCTATGTATTGAAGAATTAAGCCCGCAAAAGTACTATTGATAGCACCTAATTCACTAGCTTGGCAACTCAAGTGGTTAGAATTTAAAGGCAATTCGTTTTCTTCTGACTCTGAAATTGATTTTTCTTCAAAAAACTTTTCAGTTTTAAATCGTCCTAAAACAGAACGGTATTCGAACATGATATCCGCTCCTAGAATCTCTCCTGTTCTTGGATTCACAAAACTGGGTCCATAACCACCAAAAGGAGGAAATGGAGAAGCTGTCCAACGGAGAACGTTGTATCGAATATCACCAGCATCCCATTCTGCATCATCAGGTTGCTGTTTTATGACAACCGCATTTTTAAATCCTGCTTTTTCAAAAGCAATGTTCCATTGTTCAGCGGCAGATTTAATAATCGGACGAAGATTTTCTGGAGTCGTATTTTCCATCCACCAAACAATGGGTTCAACGGGCTCTGAAATAGCGGCATTTGGATCTTTCTTGATTAGTTTCCACTTATGAACAAGGTCTCTGTAGTTTGCATTTGCTGTACTCGTCATATCCGTAACTTGTGTCGTGAAAAAACCAACTCTTGGATCTTCAATCAAGGGCTGATAATCACTTTCTGGCATTGCAATTAAACTATGGTAAACTTTTAACGACACATTTCTACCATCTGTAACATCTCTTTGACCACCATTTAAAACAGCGGGCTTCGAGTAAACATACTCAACGGCAATGTCTGTATTTTTAGGGTAACTTCTAACTGCATTAATTTTTGTTTTCTCTTTACTCAAATTACCGATCGTAAATGCGAACGGTGATTGCTTTGGATTTCTAGCTGGCTTAATTTGAGAAAAAGTCTCACTTAAGAATAATTTATTAGCATCTACAAGGTATGCACTTTCCTTAGGACCGACAGCTTCAATTTTTAAGCTGGCAATAATCGCATTCGGCATGTTTGCCTCTGATGCTTTAGATATTGCATTTTCAGGGTCAAAATAGGAAGATGTGTTTACTTGAACAAATTCTATCTTATTGAAGAATTTTTGAATTCTAATAATTTTAGAACCTCTATAATTTCCTCTAAATCCTCTTACTGCTGTTACCCCATCAGTACTTTGGCTAAAATAGATGAACTCTTGATCAATTTGATCAGCGTCAATTTGCATTTTTATAGAACCATCAACAGTATCCTGATAAATGGTGAATAAACCATCAAATTTCTTTGACTTTTTTGTGACTTCCGATATTTTCTTCGTCTTATCTTTGCTACTCTGTTCGTTCTTAACAGGTTCTTTCTTTTTCTTGCGTTTTTGAGCGTTTACATCATGAACTGAAAGTGCAAAAAGAAGAATAAGAGAAAGCTTAATTAATTTCATATACGAGTTGTTTAATTATGAGGGATAAACATAGTAAAAAAAAACAATTCAAAAGGAATTGTTTTAATGTATATGAATCAAAAAAAGGATAGAATCAACATCCTATCCTTCTTATTAAATTAGTTTACAAATTGCAATTACTTCTTTTCCTCTGTTAGTTCTTTATTCATCATCACGTCAAACTTCACTTTCGGCAGCATAACTGGTTTTGTTTCAACAAAAGTATTGTTCCAAATGAGATTCATTGTAGCAAATTGCATATCAACAATTTTCCCAGGAATATGGAATACGGCTACTACTTTTGTGCTGTTACCATTTCTCAAAAGAACAGGTTTTGCTTTTTTGTTGTCATTTGAATAAACAACGGTCTCATCAGATTTTTTTCTTGTTGCAGAAACAGAAAGATTAGCAGGACTGATAATAGCCATATCATTTCCAGTATAGACAACCTCAAATGTCGCTTTGGCCTCTTTTGTTGAGGCACTATATTTTAAAAGCTTTACTTTGAAGTTCCCTACAGTAAAACTGTTTTTTTCTGCGGGAAGTTTATAATCAGGTGTCTTTTCGGGCTTCCCATCTGTAGGTATTTGAAATAAATAGCCTAATTCTACTGAAAAACTTTCTTGCAGAAATTCATTGCCACCATTCACTTCTAATGTTTTAGTTTTAGACTTGTTCGGTTCTATAAAGTACTCTTTAGAGCTAGGTCTTTTATCTCCTTCTGGATAAATAAACTTACTTTCTTGTGGTACAAACAACAGAAAGTCATCGGTTAAATTTTTGATATTCAACGCCATTTTACAAAGTTCCTTTTGTGCAACTATATTTTTTGTGCTTACTTCTGCGACCTCTGTACTTGGTATCTCAGGATTGCTATAGTATATTTTCTCGAAAGAATCATTCTTTTGAGAAAAAGCCGATAACGAAATTGTCATTACGACTGCTGATAATAATTTAGGTAAAATTTTCATAGTGTTTTTATTTGTGAAAGGTTATTCCATAATTTGTGCCAAAGTTACAAAATGTAAGGTAAAAATAAAACTACAGAAGTTCCAACAGAATTCGCTACATTTGATTTAGAACGTTTTCAATGAAAAGAGCACTGTTTTTTTGTCTATTGGTAGTCCCTTCTTTTGTTTATTCTCAAGATGAGGATTCGGTTCGTGCAGAGCAGTATTTTGTTTTATTTGTTGAGAATGAATATGGCGACTCATTAAAAGCTAGAAAATATGCGGATTCTGGATTGATTTTAGCAAAAAAAGTGAACAGTACTTATTTATTGGCAATAGCTTATCAAATGAGAGGTTGGTTTTTGCAAAATACTTCACAGTTTAGTGAAGCAAATGATTCTTTTTTTAATTCGCTTAAGTATTTTAAAAAACTAGGGAGTAAGCAAGGAATAGCAGATTCTTATGGTAACATTGGGAACTCTTATCTGGACCTGAACAATTATTCCAAAAGTTTAGATTATCAATTTTTGTCTCTGGAGAAAAATGAAGAAATATTGAATGATAAAGCTGAAGGTTCGAATCTTGAAAATGCCAAAGAAGGAAAAACGTTTGCATTACACAACATTGCAGGCATTTATTTGGAGGTCAAGTTATATAGATTGGCACTGGAATATGAATTCAGGAGTTTAGAATACGAGATGGAGGCAGGTCATGAAGTAGATTTAGCAATATCATATAATTTATTAGGCAAAATTCATAAATCATTGAATCAAAAAGACAGTGCCATTTTTTATTTCAAGAAGGCTATTGAAATATATAAAGTCAATAGTTATCCTTACGGCTACTCTTCTGTGTTACATTCCTATTCTCTTTTAGACAGCGTAGGTATCACGGAGAATCATAGAAATAAGATGTTAGCAGAAGCCTTGAGCATCAGAAAGGAATTTGGAGATATGGATGCAGAAGCACGAATATTATTGGATGTGGCAAAGCTGCAATTGAGTACACTATCTGGTGATTCCCTTAAGAAAATACTTAGTAGAGTTGATTTTTTGATAAAGGAGAACAATTTTGAAAGCTTGATTTGGAATTACCATGAGGTGCTATCGAATTATTATATGAAAATTGGATTGTATGAAAAGGCATTCAAATCTTTAATGATTTCAATAGAGCAAAAAGAAATTTTCCAAAAGAGAGAAGAACGTCAAAATTTAGCTACACGAGAAATCAGAAAACAAATTGAAACAAAGAGTTTCAATGATAGCTTAAAAGTGCAAAATGAGTTTGCAGCAGAGCGATTAGCACATCAGGAAGAGCTTTCAAAAAAACAAAATGTCATTTATTTGAGTGTTATTGGTTTTATCGTTCTTGTTGCATCACTCTTATTTTTTATTCAAGCAAACAAAAGAAGGAAAAGGTTAAACTCTGTTTTGACAACTAAAAATGATCTAATTAAACAACAAAAAGAGATTGTAGATGAGAAGAATAAATCAATCTCGGATTCTATCAATTATGCAAGAAGATTGCAGTCAGCAATTTTACCAACTGGTGAGGTTATAAAAGAACATCTCCCCAATAGTTTTTTAGTGTACTTGCCAAAAGATATTGTAAGCGGTGATTTTTACTGGTTTCATAAAAAAAATAGTCTGACAATGATTGCTGTTGCCGATTGCACAGGTCATGGAGTTCCTGGGGCTTTGGTAAGTGTTGTTTGCAGTGGTGCACTCAATCGATCTGTGAAAGAATTTGAACTATCAAGCCCAGCGGCTATTCTCAACAAGACAAGAGAATTGGTCATTGAAACATTTAATTCCGACAGCGAAAATGTGGAAGATGGAATGGATATTTCACTTTGCGTATTTGATGAGGCAAAAAAAGAACTCTTGTTTGCAGGGGCCAACAATCCATTATGGGTAGTAAGGGATAGCGGAGAAAAAATCATAGCGGATAATGAAATATCAGAGGGAGACACTGTTATGTATGAGATAAAGGGAGATAAACAGCCAATCGGTCATTTTGATCACGGAAAAGACTTCTCAGAAAGAAAAATACCGTTGCAACAAAACGATTCTTTTTATCTTTTCACAGATGGCTATGCAGATCAATTCGGTGGAGAGAAAAACAAAAAGTTTAAATCATCTCAGATGAAGAAAACATTGCTCGAAATGAAAACGCTGAGTTTTGAAGAGCAAGGCGAAAACCTGATAGACGTTTTTACCAATTGGAAGAAAAATGAAGAGTAAGTAGATGATGTTTGTGTTATAGGATTTAAGGTTAACTAATTTTTGTTCTGCAAAACGCGTTATTTTGATTGATGTTGTTCTCTTAAAATATTCAACCAATCCACCAAAATTTAACTCCCCTTTGTATTATTTGATATTTCGCCATTTTTCTTTCTATTTTTGCACCCAAACAATCACGCATTATGATGAGTTCATTTAAAGATCAAATTTTAGAAGGAATTCCTACCTCTATTCCAGCGCTTAAAAAGAAAGAAGAAGGAATAAATCATGCACCCATTCGTAAACAGATTCTAACTGAAGAAGAAAGGAAATTGGCACTAAAAAACGCGTTGAGGTACTTTCCAAAAGAACAACATTCAGTTTTAGCAAAGGAATTTTTAAACGAACTCAACACATTGGGTCGTATTTATATGCACCGGTTTCGCCCTGACTATAAAATGACAGCGAGACCTATCAGTGATTATCCCGGAAAATGTGAACAAGCCAAGGCCATTATGCTAATGATTCAAAACAACCTGGATTATGCAGTGGCACAACATCCTCATGAGCTAATTACCTATGGTGGCAACGGAGCTGTATTCCAAAATTGGATTCAGTATCGCTTAACTATGAAATACTTAGCTGAAATGTCTAACGAGCAAACATTGGTGATGTATTCTGGACATCCAATGGGTTTATTTCCTTCTCATAAAGATGCACCAAGAGTTGTGGTCACCAATGGAATGATGATTCCTAATTATTCTCAACCAGACGATTGGGAGAAGTTCAATGCTTTGGGTGTTACCCAATATGGACAAATGACAGCGGGCTCATATATGTATATTGGCCCACAAGGAATTGTGCATGGAACGACTATAACTGTTTTAAATGCTGGTAGAAAAATTTCCAAGAATGGAGAAGGTTTAGAAGGGAAACTTTTTGTAACTGCCGGTCTTGGAGGAATGTCAGGAGCACAGCCAAAAGCAGCAAATATCGCAGGTTGTCTTTCTGTTACAGCAGAAATCAATGCAAAAGCCGTTCAGACACGTTATTCTCAAGGATGGGTTGATGAAGTTATTGCAGATGTGGATGAGTTGTGTGCTCGCGTCCGACAAGCAAAAGCTAATAACGAGATTGTTTCCATTGCTTACCAAGGTAACATTGTAGATGTGTGGGAAGCATTCGATAAGAATGACATATACATCGATTTAGGTTCTGATCAAACTTCTTTACACAATCCTTGGGCAGGAGGTTATTATCCGGCAGACATGACTTTGGAAGAATCCAATGAGATGATGGCCAATGATCCCGATGAATTTAAAAAACGAGTCCAGTCAACATTAGTTAGACATGCCAATTCAGTTAATAAACATACAGCAAAAGGAACTTATTTCTTTGATTATGGCAATGCATTCTTGCTAGAAGCATCTCGTGCAGGAGCAGATGTCATGGCTGAAAATGGTATCGATTTTAAATACCCATCTTATGTGCAGGACATCATGGGGCCGATGTGCTTTGATTACGGTTTTGGTCCTTTTAGATGGGTTTGCGCCTCTGGAATGGCAGAAGATTTACAAAAAACAGACGACATTGCTTGTGCCGTTTTGGAGAAAATGAAAGAAACAAGTCCGGATGAAATTCAGCAGCAAATGGCTGACAATATTCAATGGATTAAAGGTGCCCAAGAAAATAAATTAGTGGTCGGTTCACAAGCAAGAATCTTGTATGCTGACGCAGAGGGAAGAATGAAAATTGCCAAAGCATTCAACGATGCAATTACCGATGGTAAAATTGGACCTGTTGTTTTAGGCCGAGATCATCATGATGTATCTGGAACTGATTCTCCTTATAGAGAAACATCCAATATTTATGATGGTTCAAAATTTACAGCAGACATGGCCATTCAAAATGTAATTGGTGATAGTTTTCGAGGAGCAACTTGGGTTTCCATTCACAATGGAGGCGGAGTAGGTTGGGGAGAAGTAATTAATGGAGGTTTTGGGATGCTACTCGATGGATCTTCTGATGCAGAAAGAAGATTAAAATCAATGTTGCACTGGGATGTCAACAATGGAATTTCACGGAGAAGTTGGGCAAGAAATGAAGGAGCCATTTATGCGATAAATCGTGCCATGGAAATTGAACCCAATTTAAAAGTGACTGTTCCGGCCATCGTTGAAGATGATATAATAGATGGATTGTTTTGAGGTTAATAGTTATTTAGGAATAGAATTTTGTGTATTTTATTGATTCACAAGGTCTTGGTAAAACAGCTCTAGTTAATTAAACAATGAAAAAGGCAAATATATGGAAGCCAAATACACAGCGACAAAAACGGAGAAAAATTCGTTGCTCCATTAATAGACCCAGAAAATGTAGATAAAAGAAGAGCTGAAGTTGGACTTGGAACTCTTGCTGATTATATAGGATTTATGAAAAAAACTTTTTAAAAGTTAGTAGTTAACAATAAACTGTGGTAAATTCCAAACAATTTCATCATACACTAATCCAGATTTTGCTATACTAAAAGATTGCTTAATTAATTTATTCGCTACTGCGATTAATACTAATTTCTTACTCTTGCCTTTAAAAAACATCAAAACCAACCTCTTTTTCGCAAAAATCAATTGATTTTTGCGAAAAATTGGACTCTAAAGACTAAAATGAGTCCGTTCAGTAAAACCAACCTTATCCCTTTCCACCACTATTTTTCGCCGTACCTCCCAATTATTTCTGTTGTTCTAATTTAACTGCGTATATTTACACTACATTTAATAACCATGAATAAGAAAACACAATTTTTGTATCGTCTCCTTTTTGGAATCGTAATCATTGGAGCGGTTTTTTTCCTCTCTTTTCGTTACTTACTGAAAGGACCACCATTCATAAAAGTGTTGGCAATAGGATTGGTTATTGGAACAGCCTACCTCGTGGTAGATAATTTAATTAAACATAATAAAGAAAAAAACAATGAGTGATTTTAGACAACAAATGCCTGACTTCAATATTGACCCTAAGAAAATTGGGAAATTTGTAGTTATCGGAGTATTAGCCTTGATTTTAATAGTGATGTTTTTTATGTCTTGGCAAGATGTAGAACCAGGAGAAGAAGGATTTATTTATCGCCCTTATGGCGGTGGCGTTGATACCGAAGTTTCATACAACGAGGGAACGCAGTTCATCGCTCCTTGGAACGAAATGATTACATACAATGTTCTTCAGCAATCAAAAACGTATCAGTCAACTGTAATGGATAAGAATGGTACTGATATTACAGTAGAAATTGCGGTGAACTATTCTGTACAGAGATCTAAGTCAGCAAAATTACACCTTCAGTGGGGTAAAGGATATATTACTTTCATCGATGATAAAGCTCAAGGTGCCATTAAAGATGTTATTGGTAAATATAACTATGAGGAAGTGTACAGCACAAAACGTAATGCTTTAGAGGGAGAAATCGTAGAGAAATTAACCGAAGAATTTGGTAAGAACTACTTAGTGTTAGAATACATCGAAATTAAAGATGTTGATTTACCGACAAACATTGCACAAGAAATTATCAATAAAGAAACGCAAAAGCAAAAAAATCTTACTGCCAAAGAAACACAAAAAGAGCAAGAATATTTAGCCAATGCTAGAATTGAAAAAGCTCGTGGTGATTCTTCTTTGATTGTTTCTGCAAAATTTAAAGCAGAGGCAATTCAGTTAGAAGCATCACAAATTGCCAAAAGCCCTGCCTATATCGAATTAAAGAAATGGGAAAAATGGGACGGTATCGGTTCTCCTTATGGAGAATCAAATGTCTTTGGTGCCGGTGTACAGGTTCTTAAAGGATACAAGTAAACAAGACTTTAATGTTTTAATGTTCTAATGTTCTAATGAATGCCCATAGTCGGTGCAAATCATTAGAACATTAAAACATTTATTCCTTCACCCATTAATAGATTTCTTAATCATTAAAATTGCGTTCTTGTTTTACCAATCAACTTGTCTTACTTTTCCTTTTGATGTCACTTCATAGACACGATTCTTTTTTAAATTTGAAAGTTCAGTTGTCCTTCCATCAAGCCAAAAAACTGTTGCTTTTTGAAGTTTAGAATCCTTGCCTAAACCAAAATACAGAATCCGAGTTGACTGAGACGCATGCCCTGTTCCAGCATCCACTTCTTTCATATGACGTATTCCATTCTGCTCAACTAAAATTTTTGCACCAAAGGCATCTCTGCAAAGTTTTCCCTTTCCGACCAGCTTAATGCCCACCCAATTTGCCGCTTTGGTGTCATTCCGATATACTTTTATTTTCTGTTCTCTCCCAGCATAGGCTCCCCAAGGTAATTTTACAACCGAAGAAATAATATCTAAATCACCATCGTGGTCGTAATCAAAAATAATAGTTCCACGATGAGAAAGTACATCAGCAATACCTGATGAGTTTGAAACATCTTTAAAATTCCTTCCTTCATTGAGAAAGAACTTATTAGAATCTAAAATAGTCGTTTTAGGAATTAAGGTCGCAATGTTACCTTGTGAAATAAAGAGATCCAAATCCCCGTCAAATTCTAGATCAAAAAACAATCCGCTCCAGCTTGTGCTTCTTACAGAATCATACACAAAACTTTCATCTAAATTCAACTTTTTAGCAACATCTATGAATCGATTGTCACTGAATTCAAATAAATAATTCCGCCCAATATTCGTAATGTAATAGTCAATGTCTCCATCAAGATCATAATCACCTGGACCGATCGACATTCCATACATTTTTTGATTAAATCCACTGGAGTCACTCAAATCAGAAAAACTTTTCAAAGGGTAATCATTTCGATAGAATTTATTGCCCTCTCCCGTCCATTCTCCAAAATCATTTAGCAAAAGTAAATCAAGATCACCGTCGTTATCTATGTCGGTAAAACTAGATGCTAAACCACATCCTCCATCATTCAGCCCATATTCTTCAGCGCATTCAATAAACTTCTCCCCTTTTTGGTTCAACAGCAATCTGTTTTCAAAACAAATGGGAAGGTAACCGATCTCTTTACCTGTAGAATCCTGAAGAACTCCCATTGATGCGACATAATTCAACAGATACAAATCCACGTGTCCATCGTTATTGAAATCTCCCCAACTTGCGGAAGCATAATCTTCTGGTGGCACTAAATTCTCTAGAGAAATCAACTCAAAAGACTTCCCATTTATATTCTTGAGCAAAACGGGAGATTTTTTATCCCCCATCCCTAAGCCCGAACCAAAATTAACAATCACGAAGTCTTGAAATCCGTCGTTATTGTAATCTGCACCAATGGCCCCTTGAATAAAATATCCTTCCAATAAATCTAAGCCATATTCATGCGTTGCATCGCTAAACGTTCCTTTGTTATTTAACCACAATTTAGAAGGAAAGACTCCACCACATTGATAAAAATCTTCCCAGCCATCATTGTTTACATCAATGACCATTAATCCTCCTCCCGCCATTTGAAAATCATTCCCTGGATAAATATAGTCAACACCTATTTCGTTGCTAACTTCTGAGAAATTTTGAGCTTGTGTTTCCGCAGAAAATAAAAGCAGAACAAAAAAATAGATTGAGCGTTTAATCATTTCCTACACTTTAATTCTGTCGCAACATATTTCCCTATTTTTCTTCCATATTTTAGGCTTTCGTCTAAGGATTTCAGAAAATGAATTCCTCCGTACAAACGAGATATCGAGACTTCTTCAGACATTTCTGTAAAAGAGGAAAATGTTCTAGGAGTACCATCAATATCCACTCGGTCGATGTTTGTTGAATCAACAATAGTTAGGCTGTCACCAAAGATAGACTTCATTATTTCTGTTGCAGCGCCAGATTGAAAAGAATGACCAGATGGAAATTCTGGAAAAGGCGGGCTAGCAATTCGCGTATTAAATTTTGAATCTATCAATCTGTGAATATACGTAATCGGACGAATAAAATTGTACTTGTATTTTAATCGAAAGGCTGCAATAAACGCTTCGTTTACGGCAACACCGAGCTTCACATATAATTCCATTGCTTGATCTAGTTTCAGGTTTTGTTGTCCTGCTATTTGATTGGCTATTGTAAAAAAGTGTCCTGTTGGTGTTCCTGAATAACCTGCACCATCATCCCAATATTCAGCAATTATTTCATATTCAGGGTCTTTTAATTTTGAATTCTCCAATACACGCATTGCTTCATGGTACATAAAAGAAGAACTATCTTCCGAAAATTCAAAAACAACACAACTATCTGTTGTAACATTACTTTCTTTAAGCATTTGCTTATTCTCTCCCCAGTAAGGCAAAAGAGACGGAAGATATCCTGGAACCGTTTTTATCCAACAACTAGGGCAGTATGGCGGCTCGAATTCTTCTGGAAAGTTATTCCTAAAACCAGTATCTCCACCGTCCTTTTTTGACCATTCAAGAATCTCAATGGCCAATTTTTTTCCGTATGCAATAGAATTTTTTCTAACTTTCTTGGAGCAGTCTTTGGCGTACTTATTTTCGATCGAATCAACAATACTTACCACTCGTTCTCTATTTGATTGAGGCATCGCTCTGTACAAATACTGTATCAATTCATAATCCACACTGTTTGCAACGAGTCGATAGTCCAATTCGTTGTCATTCCACGTGTTTCTATCATATCCATCCAATTGGCTATGAATAGATTGTAGTTCTGGAGTAATTTCAACTGTACTTTCATACATCCCTATGGCAAGATAAGAATAAGCTCTTCCACTCACCGGAGCAGTGAAGCCAACCGTATTCTTAGTTAGAATGTATGCCTCCTCAAGCCATTGACGATGTACCAACAAACAATCATCTTTTATTTCACTCGAGACACTCTCGTTCTTCTGAGCCAAAAGAACAAAATTAAACAGTAAGATTGTTGATATCAATAAGGCTTTCTTCATTTTCAACGGTTTCAACAAATTTACACTAATTTTTAATTAATTTCGCCTCAAACCCTTCGTATGAAATACTTCTCTTTTTTGTTATTTACTATTTTCTGCTTTTACGGTAGCGGTCAAGAAACTAGGTGGTCAGTTAGACTGGATTCCGCAAGTATTTTCTCATCTCCACGGTTTGTTGATTTGAACAGTGATGGTATAAAAGATGTCGTTATAGGTGCAGGAATTGAAAGTTCTCCAGTATCAAATGGAATTGTTGCTCTAAATGGTGTGGATGGAGAAGTACTGTGGGGAATTCCAACTAGAACTCAAATTTATACTTCTGCATTATTTCAAGATATCACAGGCGATTCAATACCAGAAGTATTTATTGGAGGTAGAGCAGCTTCCTTTTATGCAATTAATGGTGCAACAGGTGAAATTGTTTGGGAGTTTTGGAAGGGGAGCGACAAAGAATCAAGAGCTACAGGTTGGCTCAATTTTTTTTCTACGCAATGGATTTCTGATCAGAATAAAGATGGTTTTAGAGATCTTTTGGTAACCAATGGAGGTGATTATTTAGCAATGCCAGACAACAAAAAACGTCCAACGGCTCAACTTATGGTTTTAAGTGGAAACAATGGAGAAATCATTGCTTCTGCTAAAATTCCTGAAGAAAGAGAAGCCTATTATGCACCGACTATACATTTTAACCACTCTGAACCGACTATCTTGTTCGGAACAGGAGGAGAAACGATTGATGGAGGTATTTGGGAGGTTCCATTGACGGACTTAACGAAAAAAGAGAACTTAAAAAATGCGATTCTCATTCTGCATGATTCAATAAAAGGGTTTATTCTAAACTCTGTACTTACTGATTTAAACAATGATTCTAAAGTTGACATCATTGCAGCTCGATTGAACGCAACAATAACTGCTATTGATGGTGTCAATCATTCCATTCTGTGGGAAAATTCATTTCCAGGCTATGAATGCTACGTTACCCCGACCCTCGGTCATTTAGTGGGTGATTCTACGCTGGATCTCTTTACCATTGTTGCTCGAGGAACATTCCCTAGGTATTCAGCTTTCAAATTGGTTGTTATCGACGGTAAAACAGGGAAAATAGAATGGACAGAAGATTCAGGATTTAATCAATTTTCTCCTGCAATAACACTCGACATAGATAACGACGGTATTGACGAAATTCTTTATACGTACAATACACTGCTTGATCCAACTACATTTTCGACTGTTAATCAATTGCGTATTGTCAATATCGCTAAAAATGAAAGTTATTTCGTTGGAGGGATTCGTCCAGGAATTTCAATGGCGTCATCACCTGGAATTGTGGATTTAGAAAATGATGGAGAACATGAAGTTATTGTTGCAACTACCTCGTTTGAATCTGAGACACAAGCACAGTATGCTATCATTGAATGCATTCAACTGAATAAGAAAATGGAGACAATTACTTGGCCTGGGTATTTGGGACCAAATGAGAACGGAGAACTAAAATAGGATCAGCATAGAAATCCTACTTCTCTTTCCTTCTATTCCTCTCCTTAATAATCAATGACAATTCTCTTGTGGTTTGTCCTGCTACTGAAGTATTCTCTTCTGCTCGTCTTATCAGATAAGGCAGTACCTCCTTTACAGGTCCATAAGGAACATACTTAGCGACGTTGTAATTGGCATGTGCCAGATTGTACGAAATGTGGTCACTCATTCCTAATAATTGTGCAAAATAAACACGTGAGTCATCTGAAGGAATACCATGTGTTTTTAACAGTTCTGTGAGAATATTTGCACTTTCTTCGTTGTGAGAGCCTGCACATAGAGAAACTATGTCAATGTTTTCGACAACCGTTTTTAAAGCTTCATTAAAGTCCTTGTCAGTTGCATCCTTATCCGGTTGAATAGGAGAAGGATACCCTTTTTCTACTGCACGTTCACGTTCTTTTTCCATGTAAGCACCACGTACTAACTTCATTCCAATTTTATAATTGTTCTTTCTTGCAAGCGCTATTTCCTCTTTCAAATAGTCTAATCTATCATGCCTGTACATTTGCAAGGTGTTAAAAACAATCGCCTTCTCTTGGTTGTATTTTTTACTCATTTTAACCACCAAGTCATCGATTGTGTTTTGAATCCAACTCTCCTCTGCATCAATAAAAATTGGAACATTAAATTCATGAGCCTTCGAGCAAATTTCATCTATACGTTTAACTAAACTATTGTAATGCACTAATTCCTCAACAGAATGATTCTCTATTCCATTATTTGCATTCTCTAAGGTGGAAAAAAGACAAATTCCAGTTACTTTAAATACCGCAAAAGGAATACGAGGAGTCTTTTTTGCTTCCACGATAGTTTGTATAATTTCTGCAACTGTAGTGTCAAAATCTTCCTCTTTGGTTTTACCTTCTACACTATAATCAAGTATCGTTTTTACATTATATTCGGCAAGTGATTTTGAGGTTGCTAGAGAATCTTCAATAGATACCCCACCACAGAATTGTTTAAAAATGGTTTTCTTGATGATGCTGTCAATAGGAAGTTGTAATTTAATTGCGATGTTGGTTGACCATTTACCAAACTTAACCATTACCCTACTCGATACCATTTTAAATAACCAATAGGCGCGTTTCAAATCTCTTGTAGATTTACCCTTGAAAGCTATTTCCGTGTCGTCAAAAGATACCATAGTACAAAAATAAAAGCTTTTTAGTATTCTGTCTCGTTTTAGTTCGTTTTTATTTCTAATTTTAATTTGGTAGGAATGCAATTCTATTCACTACTTTTGAAAGGTAAATAGGGAAGAGAAAATGAAATATATAGACGCAAGCGATTATAAATTGGAGATTGGAAGCCTAGAAAAATCTTCTTTTTCTTCCGTTTTAGCATCTTATAAAGAATCGGCAATCGTTATTGTTGTCGATGAAAATACACATCAACATTGCCTTCCGTATTTAATTACTACTTTCTCTGAATTGTCAAAAGCAGAAGTTATAGTCCTGCCTAAGGGTGAAGAAAACAAACAATTTTCCATTGTCTTTAATGTCTGGGAAGCATTGACCGAATATCAAATTTCTAGAAGTGATTTAATCATCAACTTAGGAGGTGGAATGATTACTGACATGGGAGGCTTTATAGCGTCATGTTATAAGCGCGGATGTGATTTTATCAATATCCCAACTTCTTTGTTAGGCATGGTCGATGCATCAATTGGAGGAAAAACAGGAGTCAATCTCGATAATTACAAAAATCAAATAGGTGTCTTTGCTAATCCAAAAATAGTGTATATCGACACCTCCTTTTTGCAATCATTGCCAACAGAAGAGTTAAAAAACGGTTATGCAGAAATCATAAAGCATGGGTTGATTACTTCACAAGAATTATATCTTACAGCTCTTACAAAAAGCGAGTCCTTGTCAGAAATTGATGAGGCTTTTTTGCTTCAATTTATAGAAGTAAAAAATGACATTGTAAAGAAAGACCCAAAAGAAAAAGGCCTTCGAAAGATATTAAATTTCGGACATACTATTGGACATGTGATTGAAGGTCATTTCATGGATTCTTTGCAAATTTCACACGGCCATTCTGTCGCAATTGGCATGGTGATGGAAGCTTTTTTATCAACCAAACACTCAACGCTCAATAAAAAAAGTTATTCCTCTATAGAGAAGGCATTATTTAGTCAGTTTTCAATACCCAAATTAAACGATAAAGATATACAATCGATGATTTCAATGCTTTCGAATGACAAGAAGAATAGCAAAGGGCGGATTAATGTATGTTTGTTAAAATCAATAGGAAATTGCACTTATGATAATTATTTAAACGAGAAATCATTTATGGAAATGTTTTTACATTTTAAAAACTTACAGATTAATCTTAACTAATGAGTTCCTAAAATGGCTCAAAGAAAAAAAGCAGTCATCGTTAAAAGTGTATGTTATCCACTAAGATTTAAGTTGCAGCAACGATGATTTTAAATTCTCTAGTCTTAAAATAACAGACGATTGATTAGTACTAGTTTCTTCAATCTGTATATCTACCTTGCTTTTTAACGCTTTTTTTGCACCGTCCAAGGTGTAGCCTTTTTCTTTAACCAATTCATAAATTCGATCAACTTTTACAACATCTTTCGGTGTGAATAAGCGATTTCCTTTCTTGTTTTTTTTTGGATTTACGGTCGTGAATTCTTTCTCCCAAAAACGAATCAATGAAGTGTTGACATCAAACATCCTAGCTACTTCTCCGATAGAGTAGTACAGTTTTGTTAAGTCTTTTTCGTTAATTCTGCCCAATTTACTGATTGTTAAGTCTCGAAGATAGGAATTATTTAGCAAAAAAGGTTGAAAAAAGTAGGGCAACTAAGTTTTTGATTCTCTGTAAAATAAATGCCATAGCAAATAAGATATATTCAACAACATTAAGAAAATCCCAACCGAAAAAACCACTGGAATCGATTCTATCGAGTTATCGTAGGTCAACATTGTACTCGCAGAGCCAAGCATAACGCCCAATTCTAAAGCAATAAATAGTGTCCCAGCACCAACTCCTCGTCTGTGAGAAGGAGAAAGGTCTGCAGTCCATGCAAACAATGTTGGACTTGTGATCCCTGTTGCAACACCAAAAACAACCGCTGCAACTGTAAATTGAATCCATTCTGTTGAGAAAGCAAGTAAAATCAGACTAATTAGCATGATGCTCATTCCCAAAATCAATGTTTTCCTTCTACCAATATTATCCGAAAGTTTACCTGAGAATAAACGAACAACAATTGTTGATAGCACATAAAATCCAAAAAACCATCCCTTGTTATCTATTCCAAAATAGGTGGACATATCCTGTGTTAAAACGAAAATGATTCCGGATGAGCTTACAGACAAAAACATTACAATTGCGGCAGGTACAACGGTCGGCTCAAACACATCGTTCCATTTCACATTAAGTAATGACCAACTAAATTTCACAGGATTTGGTAAAGTTTCTTTCACAAACGAGATAAGAATTGCAGAAAAAACACCAAAGCCGGCAGCAACAAAAAATAAGCCGTCTAGGCCAATTTCTTCTCGAATTGAAGATGCTAAAAACTGTCCTATCCCAAAGCCTAAAGAAATAAAAACACCCCAAAGCCCCATTCCTACACCTCTTCTATTTTCTGGGAGAATATCTGTAACAAGAGCTGTTGCCCCAGTTGGCAGAAAACCAGCTCCAAATCCATGCATAAAACGCATGAACAGAAAGTAAAAAACAACATTCGCAATAGGATAAATAAGTAATGCCAGCACACTGATAATGATTCCGATATACATCACCTTTTTACGTCCAATAGTATCTGATAGCTTCCCTGAAAACGGTCTAGAAATTGCTGCTGAAACAGAAAAAAGGAAAAAGATCATTCCTTTTTCATTCTCACCACCCATAGAGGTAATGTACTCATTCAATTCGGGTAGAATAAGATTGAAACTGATCATGAAGAACAGCAACGAAAAGCAAATAATCCAAAAATTTCGGGAATAATTTAAAATCACTGTACAAAACTACTCCTATTTGCGTTCTAATCACAAACAATTGATTGTTTTAGCTAATAAATTATAATCGTTAAAGCATCAAGTCTATCTAATCACCGTAACACTTCCCCGCAACTTGGCTACGCTCGACAACCCTTCTTCGGAAACGTTTCACAATCCAAACGCCTCCGAAACGGCGGTTGAGGCTCTCGAAGCTAAGTTACGGGGAAGTGTTACGGTGGTGAGGTAAGTGCTACAAGAATAAAGAAATGAGTAATGTTAAGGGTGAAGCACAGAGAGTTGTAATCTAGCTTCCTAATCATCTAAAATCTACGCCCATTAAAAATAGAGCATACTCGATTATTCGAATTCTCCAACACTCAAAAACAATACTTTCGTATCTTTGCACCTACCTGTAGAAGGCAGGCTTTCATTTTTAACCCAAATAAGCGAAAACAATGAATTTTAGCAGTTTAACAGCCATTTCACCAATCGATGGTAGGTACCAAAGCAAAACAGAAGAGTTACAACAGTATTTTTCTGAATTCGGACTCATTAAGTATAGAGTTATTGTGGAGGTAGAATACTTCATCGCCATGGTTGAAAGTGGGGTGAAAGCGTTGGCAGATTTTCCACGTGAAAGGTTCAATGACGTAAGAGGTATTTGTACTTCATTCTCTGAGGAAGATGCACTTTGGGTTAAAAACATTGAGAAAACAACTAATCATGATGTGAAAGCCGTTGAGTATTTTGTAAAAGATAGAATGACCAAGCTAGGCTTGGAAAAGCACCTCGAATTTGTTCATTTTGGACTAACTTCCCAAGACATTAACAATACCTCTATACCTCTATCGTTAAGAGATGCTATAAACAATGAGTATTTGCCATTGTTGGATCAGTTAATTGATAAATTGGAAGAATACAGCAAAGAATGGAAAGACATTCCAATGTTAGCAAAGACACACGGACAACCGGCTTCTCCAACTCGATTGGGTAAAGAAATTCAGGTTTTTTCGGAACGGTTATCGATTCAAAGAGAGCAATTAATAGCCATTCCTTTTTCTGCTAAATTTGGTGGAGCAACGGGTAATCTTAATGCACATCATGTTGCATTTGAAAGTGAAGATTGGGTAAAATTTGCGAATAATTTCGTTAACAATACTCTTGGACTGAAAAGAAGTCAAACCACAACACAAATTGAGCATTATGACAATACTGCCGCGCTATTTGATTGCATGAAAAGAATTAACACGATAGTTTTGGATTTGGACAGAGATATGTGGACCTACATTTCGATGGAGTATTTTAAGCAAAAACTGAGGGAAGGAGAGGTTGGTTCTTCTGCCATGCCTCATAAAGTAAATCCCATTGATTTTGAAAATTCTGAAGGAAATATTGGCTTTGCGAATGCCATTTTTGAACACTTAGCCCTCAAACTTCCTGTTTCTCGTTTGCAAAGAGATTTGACTGACTCAACCGTTTTGAGAACGATAGGAGTGCCATTAGCGCATACCTTTATCGCGTTTAAATCAACCCTAAAAGGCTTAGACAAGTTGTTGCTTAATGTTCCCGCATTTGATGCTGATTTGGAAAAAAATTGGGCAGTGGTTGCTGAGGCTATCCAAACCATTCTTAGAAGAGAGGGGTTCCCAAAACCTTATGAAGCGCTAAAAGGATTAACAAGAAAGAATGAAGCGGTGACAAAAGAAACCGTTCATCGTTTTGTTGATAACTTGGAAATTTCTTTAACTTTAAAGGAAGAATTGAAAAGAATCACACCTCAAAACTACACAGGAATTCAGCTCGTTCAGTAATTTGGATTAATTTTTGAAGGTGTAGTGCAAACAAAAGAATGAAATATACACTTGTTTTGATTTATCTCGTGTTTTTTGCATTTTTTGCAAAGACTCAATCGTACTCTATAGAATGGAGTGAAATGATCAGCCAACAAGGTCGTTTGGTTTACCTGCTACCGAATAAAGAAAATAATTTCTATGCCCTAAGATGGGTTGGAGGTAGAATTTTAGGGACTTACCAAGTTTCACAACACGAAGAACTTAAAATTACGAAAAAAGGAAAAATAAAACTAGTAGCAGATAAAAGTATAGCCAATTTTGAAGGAGCAAAAGTAATTGGCGATAAATTGGTTGTTTTTCTCTCTGATAAACAAGTGGGGTATAATCACTTTTATATGCAGAAATACGATGATGAGCTTAAGCCTATAGGTGAGACCGTTAAGTTAGCGTCTTATGCAATGACAAAAAAGAGGAGTAAAGGATGGTTTAATATAGAGCAATCTTCAAACAAACAATTTTTTGGAGTAGTTTGGCAAGTTAAAGGAAAAAAAGGAGAGCGAGATTTATACGGTTTCAAAGTCTTTAATAATCAATTAGAAATAGTAAATGAGGGTGAATACCCCTTGCCATTTGACCCAAAATCATCAACAATCAACGCACAGCATATTTCCAATAATGGTGATTATTTCATGGCGGTGACCGAATATGAGGATAAAAAAGCGACTCATTTCTTTAAGAATTACCATACGTACAAAGCGTTGCACATTATTCACATCAATGATGATGGATTGGAGGATTACAAACTTGACCTAGGTGAAAAAAGGGTAGAGGCAATGAGCATGCATTCAGATGATAAAAACATATTTACCATAACAGGTTTGTATGGAAAACCTGATGAAGCTGGTGTAAAGGGAGTTTTTCATCAAAGAATAGACTTATTATCGATGAAAAAAAAGGACGAAGGTTTTAAAGAATTTGATAAGTCGTTTATAACGCAAGATTGGTCTGAAAGAGCTATAAAAAGGGCTGAAAGACAACAAAGTAGAGGGAAGGGAGATCCACAACTGTTCAATTATAAAATGAGGGATATTACTATTCTTGATGATGGAAGTATTATTGGAAGTATGGAGCAGTTTTACGTGCAAATTCGATCTAACACCGACACAAGAACCGGTACGGTTTCACAGAGTTATTACTACTATTATAACGACATCATAGTCTTTAAAGTAGATCCGGAAGGAGAATTTGCATGGGTGAAAAAAATTAGAAAGTACCAAGTCTCAACCAATGATGAAGGTCCTTACAGTAGTTATGCCAGTTTCATCGATAAAGGCAAGGTTTATTTTATTTTTAACGACCACGTTCGGAATTATGACGCAAATGGAAATTTTTTAGACCCAGAACACCTTTTTACTGCCAATTATACAAGAAAGAGAAATACAGTAGCTCTTGCCGAGATTGATCTATCAACCGGTGAAACTATACGATCTTCTTTTTTTGGGCGGGGAGAAATAAATGCATTAGCGGTTCCAAAATTGTTTCAAATGGATTACCAAACAAAAGAGATGCTTTTGTATTCCATTTGGGGGAGAAAGGAAAAAATTGGAGTATTGAGAATAGAATAACTTTATTGTTTTTCCTTATTACAAGCATTTTTCAGTCGTGTTTTTTCTTCGTCGCTGAATTCAAATTTCGGTGCACCTTCAGCATACTTTTTTTCCAAGAGTCGGTCGATGAAATCGCTGTCTCTTTTATAATTTGTGCATGGTTTGCAAATCAAAAGGTGAAATTTAATGCTAACCAATTCCTTGACAGAAAGCTTTTCATAATGACCTTTTTCAATATCATTTGATATTTCTTCACAATTCTTCATCGGTTCCATTTGTTTTTCAGGCAATCGCGCAATAGTAATTTAGCTCGATGTATAATCACCCATAGGTTAGAAGGAGTTATATCAAAATCATTACATATTTGTTCACTTTCTTTTTCTTGAAGATACTTGGAGGCAATAATTCCTCTCCACTTTTCTGGGAGTGTTTCCAGACAAGCTTTTAATTCTGTCATCGTTTCATCTTGGTCCATTTTACTTTCTATTGTCTCTTTAGTAAAACCTTCTTGTTTCTCTAGAAACCAATGCCTTTGACTATCGTCTTGGTCAAAAAAACTAGAAACGGGGTCGGTATAGCGAGTCTCGGCTTTTCTCCAATGGTCAATAATCTTGCGATTAAGAATACTAGTCAACCAAGTACGCAACTTACTTCTGTGTTCAAAAGTATCAAGTTTAGTGATCGCTGAAACCAAGGTGTCCTGCACTAAATCTTTAGCGAGCTCTATGTCTTTTAACTTTGACATAGCAAACGATAAAAGATAGTCACTGTGCTCTTCTATTAATTCAGTATGATCTATTTTAGTTTTGTTACTCAATTTATTTGGAGATATATTTCTTTCTAATTTTCTTAGAAAACGTGAATAAAAGTAACAATATTGCTGCGAAAGAAAAACTTCTCCCCATGACGTTGCCATATTGAGTGTAGAATGTAATTTCTGAGTTCAAATTCACTTTACCTTTAATGGCATCCCTTTTCCACCATTCTGTTTTTTGAGAAATATCTCCTCTTTGGTTAACAAAGCAACTTGTACCTGTATTTGCAGAGCGAACAATACTTCTTCTACTTTCAATAGCTCTTAAGCTAGCAAAACTTAAGTGTTGTTTATAGCCCGGAGTATCTTTCCACCAGCCATCATTGGTTACAATGCATATTAATTGTGCACCCTTTCTCACTTGTTCAGTTACCCATTCTCCGTAAATGGACTCATAACAAATGACAGGAGCAAATTTAAACTCATCTAGTTCAAAAATTCGCGGCTCTTTTTCTATACCTAAGGTACCCGATGTTCCACCATTTTGAATGGATAATTCTTCTAAAAACGGAAACACTTCTGAGAAAGGAACAACTTCTGGTCCAGGAACAAGTTTAGACTTATGAATAAACTCAACGTCGTTGTTTTTATCAATTAGCATTGAAGTATTGTAAAACTCAACATAAGTTCCATCGCCTTGAATACGGGAAGCTCTTGAATTTTTCTTAGAAAACAAGCGATACGTTGACGCGCCAATGTACCACGGTACATCGTTTAGTTTTTCTGCTTTTTGGGAGATAAAGTATCGGAAGAAATCCAACGCTTGAATTTCAGCTTCGTTAAAGTTCATACTAAAAGCAGTTTCTGGTGCAACAATTAAGTCAGTTTGGTCTGTTACCAATGAATCCGCAAGAGAAATAAGTGTTTCTAATTGTTTTGAAAAACTGGCAGGGTTGAATTTTTCATTATATGGATCAATATTAGGTTGCAAGGCAATAACTTCAATGGGGTACTCTTTTTCTGTGTAGTTATAATACGTATAAAGAGAAATACCAATGGGGAAAATAATCAAGAAAGCAATGGAGTAAAAGATAGGTGTTTGAATTTTCCAACTTTCTTTTTTTAGATACACATTTTGAACCGTTCGAAAGAATAAAAGATTAATGAGAAGAATCCAAAAAGAACCGCCCAAAGCACCACCAAAAGAATACCATTGCACCCAAGATGGAACTATGCTAAATGAGTTTCCGAGTGTTAGCCAAGTCCAGGACATTTCCCAGTTTAAGTGAAAATATTCGAATGCAATCCAATAGAATACTAAAGCAAGATAACCTTCTTTCTCACCAATGTGCTTTTTTGCCAAATGGAAAGCATAAAAAGTAATGGTCATCAATAAGCTATTGAGAATAAATGCGAGCATTGCTCCTGAGGCCTCTGCATTCCAGACCCACCAAGTTGTACCGACGTTGTATATAATAAATGAAATATACGCGTGTATAAAGACTTTTCCTGATTTGTAACTTTTCTTGGCGATGTAACTTTCTAAGAATAGCAAGGGAACCCATGAAATAAAAACCAGCGGTGTGAGACTTCCCGAAAAAGGATAGGAAATAACCATCAATATCCCAGACAGGACACTTAATAAATAGCGATGTTTTTTCGTTAAACTTATCACAGGTTAAAAATAGAAGAAATTAATGACACCTGATAGGATGTTGCTAAAAATAAAAAGGGATGCTAAATTTTAGCATCCCTTTTGCATTTGTATCGATTCAATTATTCAAATATAATCGTCATTTCCACACGCCTGTTTTTCTGACGTCCTTCTTTCGTATTGTTATCTGCAATTGGATCTGTTTCACCAAAGTAAAGAACAGATAATCTTTCAGAAGTGACTCCTTTAGACTCCATGAATCGTCTCACAGACTCTGCACGTTTCTTAGATAAAACTAGATTACCTTGCGCCGCACCAACATTATCGGTGTGACCGGCAATTTGCAATTTCCATTCTGGTTTTTTAACAAGAACTTCCGCTAACTCAGTCAATGATGGTAAAGACTCTTCTTTAATGATGTCTTTTCCAGTTTCAAATTCTAAGTTCTCGAAAGCTGTTTTCAGGATTTCTTGAACTTCATCTTCAATTACTGGGCAACCTTTGTTTTCAACAGGACCTGGTGTTGCAGGACACTCATCATCTTTGTCTAATACACCATCGTTATCCGTATCTTGATAAGGACAACCTTCGTTTTCAAGTGGACCCGCTAAGTTTGGACATTTATCATCCTTATCTAGCAATCCATCTCCATCCGTATCTGGCCAAGGACAACCGTTGTTTTCTTTAGGGCCGAAAACTTCTGGACAATTATCAACGAAGTCGAATAATCCGTCACCATCCGTATCTGGACAACCATTATTTACTAATGGACCTGGAACATCTGGACATGCATCATCGCTGTCTTTAATTCCATCACCATCCGTATCAGGACAACCTTTGAATTTTGCAATTCCTGGAATTTCTGGACAATCATCTTTAGGATCAACAATACTATCGCCATCTGTATCAGGACAACCGTTGTATCTTTTTTCTCCAAATAAATCTGGACAATCATCATCTTTGTCTGGAATACTATCGTTATCCTTATCTGGACAACCATTGAAGATAGCTAAACCTGGTTCGTTTGGACAGTGGTCATCAATATCTTTAATACCATCTCTATCCGTATCAGGGCAACCTCTAAATTCCCATAATCCGGGAACAACTAAACATTCATCCACTTTGTCAGAAACTTTATCTCCATCTATATCACTCGGATGAACATAAAGAATAGGTAAGCGAAGACCAGCATAGAATTCAGCCCCACGCACTTTTCCAGTTGCAAATAAAGTTTTAAAATCAGTTACACCTAGTGTTAATGGTCCAAGTCTAGTTGCAAGACCTGCTTTGAATCCAGAATATTTATTCATGGAAACAGGAACCGATAAACCGAACCAAGAATAATCAAAGCTAGGTATCACGGCAATTTGGTTAGCCACTCTAACTCTGTGTGGTTTCTTTCTATTGTTTAAATTTAACATCCCTGTTACATTCACATAAAACCACTTCCAAATGTGGTAGTCAACTTGTAAACTAAGTGCAGTTGGTGTGCTCATAAAGAACGTTCCTTCATCATTGTTCGCCGTCCAACCAGGATTGTTTGTTGTTAGAGAATCAATAATACTATCAAAGCTCACAAGACTGCTTGCTTGGTCAAAGGTGGTTAAATCGAATAAATTATTTGTGTTAACTGTAAAATCACGGCTTAAACCACCCTTTTCGAATTTCATCCCTCCAATATCAAGTACAGAAGCTCCAACTCTTAATTTATACTTTTCCTTATCTCTTCTCCACAGATTTGTTTCACCATCCATATCATATTTGTATTCTTTCCAATTAGGTCTCCATTCGTAAACGAAACCAAGGTCTAATCCAAGACCAAATTTAGATGCACTTTTAGGTATTCCAGTTGAATTTGACTCTTCAAGTAGCCCTGTAGAATATCCATATTCAAAGTCACCTTGTAAAAGTTGAGAGGTATCTTCGTTTAGAAGGTTGTAACTAAAATTGTCAGTATTCACATAAGCTGCTGCGTAACCAGAAAGCCATTTAGCCTTACCACCCATTTTCATGAAATGTTCCCCATCATCTTTTAAAACTTGAGAATAAATGACTCCATATTCCATCCAACTCATGGAGTTGACGTTCAATAGTTGCTCATTAAACTGTTGGTTCCAAAGAGGAGAATATTCCAATCCTTCATTTGCCAAATAAGCTAATTTCGGATCAAGATCATCTAAATTGGTAATGGACCTAAATTTTGCTGCAAAACCGACTGCGATTTTTCGATTGATGTGAAACATGAAATTCAAGACATCAATTTGAATATTGTTGTAGAAACCCAATGCTTTATCCTTGGTATAGTCAATACTATCTAAATAACGGTCCGTAATGGTAGAGTCTGGCAATAACCAATCGTTATAAGGATTAGAACCTCCAAGGACCGTTACTTTCTCTCCCAAATTATTTACATCAGATTTGAATGATTTCGTCCACCATTTAGGCATGTCTCTCGTATCAAAAGCCGTAATGTTTTGGTAGAAATTAAAATTGAAACTCCCCAAGTTTAAATCGAATTTAAATCGACCATCAACAAAACTCGCTGGTTGGATGTCAGTGCCCATTACCCCAGCATAATTGCTGTTTAAAGTTCCCAAGTAATTTTGAGAGAAAGACACGAAAGAAAAAAGGATGATGGCAACCGCCAACAATTTTTTAATTGAATTCATTCTAAGTAGTTTTTAATAGTTTATTAAAAGTAAATTATACTTAATCAAAGTATTGTACAATAAATTGATCAAGAATAGTTGTGACTTGCAGGCCATTGTTAAAATTCATAAGTTGTATTTTAACTTGTCCTTCAAGCGGTTTAGCAATGATTTTTTCACCGCTAGAACTGTACAAATATACATTATTCTCTAAACCATCCACAATACCCACAATAGTTTTTCCAGAAGTTGACGTAAAAACGACAACGTCATCCACTTCGTTGAAGGGTAATTTTAGGGATGAGAAGGACATTCCGTCTTTATTGATTAAGTGAATTTCATTGGAAGATTTAAGAACAATAACTGGGTTTTTATTGGTGTTTTCTACTTTGATTATTTCTGAATTATCATAGGTCGAATACTTTAATTTACCTCCTTTTTGATTGATTTTGATCAGACTGTTGCTTTCATCCAATCCAAATTGAATCAATTCGTTGGGTATTTTTGTTGAAATCATTGCTGTTGGGAGATTAAACTCTCTGTGCGTTCTGTTTTTTTCAAGGTTGTACATTTCAAAAAAGAGATCATTAGAGAAGCCTGCGAATAGTTTATTCTGACTTGACCAAACGTCTATTTGTTGAGAAATTAGCTCTTTGCTCTTAAAGATGTTTAGTTCTCTTCCTTCACCGTCAAATTTGAGTACTTGTTTGTTATCATTGGCAATCAAAAAATAGCTTTTTCCTTTCCAACGGTAGAACTTCACTTCGTTGCTAGCAGCTGTTTCAAGTTGTATCGGGAAACCTGAAGAATATTCTCCGTTTGTTTTCCATAAATGAATTCGATCTTCTGTATTTAAAAGGATGCAAATCTCTCCGTTGCTATATAAGTCAATAGTTTTCAATCCACCAGTGATTTTTCCTTCCACTGTCTTTTTCCATGTAAGTTTAGAATCTTCATAGAATGACAGTTCTCCATTTTTTCCGAGAACAACTACGTTACCATTGCCTTTTAACGAAGAAAAGTCAAGTATATCATATCCTACATTCATGGTAATCGTTTCCTGCTTTTGAGCGACTTTCTCTTGTTTGACTGCACCAAAAAGTGTTTGAAGAATTTTGCCTTGAAAAACGGCTTTCGAATAGCTTGATTCATTAGAAATGAATCTTTCAGAGACTTTTTTGGGCAATTGACCATATACTTTGAAATGAACAGGTTGATTGAGCGCAATCGTATTACCTAACTTGAAGTCTGCAATGACATTATCGCACGTATTTTCAGATTCTGAGATTACGACTAAGTCTTCTAAATATTTAATAAAGTAAGAGTTTCCTTCCTTTGGAAACCCCTCTATCAATTGGTCAGAAAACTTAATTTCACCTTGGGTTTGATGTAAGTCGTTTAAAATTAGAACAGGATCTTGGCCATCTACATAATCAGTAATGATTGCCGTATTACCTTTGTAATTCAATATTACAAACCCATTCTGTAACCATTGAGACATCGTTCCGTGACTATAAACAGAATCAATTGTTGCGTAATAATCTCGTTCGTAAAAATGATAAGTAGAAAATTTAGAACTCAAAACATTAGCGAACACTTCTTCATCCTTAATTTTCTTCCCTTGTGTTATTTTTTCATTCCGTGTAATGTAGTTTATTTTGCCATTTTCTAAAAAGTAGATGTCTGAAATGATATTCGACCGTCCAGTATTTTCAAAACTAAAAACAGATACGCTTGACTTTTTGTCATAACTAAAGTCATTCAAAATGACATCTGATTTTTTTATTTCTCCCTTTTTTAGGTAAAGACTAGCTTTAAAATAACGTCCATCATAATCTCCAAAAGTAAAATTTGAACCAGAAAACTGTATCGTTTGTGCATGCTTTTCAAAGAAGGAAGAAATGGATGATTCCGACCAGTTTTTCTCAGCCTTGATGAGTAGATGACCTTGCTTAAAACTAACAAAAGCAACTTCAAAATTCTTCTTTAAGAATGACTCAGTAATAGCAAACATAGGCGATTCTTCGAACTCTGCTATTTGGTCTAATTGAGTTTCAGAAGGCCGGTTGATGATTAAAATTTGCTGGTCGCTTGTTGTGAATAGTGTTTCAGGACTATAATTGCTCTTCACATTTAAAATATCGAACCCAACAAATCCAATCCATGCAATACTAGCGATGATTGTTAAAACTAAAAGAATTCGTCCGAACATTGTTGTAGATTTACTTCAAAAGTACAAAGAATGGCACTTCGAACTTAAGCTCGTGATTTAAAGAATGAACATTGTCTTGTTAAGGAATTGAGAACTTAAAAAGTTAGACTGGTTCAACGTAAAAAAAATAAAGTTCTAACGAAAATACAGTACCGTTGCTAACTACTCTTTCTCATCATTTCACTTCTAAAATTTCTTTAATATTGGGTCTAAAGTAGAGTTCTGATTTCATCACTTTTCCGTCTTCTCGATATATGGGTTCTCCATTCGCATCTAGTTTTGACATGTTAGACCGTTGAATTTCTTCGAAAACGTCTTCAATTTTGCCCTGTAAGCCATGTTTTAGAATCGTGCCACAAAGAATATACAACATATCTCCTAATGCATCGGCGATTTCAACTAAATCTCCAGCCTTTGCTGCTTCTAAATATTCTTCATTCTCTTCTTGCATCAAACGATGACGCAATTCGATGTCATTAATCGATAAATCGGATGTTGGAGAATAATTGTTCTCTATTTTGAAAGCTTTGTGAAAAGTTTCGACTGCTGCAATTGTTTCTTGTAGTTCCATGTTCATTTCTTTGTGCAAAAATGGAAATTGCTTTTCAAAAAATCAAACTAAGTTTTCAATTGTTATGAACCAATTATTCAATGGATGAAGCAACTATTCTAAATCCAACTGTTGGTGAAGCTCCGACGTATTTTTTTATGGACTCTATTCTAATATCGTATCCTGGTGAGGCCCAATCACCTCCTATTACTTCATCCTTGTCGGCAAGTATTTCTCCAACATTCCCGTTCATATTATAAAGTCCAAATTCATTTGGCCAGTATGACTTCGCAGGAGCTGTGACATCAGCGGTTGCATTTTGTAAATTTAGATTGAAGTCTATTGGAATATTTATGATTTCATACTTCTTTTTTTCATTGTTGTAATGAACGGATTCTAAACCAATTCGGACAAAGTTAGCTAGAAATAGACCTTCTGTGTTTCTCAAGAAAGGATTTTTCCATGTGTATTTTGCAAAATGTGAATCACCTCTTGCTGCTCGAATCCATTCCGATTTTTGAGGCAATCGAAATTTTATTTTTAGTTCTCCATTGGACAAATCTTCGTATTTTTTAGAAAGCCACTCGCAATATAATTCTGCGCCTTCTTTTGTTACGTTAACAACCGGATAGTTATTGTAAGCCGGATGAACATGATAGTATTCGGAGTACTTTTCATTATTGCCAAAATTACTTCTCCATGTTGAGCTATCAATTTGTGCAGTTTTCAGTTTGGCATTTTCCCCTTTCTTTTTTAAATCAAATAAAAACTCTCGATACTGTAGATTAGTTATTTCTGTTTTACTGGTATAGAAGGACTGAACAGAAATTGTATCCTTTCCAACTAACGCATTACCACTAGGTATAAAAGCACAAAAGTTTTGCAGTGTTTTTAAAGCCCTTTTTTTGGAAGGTTTTTTAGAAGAGGTGAAGCCCAGCATTATAAGGCTGGCAATAAAACAAAAAGCGATAGATGTTTTTTTCATGAGTTGGATTTTTTAAGAGAACGTCAATTTTGTAATTGCGTTACAACTTTTTTTCCAAAAAGAGTTTTGTTCGTTAACAAAATCCTACTTTTGAGGCAAGAATGAATTCTACTCTGAAACATATCGCTAAAAAGCACCTAAAATATTACAAGGTAAAGTCTAGGCTAGACTATTCAGAGTCAGAAAGACAGAAAAAAATAGTTCGCCAATATCAGCAGGGTTTAATAGAAAAAAGACTTCCAAACTTAACTGAAACAGGATTTAAATTGTTTTCTCAATTCGAAGAAGACGGACTTTTACTCTATATTTTTTCTTTGTTAGGAATGACACATAAAACGTTCATTGAATTTGGTTCAGACGATGGAATAAACAGTAATTCGGCTAACCTATATTATCATCACAATTTTGAAGGACTTTTTATTGATGGGAATGAAAAAGCAATAGAGCGAGGACGCTATTTTTTTAAGAAATATGGCAATAAAAATATCAAAGCCCCAATTTTTAAACAAGCTTTTATCAATGCGGAGAATATTAATGCTCTTTTTGAGGAGTCAGGATTTTCTGGAGAAATAGGATTGCTTTCTATCGATATTGACGGTAACGATTATTGGGTTTGGAAAGCTATTGATGTTGTTTCTCCTCAAGTAGTTATAATCGAAACACACAATGAATTTGGGATGAATGACATCATTGTGCCCTACGATGCTGCTTATTTTTACCCTGGAAAACATCCCACCTATCATGGCGCATCGCCTGTTGCAATGACTAAACTAGCCAAGAAAAAAGGATACCGATTGGTAGGTGCAAATGAGCTTGGTTTTAACTTGATTTATGTGCGCAATGACTTGTTGCAGAATGAACTATTAGAAGTCACAGTGGAATCTGTATTACAACATTCATCTAACATACAGGCGAGAGCAAGGTTTGAAGAGGTGAAGGATTGGAAATATGTGAGTGAGTAAATTTCTTTGTTTTTGTATATTAGCCTAAATTATAGAACAACACTTGAGCAATTCTTTTAACAGTAAAATAGACTAACAGGAATATGTTATTTAACAGTGTCGATTTCATTCTCTTCTTTGCACTCGTTTTTGTGTTCTATTGGGTAATTCCGAATAAATTTCGATGGCTTTTATTGCTTGTTTCCAGTTATTTTTTCTACATGAGCTGGGAGCCGATTTATATCTTGCTCATTCTTTTTTCTACATCCATTGACTATTTTCTTTGTCGATATTTGACCGCAAGCAATAATAGTAGAAATAGGAAAATAGGATTAGGATTGAGTGTAATAATGAATCTCGGCCTGCTTTTTACTTTCAAATACTATCATTTTTTTCAAGAAATAATGGCATCTATTCTCAATTTAGTAAATGTCAATTATCAAATAAGAGAATCTTCTTTTCTCCTTCCAGTTGGAATCAGTTTTTACACTTTTCAAACGCTTAGTTATTCTATAGACGTTTATAGAAAAGACTATAGATTTGAAAAACATTTTGGAAAATTTGCGCTTTTTGTTTCTTATTTTCCTCAATTGATAGCCGGACCAATAGAAAGAGCATCGAACTTACTTTTTCAATTAAACAAGAAGGAAGTGAAATTGAAATACGAGGATTTTAAAGACGGTGCCTTGTTGTTTGTCTGGGGGTTGTTTAAGAAAGTGGTAGTCGCGGACAATATCCGAATTCTTGCGGACCATTATATTGATTACTCTCAATTTCAAAATGGAGGGAGCATTATTTTTGCACTACTTGCATTCACGGTTCAGATTTATGCCGATTTTTCGGGTTATTCTGACATGGCAATTGGAAGCTCAAGGATGCTCGGTATTAAATTAAGTCTAAATTTTAGGACACCTTATTTCTCTCAAAATATCACTGAGTTTTGGAGAAGATGGCACATCACTCTGTCTTTTTGGTTGCGAGATTACGTTTTTATTCCTTTAGGAGGAAGTCGTTTGTCAAAAATTGCAACGCTTCGAAACTTGTTTATTACTTTTTTCCTCGCTGGAATTTGGCACGGTGCTTCATGGAACTTTTTAATTTGGGGCTGTCTGCATGGAATTATTGTTGTAATAGAAAAAATAACAGGGTGGAATAAGAATGTTAACCATCGTTTCTTCTCTTTCCTAAAGATAGTCTTTACATTTGGAATCATTACAATGACTATGCTGCCAGTTCGCTCAACTGATTTAATTCATCTTTCAGACCTTTTACAACTAATTTCTAATTTCCATTTTAAAGATTTTTATTTGACGGTAGCTGAGAATATATACACGCCTGGTGCAATTGGAATTGCCGTCTTATTTTTGACTGACTTATTTCTTGCTAAAAGATCTATTCTGGACATTCATAAGTTTAATTCTATTTTTAAGTACAGTTGGGTAACCGTTATTATAATTCTCATTTTATTTATTGGGGACAGTAGTTCAGAAGCGTTCTTTTATTTTCAATTTTAATGACTAAGAAAATTATATATAGACTATTAATTGTGATTATCCTAATTGTAGTGACGGACAAAGTTGTTGGTCATTATTTAGATGGCTTATATAAAAAAAACAGGTGTGACTTCTCTAATGGTAAACTAAATGTGTTTCTTGAAGAAGATAATGTGGACACAATTATTGTAGGATCCTCACGAGTACTACACACAATAAAGCCTAATATTCTTGGAAAAGGAGTTAAAACCCTCGCTTTTCAGCATAAACATATTTATCATAATGCTGTTATCATTGATTTATTAAAGCAAGAACAGAAGTTGCCGAGAAAAGTCTTGATTTTTAATATTGAAATGGAAGATCTATACATCCAGTACGAACCTCGACTACTTGAGCAGTTGTATTCCCTTAAATATTACTATTCGAAGAATGGTTTAGCGAAAGAATTGATTAATAGAAAAGGATACCAAGAGAGTTTGAAGTTTTTGTCTTCTGTTTATCGTCACAACGGAGAAGGTTGGAAGTTGATTGCTTATCCAAGAACAAATTTGTGTTCACCTGTTTCAGAAACAGGTTACGTACCCCTTATCCCCAATGCAAATGATAGTGCACGACTTTCAAGAAGTCTAATTGATGATTTTAAACCCTACAATTTTAAAAAAATCAATCCTAAAGTCATTGCCCTGCTCGAAGGCATTATTAATACTTGTGATGAAATGAATATTGATTTGATCTTTATTAATGCCCCGTATTTCAAGTATCACCCTGAGTTTATTTATGCATCGAACTATATGAAGAAATTCTGTCGAGAAAAGAATGTCCGCTATGTCGATTTTAATGAGGAGTTAATAACTGGACTTGAGCAACCAGAGATGTGGTATGATAATATGCACTTAAATGATAATGGAGCAAATATCTACACCAAATATTTAAAGAGTAAATTGACTGAATAGTGGGTTCAAAATAAAATCCAAAACCACAGTAAACGCTATGCTTCAACACCCATCTAATATAGAAGCCCGAGCAAGATTTGAGGAAGTGAAGGATTGGAAATATGTGAGTGAGTGAATTCGCATAGATTCCGTATATTCGCATACTGAATAATTAAAATAGAAATGGCTACAGCAGCAAAACCGAAATCTCCCAAAAATAAAATCACCAAAGAAACTTTATTGCAATCATTTCAAGTGATGTGCACGGCAAAAACATTGGCTGAAAAATACGAAGCGAACAAAGAAGTAACTGCAAAGTATGTGCATGCAACTTCTCGGGGCCATGAAGCGATTCAAATTGCATGTGGGATACTTCTTAAACCTCAAGATTGGGTGTCACCTTATTACCGTGATGATAGTCTTCTACTGTCTATGGGAATGACGCCTTATGAATTAATGCTACAAGTTTTTGCTAAAAAAGAAGATCCATTCTCAGGTGGTAGAACTTATTATTGTCATCCATCTTTGAATAGAGAAGATATGCCCAAAATTCCTCACCAGTCTTCTGCAACAGGAATGCAAGCAATACCAACAACAGGAGTTGCGATGGGAATACAATACAAAGAATTACAAGGATTAGCGGAAGATTTTAAAGGGGAAAATCCAGTTGTTATTTGTTCGCTTGGAGATGCTTCTTGCACAGAAGGGGAAGTTTCTGAAGCTTTTCAAATGGCTGCATTGAAGCAATACCCAATTATTTATTTAGTGCAAGACAACGGTTGGGATATTTCTGCAAACGCAGAAGAAACAAGAGCACAAGACATTACAAAATATGCACAAGGTTTTAACGGTGTAGAAGTGAGAACAATTGATGGCAGTGATTTTAATGAGTCTTTCGAAACAATGGAGGATGTTATTACCACCGTCAGAAAGGAAAGAAGACCTTTCATTGTTCATGCGAAAGTTCCTTTATTAGGGCATCACACTTCCGGTGTGCGAAAAGAGTGGTACCGAGATGATCTGGAGGAAGAGTCCAAAAAAGATCCGTATCCAAAACTGAAAGAATTATTACGTGACGCTGGAGTTGATGAAGCAGATATAATAAATATTGAAGCCAACACGAAGAAATTAGTAGATATAGATTATGATAGAGCATTGAATGCGGAAAATCCAACACCTGAATCGATTACTGATTTTATTTTTGCTCCAACTCCAATCACAGAGGAGAAAGGAGAGCGAGAACCAAAAGGGAAAAAGAAAACGGTAATGGTCGATTCTGCGCTCTTTGCGGTCAGAGAATTAATGGAAAAACACCCAGAATCATTATTATATGGTCAAGATGTTGGAAAACGATTGGGTGGAGTCTTTCGCGAGGCAGCTACTTTAGCGCAAACGTTTGGCGACAATCGTGTGTTTAATACACCTATTCAAGAGGCATTTATTATTGGTTCCACAGTTGGAATGTCAGCTGTTGGACTGAAACCATTCGTTGAAGTTCAGTTTGCCGATTACATCTGGCCAGGATTGAACCAATTATTCACGGAAGTTTCTCGTTCTTACTATTTATCGAACGGAAAATGGCCTGTTAGTTGTGTGATTAGAGTCCCAATCGGTGCGTATGGCTCTGGAGGTCCTTATCATTCTTCCAGTGTGGAGTCTGTTTTGACGAATATTAGAGGAATTAAAATCGCTTACCCCTCAACTGGTGCTGACTTGAAAGGTTTATTAAAATCGGCATTTTATGACCCTAATCCTATTGTTTTATTAGAGCATAAAGGTTTGTATTGGTCCAAAATAAAAGGTACTGAAGGTGCAATGTCCATCGAACCAGATGAAGATTATGTGATTCCTTTTGGAAAAGGACGTATCGTGCAAGAAGCAGATGCTGACAAAGTGAAAAATGGTGAATCTTGCGCTATTATTACCTATGGGATGGGCGTTTATTGGTCGTTAGAAGCAACAAAAGCGTTTGATGGCCAGTTAGAGATCATTGATTTAAGAACCTTGAATCCATTGGATCATGAGATGATGAATGAAGCGGCCAAAAAACATGGAAAAATAATGCTCGTGACTGAAGAGTCAGTTGAGGCGAGCTTTACCCTTGGTTTAGCTGGAAGAATTCAGCGAGACAACTTCACTTCTTTGGATGCTCCGATTGCTATCGTGGGTTCAGTGGATACTCCGGCAATACCATTGAATTCTGATTTGGAAACGGCTTTGTTACCGAATGCTGAGAAGGTGAAAGTTGAGTTAGAGAAGTTATTGGGGTATTAGAAGAGTATAAGTGATCTCAATATTTCGTACTAATTTATCTTCTTTTTCTCCTTGAACTGGATATCTACCTTGAGCTACCTAATTTTAACAACTTTTTAACTCAAGATTATCATTAATGGCACTCTTTTTGCTTCAGTCGTACTAATAAAACATGTCGCTATGAAAAAACAATACACTATACTCGCATCGTTTCTGTTAACTCTTGTTTCCATTTCCTATGGGCAGGAGAGAGAAATTTTCCAAAAAAAATATCAACCGATTCGTTCTGAGTTACAGAATTGGGATCCAATTAGAGGAGACTGGTTGGCATCCAGTATTGAAGCCATGTCATTTAATGAGCCTATTCCGGATAGACCTTTCCCTGAGAATTTCACACCCAATCAGATGATGCAGATGGTTCCTTCTGGTACAAGAGCCACTATAAACACGCATGCTCAGTCGGTTAATCCTGACCAGAGAAACGCCGCTCAATGGAATAATGTGAGAAGATTTTCAGGTAGATCCAATTGCACAACACAAGTTCGAAGCGGTCGTTCTTATGGTGATCCACATCTTGTTTCATTTGATGGAGAACGATTTTCTTTTCAGACTGTTGGAGAGTTTGTGATGGTTAAATCACCTTCTCAGAATATGGAAGTTCAAGTGCGTCAGAGAGCAGAAAGAAATGACTTTTCACTAAATTCAGCAATTGCTATGAATGTTGGAGGAGATAGATTAGCTATTTATGCAAAAGACTATCCAGATGCAGATTATTCAACACCTGTGCGATTGAATGGTTTATCTGTTCACCTTCAAGGGAATACTTATTTCTTACCACATGGTGGAACAATTCGAAAATCAGCAAAAAGTTACACCATTTATTTTCCTTCAGGAGAAGTAGTAACTGTTGGAATGCGAAGAGATTTTATGAATGTTTCTGTGCAAGTTTCTTCTTGTAATATTCCTGATTACAGCGGACTATTGGGTAATGCGAATGGTGTAAGAAGTGATGATTTTAATATAAGAGGATTTTCTACTCCCTCTATTGCAGGATTGGGAAGAGCAGACACAGACTATTTTAAGAAAGAACGACAAGCTTTTTTATCGAAAGAGTTTGCTGATTTTCACAGAATAAATCAAGCGACTTCTTTGTTCGATTATAGAATTGGAACCTCTACCATGTATTATACTGATCGTTCGTATCCTAGAATATATAGAGATCTAAATAGTTTATCACAGAGACAACGAGATAGAGCACGGAGAACTTGTGAGAGTGCAGGAGTGAGAGGAGCAGATATTAATGGATGCATCTACGACAACGCTTATTTAAATATTGGACCTAGTAATCCACCAATAGTTGAAGATCCTACAAGAGGGACCGTTCTAAGACCTGTTTCTCCTAGTGATCCAATTAATGTTAATCCAGATCGTCCAACTCCACCAAAGCCAACTCCTAGACCAGTGGCTCTTGAGGACAAAAAGCCGGTAACTAATTCGGGGACTGCCCAACCAAGACCTACAACTACACCAAGTTCTTCAACGAAACCTAGAACAATTTCCAAACCACGACCTACACCGAGACCAACAACGAAGCCTAGAACGATATCCAAACCACGACCGGTAGTTAAACCAACACCACGGTCTAAACCATCTCCTCGGCCGACACCAAAACCTAAGACTTCAGTAGGAAAGAAAATAGGTGGAAAATAAATAATTAGAGAGTAGGTTTTTAAATCGACTCTTTTTTTTACCTTCGAGCCATGATTGAAGTCAAACAGATACATGCCGAAGAAATTTTTATTGTCAATCAACTTGCCCATCAAATTTGGCCTGTCACATTTAAAGATATTCTCTCTAAAGAGCAGATAGAATACATGCTTGATTGGATGTACGATGTGACTACACTTCAAGAACAAGTGAACACAGGTTTTCTCTATTATATCATAACTGAGAATGGAAGAGCAGTTGGTTTTTTAGGTTTAGAACCAAATTTCCCTGATGCAGACTACTTACGAATTCACAAACTATATATTCTCCAAGAAAAACAAAGCAAAGGCTTAGGACGAGAGTTATTCAACCAATCCATGAATGTTGCTTTTGATCTAAACTGCCATACTTTGCATTTAAATGTCAACCGTTTTAATAAAGCATCCGAATTTTATAAAAATCTGGGATTTAAAATTATAAAGGAGGAGGATATTGATATCGGAAAAGGTTTTTTGATGGAAGATTACGTGATGGAGTTGAAGGTTAAATAATCAAAGAATAATCTCCCCACACTTAAAATGACCCCTTGGGCAAACTTTATGCCCGTGTAAACCACATGGACGACAGCTTAAATTTTGGACTTCTTTTATTTCAGAATTTTCAGATAATGGACCGAAACCAAATTTAGGAACAGTTGAGCAAAAGAACGCCGTTACGTTTGCATTGACGGAAGACGCCAGATGCAAAGGCCCAGAATCGTTGACGAAATTTCGTGTTGCGTTTTGCATCAAGGCTGCAGACTGCAATAGAGTTAATTCTCCACACAAGGACCAGACATTTTCTTGTTTACTTGTCGTGATTATTTCTGTGCAAAGTTCTGAATCGTTAGATGCGCCAATGAGATAGATGTGGCTATGATTAGGAAGTGATTCAATTAATTCTACCCATTTGTGCTTCGGTAATTGTTTAGTAAACCAGACTGAGGCAGGGGCAATACAATAATATTCTTCCGAAACGTACTTCGTAATTACATGCCGATCTTTTTCAGAAGGGAACAATTCAGGGCGTATTAATTTTTCTGCTCCAAACTCTTGAATAAGTGATAAATTTCGTTCCACTTCATGTGTGCTATCTCCAATATGATGCTCAAATGTTTTGGTAAATAAGAACGAAAAAGGATTCTTTTTAAATCCGTGTCTTTTTTTGCCTTTTGAAAGTCCAGCAATAATACCTGAACTTGCAAAACGATGTAAATTCACGACCAAATCGTACCGTTCCTTTCTGAATTGTTTGATTAATCGAAGAATGGATTTCCACTTGCTCGATGTTTTGTCGAAAATAATAATCGAATCCAACTTTGGATTGTTCTCCAACAATGATTCATTCCCTTTTTTGAGTAAAAAATCAATTTTAGCAGCTGGATATAAGCGATTTAACTCAGAAACAACAGCCGTTGCCAAAATTACATCTCCTAAAAAAGCCGTTTGAATGATGAGAATCTTATTCACGAGGTAAAGATAAAGGAATTAATGGAAGAATGAATTCATGATTAAAGGAGAAGTGGACGTCTTTCTTTTTTACAATTATCTTGAAGAGAACTTACAATGAGCGTTTCTTAAATTATTAAATCACCGAATCAAAGAAACATGACCTCTTCTCACAACTTCAACGCCATCAGCATCATGTAAAACGACCATGTAAACATAAGTACCGGCTGCAGCTATTTTTCCCGATAGAATTGTTCGTCCATCCCAACCTTCGTCAGCAGCATTGGTTTTAAAAATAACTTGTCCCCATCGATCGAAAATAGTGAAATCATAACCTGCTGGATCAAAATCAGAAAGAACGGGCTTAAAAACAGGGTTTAGTCCATCAGGAGTAAACGCATTAGGAATGTAAATAATTGGAGGTAAGGTCATACAACGAATATTGGAACGGCTTATTTCTGAAAAATTATAAACATTCATTGATTCTACTGCTTCGACATAATAACAGATTTTTCCTTTTGAAATAACATTGCTGACGTCATCTGAGAAACTAACTTCTCCAGAAGTAAATACAGCTAAAGATGGACTATTAAAAACACTATCAAACCCTCGGTATAAGTTATATTCCAAAATAGACCCGAAAAATTGTTGATAAGAGTTCCAATTCAAATAATTGATTTTAATGAGATCGTCAGAATTGATATCGAGTAAAATTGTTTGTGCCTCATTAGAGACTCCACCTAGCAAACCACAGCTATCAATATATTGTACCCGGTAAGTGTAAGAATTTACATTTACATCAACATCAGTATCAGTATAACTTATAGAGTTTCCTACGATCGCTATTCTGTCTATTTCTTCAAAGTTTCCTGTTGTTTTTCTTTGAATTGCTATTTCAGAAATATTGGTAGTTGCATCGATAAAATGCCTCAATTCAACATCATTGCCTACGACTGTTGCAACTTGTAAATAGTTAAAATTCGGTGTTCTAGGAGAAGAAATAAATAAAGTGCTCGTATTGGAATATGATATTCTTCCATCATCTGAAATAGGTCGAACAAGAAAGGTGTATGTTTCTCCACCAATGACATCAATAACAAAAGAATTACTGGTCGTATTACCGTAATTAATCCATGCAGAAGTAGCAGTTTTTCCTAGAATTTCATAACGATCTACTGCGTTCCATCCAATATAGGAAGTCCATGATAAGTTTACTTGCTTTAAACAAACATCAAGAGTGGTTGATAAAAAGGAGGTTGTATGCAATTCTCCTTTTGCGGAAGTCTGATAAACAGGAGGAACGGTTGTAACTAGGCAAGAATCGAAAGCCGCAACAGAATACGTAAGTGGTCCTTGAGTAACATCTGGATTATAAGTGTATGATGTATTTCCAGCTCCAAAAACTTGATTTAACGGAACGATGGCTCCATTTGCATCTTGCACGTAAATAATGTAACCAAATGTATCAGGTGCAGGATTCTGATTCCATGTAATTGTAACTAAATTTGTTGCACTATCGATAGTCACAAGGCTTAAAATAGGAATGCTTGGTGCAATTTGGTCAGTAAAGTTATCTCCTGCAATGTTTGAGGTATAGTCGCACGGCTGATTCGGCAGAACTATCTGATAATTCAAGAAAACACTGCAAATCGTAATGGTGTCTCGGTAGAAATGAGTTCCGTATGGCACACTGTCATATAAACTCCATGTTCCAACCGGGTATTCTCTGTAAATATGCGTATAGGCATTCATTGAAGGAAAAACTGGATGAATTGGATCATTCCATTGTAAAAAGGCCGTTCCATCATTTGGATTGTTCAGTGTGAGATAGATATTAGATATGGTGTCAGAATGACGCAAAGTACTTCCGTTGCAAGCAGATGCAGTCACTAAAAAGTAATCTTTCTGGGTGCCAACAGCAGGATCTGTATAGGTTGTTGTATTAATATTGTTAATTGTTGCAATTAATCCATCTTGTAAAGAATGAACTTGATAAGAATTGAATGTACCTAGAGGATCTACCACAGGACTCCAATTAATTGTAACGTTATCTGCAGCATCCGTTTGAATGCAATCAATAATCGGCGCAGGAACAATACCAGGGTTAGTAACATTGATAGTAATTGTTGCATAACTCACCTTCGGAACAGGACAATAATTGTCTTGTACTTTAAATACGAAATGATAAGGAATAGATTCTGCGATAAAACCAAAAGGATTGACCAAATGGTCGCAATCTGTTTGCCAATCAAAGGTAGTCGTAACTCCTTGAGACATTGTGATTAGAGGAGTTGCATTAAGAGTAGCACATGGAGCAATTGCGCAACCAACATTACTTGTATAATTTGTACCGAACATTAAACCTGTTGCAGAGAGGATATTGCTTTGTGGAGAACCGTCTTGCAATAACTCAACATCGGTGGAGTTAAGGTTAAAATTAACCGAAGTTCCTGCAACAATAGTAGTTTCAAAAAGTCCCCCAAAAGGACCCGCAATTACAGGGGCGTTATTGGTTCCAGCGCAATTCACAACGATTATTTGCATTTCTCTCGAGACTTCTGCAATGAGAACACCATTTCGGAAGGATTGTGCTACTATTTTGACATTATAGCTACCTGTATTATTAGAAAGTAGAGTTAAATTACCAGAACTTGGATCTAAGGAAGCAGGTATATTTCCAGCGTTCATATTCACATCGGGAGTCGGTGAAGTATAACTAAATCCAGGTACAAAACTCAAAGGAGGTGGAGTTACTCCTTCTACATATACTCCAGAAGGAAAATGATCGTAAGGAATGCCAAAAGATATAGCCAAAGAATCGAGGTCTGGATCGACAGCATTCATGTTGTATTCATATGCATCTCCAGCACAACTTACAAAATACGGTTCTTGCAGGAACTGCGGAGAATTATCAATGCACCCTGTTGTTGCTCCCGAAATAGCAAACATTTTTGAGATAAGAGTAATTCCTTTTGAAGAAGGCGACACGAGATTGGTTATAGCTCCACTTCTAGAAAAATTCTGGTAGGTAAAAACCCAGCCAGAACTTGGGGGAATCCCAGTTAATGTTGTTGGGGCACTTCTGTAAATTATTTTTTCGATAGCTCCTTGCCCGTTCCCGCCATTGGCTCCCGAACCACAAATTAATGGACTCGGACCACCAGCAACTTGTGTGCAAGTAGGAGAAACATCTGAACTTGACACAAAAGGCAAAGTGATGACATTCAGCGTTGGGTGTCCCCAAATATTAATATCCTCAGAAATTGTATTGAGAACGGCTCCATTGCAATCACGATAAACAACTAATTGAAAAACATAGTCTCCTCCTTGACAAGTCCATGTGATTTCTCCCCCAAGAACGTGTGACGCATTACTCCAAAAAGAGGAGAGTATAAACCCGAGAAGAAAAATGTACCTATAGAGCATATTAAGTATAACGTAATTATCTTATACGTAGTATAAAGACGAAAAGTTGATGTTTTGGTTGTTTATTTTGAGAAAAATAAAAGAGAATCGTTTTTGTCTTGTGTCTTTACTCTCAATCCCTAATCCAAAGAGAAAACTAGGCTGAATGGATGTAAGGTTTATTGAGTTCTCCATTAGGGTTTTAGCTTTTTTTGATGGGAATGAAAAAGATAGCAAAGTTCAACTATCCCACCACAACCACGCTCATTTCTTTCCAGTCTAAATATTTTACAGCTAATTCCTTAATTCTTTCAGAAGTAATAGCTTGAATATTTTCGATTGCTTTGTTGTAAAAATTCAGATTTTTACCGTGTATCTCTGCACTTAAATATAAGTCCATCATTGCATACGGGCCGTCGGCACTTTTTAGCAGTTGTCCCAACATGTAATTTTTTACAAGCTGCAATTCTTCCTCTGCTACTATTTCATCTTGCAATCGTTTAAATTCATTTTTAATTTCTTGCAATGTTGCATCTTTCACTTCATGCCCAACCTCTGTTGCTACGATGAAATAACCAGTTTTTTGTAACTCAGAAATCATCGATCCTATGCCATAAGTGTATCCTTTATCCTCCCTGATATTCGACATCAAACGAGACCCGAAATAATCACCAAGAATAGTGTTGAGAACTAAAAAGTCCAGATAATCAGGATGATTTTTATTGAAGAGCGTTCTACCGACTCGAATGGCAGATTGGATAGCACCTTTCTTTTCTATTCGTTCTTCCGTTGAGTGATTTTTAAGTTCACTAGAAAATGTTGCGCCATCATCAGCGATAAACTGTGAACAAGATTCAGCGAGGTACGTGATTTTATTTTGTTCTACATTACCGACAACAACAACTTTTGTTAATCCTTTTAGATAGTTCTTTTTATGGAACTCCTTTAAGTCTTCAACACTCACTTTGTCGTAATCTTCCAAGGATAAAGTAGAAGAATATTTGTCATTGTTAGCAAAGAGTAATTTTTGGAATTTTTTTTGAGCCAAATAACTTACTTTTTCTGAATTTATCTTCATTCTTTGCTTACTATCAGAAAAATATTCGGACACTTCTTTTTCTGGAAAATTAGCATTTTTAATTGCATCTATAATCGTATCAAAAATGGGCAGAATGTTTTCTCTCAAGCAATGCATAGAAATTACGGCGTTTTCGATAGAGACTCCTGATTCGTAGAAGCCACCTAGTCCATTTATATCATTGTTTATTTGCACAGATGTTCTTTCTTTCGTCCCAGAGAGAATCAATCCATTAACAAAACTAGCTATTCCGTTTTCTGCTTTCACCTTTCCTGCATCAAAATAGAGATCAAAACGAGTGGTTTCATCTTTGACATTCTTAGTATGAAACAGAGATACTTTTGGTGTTATTTTCAGCTTTTTTGGTGCTAGAAAATCGACAGATTCTATCTTCTTAATAGCTGGTTGTTCTTTTCTATTTATCATTTGGAAGTGCTTTAACTTTAAGTAAAGAACATTTTTCTTTTTGTAGAATATCTTTCGCAACGCGCTGAATGTCTTTTGGTGTTATTCTTTGATAAGATATGCTTTCTTCGTTAATCATATTAGCGTCTCCTAATAATTCAAACATACTTAAATTCATCGCTCGGTTCAAAACTCCTTGTTCTTGAAATTCTTTGGAGGTTCTAATTTTGTTCATAATTCGCTTTAACTCATTCTCCTCAAGCTCCTTCTTTTTGATTTCATCCAGTTCTTTCCAAAGGGCAACGTCCAATTCTTTGAAAGAACTATTGTCATTTAATTTTCCAGATATCACAAGCAATCCATCTTCTATTGTCCCCATTATATAAGCTCCAATCGAAGAAACTAGTTGTTGTTCTTTTTTGAGAGAAATGTAAAGTCGTGAACTTTTATCTCTGCCAAGCGCATCTGATAAAGTATCAGATATATAGAAATCTGGATCTAACCGATTTTTCATTTTAAAGGCATAGTAAAAGGCATTTGTAGGCACTTCTCTTTTAATAGTTTTCTCTCTGTATTCTTTTTGCTCAGGCTCTTTTGGAATATTTCTATCGTTCTTTTGCCCTGCTGGAATATCTCCATACCATTTATTAACAAATTTTTTGACTTCTTCCAATTCAAAATTTCCTGCAATGGTTAAAATCGCATTCGAAGGACAATAGAATTTTTTGAAGAATGCTTTTACATCATCCATCGTTGCATCTTCTATATGCTTGATTTCTTTGCCAATCGTTGCCCACTTATAAGGATGTATTTTATAGGCAAGAGGGCGCAATTCTAACCATACATCACCATACGGTTGGTTGAGATATCGTTGTTTAAATTCTTCTATAACTACACTTCGTTGCGTTTCAAGGCTTTTGTCTGTAAAAGCAAGTGAGAGCATTCTATCACTTTCTAACCAAAGAGCAGTCTCTATATTCTGTTTAGGAAGAACATCATAGTAATTGGTTATATCGTTAGAGGTGAAGGCATTATTCTCACCTCCTGCTAATTGCAGAGGTTTATCAAAATCACTGATATTCACAGAGCCTCCAAACATCAGATGTTCAAAGAGATGTGCAAATCCAGTTTGCTCTTCAGTTTCATCTCTTGCTCCAACATTGTAAAGTGTGTTTACCACAGCCATTGGAGTTGTCGTGTCCTGATGGAAAAGGACTTTCAAGCCATTTTCCAGAATAAATTTTTCGTATTTTATCATTGACTAAAATGTGTATTTATCAGAATTTTGTTCCTGAATGGTTGCTTTAAATTCTGTGATGATTTCATCAACGATGTCTTTGGCAGGTTTTATTGCTTGTATAAGCCCTGAAACTTGCCCTATTTCGAGTTCTCCTTCAAGTAAATCTCCTTCAAACATACCTTTTTTTGCACGACCTCTACCCAAAAGTTCTTTTATTTCTTCTTGAGAAGCACAATTTTGATAAGCCTTTTCTACTTGCTGATAGAATTCATTTTTTACTAAACGTACTGGGGTAATGTCTTTTAATGTAAGTTGAGTATCTCCTTCATTGGCCGCCAGAACTACATTTTTAAAGTTTTGGTGAGCACTAGATTCTATTGAAGCGACAAAACGACTTCCTATTTGCACAGCTTCGGCACCAAGATTCATTGCAGCAAGCATTGCTCGACCTGTTCCAATTCCACCGGCTGCAATAACTGGAATATTGATAGCTTCCACAACCATGGGGATTAAACATAAGGTTGTTGTTTCGTCACGTCCATTGTGTCCACCAGCTTCAAAGCCTTCTGCAACAACCGCATCAACACCCGCTTCTTCTGCTTTTTTTGCAAATTTAACGCTGGAAACAACATGAATTACTTTAATTCCATGTTCTTTTAAGTGTTTCGTCCAAGTTTTCGGATTTCCCGCAGAAGTAAATACAATGGGAACTTTGTGTTTAATGATTGTTGCGACATGCTTATCAATATCTGGATAGAGCATCGGTAAATTAACTGCAAAAGGTTGTTCAGTTGCGTTTTTACATTTTGTGATTTGTTCATCTAAAACTTCCGGGTACATTGAGCCTGAACCGATAATTCCTAGACCACCAGCATTAGAAACAGCAGAAGCCAATTCCCAACCTGAGCACCAAATCATACCTGCTTGAATGAGTGGATATTGTATATCGAAAAGTGATATTATTCTATTTTTCATTGACACAAATTTAATTCCTTTTAGCGAACTTTATACTCTTTTTTGGCGTCTTCTATTTAATTCACTAATTTAGAGCGAATTCTATCAAACAACAAAGAATGAGATTAACAATTTTTTTAGTTGCTTTCTTACTATATTTTTCTGCTACTTCACAAGAAGTCAAGCATGAACACTCTACACCTCATTCTTTCATAGAAAATAAAGGTCAATGGGGAGATAAAGTGTTATTTAAAAGTCATTTTGACGGTGGAAATCTTTGGATAGAGCAACATAAAATGATGTTTCATTTGCAAGATTTTTCTGCACTGCAAGAAGCACATGCAAGTGGGAAAAATAATAACGGCGTAACACCTCTAATACCACAAACTGTTTTACACCTTAATTTTTTGGGTTCAAATGAGGTAAATAATATAGAGAAGATGATACCAACATCTAATTATTTCAACTATTTCATTGGTAAGGATAAAGCTCATTGGGCTTCTAATGTTAGAGGTTACGCAGAAGCTGTAATGTCTAATCTTTATGACGGTATAGACTTGAAAATTATTGAAGAAAAAGAGCAATTGAAATATGAATTTCATGTTCAACCAAATGCAAACCCTAAGCAATTGCTTCTTCAATATGTTGGACATAAAAAAATATCAATTAATAAGAGGGGGGATTTGGTTGTTAAGACTGATCTAGGAGAGATAATTGAACAAAAACCGTATGCATATCAAATTGTAAATGGTTCCATTCGTGAGGTGGAATGTAACTTTGTGTTGGAGAATAATGAAGTGAAATTTGACTTAGGGAGATACAACCCGAATTTAACGTTGGTAATTGATCCAGTATTGATTTTTGCTACTTATTCAGGTTCTATTACTGACAACTTTGGAATGACTGCGACATACGGAAATGATGGAACGGCTTATTCTGGAGGAATGATATACGGGAATGCTTATCCTACACCAGACCCATTGGCTTATAATACAACGTCTAATTTTACAGTTGTTTCGAATGCAACTTATGGAATAACGGATGCTTTTGTGTCTAAATACTCTCCTGATGGTTCAACAATGATTTGGACGACATTTATTGGTGGAGGAGATGGAACACAAGGAACGGAAACTGCTCAGAGTATGATTTGTGACCAGAATAATAACCTTTATCTTTATGGTTCAACTTCGAGTCTTGACTTTCCTATCCAAGGAGGGTATCAAACAGCACATGCTGGGGGTGTTTCAGGAACTAATTTTTTACAAAATGGAGTTTATTTCACAAATCAGGGAATAGATATTTATGTTGTGAAAATCAGCGCTAATGGTCAGAATTTACTTGCTTCAACATACATTGGAGGTAGCGCTGATGATGGAGTTAATTACAATCCTGTTTCTTTGCCCTATAACACATTTGCAATCTATGACTCATTGGTTACCAATTACGGAGATCAGTTTAGGGGAGAAATAATATTGGATTCTTTGGGTAACTGTTTAATTGCCTCCTGTACTAGATCAACTGACTTTCCCACGGTGAATCCATTCCAACCTGCAAATGCAGGTAGGCAAGATGGAGTTATGTTTCAACTTAATTCTGATTTGTCTTCTTTACAATGGTCAAGTTACTTTGGGGGTTCGAATAATGATGCCTGTTATTCTGTTAAATTTGACGCGAGTAATAAAATAGTTTTCAGCGGAGGAACAAACTCTGCTGATCTGCAAAACACGGCTTCTGGTTGGCAATCTTCATACAACGGGGGAGAAACCGATGGTTATGTAGCTAAGTTAACCAGTGATGGGAGTTCTGTTATTAACGCTTCTTACATAGGTACTCCTAATTATGATCAAGCATTCTTAGTGGAAACGGACAGAGTTAATAATGTTTATTTAGTTGGGCAATCTGAGGGCGGAGCTTTTCCAGTGATCAATGCAAGTTTTGTTAACCCCAACAGTGGGCAGTATATTTTAAAAATGGATTCTACCCTTTCAACAGCTTTAAATTCTACAGTGTTTGGAGATGGAAGCCCGATGTTTGATATTTCGCCTTCCGCTTTTTTAGTAGATATATGTGGGAACATCTATGTCTCTGGCTGGGGTGCTCACCTTCTTCAGTCTTCAGATGTACTCGGAAATATGCCAATAACTCCAGATGCAATTTACAGTACTGCTCCAAATGGTTTTGATTTTTATCTCATTGCGATTGATAATCAATTTTCCAACTTGTTATATGGGACATATTACGGCGAACCAGGAAACATCAGGGAGCATGTTGATGGAGGAACTTCACGGTTTGATAAGAATGGTGTGATTTATCAATCTGTTTGTGGTGCCTGTGGTTCTTCTGTTGGAGGAGCGGCAACAACATCTGGAGCATGGTCAGAAACTGACTTAAGTTCAAACTGCAACAACCTTGTCTTTAAATTTGATTTTGAAATAATTCCTGTTGCAGAGTTTACCGCAGATAATACTATTGGATGCCGACCATTCACGGTGAATTTCACCAACTCATCTAATGTAACGGATGTCTATTTATGGGATTTTGGGAATGGGGATACAACATCTATTATTTTCGAGCCGATTCGAGTTTATGATTCTGTGGGAGTATTCGATGTGTATTTATACGTTACCGATAGTGCATGTCAACTTTCAGATACTGCGCAAATAACCATTACTGTCTATGATTCATTGGAATTGACTACTTCTCCTGATCAAGTTCTATGCACTCCTCTTCCTATTTCACTTACAGCATTTTCGAATGGAACGGGCAATCAATTTGTTTGGTCCTCTTCTAGTAATTTTACAGACACTTTGAATACCAACTTGTCAGATTCCGTCTATACATTAACACCGACTGGGAATGCGATTTATTATGTTCAAATCAGTAATTCTGGATGCTCAATGGTGGATAGTGTCGAGGTTCAAATTACAAGTTCGGGTATTCAAATATCGGGCAATAATATGCTCTGCATTGGAGATCAATCAATTTTAACAGCGACAAGTTTAAACCCATCTATCACATTTAATAATTTTGTTTGGACTCCAGATTCTGTTTTAGTCACTCCATCATCGAGTAGCACGGTAACTGTTAACCCTGAAACGACCCAATATATTTATGTTTCGGCAACTTCTAATACGGGTTGTACAGCAACAGACTCACTTCTGATTTCAGTAGGATCAATACCAAATGGATTAGTTTCTGCTACTGCTTCAGAATATACCATACCAGTTGGAGCGGAGGTAACTTTAATTGGTGAGCCTGGAGGTTTTACTTACCAATGGACACCATCACAGGATTTAATTAATTCAACGGCTCAACAAACAAACGCAACGATAGATCAAACGACTTTATTCACATTCTCCATATCAGATGGTATTTGTACCAAGTCTGACACTGTTCTTATCACTGTTTATGAATTTCAGTGTGATGATCCTTATTTGTTTGTGCCAAATGCATTTACACCAAATGGAGATGGGGAAAATGATGTTTTATACGTAAGAGGACCTGCAATTAAAGAAATGGTGTTTAGAATTTACGACAGATGGGGAGAAATGGTATTTGAATCATTTGAACGACCGTTCGGTTGGGATGGAACTTTTAGAGGGAAATCACTGAATCCAGACACCTACGATTATTACTTAAAAGTTACCTGCATTGACAACGTTGAGAGTATCATTAAAGGAAATTTTACTCTAATTAGATAGCCCGTTTATTTTTTATAGAAAATTAGATTATCAGCATTGCATTGTGAGTAATAGAAAGTTAAAATTTGCATCTTACCTTGACCCTATCGACCAGAGTTTAGGCGAATAAATCCCTCCCCCCTTTTTTTATTCTCTAATCTCGCTCATATTTAGTTCTCTTGCTCAATCCTTCTACTTTGACTATTTTTGCACTATGAAGTGGATAGGGAAGCGAATTAGCTTTAAAGACGGAAAGCAGAAGACTACGATTATCATCAACCCAGAGGATATTGTATGGTTAAAAGCAGTTATGGGAGCATGGGTTGGGATGTGGTTGGCTATTGGAGGAATTGTAATTTGGTCACTATTTGCTTTGCCTCTTGCTCAGCAAGAGCAGGTTATAATGGCTATTTTTCTATCATTCTGGGCCTATTTTGCTTATAAAGTAATACGTTCGTTTTTTTGGATTCTTTGGGGAAAGGAATTAGTCAAAATAGATGAGGTGGCGTTGTATTATAAGAAATCTATTAGAGGCTATGGTAATTCTGTGCCTTATTACTTGGAAAATATTTCAAAAATATCAATTCAACAACCAAAAGAAAAATCTATTCAAGCTGCTTGGGAAAAATCTCCTTGGATTGTCGGTGGAGACAGGATAGAATTTGAATACCTTGGGAAGTTAGTAAAATTGGGAAAAAAACTCAATGACAAAGACACACAGTTGCTCTTTAGTCTTATTACTAAGAGAATAGACCAAAGATTAAGGAAAAAATAATCGTTCAAAAGAACCTATTTTGCTCACTATAGGTGAGTTATTTCCAATAAATTTCACTTCCATATCAATAATCATCTAAAAACATGACGTAGGTCATAGAATTAGCTAACTCTCGGCTATACATTTGTGGTGTAGTACAATGAGTAATTGAATAAAACAAAAAAGTTTAACATAAAAAAAAACAATATGAATAAGTTAAGCATCCTCGTAGCATTTTCGGGAATAATTTTCTTCAGTTTCGGACCAGTCGGTTCGGATACAGGAAATGCGAGCGTAAAAGAGTGGAAAGCACCGGCTAGTGCTAATAATTTGAAAAACCCTTACAAAGGTAATGCATCAGCAACCGCTAAAGGGAAAAAATTATTTAAGCAGATGTGCGCTATTTGCCATGGTAATTATGGTAAAGGAGATGGAATGGCTGGGTCAAGTCTAACTCCGAGACCAACAAATTTTACAATTAGTAAAGTTCAAGCACAAAGTGATGGTGCTCTTTATTGGAAATTGACTGAAGGTCGTGCTCCAATGGCATCATACAAAACGATCTTGAAGAAAGAACAACGTTGGCAATTGGTAAATTATATTAGAACTTTTAAAAAATAAAATATGAAACGTATATTATTAGTATTAGTATTATTCGCCTCATTGGCGGTGCAAGCGCAGGATTCTTTGAGCACGATAGCTCGACAGGCGCTTCAGAATTACAAAACATTAAAGCCAGGGAAATCAAAATTCATGGTTAGAGGATTTTTCTTCACTGGTTTTGATGCCGTTGATGTTGAAGGTACAACAGATTTTGGGTTTATCGGTGGAGGTTTTAGTCCCGTTCTTTTATATAAACAATCGGATAGATTATTTTTCGAAGCAGAACTCGAAGGTGAATATGGCGGTGATGGCTTTGAACTTGGATTAGGATATGCAAATGCATCGTTTATACTAAATAAGTATGTCACTGTTCGTGCAGGTCAATTCTTACTCCCCTTCGGTACGTTTACAGAGAAACTGCATCCTGCATGGATAAATAGATCCGTTAATGCACCATTAGGTTTTGGTCATGATGGCATCGCTCCTTCAAGTGATATAGGGTTAGAGTTGAGAGGTGCTTTTTATACAGGACCTTTGAAGCTTAACTACCAAGTTTACGTTGTAAATGGACCTCAAATAAAAGATGGCTCTATCGAAGAAGATGAGGCTGGAATGCTGAAGTTTGGTTACATGAGAGATAACAACAAAGACAAAACAGTCGGTGGTAGATTAGGTATTTTTCCTTTTTCAAATTCCATGATGGAAGTAGGTTTTTCAACAATGATAGGCAAAGTAGGAACTGAAGGTAGTAGATATAAAGATGTTACTGCCAACTTGTACGCTGTAGATTTCTCTCTAGTAAAAGACTTAAATTTCATGAAGAGTGTAGTGGATATCAAAGGTCAGTACAATTATTCTCAAATAAGTAGTGCAGAATATCTAGATTTTGAAGATTCACTAGGAGGGTTCTATAGCTTCGATAATATCAGCAACGGATATTATGCTCAGCTTACTGTTAGGCCATCCTTAATCGAAAATAAATTCTTTAGAAATCTAGAATTGGTAGGTAGATACAGTGTTTTACAAACTCCTGAAGGTGCTCTTTGGGAGCAAAACCCAACTCAAATAACAGTTGGCTTAAATTATTGGCTTGATTGGAGGACTGTTATAAAATTTGGATATCAGACAACTAGTGGATTGGGAGATCACGATTCAGGAGAAACGCTTACACAAGATATGTTTTACTTCCGTTGGGCAATGGGATTTTAATTTAAATACAAAGATCATGAAAAAAATAATCATTATAACGTCAGTTATCGCAGTAATAGTAGGATCTGTTCTTACAGTTAGTAGTTGCAAGGTTTCTCCAAGAGTTTCTATGAAATCGGGAGCTCAAATTTGGGGAGAAAATTGCATTAGATGTCACAATGGAGTATCACCTGACGCATTTTCAGATGCAGAATGGGAAGTAGCCGGGATGCACATGCAATTAAGAGCGAATTTAACACAAGAAGAGACAAGGAAAGTAGTTGAATTTTTACAAAGTGCTAATTAGTAGATATTTCAATTAACTTTTTAGTACTTATCAGTCTACTAAATCGGAGTTTAATTTTTTAAGCTCCGATTTTTATTTTGAATTAATTACGCTATTTAACAATCGTTCCATTTTCTTTTTAACAATGCTTGAACTACCATTGAAATTGTTGACAATTATTGCGAATGCATAACCCTTTCCGTTATTTCCATCTAAATATCCCGAATAACTTTTTATGCGTGTCATTGTGCCACTTTTTGCATGAATTTTTCCATGAGCGGATTGATTTCTACAGAAAGATTTCAATGTACCACTTTCTCCAGAAATAGGTAGAGAATTAAAAAAAGCATCTTTATATTTACTTTTAGCCATGTACGCCAATAAATTTGTATAGTTTTCTGAAGAAATAGCATTGGTTCGCGACAATCCACTTCCATCGTTCATGCGCATGGAACTCACATTGATTCTAGACGACCAATAGTTTTCTAAAACTGCCAGGCCTTTTTTCGTAGTACCTTCTCCCGTTTTGTGGTATGCTATAAGGCAAAGCATGTGTTCGGCAAACAAATTAATACTTCTGTGATTGGTAATGTTGATAATATCGATCAATTTCGCACCTTGATGAGTATAAATCAGTTTTTTATCAGAATATTCTATTTTTTTCTGCGTATTAAAGTGGCTTCTAACAGATTTTGACATGCCTTCAACGCTTATATTCTTTTTCAAAAGTTGTCGTACTAACTCGTATGCCATTTGACTTTCAGGATCAGGAAGACTTCCTTTGACAATGTATTCTGATTCATTAACGGGTAGCGTACCAGTAATAAATCTATCCATAGAATAAGGTGCACCATAAACATACGAGTTATCTCCTCCTCTTTGAGAAGAAAGTACGTAGTTGTGCATCACTAATTTAGGGACGGTAGGTTCAACGCTAGTAATCTCAGTTGGTCTATTGGGGGCAGGAGATGTTTTAAACTTAAGTTGAATAAGATTGTCGTAAATCGTCAATCCGGAAGGACCTGCACCGTAGTAATTGCCCATATCTACCCAATTCCATCCATCCGGTGATCCATTGTAACCAAATTCTGATGCATCGGCAATAACAGAACCCGAAATTAATTTTATTCCTAAAGTTTGAATTTCTTTTACCCAAGCTTCTAAGAATAAATGCTGCTTGTCTATAGAATTGAAATATTTACTCCCTAAACTTGGGTCTCCACCACCACGTATCCATAGATTGCCATTTAAAACACCATTGGAATCAATTTCCCCATCAGCATAGAGGCGTGTTTCAGCTCTGAAATCAGGCCCTAAAATTTCTAGAGCTGTTGCTGTAGAAAAAAGCTTAGTAGTAGATGCAGGCGGCAGAATCAGTTGTGGGTTATATGATTCAATGGTCTTATTACCATCCAATTCAATCAAATTAAAGCTAATTGAAGCATGCTTTAACGTTGGGTCATTGACAAAAATTTCCAATTCTGTTTGAATACTGTTTTGACCAATAGATAAATTTACACAATAGAAGAGGGTTATTAGAAACAGACTTAGTATCTTCATCGAACTTTTTTTGATAAATTTCGATAAGAATTGTCAATGAACGTGCCAAAGACTGAAAACTTTTGAACAATTAACAATGTATTGACTAATTATTTGTGTTGACATCATCTCCAAGAAAATATAAACGTAAGGTTAAAGTCCTTAGGATAATCAATCGATTTAACATCGGTGGACCAACCTATAATGCTACTTTTTTGACCGCGTTTTTGGGAGATGATTTTGAGACTAAACTTGTCGGAGGATTGCCAGATGTTGGTGAATCTGACTCATTATATATTCTCAAAAAATACAATATTGAGCCTGTTCTTATTGAAGAAATGGTTAGACTTCCCAATCTCGCAAGTGACAGAGCCGCATATAAAAGATTAAAGGCAATAATTAGAGAATTTGAACCAGATATAGTTCATACTCATGCATCTAAAGCTGGTGCGTTAGGTAGAAAAGCAGCTAAATCTTGCAGAGTTCCCATTATCGTTCACACTTTTCATGGCCATGTTTTTCATTCCTATTTTGGGAATATCAAAACGAATTTATTCAAGATAATCGAACGAAAATTAGCCAAGAAGTCAGATGCGATAGTAGCAATATCCTCAATTCAAAAAAAAGAATTAATAGAAACACACAATATTTGTCGCGAAGATAAAGTATCTGTTGTCCCGCTTGGTTTCGATTTGAAACAGTTTCATGATAAAGCGAAAACGGAAAGAGCAAGGATTAGAAAAGAACAAAATATCGAGGACGATGAAGTGGCTATTGCAATAATCGGTCGTTTAGCTCCTGTGAAGAATCATACCTTCTTTTTGAATGTGATGGAATATGTTTTAGCAAAAACAAGCAAAAACGTAAAGTGCTTTATTGTAGGCGACGGGCCGGAGCGTGAGTTTATCGAGGCGAAAGTTATTTTAATCAATAAAAAGCACAATAATTCCATCAAACTAACGTCTTGGGTAGAGGACGTAGCTTCCTTTAATGCAGGAATGGATATTATTTGTCTAACATCTAAAAATGAAGGTACTCCGGTGAGTTTAATAGAAGCGCAAGCGTCTGGTGTAGCTCTTATATCAACGGATGTTGGAGGAGTCCGAGATATAATAGTAGAGGAGGAAACAGGGTATGTAGTGCCTGTAAATGAAACCGAATTATTCTCAGAAAAGTTACTTTTTTTAGTCGAAAATGAAAATAAACGACAAATAATGTCACAAAATGGATGGAAGTTCGTAGAAGAAAAGTTCCATTATAAGACGTTAGTCAAAAACATGACAAAACTCTATGATGAATTAATTGAAAGAAAAAGGGATGAAATTGATTTATAGAATATCAGTACTGCTTTTTTTTGGAGCAGGTTTATTACTCCAAAGTTGCGGAGTAAATTCTAATTTGATGTTCAAGCAAGAGAAAGGAGCGGTGGTCAATAGTGATTCAATTCCTCTTAAACCAACAGAGGCTTATCGAATTTCTAAAGACGACAAAATTTCATTCACCCTTTCAACTTTAGATGGAAAGGATATTATTGAGGGAATTAGTGGTGTTTCTGAAGATAATAATAGTAATCAGAGAACATTAGAGTATTTGGTTAGAACAAATGGGGAAGTTGAATTGCCGGTGCTCGGAAAGATTAAAGTAGAGGGATTAACAATTGAAGAATGTGAAGATAAAATGAGCGAATTGTTTTCTGAACAATACCAGGAACCTTTTGTTCAGGTGCAAATCACCAATCAACGTGTTATTGTATTTCCAGGAAACGGTTCTGATGCTACTGTGATTAAATTGGAAAACACTAATACCACACTTATGGAAGCATTAGCACTGGCTGGAGGAATTACAGATAGAGGAAAGGCAAGTTCGGTGAAGTTAATGAGAAGAGTTGGTGGAGAGCGTCAAGTTTACATTATTGATCTTTCCACTATTGAAGGGCTTCGATATGTAGATATGATTGTTCAAGCAAACGACTATATATATGTAGAGCCAACACCAGAATTAGCTAAAGAAATTGCAGAAGATGTAGTTCCGATAGTCTCCATTCTTTCGGGTGCAGTTATTATTTTTACCGCAATTAACTTATTGAAATAATTTGAGCAATAAAAGTTTCATAATAAATAAAAATTACGATCCTCTCATACTGAGAACTATCTTAAAAAGATATTGGTGGTGGCCGTTTTCTTTCGTCTTGGTGTTCAGTATTCTCGCTTTTGCCTATTTGCGTTATACCAAACCAATTTACGAGTCATCTATGATTCTTCAATTGTCTGAAAAAGATTCGGCAAAAGAAGTATTGGATTTTAAGAATTTGGGATCTAGGGATAATCAACTGTCCAGTGTTGTTGAATTATTGCGCTCAGAATTGCTATTCAAACGAGCTGTTAAAAGCTTATCGTTGGATGTTAGTTTGTATTCGCGAGGAAACGTTCTAACAGAAGAAAAATATTTAACCAGTAGTTATTATATTCAGCCATATGAATTGTATGATTCAACGTTAATTGGTCAAGAAATTAGAGTGAGCTATGATGGTAAAGCTATTTCGCTTAGTTATCTCAAAAACGAAAAGAGAAAAACAATCAAGGGATTTGTTAACGAACATTTAAAAAATAAGGATTTTGATGTCGTTGTAAAGGTTATAAGTAAAGATGCGTTGAAAGATGCTTCAACTATTAACGAATTATACTTTACATTTAATAGTATTGAGTCAGTTACCGAAAGATTAAAAAATGGGCTTAAAGTCTCTCCAGTGGAGGTAGGAGCAAAAACAATTTCAATTTCCTATCGAGGTTATAATCCCCAGTTGTGTAAAGACGTTACTTTGGCAATTTCTAAATCTTATATTTCCTTTGATGAGGAGATGCAGCGTAAAGGGTCGGAAAACATTTTGAATTTTATCGACTCTCAATTGGATTCTCTTTCAAATGAACTTAAATCATCCAAAGATAGCTTGATGTTGTTTCAAAGAAAATCTAATTTAGCTGATCCTGAAGGGATTAGTGCGGATATTACTGAAAATATAGGGAAATTGCAGGACCAACTTTATTTGATTGAAGATGAGTTAAATTCTTTGCTGACTGTTCATAAAATGATAGGCTCGAGTCCAAATCGTTTAGAAGTTTACAAAATGCTTCCTGAAATGTTAGGTAAAAGCTACGAAACGTCTTTGGTGAAACACATTGAAGAGTTACATCTTTTGTTGGAGAGAAAGGAGGACTTGTTGTACAGGGTCACTCCGGAGAATTCTGAAGTTAAATTACTCGACAAAAAAATCAAGTCGAAAACAAGCTTGATTCAAAACAGCGTCTCTGCGATTGAGAATAGATTAATGCAAAATGCAAAAGTTTTGAAAATTAACATGTCAAAGTATAAGAATGAAATTTTCGAGTTACCTGAAAAGAAAATGGAATTTAATCGTTTGAAGAATATTCAGGATTTGAACGAAAAATACTTTACTCTTCTGACAGAGAAAAAGGTGCTCTATGCAATATCTGATGCGGGGTATGCATCTTCTAACAGGGTTCTTAGTATGCCTAAAGTGGCATTGACTCCAGTTGAGCCAAGCAAAAACTTTATTTACAGTTCGTTTATCATGTTTGGAATCATCTTAGGTTTGGGTGTAATGTTCTTGAAATATGTAATGTTCAATGAAATTAATCTGATTGAAGATTTAGAAAGCGTACTTCCCGAAAAGGCTTCTATTTTAGGTGGTGTCCCCATGTTTAAATACAATATGGAATATTCTCAGTTGATTGTTGCAGAAGCTCCAAAATCTTCTATGGCTGAGTCCATGAGAAAGATAAGGACAAACTTGAGTTACATCAATCCAAACTATCAAACAATCGCTATATCGTCTTCTATTTCTGGAGAAGGGAAGACGTTTGTGGCGTTAAATCTTGCTGGAATTATTGCCATGTCTGGGAAAAAAACTGTGCTTCTTGATTTGGATTTAAGAAAACCTAAGATCCACTTAGGGATGGATACAGATAATATTAATGGCATGAGTTCTCTAATTGTAGGTCAAGTATCATTAGAAGAGTGTATTCATAAAACGAAGGTTGAAGGTTTTGATTTTATTACTGCGGGTCCAACTCCTCCGAATCCATCTGAATTACTTTTGAGTGATGGCTTTAAAAATATTCTAGACCAATTGAAGGAAGTTTATGATGTCATTGTAATTGACAACCCACCAGTTGGTCTTGTATCTGATGGTGTACGTAATTTAACAGAAGCAGATATTCCGATTTATGTATTTAAATCTCATTATTCCAAACGTAATTTCACGAATCGAGTTAAAGAATTATTCGAAGTGCAGCAGTTGAAAAGTCTAAATGTAATTTTAAATGGTATTCAAGCATCGAAATCTTCATCTTACGGATATGGATACGGATATGGATACGGCTATGGAAACTATAATAATGGTTACATGGAGGATGATACGAAAATGTTCAAGCAAGCGGCAAAAAAAAATAGATGGCATCGTAAATTATTTAGTAAATGGAGAAATTAGATACACCAATTGAAGGTTTACTTGTTTTTAAACCAAGAATTTTTAAAGATACACGAGGTGAGTTTTTTGAAAGTTTTAATCAGAAGGCTTTTAATGATGCAACTAATGGACAATTTACTTTTGTCCAAGACAATCAATCAATCTCTAAGAAAGGAGTGTTGAGAGGATTGCATTTTCAAAACCCGCCATATGCTCAAGGAAAACTTGTCCGAGTAATTCATGGATCTGTAATAGACGTTGCTGTTGATATTAGAAAAAACTCTAAAACTTACGGTGAATATTTCTCAATAGAATTGTCAGCAGAAAATAATGTGCAATTTTGGATTCCCCCAGGTTTTGCTCACGGCTTCTTCGCCAAAGAAGATGAAACTATTTTTTCTTATAAGTGCACAAATTATTATTCTCCTGAAAGTGAGGGCACAATCCAATGGAATGATGTTGATTTAATGATTGATTGGCAAGGCGTTCCAACAATGATTTCTGAAAAAGACAAAGAAGGGGAAGAATTTAGTAACTTTGTCTCTCACTTTTAATTAGAACAAGGTGTTAATTAAACTACTTCAACTCAGCGGATTCGCTCTTGGTGGTGCTGCAATAGCATACGTCATAAATATTTTGTTATTGCGTTTTTCTAGATCTTTAGGTATAAGAAATAAAAATGATGTTATGATACGGTGGAGTAACGAGTCAAAACCATCTCTCGGAGGCGTTAGCTTTTTTGTTGTATTTATATTTTCTGCTATCGCTTATTCTATCATTTTTAATGACGCACCCAATGTTTTTCAAAACATTCAATATGTAGGACTTTTTATTGCTGGATCACTTGCTTTTGGAATGGGATTAGCTGATGACGCTTATGACACTCGCCCATTGTTTAAGTTATTTATTCAACTATTCTGTGGAGTTATTTTTGTATTCACGGATTCAACAATTGATTTTTTTCATATTTGGTCGGCCGATGCAATTTTGACTGTCTTGTGGGTAGTTGTTATCATGAATTCACTCAATATGCTAGATAATATGGATGGTATTACGGGTACTACTGTTTTCTTTATTTTATTGACTTGTGTTTTTTCAAGTTGGATCATTTTTCCGTTTAACATCAATGTATGGATGCTTATAGTTGTATCTGTTCTGGGTGCAGTAGCTGGGTTTTTAGTTATGAATATTTATCCATCCAAATTATTTATGGGAGACGCAGGATCTCAGTTTATTGGACTATTCGTGGCTTTTTTCGGTATGAAGTACCTCTGGAATATTGGGAGCGCAGACCCTAGCCGTCTTCATCCGTCATGGTTGGGATTCACAGTTGTTGTTGTTACATTTACACCGGCATTGGTAGATACATTAACAGTGGTAATTAACCGTCTCAAAATAGGTCAATCTCCAATGGTTGGAGGAAAAGATCATACAACACATCACTTAGTGTATGCAGGACTTTCAGATAGAAAAGTATGGCTGGTTTTTGTTTTAATAGGAGCCCTTTCAACATTGCTTGCAGTAGCAATGGTTAATTTAGTCTCTTTGGATACTTATTATCCTGTCGCATTTTTTGTAGTATATACAGTGTTCGTTTTTGGATTTCTCTATAAAAATACGATTAAGTATTCTGCACCCGAAAAGTAGGAGTTTTACCCTTTAATATTTATTGTTTCTTGTTCGGGATTTAGTATTCTTTAATTCGTATTTTCGTGTCATGATATTTAAATTTCATTATAAATTAATTGCGAGTGCAATAATTATCCTTCAATTTTCTTCTTGTTCTTCTCAGAATGAGAAAGCAACATCTCAACGAATTTCAGATGTAGAAGTCAAAGCAGATCACTTTGAAATGCCTCCAATACCTGACTCTATTTCTTTTTGTGGAGTCACTGTGAGAATAGATAATTTTGACTTAAAAGAGAGGTTAGACAGAGAGTTAATAGTAAATACATACAGACACAGTGCTACTATCCAATACATAAAACGAGCGAAGAGATTCTTTCCAGAAATTGAAAAAGCGTTGGTTAAAAATGGAATTCCTGAAGATATGAAATATCTCTGTGTTGCAGAAAGTGGGCTAGCGCAGGTAACTAGTCGCTCTGGTGCGAAAGGATTTTGGCAATTTATGTCTCCAACAGCGAAAGAATATGGTTTGAAAATCAATACTGAAATTGATGAACGGATGAACGTTGAAAAAAGTACCTCAGCGGCTTGCAAGTATTTGAATGCGGCAAACAAAAAATTCGATGATTGGTTCTTAGCCGCGGCAGCTTATAATAGAGGGACGGGAGGTATTCAAAGAGACCTCGACGCACAAAAAGTTACCAGCTATTTTGACTTGCAAATGCCAGAAGAAACTAATCGATACGTATTTAGAATAATTGCTTTGAAAATTGTGATGGAAAATCCAGAAGCGTATGGTTTCAATCCAGAAAAATTTGAATTATATGAGCCAATTGTAACAAAAACGCTCAACGTTACTTCTTCGATTGCTAATTTGTCCGATTGGGCAGTAGAAAATGGTTCAACTTACCGAATGTTGAGACTTTTAAATCCATGGATTATCGGAATCAAGCTAACCTATCGTAACGAGTCTTATAAAATTCATTTACCGAAGTAATGGCAAAGAAATCGTACATAGAAGTTTACGGTGCGCGTGTGCACAATCTTAAAAACATTGACCTAAAAATTCCACGGAATGAATTAGTAGTATTTACTGGCTTAAGTGGTAGTGGAAAGTCATCACTTGCTTTTGATACTATTTTTGCAGAAGGACAACGTCGTTATATTGAGACATTTTCGTCTTATGCAAGACAATTTTTAGGTGGGTTAGAACGACCAGATGTTGATAAAATAGATGGACTAAGCCCTGTGATTTCTATCGAACAAAAAACTGTTTCTCGTTCTCCGAGGTCAACAGTTGGAACTATTACAGAGATTTACGATTTTATGCGTTTGCTTTTTGCAAGAGTAGGAACAGCCTATTCTTACAATACGGGCGAAGCAATGGTTAAGTATTCGGACGATCAAATTGTGGATTTGATTATTGAGAACTACGATGGCAAAAAAATCAGTGTGCTTTCTCCTAAAATCAAAGGCAGAAAAGGGCATTACCGAGAGTTGTTCGAGCAAATTCTCAAAATGGGGTTTACTAAAGTTCGTGTGGATGGAGAACTGAAGAACATTGAAAAGGGAATGCGAACGGATCGCTATAAAATTCACGATATCGAGATAGTAATTGACCGATTAGTTGTTTCTAAAAAGGACAGAACACGAATCTATGAAGACGTCGTTACCGCAATGAAACATGGTGACAAGTCAATGATGATTTTAGATTTCGAAACCGAAGAAGTCAGGCACTTTAGTCGTTCTTTGATGTGCCCAAGTACTGGAATAAGTTACCCAGAGCCTGAACCTAGTCTTTTTTCATTTAACTCACCATACGGAGCTTGTAAAACATGTAATGGACTTGGAGAAGTGTCACAAGTGGACATAGATAAAATCATTCCTGACACTTCAAAGTCAATCAAGAATGGTGGTTTAGCTCCATTGGGAGAGTACAAACGCAAATGGATTTTTGAACGTCTGGAAGCCTACTTAACGAAAGAAGGCTATTCTTTAACTACCGCTTTGAAAGATATTGAGGAATCAGTGCTTGAGGTAGTTCTTAATGGGAATGAGGGATTGGAACGTTCGCATACTTCGACCGCATCCACTGAAGTTAGTTTTGAGGGTGTTATTCCATTTATTTCTCGGCATTCTGAAGAAAGTTCTGCCCCTATTCAACGTTGGGCGCAAAGTTTTATGAATAAGAACGTTTGTACGACTTGCAAAGGAACGAGAGTCAAAAAAGAGGCCCATTTCTTTAAAATTGATAACAAGAACATTGGTGAATTGGCCACCATGGATATCGCTGAGTTGGCTGATTGGTTCAAAGACGTTAACAAGAAGTTGAATAAAACACAACAGAAAATAGCGGTTGAAATTCTCAAAGAAATTAATGCACGTCTAGGCTTTATTGTTGAAGTTGGCTTGACCTATTTATCTTTGCATCGCTCAGCTAAAACATTATCAGGAGGTGAAGCGCAACGCATTCGTTTGGCAACTCAAATTGGAAGTGAGCTCATTAATGTATTGTACATTTTGGATGAACCTTCTATTGGTTTGCACCAACGAGATAATTCACGGTTAATTAAATCATTACAGCGATTGCGAGACACTGGAAATTCAGTAATTGTCGTCGAGCACGACAAAGAAATGATTGAAGCAGCTGATTTTGTGGTTGATCTAGGCCCTGGAGCTGGAAAGAATGGTGGTGACATTGTTAACGCATCACCAATTGGTGAGCTGGAGAATGAGAATTCTCTCACCAATCAATACTTAACTGGAAAGAGAAGAATAGAACTTCCTAAGAAACGCAGAAAAGGAAACGGCAAGAAGTTAGTTTTGAAAGGAGCGTCAGGGAGAAATTTACAAGATGTAAATTTGACGATTCCTTTAGGTACGATGACGTGTATTACGGGAGTATCTGGAAGTGGAAAATCATCTTTGATTAATCAGACCTTGTATCCGATTCTGTTGAAAGAAATTTATCACGGAGTTAAAAAACCGCTGCCGTATAAATCCATTACGGGCATTAATCATTTGGATAAAGTGATTGAAATTAATCAGAGTCCAATCGGGCGTACACCGCGTTCTAACCCTGCCACATATACCAAATTATTCGATGAAATAAGAAGCATTTTTGCCAGTTTACCAGAAGCACAGATTAGAGGGTATAAACCTGGTCGTTTTTCCTTCAATGTAGTTGGTGGAAGATGTGAAACATGTAAAGGAGGAGGAATGAAAGTTGTTGAAATGAACTTTTTGCCCGATGTTTTGGTGGAGTGTGAAACGTGCAATGGAAAACGCTACAACAGGGAGACTTTAGAGGTTCGATTTAAAGGTAAGTCAATCAGTGACGTACTCGAAATGACCATAGGAACTGCATCGGATTTCTTTGCCAGTGTACCAAAGATTCACAGAATTCTCTCAACATTGGTTTCTGTCGGTTTAGGATATGTGAAATTAGGACAACCCTCGACTACTTTATCGGGAGGAGAGGCACAACGTATAAAACTTTCTGCAGAATTATCTAAAAAAGGAACAGGAAATACGATGTACATTCTTGATGAGCCTTCAACAGGCTTGCATTTTGAAGATATTAAAATGTTGCTTGAAGTTCTGCAACGGTTAGTTGAAGACGGTAATACGGTTTTGGTCATTGAGCATAATCTGGACATCATCAAAATAGCTGATTATATTGTTGATATTGGCCCAGAAGGAGGGAAGTATGGTGGTGAGATTGTTTGCTCAGGAACACCTGAAGAGATCGTCAAGAAAAGTATGGACAATTCATTCACTGCTCAATATTTGGCAGAAGAATTGCGATGAAGTGTTTTTTTTTGATTTTGACCAAAACAGTCAACTTTTACAAAAAAAAATGAGGCGTAAGAAGTTTTAGGGGAAGTTTTTCGAAATCTTGATAAAGCTTATTGATTGTTCGCATACTCCTCTATGGTATCTTTATAAACTTAGCAGTTTCAACCAATACACCACCATCAAAGAACTGAATTGAATAATTTCCTTCCTTCAGATTTGAAGTGCTCATCAGGTATTTCTTACTCGAAATGTTTTGCTCTTTTCTGACTACCTCTCCCAAAACATTTACAATCGAATAAGAGTAGTTACTAGAAAAGTTGGAGTGCTCAATAGTAATATCAGTACTACTTGGGTTAGGATATACTGTGAAGAAAATTTTATCTTTAGATAGGGTTTCTAGACTGAGGGTAGTATCTCTGTATCTCATGACTATTTTATGTGAACCAATAATTTTTCTGTGGTAATACATTATTTGCTTGTTTGTAGTTAAAGTGGGAGCTTCAATCAAATCACCAATAGGTTCAGAAAATAAAACTAATGGAACGGAATAGATATCTGTAGAGGTATTTCTAACCGCAACACAAATTTCAAAGAGCGTACTCGCGGTAATGGAGTCTTTTAAATAGCGTGTATAATAGAGTTCTAGATTATCACTACTAACGCATGGTGCGTAATAGATGAAATTAGTATCTGTTATGTTTTGTAGGATAATATCTGAATTTGGAATCGTATTAAAAACAGAGTCATTTACTTTTTGTGCAATTCCCAGTTCAGTTTCACGTGGACTTGGAACAATTCCGTCGAATCTGGCATTGTTATAATAAAGAAACTGACCATCAAGGCTTATTCCATGATCCATCACTAACCAACCGGGTATATTTTTATTAAAATCTCCTCGCACACGTCCAATACTCGTTACGCTCCCGGCATTAAATGTTCCATGATGCAGGTTATCTAAATCAGCTGGGTAATTTCTGTCTGAGGTCCAATAAAACGCACCAAATAAATCCATGTCAGGAACCGCATCTAAATGAGGAGGTGTAGGTCTATTTGTTCCATTCACTTCTCCAGCTAAATTGAAAGTCGAATCATTCACTCTTGTTGCAAAATATAGTCGAGTATTGACACCATCATTCAGGTTGTTAAAGAATAAAACACTTCCGTCTGCCGATATAAACGGCTCCATGGCATCAAAATTTATCCCATTAACAGTAACATCAATCTCAGGTCCATAAGAAGGGTAGGTTTGGCTATTTGCTGATAACGATGCTATCAGTGCAACAAAAAAAAATAATCTCCCGAAAAAATTTATCATAATATATTCGTTTTAATAAATTAGTAAAAAAAGGTGGTTATACAGCCTGTCTTTCTATAAATGTATAACTTTTTTTTGCAGATGACTGTATTTAAGGAGAGTATTTAATTCCATTAACGAAATTTAAAAAAACCTACAGTGATTCCACCGTCCAATGAAATTCATCTTTTGACAGTTTCATTTTACTCAAATCAATTTTTTGTAGTTGACACGTCAATGAAATACCATTTTCTTCCCAAGAAAGGAGATAATTTTGATTCGTTTTTGACAAAGATAGAGTGATGTTTTCATTGAGCATTTCAATTCTTCCGCAGGCAGAGGAACTTCGTGTTTTATAATCTTCAAATTCTTGATTTTGATCCTCTAAAATCAACCACCCTTTGTTGTGAAAGTGAATACGTTTGGTGTTGTTGTTTATTATAGCGTCGCTTGGCGCATCAATTACAGTGAAACTGCCAGTGATGTCAGAAATTCTTCGAGTATCTCTGTTAAACTCTCCTTCCTGTAAAAATGGCAGTAATATCTCAATACAAAACAAACCAATAATAGTTCCTTTTACCGCTCTCTTTAAAATGGGTTTGGAATTCAAAAAAAGAGTTCTTTCTCTTGTTTCAATTATTTCATTCTCAGTAAAAAAGGAGATCAACTTTCGCCAATAGAATGACAATAAATAAATGGTGATTAGTACCAACAGAGTTGATAAAACCTTTACGGTAATATCGAAACTCATGTTAATCATCCAGACATTCAGTAAAACCGCAAAAGCGACAAAAGCACCAAGCATTCTGGTTTTATTGTGCAAAAGAAACAAGGCAGGTATAATTTCTATTGTTCCCATAAATAGATTATACCAATAAGATGAACCCATAGCCGACCAAAAAAGGATGTCTTTTGATAAGTGACCCAAAGGAGTATGTAGTGTGTTTGATTCTGGAAAGTAAAATTGACTTTTGAAAACCTTATCAAATCCATATTGCAATAAGTAAAAGGCAAGAATAAGTGATAAAGAGACATACAATGCATCAAGAAGGAATTCTTGCTTACTTTTCATTTTTAGACTTAAAAATCCAAAGAGTAAACCAACTGGAAGTAAACCTCCAACTACTTGATACAACAATATTGTGTCAGAGTGTGTGTACTTAAATTTTGGAAAAAACAGAAAAGGGAAGGGTATGGCAATTATTGCGAACAATAGCCATAGGCCCAACCCTATTTTAAGTCCATTCTTCAAGTTATGCTTTTTTTCCTTCCTTGCGGACAGGTAGACTCAAAAGAGGTAGTAATGAGTAAAAAGCAATCAAGAGAATGATACTTCCGAAGAACCATGAAATTCCGTTTTGGTTAAAATTATTAACTCTTATCTTATTCGATTTTTTCACTTTATCAAAACCTATAAAGGTTGTTCCGTTAGCGTAATTATTTTTGAATTGTACATATTCTGTTTTGTTAATCGGCAAGAAATTATGATTACAAATGGTATCGTGGTAATTTTGAGGTCCACTATCTTCAATAAAATAGACGCTTCGTTTCACTTCTATAATGCATGTAGAAGAATACAAAATTACTGTATCAACCGATGGTGGCATATAAACCTCACCAAAGTCATCAGATTCAAGATAGAGTTCTGCTAAATCGCCACTGTGGCTTTTGTTAGAAATAACATTTGTTTGTGCGTAAGTCGTTGAAACGACTAATAAGATAATCGTAAGCGTTATTGTTTTCATAGTTGTTGTTTTTTACTAGTACAGGTGAGGTTGAGAAAGGTTCACTAAAATGATCGTAAACTCCCACTGGATTCGTTAGCGATGAATCTAAAGCGCAACGTATTATTAACAACCTTCCGCTCATAACATTTCACAGTTGTCTTGACATCAAGCTCCTTTCCCCTTAATTTTACTAAGATAAAGCGTTATATATGAAGTTGAATAAGAACTTTACCGTCAAAGAAATTGCAGAACTAATAAATTGCTCTTTTGTTGGAGATAGAAATCACATCGTTTCAGGATTGAATGAGATTCATAAAGTGGAATCCGGTGATTTGATGTTTGTTGATCACCCCAAGTACTATGACAAAGCACTAAATAGCAAGGCAACAACGATTCTTATTGATAAAGAGGTCGAATGCCCAAAAGGGAAGGCACTGATTGTATCAGAAAATCCATTTGATGATTATAACAAACTAGCAAAACATTTTTCTCCTTTTGTTCCACAGACAAGTTTGGTCGGTGAGAATACACTCATTGATTCTTCTGCCGTTATTTTTCCAAATGTGTTTGTGGGTCACAATTGTTCTATAGGGGCAAATGTTATTCTGCATCCAGGAGCAGTGATCGGTAATAATTCTATCCTAGAGGAGAACGTAATTATTGGTGCGAACTCTGTAATTGGTCATTATGCGTTCTATTATAAGAAAAAAGAGACTGGTTATGACAGAATGTACTCCATTGGTCATGTACATTTAAAGAAAAACGTAGAAATTGGAGCACTTTGCACCATTGATTCGGGTGTTTCAGGCGTCACAGAAATAGGAGAGGGAACCAAGATAGATAATCAAGTTCATATCGGTCATGACACCGTGGTTGGGGCCGGTTGTTTAATGGCAGCGAATGTCGGAGTTGCAGGTTGTGTAATCATAGAAGACAATGTAACACTTTGGGGACAGGTTGGATTAGCTAGCGATATCACGCTTAAAAATGGATGTACGGTTCTCGCTCAATCAGGAGTTACAAAGGATGTAGAAGAAGGAAAAACTGTCTTTGGGAGCCCCAGCGGTGATGTTAGAATGAAATTTCGAGAATTAGCAGCGGTTAAAAAATTGCCTGAAATTATTGAAAAAATATAATGGTAGAATCATTCGTTAAAAATTTAGAAAATCAATTGCAACTTAAAGACTTTAAGTTGAATTCTTTATTAGATATAACGAATGCAATTAATGTGAATCAAAACGTCGGACAGTTAATGCAACTGTTTGAGTTCATTGTGCATGAGCAGCTGGGTTACGATAAGTTTGTTTTGTTCAATAAGCAAGACTCTTGGGACTGTATTCTCAGGAAAGGACACAAAGGACGTGTGAAAGATTTTGATATTTCTTCAGAATTAGGAAGGTTCAAAGAAATTACAATGATAGAATCGACCCAATCTCATTTACTCAAAGAATTCGATGTTATTGTACCTGTCTTTCACAAAGAAAAAGCGTTGGCTTACTTTTTGGTAAAAGGTGTGGAATACGACGGGAGGCATTATAGCAACGAACTCAACTATATGAGTTTTATTCAAACCTTAATAAATATTATTGTTGTAGCAGTTGAGAATAAACGGATGGCAAAGATAAATATCCATCAAGAGCGTTATAGACGAGAATTGGAAATCGCTTCATCTATGCAGAAGATGTTGTTTCCGGATGACTTACCAACCAATAAGCAGATGGATATTTCTGCCAAATACAAGCCTCGACATGAAGTTGGCGGGGATTATTACGACTTTATCCAGCTAAAAGATGATGAATATGTGATTTGCATTGCAGATGTCTCAGGAAAGGGAGTTTCTGCAGCGATGCTTATGGCAAATTTTCAAGCTACTATGAGAACGTTGTTTGAACACAGAAATTTTGACATCAAATTATTGATGGAAGAATTGAACGAGAAAGTCATGAAGAATGCAAAAGGAGAAAAATTCATCACTTTCTTTTTGGCACATTATGATGTCATTTCTAGAAAACTCACTTATGTAAATGCTGGTCATAATCACCCATTTATTACAAATGGTAAATCAGTAGAAGAATTAGATCAAGGCTGTATAGGCTTAGGAATGCTAGATGAATTGCCTTTTATGAATATTGGAAAGAAAACACTGGCTCCGAATACTACCATTGTACTTTACACGGATGGAGTGGTAGAATTAGAGAACGAGAAAGAAGAATTTTTTGGTTCAGAACGGTTGGTCAAATTAGTCAATAGTTATTATCCTCTTTCCATGGAAGACATGAACAGTTTAATATTTTCAAAGCTTGATGAGTGGAAAGGAGATTTAAACTTAGTAGATGATACCGCGATATTTAGTTGCCGATTCTTTTAGATAAACTAAATTTTATTACCTCTTTCCAATAGCTCGAAATGAGAAGTCTTGTGACATTGAGTGAATCGAATAAAGCCGCTAACCTACCTTAACAAATACATCTTCCCAAAGTTTTTCTTAAAATACTGATCAGCGCCAGATTCTCTTTGTTTAATATCTTCACCGTTAATTTTAGCTCTGACATTATACAAATAAACGCCATTTGCTAAAGGATCTCCAAATTCATCCGTTCCGTCCCATGCATATTCTGTGATATTTCTTCCAATTTGTAAAGGACCAAGTTGGTCTTCTGTAATTTCACGAACAACTCGTCCTGTAACTGTCATGATTTGAATAATAAGATCATCAGGCACTTCGGAGCCAGTTAATGTAAAAACAAAACGCGTACTTGTACTAAATGGATTTGGATAATTCATCATCTGAGTTATCGTTGATTCATGAATAACTTCGAATCTAATTCGATACTCAATATCTCCAGATAAGTTGTCTGATTTATCTGAACCTTGAACAAAAAGTGTGTAAATTCCATCTTTATCAAAGCCAGCTGGCCAGATTATTTTAAAACGTTTATTAGAAGAGTTGGCAGGAACCCATTGCATAATAGTATTTCCACTTGCATCAACAAAAGGTATTCTGGTTTGTACCCCAGAAGGATCTGTCAAATAGATACCAAATCTGGATGTGTCTGCAATATTATCCATAATTAAGAATTCATTGTCATCTTTAAGAGTGATATAGACCTCACTGTTCGGATCAACAATATCTCCATTTAGAATATGATTTCCATTAAATGTAACATCGAGCAATGGATTTTCATCATCTGGTCGAACACTAAAAGGCAGCTGCAAAAGATTATTAAAATGTTCTTGCTCTGGCTGATCGGTAATAAATACACTTCCGTTTACATAAGGATTAACCTCCATCCAAAGAATGTTAGCTCCTCCAAGTCCAATGGTTGAAAATGTTATTGTATCCCTTAAAGTTTCTCCCACTCGTAAAGAATCTTGTCGTGCATAATTAATAAACTGCTTGACGTTATTCATATCTTCTACCCAATAAGTAATGAGCAAGGAATCCATGTCAACAGAGTAGATATTTTTAACATCAACAGCAAAACTTATTACTTCCCCTTCCGTTACTGTGTCTCCTACTGCTGTCCAGAAATATTGAGATGTTCCATCGATGGCTGTTTCAGGAACTGGAGAATATAGCACGTGCCATCTGTCAATTTGAGCAGGAGTTAATGCTGTTGTATCTTTGTAATAACCTTCTAAACTGATAAAAGGGTATTGACTAGCATCTATCAATCCATTTAAGTTTAAAATAGAGTCTTCCAATGTGAACGATGTATCAATTTGCGTCTGAAAATTACCAGCTAAATCGTATGTTTTGATAATAAGCTGGGTAGAATCATTAGAAGAAACTTCTAGAGGATTTTGTTTCCAGTGAAGAGTACCCCAATTCGTTGTAGGACCAATTATTGGAGAAGTTTCAGAGCCTCTATCTAAAGGGCCTGAAAGATTTGCGAGTAAGGTAAAATCGTCTAAATTATTTTGTGAAACTCTTTCTTCAACAGTTGTAAAATCACCTTTCTTCACAAAAAATGCAAAAGGAAGATTTGGTCGCCCAGGAATTATACTGTCGGAACCTAATCCAGCAAAAGTAGAATACATACCGATGGAGTCAATAGAGTTCCAAGAAGTATAAGAGGTTTGAAAAGGAGAGTAAATTAGAATGTAATGACCATCTGGAACGATATTGTTGACCAAGTTCTGGAAGGATGCAATTTGAGCTGGGTCATTTTCTTCGAACAAGAACACTTTGAAAGAGCGGTTTAAAAAATATCCACCTCCGCAAAAGCCATTGTCGTTTGCATTTCCAAAATCATTTCCGAGGTTTTCTCCTGTAGGAACATATCGAGTACCCCAAGGAATATGAGTAATGGGGTCTATAATAGCAACGTGAAGGGTTGGCAAACCATTGCAAGCACCATATTCTTGTTGAATAGTACCTATTTCATAAAGAGCATCAGAGGCATTGGCGTAAGAATTTCTAATTTGGCATCTTAATTCAGAAAGTTTTGGATTAAACTCTTTTGTTCGGGCACTTCTATTAAAGGTCACACCGTTAAATCCATTATCCTTAAATTGAAAAAAATGATCTTGTCCCCAACCTGTTTTATTCGGAATGTATTGAAATGAGCTTTCTTTCCAATTGGTATCTCCAACAATTGAGACTCGCCAAAAATAAACAACGCTGTCTTCACAAACTAATGTATTACTCATTCCAGAAGATGTCAACGTCCATTCTGATGGGTTAACACTTTTAACACCACCAAATCCAGAAATGGTAGCAAATCGATGAGCAGGACTCGGTATGCCCTCAAAATCAATAGTGTCCATTTCAAAACGATAAGTATTGAAATCTGCAATTGGATTATTTGTAGATGCGCTAACGGTAACGCTGTCTATTGGAACGACGGCGAACTTGAACGGAGATACTGGAATAATACCGTCAATATCAAGAAAAAGAGTAGTTGTGACCCTATTATTATTTAATTCATCATATACTTCATCTCTCTGATTGGGTAAGTCGACTGAAACGTCAAAAGAATTTAATCCTAAACTGATATTGGGTTGTAGTGGAAATTTAAAAGTGAATTCTTTTGTATAATGAAGATTTGCCAACTTAAACACATAAACAGAGTCGGTCGATGTAGATGGGAAATTTCTTCTTATTTCAATTAAGAAGGTATCTACAAGCGAGCGCCCTAGATTTTTCAGTAAAATATGCATTTCAATACTATCAACCGTTAAATCAGGGTTTTCTGGGGTAAACCAAACATCCTCAGGTAATAATTCTATTTCAGGTTTGGTGTGATAATTTAAGCGAATCATTGGATCACCATTGAGAACCATTTGAGTACAAGTTGTTTCCAGATATAAATTGTCTCCAGTGGGTTCAATGGTCTCAATAGTGTTCTTCATTTGTTCAGCAATAGTAGCACCATAAGCGTACTTGGTAAATTGATTATACAATTTACTTGAATATAAATTAAGATAAACATCATAACCAACATTAACAGAAGCTAAATAGGCGATAGCTCCATAATTAGGTACTTGGACAAAATCTTCAGAGTAAGAATTGGTATATTGATAAATGTTCCCATTATAGCAAGCGTTAACCAGCATTATTGGGAATTTGGAAGAATTATTCCAATTGCTAGGTTCGTCCAGATTAATTTCAAAACCACTAGTGCTAGCAGTTGCATGTCCAAAATAGGACATAAGACTCACCCCATTCGCTATCCTGTCAGTAATTGATGTAATTGTACTTGGGGGAAGTGGATCGCTATTTGTTTTATAAATACTCGATACATTCCCTCCGAATAAACTATCTTCCATGGTGTTCCCCATATTGTCCATGTAAAATTTGAATTGCGACTGTTGAGGTCCTGTACTGCCTCCAACAAAATGAAGAATCTGTTTTTGCCAATCTTTGTTTGGCGTATCATATACAGAATTGGAATCTTGTTCTGTCTCATTCTTGATAACTTTATCCAAATAATCTTGTAGCTCATTATCTGTCCTTGCAGATATTCTCCCTGTTGGAATTAATGGACTCCATCTGTACGGTCCTTCAAGTCCTGACGTAATACAAATATCAGAACCGGGCTCCCCAAAAGATGGAATTAATGATTCTTCAGTATAAATAGCATTATTTCTCGTTCCAAATAATTCACCTACTGTAGCTTGTTTAATTCCTTTTCCTAACAGATATAAACCAACAGGTTTTTCGGTTGATTGATTAAAAATAAAATGAGAAAAACGACGAATACTATTAATGTGCTGTGGGATCCCCGCTCCAAACTGTTGGTATAATTCATCAATATCTCCTTCAATTACGTTGTAACTTCCTCCAGCAACTGACCTTCTGTATGCGATGTAGTTGTCAGAAGCAATTTTTAGTTTCTCATGAGTAATCATAAGAAGTGCTCTTTCTTTATTACTTATAGCGCCGTAATTAGTAAAAAAACCAGGAGTTGTACTATTGAAGTTTACGGGCCTCAATGAGTTAACAGATGTTATTGTTGAAGAATCTTGATAGACAACATGTTGCTTTTCTCCATTAATAGAGTTAGTAATCAAGGTTGTGTAAACACTTCCATTTAAAGAAAAATTAATTTTCTTGGGTACATCACCCAGAACAAAGGCAATAGGATTATTGAAACTTACATTCGCAAGATCAATTCTAATCCTTGGCTCCAATGTGCTGTTAACCACATCAAATTCAATTTTGTTTTCTCCGTCAAAAGTAGGAATACGGGGGTAACGTAATCTAAAGAAGGAAATCGATTGGTAGTCCGTTAGAGCACCTTGGTCTCCAATAATTTGACACCGTAAGTTTGAATTTCCAGAAGCAGGCAAAATACTTGTCGGAAACTGTTTCTCTATTTTGATTCCATTATAACCAATCCAAATAGAATCGTTAATGACATAGTTTGATGCCCCTATTGACCAAAGAGCATGATGATTCCCCAAAGAAGAGTATGAAGCATTGGATTCTCCAGTTTGCATGGCATCAAATAAGACATTAGGCGCACCAGCCCCTTGAAAAGGGTATTTAATTTGAATTGAGCCTATATTAAACGTAAAACCTGCTGCACCATTTTGTTTGTAGCTAGACCATCCTTCTCCCAAGTTGTAAAACGAACTAGAACCTTTAGATAATCTTGCACCTTCTTGGTACTGTTGATGATAGGCTTGCCATCTATCGTAAAAAATATAATTGGAAGGTGTAAATGATGCAAATCCAACATTGCTTTCTTCTGTAAAGCGTAAGTTGTTTGTTGAATTATTCCATGTAAAAAAGTACTCAATAGTATCACTATAAATACTAAAATAAGGGTTGCCAATTTCATCTGGATTACTATAGATTGTTGAATCCAACCATCCATCATTTCTTTCTGTATAGAATAGAATGTAATCCAAAGAATCAATACTAGAATCTCCTCCATCAACTATAAAAAGAGGAATCTCTTTTTCTCTTCCAAATATTTGAATATTCTCACTTGAGAATAAAGTAGGATCTATCCCAGAATTGACCAAAGCAGTATAATCAATCTTATAGATACCTGTTTCTAAATTTGAGGCATCACTGAAAGAGGTTGGAACTACTATACTAGGATGAACTTTAAAAGAATAATATTCCTGATCATATTGAATCCACTCGTTACCATAAGTCTGAGAAATCCCACTGTTAAAAAAAAGCAGCGAGATAACAAAAACGCCATAAATGTAAACCTTATTCATCTTTTTGGGGTCCTTTTGGTTTTTTCAGCTTGATTCGGAGAGAAATAACATGAGAATACAAAGCAACAGATGCGTCACCAATATCTGTAAATGCGTAGTCTAAATAGAAATTTTTAAAGTTAAGACCTATACCAATGTTAGGTTGAATGTTTAGTTTTTGTGTATCATCGAAGTTTTTAACGTACTGCAAATTTGAGATACCTGCACGTAAAGCAACGAATGACTTGAAGCCAATTTGAATTCCCAATCTTGGGTCGGCTGAAACAAAATTGGATTTCAAAATAGTATTTCTTTTTCCATCTGTAGTAACTTCTAGGTTGATTTCACCTGAAGCATGAAATCCTTTTTTACCCAAATCAAATTTCTTATAACCCGCCAAAATTAGTCTCGGTAGCGTCAGTTCCAGTCCGTTCTGTGGAAGTGAGTTTCCTGTTGCCAAAAACACCTCTTGTGTTTCTTGGTCCAAAGTGAATACCCACGCATTAAAAGTAGAGGTTACATCTCTTGCCATCAATCCAAATTTCCATTTATTTTTTGTTTGGTATTGCGCACCTGCATCTAATCCAAATCCCCACGATTTAGCAAAGCTTCCGATTTTCCGGTAAATCACTTTAAAACTACCACCTATACTAAGGCCTTCTATTTTCGTTTTTCTTGCGTAAGAAAGTAAAAATGCATAATCAGCAGCTGTAAAAGTGGTGATTCTGTCGTAATCGATGTTTCCATTGTTGTCAATTAATTGTGTTGTGTTTGGGATGTCATCAACTGCAAAACGAATAGCAGAAAAAGCAAGTGAACTCTTTTCGTCAATAGAATGGGCAAGACCCAAATAGTCATACTTTGCAATTCCTGCGAAATACTCAGAGTGCATTAAACTAACTTCTAACCATTTATCAACATGAACAAGTCCTGCTGGATTCCAATAGGCAGAATTTACATTGTCTGTCTGCGCAACTACCGAATTAGCCATGCCGAGAGCATCTGCACCTACACCAATCTGTAGAAATTCATTCGAATATTTTGGTGCAACAGTCTCTGTTATATTAGTTTCTTGAGAGAATACATTTGAGGCAAACCCTAGCACAATAAATAGAATTGTTTTCAATCCTGTTTTCATAGAAAATAGTTTTTTGTAACTCATAAACTGTAAATTCTGCAAAATATTGTGTTCTTTGTAGTGTTAATTTATAGTAGTAAGACGTAAAGTTAACGCATTTCGTTGACTTTTTTTAAATATTTTTTGAGAACATGTTTAACTTAGCAAATATATTGACTTCTGCGAACTTAATGTTTGGGATATTTTCCATTCTTTTTGCTATCTTAGGGGAACTACATTTAGCGGTTTTTGCCATCTATGCTGGAGCTATTTTTGACTTTCTAGATGGATTTGCGGCCAGGTTAATGAAAACTTCCGGAGAATTGGGCAAGCAACTCGATTCCCTGGCTGATATGGTCACATTTGGTGTAGCACCTGGAGTGATGATGATGGTAGTATTAACTTTAAAACCTTCAAATTTAAATGATGTTTCAACAGGTCTTGTTTATTTTGAATTTACTCAATGGTTCTCCTTGCTTTCTCAAGGGAAATTGATCCTCTTACCTCTATTTGGTCTGATTATTCCATTTTTTTCCATGTTCAGGTTAGCAAAGTTCAATATAGATACCCGGCAAACAACTTCTTTTATTGGTCTGCCAACTCCTGCTAATACATTGTTTTTTACAACTTTCCCTCTAGCAATTGTATATACTGATGTTTGGGCAAGCCCCGTGAGTGAATTCCTTTTCAATCCCTATTTAATAGTTACTTTGATCATTTTGATGGGGCTATTAATGGTTTCAGAAATCCCATTATTTTCTTTAAAAATGAAAAATTTTAAATGGAAAGGCAACGAAATAAGATTCGTGTTTTTGTTAATAAGTTTGGTATTAATTTTCATTTTTAGAGTATGGTCAATCGCATTAATTGTAATTTTGTATTTGATTATGTCATTTGTAGAGAATACATTTGTAAAAAAATAAAAAAAAGGAATGAGATTTAAAGCAGAAATCGATGTAATGCCGTTAGACGCATTGCTTGACCCACAAGGAAAGGCAGTTACAAGTAGCATGAGTAATATTGGGTTAAACGCAATAACTGGAGTGAGAGTTGGAAGACATGTTCGCTTATTTGTTGATGCTGATTCTTCAGCTTCAGCTGGAATAATGGTTGAAGACGCATGTAAAAAACTACTTGCCAATCAAATTATGGAAAACTATTCCTATCAAATCGAAGAAGTTTAGTTTAGCTAGATTACAATTTATGATAAATTGTGAAATCAGAATTTTTTTCGTATACTAAGAAAAAGTTTATTCTGTTTATAGTATAGGTAAAAATAAATCAATCAGTATGTCAGAACTTGAAGAACCCAAAAAGAAAGGCAACGGAGCATTTGTTGGTATAATAATAATTCTATTGTTAGGACTTGCTTTGATGGCTTATTTCTTATCTGTAAAAAACAAGGAGTTGAATGCTAGTCAAAATGACAACAAGATGCTCCAAGCAGATATGGAGGGGATGAATCAGATGATGTCTAGTTATTTGGGAACAATGACCAATGACATCAAAACAGATTTTACCGCTATTCTTGAAACCATAGATGTATTAAAAGATGAAGGTTCTATAAACAAAGATTCATTATTCGTTAAGCAACAACGAATAGAAGATCTTCAAGATGAAGTGAAACGCGGAAAAATGTCGGCTTATCAATTATTCAAAGCACGAAAGGAAATTGAGACAATGAAAAGCATCATGCGTGGGTACATTGTGCAAATTGACGAACTAAACACTAAAAATCTATTACTTACAAATAACCTTGACTCTACAAAAACAGTTTTAGTTAGCACACAAGATGAAAGAGATGACTTTAGAAATAAAGCAGAAGAGAGTGCTGCTCAGGTTAAGAAGGGGTCGAAACTACAAGCATACAATTTCAATACTATTGGACTAAAACAAAAAATGAACAGCTCTATGACTGAGACAACAAGAGCGAGAAACGTGGTGCAAATTAAATCGAGTTTCACTATTTCAGAAAACCCAATTGCATCAGCTGGTAATAAAACGGTTTATTTGCAAATTGTTGAGCCTACCGGTAAAATTTTACAAGCGAGCTCTGGAAATGTTGTTGACACAGAAGATGGTCCCATTGCTTTTTCCGATTATAAAGACATCAATTATCAGAATCAAAGAATAGATATGGCAATTTTCTATAAATTAGGAAATCAAATTGCTACAAAAGGAAATTACAAAGTAAAAGTGTATTGTCAAGGCCAATTAATAGGCACAGATAGTTTCACTTTAAAATAAATGGTAGAATGGTAAATATTTTTATCGCCAATTTAGATTGGAGCATAACATCAGAGGATATCAAAGCAACTTTTTCTACTTTCGGAACAGTAAAGTATGCACATGTTGTATATGAGAAGGATACTAAACGGTCCAAAGGTTTTGCTTATGTTGAAATGGAAAGTCCTGAAGAAGCTATTAATGCAATTGAAGCCTTAAACGGGATGGAAATTAACGAGAGAAAAATCGACGTTAAAATTGCATCGTCTAAAGAGAATCGCGTAAAAAAACTGAAGAAATAATCTTATGTCAATAGCAGTAGATGAAGGACATGTAAATGTGTCAATTGATGATAAAGGAATCGCAACAATTGAATTTGGCCATCCGTTAAGCAATTCTTTACCAGGAAAAATATTAGAAAAACTGGCATTATCTATCACCCAATTAGGACAGAATGACGATGTTAAAGTAGTTGTTTTAAAATCGGCAGGGGAAAGAGCATTTTGTGCAGGCGCGAGTTTTGATGAGTTAATTTCGATCAAAGATTTTGAAACAGGAAAGGTTTTCTTTTCGGGCTTTGCGAATGTTATAAATGCGTGCAGAAGGAGCCCTAAATTAATCATCGGAAGAGTCCAAGGAAAAGCGGTTGGTGGTGGAGTAGGAATAGCTTCAGCTGTCGATTATTGCTTTGCAACTAAATTCTCTGCAGTAAAATTATCAGAATTAGCAGTTGGAATAGGTCCGTTTGTGGTTGGCCCAGCAGTTGAACGAAAAATTGGAACTTCTGCGATGAGTCAGTTAGCAATTAATGCAACAGAATGGAAAACTGCTTCTTGGGCTCAGGAAAAAGGTTTATATGCAGAGGTTTTTGACAATGTGGAAGAAATGGACACTAAAATTGGCGAGTTAGCAACGACTCTTTCTAATTCTAATCCTGAAGCAATGATTTTGTTAAAAAACGTTTTCTGGGAAGGAACAGACCACTGGGATGAGTTATTAAAAGACCGTGCTGAGTTAAGTGGACAACTAGTTTTGTCTGAGTTTACTGTTAATGCGATTAATCAATTTAAGAAGAAGTAATCTTTTTTATTGAGCTTCATTGAGCCTGCGTATTATCAATAAAAAAGAGAGGATAAAATTACTTTTCCTTTTCTTGAAATTATTTTCAAATAAGGTTTGTTAATAAGCCTAGAAATCATATCTTTGCACCCCCATATTTGGGGAATTATCTTAATTAATTAAAAAAAAAATTGTGGATACATTAAGTTACAAAACCGTTTCCGCTAACAAAGAAACTGCTGAAAAGAAGTGGATTGTGGTGGATGCAGAAGGCCAAACTTTAGGTCGTTTAGCAAGCAAGGTGGCGAAATTAATTCGTGGGAAACACAAAACGAATTACACGCCTCACGCTGACTGCGGGGACAATGTTATTGTTCTAAATGCAGAGAAAGTATCTTTTTCAGGTACAAAATTAGTGGATAAAACGTATATCCGTCATACTGGGTACCCAGGTGGACAACGTCAAACATCAGCCGAACAAATGTTGGCTAAAAATCCAGGAAGATTGGTAGAAAAAGCTGTGAAGGGAATGCTTCCTAAAAACACACTTGGTCGCCAATTATTTAGAAACCTAAAAGTATATGTAGGACCAGAGCATGATCAACAAGCTCAAAAGCCTGAAGTACTTAACTTAGATACATTCAAATAAATTATGGAAATAATTAACACATTAGGAAGAAGAAAAACTGCCGTTGCCAGAGTCTATATGTCAAAAGGTAAAGGTAAGTTTACTATCAACAAGAGAGATTTTAAAGAGTTTTTTCCAACAGCAGTTCTTCAAGCGAAAATTCTTCAACCATTTCAGTTAACGGATACAGAAGGTAAATATGACCTGAATGTAAATGTTGCAGGTGGAGGAATTAACGGACAAGTTGAAGCTGTAAGATTGGGAATATCAAGAGCATTGGTTGAAGTGAGCGAAGATAACAAACCTCTATTGAAAGTAGAAGGATTGATGACACGTGATCCAAGAATGGTTGAAAGAAAAAAACCAGGACAGCCAAAAGCGAGAAAGAAATTCCAATTCTCGAAACGTTAAAAAAATATTTTGCAAGTTGTTTAGTATCCAAGTTCTTGAGTACTGCTGAAAAGTCCCTCTTGAAACTGATTACTAAAGGAACGTGAACAATTAAATAAAAAGAAAATGTCAAAATTAAAATTTGAAGACTTATTAAATGCAGGTGTGCACTTTGGACACTTGAAAAGAAAATGGAACCCAGCAATGGCGCCGTATATCTTTGAGGAAAAAAAAGGTATCCACATTATTGACCTAAATAAGACAATTGTACACCTCGAAAATTCGAGCGCTGCATTAAAGCAAATTGCAAAGTCGGGTAAAAAAATTCTTTTCGTTGCAACAAAAAAACAAGCAAAAGATATCATTGCTGATCGAGTGAAAGAATTAAACATGCCTTACGTTACTGAACGTTGGTCAGGAGGAATGTTAACTAACTTCGCTACAACACGTAAGTCTATTCGTAAAATGTCTTCTATTGATAAGATGCAAACGGATGGTACTTGGTCAACGTTAAACAAAAGAGAACGTTTGTTTAAAACGCGTCAACGTGATAAATTAGAAAAGAATTTTGGTTCTATTGCTGATATGACTCGTCAACCAGCAGCTATTTTTATTGTTGATATTATTAAAGAGCACATTGCTTTGAAAGAAGCAAAACGTTTGAACATTCCTGTATTTGCTATGGTAGATACGAATTCTAATCCAAAATTGGTTGATTTTCCAATCCCATCAAATGATGATGCGACAAAATCAATCACTTTAATTCTTGACACCGTTTGTGAAGCAATTAAACAAGGTTTAGAGGAAAGAAAGAACGCAAAAGATTCTGCCGATAAAGATGCGAAAGCAAAAAAGGAAGCTCCAACAAAAACAGACGAAGCTCCTAAAGCTGAAGCGGCAGTTTCTGCTGAAGAAGTAAAAACGGGATCTTCAAAAAAGGAAGAAGTGAAGGTTGAAGCAAAAGCTGAACCAGTAGTTGAAGCTGTAAAAGAAGAGGTTAAAGTGGAAGCACAAGATTATTCTTCTAACAGTGTTGCAGAATTAAAAGTATTAGCAAAGACTGCGGGAGTGAAGGGAATCTCTGCTATGAAGAAAGCTGATTTGATAGAAGCTTTAAGTAAATAAATAAAACACATTAAAATAATATATCATGACGATTACAGCTCAAGATGTAAATAAATTAAGAAAACAAACAGGTGCCGGAATGATGGACTGCAAAAAGGCACTTGTCGAAACTGACGGTGACTTTGAAGCAGCAATTGATGTTCTTCGAAAGAAAGGACAAAAAGTGGCGGCAAAAAGAGGTGACAACGATGCAAAAGAAGGTTTAGTTTTAGCAAAAGTAACGAATGATGGAAAAACAGGTGTTGTTTTATCGTTAAACTGCGAAACTGATTTTGTTGCAATGAATAGTGATTATATGGCTTTTGTTGAGTCGTTAATGACTATCGCAATGGATAAAAGACCATCATCAACAGAGGCAATGATGTCGGAAGCATACGATGATAAGTTGACTGTTTCTGAGAAAATTATTGAACAAGTTGGTGTTGTTGGTGAGAAATTGAATCTTTCTAATGTTGAAATTATTAGTGCTGATGCAGTAGTAGCTTACAACCACCCAGGAAATCAATTGGCGACATTGGTCGCATTGAATAAAGCATCAGATTCAGCTTTAGATGCTGGTAAGCAAGTAGCAATGCAAGTCGCTGCAATGAATCCTTTGGCATTAAGTAAAGAGGGCATTGATGAAGCAACAATCGCAAGAGAGTTGGAAGTAGGTAAAGATTTGGCTATTCAAGAAGGGAAACCTGCTGAAATGGCGGAGAAAATTGCTCATGGTCGCTTGAATAAATTCTTCAAAGAAAACACCTTGTTGAGCCAAATGAATGTTAGAGATAACAAACAGTCAGTTGAACAGATGTTAAACGAGGCGGAAGCAGGTTTAACAGTAGTTGATTTTAAAAGAGTTGCATTGTCTTAATTGATCTTCGATTATATTAAAAAAACTGTTTGCGAAAGTAAACGGTTTTTTTTTGCTTCATTGTTTAGTAAATCATTCAATCTTTAAAACATTAATTCTGTATATTTGCTCAACTGAAAATTTCACTATGAAGTACAAAAGAATTCTATTAAAACTAAGTGGAGAGTCTCTAATGGGAGATAAATCCTTTGGAATAGATAATAAACGTCTTAAATCATACGCGCAACAGATTAAAGAAGTTTATGATGCTGGTATTGAAGTGGCTATTGTAATAGGAGGAGGAAATATCTTTAGAGGTGTACAAGCTGAAGAAGGTGGAATGGATAGAACGCATGGAGATTACATGGGAATGCTCGCGACAATGATTAACTCTATGGCTTTACAATCAGCATTGGAATCCGAAGGAGTTCAATCTCGTTTGCAATCAGCAATAGAAATGAAAGCTATCGCTGAACCATTTATAAGAAGAAGAGCGGTACGGCATTTAGAGAAAGGGAGAGTTGTTGTTTTTGGAGCAGGAACAGGGAATCCATATTTTACAACTGATTCTGCGGCTTCGTTGAGAGCTATAGAAATCAATGCTGACGTAATTCTAAAAGGCACTAGAGTAGATGGAATTTATTCTGCTGACCCTGAAAAAAATCCAAATGCAACTAAATACGACATGATTAGTTTTGATGATGTTTATGCTAAGGGGTTGACCATTATGGATATGACCGCATTTACTTTGTGTAAAGAGAATAGCTTACCCATTATTGTTTTTGATATGGATACTCCGGGTAATCTACTTAAAGTGTTGAAAGGAGAACAAGTTGGTACAATTGTTCGTAACTAAACTATTAAAATCAAAGGATGACTGAAGAATTAAATATGGTATATGAGGAACTGAAAAGCTCAAATACTCAGACAATTTCTCATTATGAGACGGAACTTTCAAAAATTCGCGCTGGAAAAGCTTCCCCAATGATGCTACAAGCTGTTGTGGTTGATTATTATGGGGTTCCAACGCCATTACAACAAGTTGCAAATGTTAACACCATGGACGCAAGAACAATTACAGTTCAACCTTGGGAAAAAGCGATGCTTGAAGAAATTATGAAAGGAATTATTAATGCTAATCTAGGTTTTGCTCCCCAAAGCAATGGCGAAAGTGTATTAATATCTGTTCCTCCTTTAACTGAAGAGAGAAGGCGAGACTTGGTAAAGCAAGCAAAGATAGAAATGGAAAACGCAAAAATTGGCTTTAGAAATAACCGAAAGGACGCCATTGACATGCTGAAGTTATTAAAAGATGATAGTTTATCTGAGGATATGATGAAAGATGGAGAAAGTGAAATTCAAAATTTGACGAATTCTTTTTCTAAAAAAGCAGAAGACATTCTCAATGTGAAAGAAAGTGAGATAATGACGATCTAATCAGTCTTTAAAGTACCAAAATCTCCACTCTTCTATTTGCCTGCTCTTCGTAAGAGAATTTAGGTTCTTCGAAAATAGGCTTGGTATTTCCATAGCCTTTTGCTTTCAACCGATTTCTATCAATACCATTATCAATGAGGTATTTTCGGACACGTTTTGCTCTTGCTTCTGAAATCTTTTGACCCATTATAGAATTGTCTCCAATAGCAAAGACATGACCTTGAATTTCAATACTTATCTGTGAATTGAGTAGCAAGAAATCCTTCAATCTCCTTAGTTTAGGAGTAGATGCATCAGTGATTATGCTAGTCCCAGCTTTAAATTCAATGTCTTCAATTTTGACACTCATACCTTTTGACACTCTTGTGAGAGTAAAAAGTATATGTTGATCTTTATAAGGAGTTGTTTTGATGATGCTATCCTTAAAAAAGTAACCTTCAACATCACACTTCACTTTCATGTCGGCTTTTCTATCAATGTTTAAGAACAGGTCTGAAGCAACATACAGTCCATCCACTCCTCTCGATTCTTCAATGGATATTGAGGCAACAATCGGTTTTCTAGTCTTAGCGTCCCTCACTTTTATACTAAATGTTGGAGCGAAGTCGTCAAATCTTCTATCTAATACCTTAGGTTCTGATGCTACAATTACTTCAGGCTCAAAATGCCATTTGAGATGCATTTTATCAGTACTTTTTTCTTCAGTGGCAAAAAGAATGTTAATTTTTTTACCCTTCTGCATCTTCAAAGTGTACATAAATCCATTGCCGGTTTTAAAATCGAGTCCAATATGATGCGATTCTTTTTTAATATACATTCTTGCAATTTCTGCAATACCCGAATTAATTTCTGTACAAATTTCTTTACGATCTTGCTCAAAAACCACCATCTGAAGAAACCCAGAATGCTTATCTGCGCTAAAAGTTAACTCACCAGTTGAGGGAGCAATGAAAGCTACCCATAACTGGTTTCCAACTTCAACAGATTCTAGAGAAAAATAATTAGAAATAGAACTTTGAGATTTTTTTCCAGTAAATTGAAGATTAAAATCACCATTTTCAAAAATATTGACAGCGCCTGCACACGTATTAATTCCATCAGAAGCAATGTTCTTGGATTTTTGTGCAAATATTCCGAAGGAATAAATGGCGAGAGTAAAGAAAAAAAGTAATTTTATCATCGTATTTGCTAATCAAAGATACAGAAAAGATTGGATATTATTTTAGAGAATTTTATGAAGACATTATATGAACGTATTGGATCTGACAGGTTACGAAGCTTATTAGATATTTTTTACGCAAAAGTTTTTTTTGATTCGTCTATTCAAAACCTCTTTGCATTGGATCAACATGAATTAATAAAAAAGAAGCAATTTCTGTTTCTTTCTCAATTTCTCGGAGGTCCTCAATTGTATTCACAAGAATATGGACATCCAAAGATGAAAATGAGACATTTACCTCACGCAATCACAGTTGAAGCGAAAGACGAATGGCTTCGTTGTATGCGTATTTCTATAGATTCTATGAATTTTGAAGACGGGTTGGGCGATGCGTTATACAATTGTTTCCCCCAGGTTGCTAGTCACATGGTCAATCGATAGTTACATAGAGATTCCGAGAGAACCTTTACTTTTAACTCTAATAAACAATTTTTTATTGATGGGTTGTATGGAATTTATGATTAGTTCCTGTACACTTCCACTCATAAAAACCCCATCTGTTAGTTCTCCATTTAGGCTTTCACCAATCATTGTTTTGAGAGAATCTAGGTAAGGAGTCAAATCCATTTGAGATGCTGATCGGATAGTTTTTGTGATTTTATCATTGAACATCCACTTTGCAGATTTGAGTAGAGCATCTTTGGTTTTTATATCAAATTGCATATCTGGAAAATCAATTGTTTGAGTGGTAGAATCAAACTGAGGAGTACCTGTAAGGAATAGGGTTCCTTTCTTGTCTCCCGAAAACTGAACTTCTAAATGAATACCACTATTTGCTGCGCCAAGTATAGTGACACTCTCAAAAACAATATTCTTTCCTTTCAACTCTACTGATGTTCCATGAATATTTTGCGTAATTATTGAACTTAAACTATCATACGCTGCGAAAACATCCATCGTAATATCGAAGCCTTCTTTCTTTTTGAAATCTACCAAATCAGGTAAGACATTGATTGAATCTACCACTTCATTTGAGAGAATTACAGGTTTTGCAGTAATTATAGTATTGAAATAGGCGGTATCTCCGATAAAATGAATTTTGCTAATTGATACCGATTGTGGATCCATATGTAAAAAGCCATATCCTTCTAAATCAATTGCATCCGAAAGCGCAGTCCAAGTCTCCTCCATTTCAGGTCGTAAATCAACCGCTGAAATTTCTGCGTCAATATCCTTCTCCAAATCCTGTAACGCATTTGTAACCTCTTCTTTTAATGTAGTAGTTGCATCATAATTGAATACTGTAACCAGACAAGGAGTTACTGTCTTTATTTTTCTTAATTGCGTTGTCGAAGTTAACTTGTAGTCTTTAGTAAGCACAATAGCTGCAGAATAGCCAACTTCTATCTTACGCATCGACTCACCAACACCGCAAGATGAATATACTCTAGGGATGATGCAATTTCCCTTGTCACTAAATAATTCTGTACACTTTGGACAATAGTTAAGTTTTAAAGCATATTTTCCATCAACATCAAACAGTAATTTAGATCCAATTCCACTAAATTTAATCGAATCTCGAATAAATTGGTACGAATAGCTCACACCTTCACAAATTTGCTCTTCACCTTTAAAGGTGAATGGAATTGATTGATTTGTTTCTTTAAAATAGGGAGTAAGATCGACTTTTACAGGGATAGAGATTGAAGATAACTCTTGCGGAGGTATTGAGAATTGTTGAATCTCAATTTCTGGAGCATATGGTGCTATACTTCCACAACTTATCAACGTCGAAGCAAGCGATACAACGCCTACAAAAATATGTATGATTTTTCGCTTCGACATTTTGTACTACAAATGTAAATCAATTTATCAAGTGTTAGAATTTATTAAATAGAGAATTTTAGTTTCTACGAATCACAGGTTACCAGAAATTAAATTAATTGAATCACCCACATACTTCCCTTTGTCAACTAAAATAAGATTTTTGATTCATCATTCGACTAATTAAAGTGTTAAAACTTGATGCTGGGAATGCT
>CAXBMR010000002.1:0-136275 GCA_963976995.1 uncultured Fluviicola sp.
ACTTTTTTAAGAAAAAAAAGATGAAATTGTTTGGAATTTACCACAGTTCATCCTAAATGAAGCCGCTGCTGACCGATTTACGAAACAATTAAATGACACAATTAACCAGATTCTTAATTAATAGAGATCTCCCATTTAAATAGGATTGCACCTGTTGGTAGCAAAAATTCCTTTCGGTTCATAAGTTATTGTTCGAGAAAAAGTTTGTTACAGTTTGTTCAGTTGCTGAATTAGTAAAAGTCCTAGATTGCGTTAATTTAGATCTATTTTCATCACTGACTTCATCTAGTCTATTCTCAAGTTATGCGAAGCATCTTTGTTCCATTGGTTCCATTGAAAATTCTGAATAGATTTGATCGCGGTTAATATTCCCGCCGAAACTACGTACAAAACCCCTTTGTTGTAAATAGGCTGTGAATCTATTTTGCCTGAATGTCTTTTGGTTCGTTTCGATAGACCATTTGTGATATCATAAGTAATAATTTCTCCTTCTGTGGTCGCCAATATTATTTTGTTGTTGGCCACAATGGGCACTTGACTCGTGGAAACGGAGACATTTTTCTCCCAGAGAATACGTTCAGATTGTGCGTCGAAAACTTTTAGCCCATTTTGGTCTGTAAGTACCACATATTTGTTCTTGTAAACGATAGGATGGGTGCCGTTAAAATTCATTTGTCCTTGACTGCCCCCAGCACTGGAAACACGTACTGGATTGAGTTGTTTTTTGTATTCTTTTTTCACTTTGTTCGTGCTTCTGTCAATTTCCACTAAACGATCTTTACCATTTATGGTAGCAGTTAAAAAAATACTCTTGTCGGTAATCGTTGGTGATGACACAGCGTCTATTGAAGTAATTACTTCAATTGGCTTGCCTGTGTCTTTATCAAAAATGTAATAGAATCCAGACTGTGAAGCGACATGAACCTCATTACCTTCAATAACGGGGCATGCAATTGTTTCAGAATCGACGCGGTTGATCCATTTAAATTCACCCGTCCTCAAATCAAAACAGCTCAACACGAAAGCTCCGCCATATCGGAAGACAACATATACCTTGTCGCCATCTGCGGAAGGAGTAGAATAGACTGTACCGGCTAACCACTTGCTCCAAAGCAATTTCCCAGTCTTTGCATCAATGGCGTATAGTGTACATGAGTAGGTATTGACCAAGATCACACCATTGGAATAAACAGCAGGTGATATTCCTGACTCTCCCAGTTCCATGCCCCACTGGTAGCTACCTGTTACTGCATCTAGGCAATAGAAGTTGGAAGAATAAAATCCTGCCGGAATGTACATTTTATCATCAATTATAGTAGGGGTTCCGATGGGACCAGAAGACTTAAACTGAACAGTATAGCCATTGCTCGTGGGCTTAACATAGTCGGTTGGAATTGTTGCCGTGCGAACGGGCGTTGAATTAAATGAGGGTACAAACTTTTCGTCATAGAATTTTAAAACGAGGTCTTTCTCCATTTTCTTTTTTGCAATGAGGCGCTCTTTTTCGGCCAAAGCCATTTCTTTGAGACGTTTTTTTCTGGCCTCCTCCATTTCTCGCAATCGTTTCATTTCTGCCTCTTGCTCGGCTATTATTCGCTCAATTTCTGCCGAACCGCGATACCTGCGCGTTAATGATTCTCTACCAAAACCCGTTGTGTTTTTTGCTTCAACTAGGTGCAACCCTTGTTCGTATTTCAGATTCAGAATGTAATTTGCATTTTTCTTTAGCATTAGCTGACATTCTCCGGCGAAATCGGTTACGGACTCATACACCTTAGAACTTTTCTCATCTTTTAGATAGACAGGCTCCCCTTCTAAGGGAATCCCTTCGTAATTAAGAATTTTTAAGTTGAATAGTAAATGAGTATTAGTCCCATTTTTTTGTGATATATTTCTTTGAATGAGCGTGTCTCCCTTTCTGATTTCTGTGATACGCAGTTTATCGTAGAATACGAAATAAGTTATATTTCCATCGGGAATATTGGGTGTTTCAACAACTTTGAGCGATTCATTTCCATCAACATCAATTTCGTAGGTGCTATTGACAGGAACATAGAAAAACGCTTCACCACTTGCATTCGATCTGCCATTCATCGTAAATTTATTGGCTATTGAGACTACAGTAACTTCCATTCCAGGGACTCGCATTTTCTTAGACGTTACAACGCGAATAGTCAGTTTCATCGCACCTGGTTTTCCTTTTAGTTGTGAGGCTGGTATTTTTGCGAATTGTGTTCCCGATCTATCTCCTTTCGGTTTGGCAGCAAAAACTCCTTTCGGATCATAAGTTATTGTTCGAGAAAATGTACCGGTAAATCCGTCTTTTACCTCGTAGGTATCGAAGTCTTTTTTATCCAAATAACTAAGAGAATAAACCCCAGCTTTTCCTAAGCTAAGCGTCACACTTCCCGAAGCGTCAGTTCTCCCAACAACTAGGTCATTTGCCGCTCGATTATTGGCAGTTACTTCTATATTTTTAAGAGCTTGTCTTCTGGTGTTTTTTAGTTTAATGGTTATTTTATCTTGAGCAGTTGAATGTAGATAAACAAAAAGTAGGGAGAGAATTAGGAGTCCATTTTTCATAGTTTGCAGTTTCAATAATTATTATGCACACATAACGAAAGAGAAAAAATTTGTTACAATTTGTACAGTTGCTGAATTCTTGAAAGGTCCAAATTATGTTGAATTAGATCGATTTTTCGCAAAAATCAATTGATTTTTGCGAAAAAATGAAACTTTTGGCTGAAAAAGAATGAATGTGAAAAGGATAAAAGATTCGATAGAATTGTTAAATTTGGGTAAAAATACATGGCGGATAAACACAATGGGTTTTATCCCACCGTTAGTGCCAATGGTAGGGTGACTGCGATGAACAAAAAATCAAAATCAAAAAAATGCTTTTACAGGCCAAAAAAGTCAAGTAATATATGCCGCATATACAAAAAATTTGTTACTTTCGAAACTTGACCTTTAAAAATTTATCACTATGGCAATTGGAATAACTATTAGTGAAAAAGTAGCACGTGCAAAAAAAGATTGCAAAAGCGGTTTTGGATTATGCGACATAACTATTGAAATTGAGTTTGGAATACGTGCAATATTCACTGTTGACGAAGAAACTCAAACAGCAACACTTGAATTTTTGACAATTCCTCCAGGTAGTTCTTGTGGAGAAGAAGGATTTTTTGTTGACAGAAACGTTGCGTTACCTCAAAAAGCTGCAAACTGTTTAGGCTATGAAAATGTTCTTAGAGGAGTTTATAATTACGACACTTGTGCAAGCCAATTCGGAACGGTAAAAGGAATTCAAGTGGAATTTATAAACCGAATTGAAGAACGCTTATGAATTCTCAAAAGAAACTATTAACAATTAGCTTTCTTGTTGTTATATTAACTTTTATAAGTTGCTCTCCTATTGTTCGTCTAATTTATGGCGTTAAAAAGCCTAAAGTAGAGAATGAAGAATCGTTGAGAAAATACTTAGAAAAAGTTAATATAACTGACAAGGATGTTTATACTCTTGATTTTGAAGGGTATAAAAAGGCGTTGGAATTAATAAATAAAAAAATCCCTGAGGTTTTAATCTTTGACAAAAATGGGAAACACATCCCATATGGAGATGAATGGGCTTGTAATGCAAGTGCCTTCGATTTTATAGAGAATTTAAACGATACGACAGAATACACTAATTCTGAAAAAGCAAATCTAAATAACCTTCCTTTTGGACTGTACTCTCTCAAAGGGGACAGTCTCGGTTCTCCAAAATTGGATGTATCATTTCACATTTTCATCTTTTGGGCAAAGTTTGCAGGAAAATTGAACAAAAATCACGTGAAGGTCTGGGATAATCAGGCAACTAATAATACAAAGACAAGTATTAGGGTCTATAAAATTAATATGGACTTCCAAGAACATTGGGGCGAAGAAGTGACAAGACAATTTGAATCGAAATAGACTTCGACAAAAGTATTTTTTCATTAATAAACATCGTGGAGAAATAACCACAGGCACTAACAGCAAATAAGCTCAAGCAGGGTTTTTGTGCTTCGTAGGACAGGAAAGTGGTAAATTTAAAGTTCAGTTCTTCGTGCCAATTTTCGTGGGGTAATTCCCTGCCTGCGCCTATTTGAAAAACGTTACCTGCAAGCAAAAAAACCGACAGAAAATGAAGAAAGAGAATTCAAAACTTCCAACAGACCTTGTTTCAGATATTAAAACAAGACTGAAAACTTTGAGCGGACAAATCAACGGAATTGTAAAAATGTTGGATGAAGGAAAAGACCCTGAGCAAATAAATATCCAATTCAAATCCATTGACAAAGGAATCCAAAAAGCACATTATTTACTTTTAGATGAAGTTTATCGAAAAGCACTTGCTATCGGAATAGTTAAAGCGGTTGATTCTTGCCCGGGAAATTGTGGAAATGAAGAAAAAATTGAATACTTAAAAAAGAGTTTCCTAATTTGGAATTATCTGAATTAACAGGCAAACTCAAAGAAATTCAAATTATTGAAAACCGACTAAAAGACTTCAACGAAAAATAACTTAAAAAAAGTTTGTTGACCCCCTACCTCTCGTTCTCATCTTTGTGCCGTTATTAATTTAAACTTCAAATAGGATGAAACGACAAATAGAAATTTTTACAGCAGGTTGCCCAGTATGTGAGCCTGTTGTAGCATTGGTAAAAGAAACTGCTTGCGGAAACTGCAAAATAACGATTCACAATCTATCTGAACAGTACGAAAGCAAAATCTGTGTAACTAAAATGGAAGAGTATGGTGTAAAAAGACTTCCTGCCATTGCGGTTGATGGAAAACTAATAAACTGCTGTAAAAATGTAGAAATAACAAAAGGCGATTTAGTTAACGCAGGAATCGGAAATTATTAACCTTAAAAAATATCAAAATGAAAATCAAAAATATATTAATCGTCTTAATGACAATAATTAATGTTTCTATCATAGAATCTTGCTCTTCATCCGACAAAAAAAATGAAAAAGTAATTGTTGTTAAAGAATCTGATATTGTTCGAGAAAGTATTAGAGTAAATGGAATGACTTGTGTAGGTTGTGAAGTTACACTTGAAGAGAATATTTCAAAAATAGAAGGTGTTGTAAGTGTAAAAGCCTCTCATACAGAAAAGAAAGCAACAATTGAATTTGATTCAACAAAAACAGAAATCAAAACCATTACTCAAACAATTAAAGAATCGGGCTACAAACCTTTTAATAACTAACTATGGGACTTTTCTTAAATTTTGGCGAAAAGATAGATGGTTACGATTACAAAGTTATCAATGAAAGAGATGCACGAGCAAGTGCAGGAATAATGTTTTTGCTTGGTATTTTAAGTCTTTTCACTGTTCATCTTTACAGAACCATATTTTGGGCTGAACTGTTTTCAATTACTTTCATCATAGAATTTTTTGTAAGAGTTCTAATAAATCCAAAATATGCACCGTATATGCTAATTGGAGGTTTAGTGGCTAGTAATCAACAACCTGATTGGGTAGAAGCAAGACCGAAAAAGTTCGCTTGGTTGTTAGGAATGAAATTAGGAGTAATAATGACCTACTATATAATTTTTGATATTATTACACCTGTTAGACTTGGAATATGTTGGCTATGTCTATTTTTAATGTATGTTGAATCTGTTTTCGGAATTTGTTTGGGTTGCCTTCTATATAAAAAACTCAAATGGAAAACTTACAATTGTCCAGGCGCAATCTGTGATGTTCCCTCCCCGCCATACAACAAAAGGAAATTGGTAATAATTGCAGCCTTTTTAGGTCTTTTCTTTCTGACTTATGTATCATTGAAATCCTATAAATTTAATGAAAAACCAAAAATTATTATTGTCAAAGAATAGACTAAAAGAAACATGCCAGCAGGTAACGATGTATAAAATAATAGCTGTTTTAGTGCTAAATTCAAAGGTCATATCTTTGTGTAAAGTTTAGTGGCAAACTGAAAGGGAAGTGCTTTAAAATCCGCTACTATTCATATAAGAATCGTCAAACAACTAGTCTATCCTCCCCGACCCCTCACTTTAACACATCTCTCAAAATCTTTTTTAAAGGAACAGTTATTCTCCCATAAACAACGTTTGTTGTTGTAGAGTCAATTTGAAATTCTACAGGCGTATAATCAAAGGTCCAAATTGCTTTGCTTTCAGTTCGTGTTATCAGATTTGGGCGGTACTTACTTGTATAAAACACGATGGTTGAGTCATTGGTCTTTAGTTTTACTGGGGGAGAATAAAGTAAACGGTATTTTTTATTTTGTTTGGAAAGAATGCCTTTTTGTTTCAATTTTGCAATGAAATCTTTCCCTTTTGAGTTGGTTGAGAGTTGCAACGCAAACCCCGTTATCTGGACCTCCTTGCTTTTTTCTACTTCTCGAATGTTAAAGTCGTCATCTAGTTCTGAACTGATGTATGTTTCATGAATGGTTTGAATTCCACCTCGCCTGAAAGCAAGATCGCCATCCCAACAATCTAGCAATTCATTGGTTGGAAAGCTAATTTTTGTTCCTAACTTATTTAAAAACGCTCTGTACGGATGATTTTTGTTTTGTCGAAGTTGCGAAACGTCAAAATGCAGGTTGATTAATTGACTCGTGAATTCTTTTGCCTCATACGAAAGTCCGTTATCTTTTAGTTGAAAAGCAAGGACATCTGAGTGGTTTAATTCTGTTTTAAAAACCAAACTTGTAGAATCGTTCGTCAATGTTATGAAGGCAGATTGCACCCCGAATTCTTGCAAATATTTAGAATCTATTTCTGCCACTACATCCGTATCCTTGCCCTTACTTTTCTCCAGAAAAGAGCGCCAACGAGGCTCAATACTGTTTAGGGTTGAACCTAGCAACTTTTGCAAAACAGAATTCATGTTTTTACCGTGATAGAGTAGTGCCCAATCCGATCCATAAGTGAGGTAAAGATCAAACTCTGCGGAGTAAAAAACTGTTTTTTCGGCAATTACAGTATCCGTAATTTCCACGATTTTTTTTAGTTGCAAAACACCAAGGGGAGCCTCTTCAATGTCCTGCAAAGAAGCCATTATTCCCCATTCAGAATTTAAAGAAAGACTGTCGCTGGCAAAAAAGTAAAGAGGAGATTGCACATCAACACCGTATTTCTTGCATTGCCGCAGAATAATGTTTGGAGTAATCAAATCACGAAAAGGAAGCTCATAAAAGAAGCTCATTTGTGAGAATTCATCGGAGAGTTTCAATAAATTAGACTGGCCAATAATTGGAGCAGAAGGCAGTCGGTCAATAATTCTAGCTGTTGGTTTTTTTTCAATTCTCCAAGGCTTAAGGTAGAGTAAAGAAGCTAAAACTCCCGCTAGAATAAAAATGAGAAGTGATTTTCTCAACATACCAAACGGCTATTTAGAGTGGGTGTAAAGACTATTTATAATGTCTAAAACGTAAGTAGCAACGTCCTCATTTTGCTCGTTGTAAGAATAGGAAAACTGAAAAGAGGCTTTTTCTTGGTCAATGCTAGAAGAAGTAAGTTCCACTTGACCCGTTTTTCCTTTGAGCGCATCAATCATTTCATTTTCTTTCTTGCTAAAAATAGAAGGAGGAAGATCGTCGATCGCTTTGCCAAAATCAGCATGCCCATATAAAAACTTGCTTTTTTTTGCTTTTTTAGCAAAATCTTTACTCAATGATTCGCTCCCATAACCATCAATGTGATTCAAAGCTAAGTTTTCATCATTACTGACAATAAAGAGGTCATTTTTTAGAATAAAATACAATGGAGCGGCATTCAATGCACCTCTATCAATAATCCAAAGGTCTCCTTCTTTGTGAACTTCTTTGTGGGAGAGAACCATAATACGTCTTAAAAACTTATCTGAAAACGCATTGTTTTTAGAAGAAAAACCGAGTGTAAAAATTGGCATATCTTCTTCGGACTCCACTTCCGTTTCAGTCCCTTCGAATGATTCTTCATCGTAATGGTAGATGATTTTTGTTGTTTTCACCTTTTTGATACCATTAAAACTGCCAAACATACTTCCTTTATAAGTATTGAAAATAGCATCTTTATTCGCAAATTCGTCAAATAAGTCTAACATGAGAAGTGACTGCTGCGCTCTGCTGTTTTTAGATTTTTCTAGAAGTGGAACAAGTGTTTTATACGTTTGCTCATACGCCTCTCGTAAGTTAACATTGTAGGTAAAAAACGCTTGGTTGTCTTTGTGAATATAGTTAAGGACATTTTTATCAAATTTAGAATTGGATAATTCTGTATAAATAGAACCCAACTTATTGTTATAGTTCGCATCAATATTCAACTCAATTAAGCCGTCGTTGAGCATAATTTCACCAACCACCGTATTGTTTTCATACAATTCATCTACATAATTATAGAACGAAGAATAAAACGGTCGATAGTGATGATAATTTCCCATTTGGTTAAATCGAGAATTATCAAAATAGAAAATTCCTTGTGCGTCACTTGTCAGTTGCTGTGCAAATTTTGAAGAAGTTTTTTTCAGGTTATTTTTTGAAATCAATAAATCATCTAAGACTTCTTTTAGAAAGGATGCGTTCAGAACCATTCTAACAGAGTCGCGCAGTTCATAATAGGTCTTTTTAGTTGGGTCTTCATCTGCCACTGGAAATTGCGCTTTTTCCGATGGAGAAGAAGTGTCCTCTTCCGTTTCCATTTCTTCGGTAAATTCAACGGCTTCTGTTTCTTCGATAATCTCTGTGTAATCATCGTAATACCAGTCGTTGTAGTATGAACGTTTATTTCCTTGGGACATCCAAATAGAATCGGCCATTTTACTTACAGATCGGTAATTCGGCATCACACGAATGAGAACTCCCTTTTTGTCAGTAACAATAAGATGGCTCATGTAAGAATTATACTGTTCAGCTCCTTCATAAGCGCTTTCTTGCTGTTCAAAATCATCAAAAACTTCAAACAATTGATCTTCATTGGAAATACCAAAAGTAAAACCAGACACTTCATATTGCTTCCCCTTTCCAAAGAAAACATTTAGCTTTTGGTCAAAATCAATGCCTGATTCTTTGATGGTTTTTCCTGAAGTCGATCCATCAAAGAGTTCTTGTTGAACTCCTTCCATGAAATCGTATTTTACCAAGTCGTCTAAAGAAATTTTCTGCAATAACGAGCCACTATTGATGCTAAAGACAGAAATTGCTTTAGTGGGTATTAAGTCTTCAGTTTGCTGAGAATAAGCGATTAGGCTATAAAATAATACAAAAGCGCTAGTGAGAAATTTCATGGTGTCGATTTATGTTTCAAATATACGAAAAACCAGAAATTTTAACTGAACAACGACAAACTTATTCTGAATCTTTTAATGAAATAATATTGTCCAATAACTGCGGATTTTGAGTAAGCAAATAGGGATTGGCTCTAATCATGATTGCCTTTTTACTTTTTGAAAGCTTGGCTTTTGCATTGTTATAGCTTACAATTTCATTTGAAAACCGAGTAATGGATGTATAATTACCTTCTTTGAGCAGTTCTGCGTCTCTCTTATTAATTTTATTTGTTTTAATCAGCGTTATTTTTGGCACAGACCTTATCAAGGTGTCCTTTTCAAAAGTAAGCCACTCTTTTTGTAATTCTGGAATTTCGTTACCCTTGTTTTCTTTAATAGCCAATTCTTTAACAGCGTTTTGCAACACCGCCAATGAACTGAAGTCGCATTTTAATTTAAAAATGAAATTGTCGTAGTCTGCAGAAAAAGCAACCTTCGAAATCCCTTCTTGTTCTTTAAGAGATGCTTCTAAATCTTTTAATTTCTGTTCTATCTCCGTTAGAGAAGGTACTTTTTTTCCATCCAAACTGTCTAACGCAAGAATAGAATTAACTTTTACTTTACTAGAACTCAGGTTCACTGTATATTTGAAAGTTCCCGAACCGTCTTCATTTATGGATAAGTCATCAATGATTTCGATGCATGCCGAAAAGGCAAACAACAAAACAGTAAAAACCGAATACACAAATACTTTCATAGCCTAAATATAGTGATAATTCTGTTTTCAATAATCTTGCCATAATTTCTACCAAGGCAATTAGATTTTTTGTCAGCACAATACTTATAAATCAATTGAAAGCTTTGACAAGTAGCTCGCATTCGACATTTTTAATTCTAAATTCTTAATTCTACAATCTTATTTCTCCTTATATTTGCACAAAGTGATTGATATGTCTGATAATTCTAGAATCTCAACAAGTAAAGCTCCAAAACCTGTAGGTTTGTATCCACATGCTCGTAAAGTAGGTGACTTGTTGTTTCTTTCGGGGGTTGGACCAAGAGTCGCAGGATCGGACAACACAGACTCAAAAGTACCGGGTTTGAAATTGGACAAAAATGGCAATTTTATCGAATTTGATTTTGAAAAGCAATGCCGCAGCGTTTTTGATAATGTTAAAGTTATCTTGGAAGAATCTGGTTCATCTTGGGACCAATTAGTGGATGTAACCGTTTTTTTAGTGAATATGAAACGTGATTTCCAAACATACAATAAAATTTATGCGGAGTACTTTAAAGAAAATCTTCCGTGTAGAACAACAGTAGAAATAAATTCTTTGCCAACTCCGATTGCCATCGAATTAAAATGTATAGCAACAATTTAAGTTATGATTAGATTTTTTATTCGCTGCGCAATAGCAGCCGCATCTTTATTTTTCACAGTCGTATTGTTTTACGAAGGCTATTGGGGCTGGGGAATTGTTATGATTCTTTGGCTAGTGATTATTGGTTTTACTTTCTTCAGAGATGAACGAATGATTCTTGCTCTTAACGCAATGCGAACGGGGGATACAGATAAGGCAAAAGATAAAGTCAACAAAATAACGCATCCTCAATTTTTACCCAAGAAACAACACGCCTATGTTTTGTTTTTACAGGCGGTTTTGGGAACACAAGATCTTGGCTTTGCAAAAAGCGAAGAGTTACTGCGTAAATCTATGAAAATGGGACTCAGAACAGGTCAAGATAATGCGGTTGCAAGAATGCACTTGGCAGGAATCTGTGCGCAAACAGGTCGTAAGAAGGAAGCGTTAACTCTTTTAGCAGAAGCGAAGAAATTAGATGATTCCGGAGCTATGAAAGACCAAATTATTCAAATGCAGAGTCAGTTGAAAGTAGCGCCATCTAAAAATCAAATGCGCATGGCTCAAATGATGAAAGGTCGTCAAAAATCTCCTCGCAAGAGATAGAATGCCTTCATCTAAACTTTTTACTACTGGCTGGAGTGATTATGAATTAATCGATGCTGGTCATGGGAAAAAGTTGGAACGTTGGGGCGAGATCATCACAATTCGACCTGAGGTTCAGGCTTATTTTAAACCAGGAAAAATAGTTGGTGATTGGTATAAATTGGCACATTGGGAATTTGTCTCCAACAGCGGTCAGTCAGGAAAATGGAAAGCCTTAAAGGCAGATGCTCCAGAAGAATGGAGAATTGCTTACAAGAATTTAATATTTGAATTAAGACTAACCAAATTTAAGCACATCGGTCTTTTCCCTGAGCAACGCGTAAACTGGGATTTTATTTCGGAGAACCTGAGCTGCGAAGAACGTTTTTTGAACCTTTTTGCCTATACAGGAGCAGCGTCTGTTGTTGCAAAGAAGAAAGAAGCAATTACCTTTCATGTGGATTCCGTAAAGCAACTTATTTCTTGGGCAAAACGAAACATGGAATTGTCCAGTTTGGAGAATATTAAATGGGTACACGAGGATGCTTTAAAATTTGTTCAACGCGAATTGAAAAGAGGCAACAAGTATAAAGGGATTATCATGGATCCACCGGCTTTTGGAATCGGAGCTAATAAAGAACGCTGGAAACTAGAAAATAAATTAGACGAATTGATGGAAAGCACGTCTAAAATTCTCGAAAAAAAGGGCTTTTTAATTCTGAACACGTATTCTCCGAAGATTGACATAAAAACGTTGGAAAAAAAAGCGTATTATCATTTTAAAAACAGGCATTTTGAAGTGACAGAATTGTGGATGAAAACAACAACAGGAAAGGAGTTGTTTTATGGAAACTTGTTAAGAGTTGGATAGTATTTTATCGGCTAATATGGCGCTTAGCTTAAAGTAACTTTCGACCGTCCATCCTCCAACATGTGGAGAAAGCAATACTTTATCAGAATCAAGTAAGTATTGAAAATTGACGTCTAGCTTTTCTTGATTATCAAATAAGGCCTCAAAACTTGACTTTTCAAATTCTAAAACGTCCAAACAAGCACCGAGTACTTTTCCATTTTTCAAAGAAGAAACCAATGCGGCGGTTTGAACTATTTTCCCCCGAGAAAGGTTGATTAAAAAGATGCTTTTCTCAAAAGAGTCGAAGAATTTGTTGTCGGCAAAGCAAACAGTTTCTTCATTCTGTGGAATATGAAAACTCACAACATCACACTTTTTGAAAATTTCGTCCAGAGTTGATTCTTTAACAAATTCATTTCCAAAATCACTCTTGTATTTGTCGTAAGCCAGAACTTCAACGTCAAATCCTTTCAACTTTTTGGCAAAGGCAGAGCCATTATTACCATAGCCAACTATACCCACTGTCTTGCCATCTAATTCTATTCCACGGTTACCTTCTCTGTCCCATACGCCTGTTTTAACCTCTTGATTGGCCAAGTGCAAACGATTAAAAAGCGACAATAACATTCCAAGCGCATGTTCCCCAACGGCATTCCTATTTCCTTCGGGTGCGTTATATAGTTCAATGTTGTTTTGTCGGCAATAATCAATGTCAATGTTCTCCATACCAGCACCTGACCGGGCGATAAATTTTAACTTCTTTGCACGAGAAAGAAAACTTGCGCTCATCTGAAACCTTGACCGTACAACAATTCCTGAGACATCAGTGATTTCTGTTTGGCATTCTTCAAGAGACATTTTGGTTCCGTCTATACAAGAATAACCAGCTTCGCTTAATCTTTCTGCAAGTATAAGGTGAACACTATCTATAAAGAGGACTTTCATATTAAAAAAGGAGTTAAGAAGTTATTAATCAAGTGAAATTTTAACTTCTGTCTTCTTATATTCTAAATTCCATACATCAACATTCCTATGGTTAAATAAATAAACAAACCTAGAACATCATTGAGTGTTGTGATAAAAGGACCGGTAGCCAATGCAGGATCAATTTTATATTTGTCGAGCATAAGTGGTATGAGAGTTCCAAAAATACCCGCAAAAAGAATAACAGTAAATAAGGATAAGCTTACAACAAGGCCTAACGTTGAACTATCAAACACATAAGCAATTCCATAAATAATAATGGAAAGAATTAGGCCATTTAGCAATGCAACGAGTGTTTCTTTTATGATTTTTTTGAAAATTGAACCGAATTGATCGGTTCCTCTGGCCAGAGATTGCACAACAATAGCGGAAGATTGAACTCCAACATTCCCCCCCATGGCGGTAATTAAAGGAATAAAGAATGCCAAGGCTGGGATTTCTGCAATTCCCCCTTCAAATCCCGAGATAACTTGAGCTCCAAATACACCTCCCATTAAACCAATGAGCAACCAAGGCATTCTAGCTCGAGATATTTTCCAAACAGAATCATCCGATTCAATATTTTCAGAAATACCTGATGCCATTTGAAAATCTTTCTCCGCTTCATCTTTAATCACATCAACAACATCATCTATGGTAATTCTACCTACTAGTTTATGTTGCAAATCAATAACAGGAATAGATACCAGGTCGTATTTTTCCATAATTTTCGCAACTTCATCGCTTTCGATGTCTGTTTTTACTGAAATAACATTCTTATCTTGGTATAAATCCGAAATTTTAGTGGACGGTTGAGCAAACAATAATCGTTTCAGAGAGAGAAAACCAATGAGCTTTTCATTTTCATCAACTACATATATAGTATATACTTTCTCAACTTCTTCAGCCTGTTTCCGGAGTTCGACAACTGTTCTGTTTACAGGCCAGTCTGAATAGGCTATCATGAATTCCTTCTGCATTAGCCCACCAGCTGTGTCAGGGTCATAATTAAGTAAATCAACAATGTCCTCAGCAGTCTCATTATCCTCAATTTGAGAAATAACTTTTTCCACTTGTTCTTTTGGCAGCTCACCCATTAAATCGGCAGCATCATCAGAATCGAGTTGTTCAACTTGTTCGGCAATTTCTTTTACAGAGAATGATTTTAATATGGTTTCACGAAGATCTTCGTCAAGTTCCATTAAAATATCCCCTTGAACTTCTTCATCTAGAATATTGTACACATAGAATGCAGAATCGCCTTCCAGTTCATCAATGATAGAGGTTATATCGGCATCATGCAGCTCGCAAACATTTTCTCTAATCCACGAAGAATTTTGGCTTTCTATTGCCTCATTTAGTGATTCAAGAAAATCTTTCGTTAATTCAAAACGCATGACCTCAATTTTGGGCAAAGATAGTACTTTTTAATCGCAAGTATCTTCGTTACGTTTTCGTTCAGAGTACTTGTAAGAAAACAATCCATAAAACAGAGCAAAAAAGGTAACCCCAGTTTGCGTTTCAATTGTGTCTTCTATTAAGAAAGAAACAAGAATGACAACCATGAATACTACACCAAGGATTTCATTGGTGTGAATGTTAGTCAACAGATGGGAACCAATTATATAAACAAAATATAGAAAGCCTATGATTCCGAATGTAATTAAAACCGTTAAATAATAGTTGTGAGCTCGTCTTCTTTTACCTTCTTTTAGGAGGGAATGATTTTCTTCATATTTCTGATTAAAAGAATCCTGAACATCTCCTGTTCCTACTCCAATAAGGAGATTGGACGAAGCAATTTGAATTCCTGTTTTCCAATATTCAAGACGTTCCAATAAGGAGTGCCCATTAGGATCCTTCACATTAATTAATTGGTATTTTAGTCCATATAGTCGACCCAATAATCCCTTATGATTGGCACTTGTTATTCCATTTTCTATGTCTTTTATTTCTTCTTTTGACAATTGTGAAAGTCCATTCGCATCTTTTCTTAACTTTTTTGATGATAAGTAACGGACAATTGTTTCGGATATTTTCTGACCTTTGAGATCAACACTATCAAAGGCAATTGATGAATATTTGGACCAGTTTCGGACCAATTCTTTTTTACAAATATAAATGTAAATGGGCTCTCCTGTTTCTGGAGAGATGAGATCAGGAATATGTGCGTAGCAATTTCCTTCAGCTGATTTTGCAGAAAAATCAATGTCTTTTTCAAAATTAAATCCTGTAGGAGTGAATGCCCAAAAGACAATAGCAACAAAAGAAAGAACTCCTAAAAAGAGGGGGAAAACAGCAATAATTTTTGACTTTTCCCACAAGAAATAAATCCAGTAGGTCACGAAGATTGAAATCATTGTAATTAAGCCAGAAATTACTTGACTATATAGAGTGTAAAATAGTAACCAAAGAATAATAACAAGAAATAGCATTCTTTTTTTCAATGAAACGTACTGAAAGAAATAAATGCAAATTGCCATGGTCATTGAGACAATAATAGAAAAACGAACGTGTGATGAAAAATGAGAAAGTCCACGAATATCGTTGTATTTTACATCTCCAATCCAATGCTGATACAATCCATAATTAAGAATAGAAATGAGTACAACGCTAGAGGTGAAAACGAGAAGGATAATTTCCAAATGCTTCCTTTGAGAAACAGGTTTTGCAGCGAGGATGGTTGGAATCACTAGCAATGGAAGCTTTGAATTTAAGTCATGAAAAGCATACTCCATATTGGAGGTCCACAAGAGAGCTACAACATGCAAAAGAAAGAAACCGAGAATTAAAAGATAGAGTTTGTTCTGTTTAAGATGATTCCAGTAAGATTTGAAATCGGCTTCTAAAAACAGGTTGAGTACTATGAACATCATTGAAACAGACATTACTACTTTGTTAAAAGGAATACCGAATGCAATACCACTTAAGCCAAGTAAATGTAAGTATAAATGTGTTTTTTCTCCGAAAATCCGGTTCAACATGTTTCTATGATAAAATCAAAATGTTAAAAAAGTATTAGTTGCAATGCTAAGCTTAATTTCCTAAAATAGTATTGTATTGTGAATTATTTTGAAGAATTTCTATTGCTTTATTTATAAACATGTTGTTTTTAAACGACTGGATTGCTCGCCCATTTTGATAGTAATAGCGCGAAACAATTTCATTGGACAAAATAGACCTGATTTGAGACTCAAACTTGACTAAGTCTCTTTCTTTCGAAGGTGTGACCTCAAGCAGCAAAGCAGTATATTTATCTTTAATATCCTCGTAAAAATCTTCTTTTTCTGCTGTTTTTTTTACTTTTTTCAGCATTTCTTCAGATGCCGTAGAGTAGGTAAAATCTTGCTTCAATACGTATTCCTTAAAGGCATCATACTCTTGATCACTAAGCTCAAATTCTTTTGGCGACGCAATGGTAGGGTGAGAATAGTAGTAATTCGTAGCATAATCAAAAAAGTGATTACTTTGAAGCATTGTTATCGTTAAGCGACTTAGTTCTTTCTGATTGACACCTACATCTGGTTCAACTCCTCGGCCATCAATAACATCTCTTCCATTCTTTGTCTTAAAAACCGTAATTAAAGAATCTGGCACTTCCTCAGCAGCATCTTCATCTAATTTGTCATAGTATTCAAGTCGCTGAACACATCTTCCAGATGGAGTGTAGTACTTTGCTATCGTTAATTTCATTTTAGAACCATAATTCAGATCATAGGTTCTTTGTACAAGCCCTTTTCCATACGACTGTGTACCAACAATAACTGCTCGGTCTAAATCTTGTAAACTCCCAGAAACAATCTCACTTGCCGAGGCTGAACCTTCGTTGACAAGAACAACTATTGGAATAGTTAAGTCAACTGGAGGGAATTCTGTTTTGTAAACTCGATTTTCTTCTAGCACTCGACCTTTTGTCGTTACGACAACCTCGTTTTTGGGTACAAATAAGTTCACAATTCTCACAGCTTCTATTAGCAATCCACCACCATTACCTCTCAAGTCTAGAATAAGACTTTCCATTCCTTCTTCTTTTAACTTTAAGAGTGATTTTTTAACCTCTGAAGATGCGGTTCTTGTGAAGCTATTCAACTTAATATAACCCACTTTATCTTTAATTATGCCCGAATAAGGTACATCTAGGAGTTTGATCTCATCCCGTACAACAGTAAATGTTTGTTTTCCTGTTCCAATGCGTTCTATTTCGATTTTAAGCTCGGTTCCTTTTGGTCCTTTTAACGCTTTAGAAACAGTTTCGGAATCTTTTTTTGCCATAGAAATACCATCTATTGATACTATTTTATCTCCAGCTTTTAGTCCACTTTTGGCAGCAGGGTTCCCTTCATAAGGTTCAGAAATGTAGACAAAGTCGCCTTTTCTTCTTATTAATGAGCCGATTCCTCCATATTGCCCAGTTGTCATCAATTGATAATCTTCAATGTTTGATTCATGATAATAAACAGTGTATGGGTCAAGTTTCTTTAACATTGCATCAATGGCCGTTTTTGAAAGGCTTCCTGTTTGAATGTCGTCCACATAGTATTTTTCAAGATGCTCGTAAATTTGGTCCATGAGCTCAAGACTCCGAATCACTTCAAAACCGTTAGATTGAGATATTCCATTGAAAGAAAGAAAAAGGATGATAACGAATGTTGTGTTTTTGATCTTATTAAGCATTGAGTTGTTGTATTATTTTGTTAAATAACTTGACGGTTTTTTTTTGCAATAAATCAAGCCCCACTTCTTCTTTCGTCGAATAGATTAAGAAAAATGCAATTTGTACATTATTTTTTAAAAGAGCAGACTCTAAAGGATGTTTATTCAGACGAACCGCTTCTTTCATAAGTCGTTTTATCCGGTTTCTTTTATGCGCAAAGCGAAACGTTCTTTTTGGAGCGGAGAAAACGAGCTTAAAAGGAACATTTTCTTCAAATTTTACTTTCTTAAAAAACACGGTATATGGATAGGATGAAATTCGTGTTCCAGACTCAAATAAAGATTCTATTTCTAGCTTACTTTTTAACGAGTAGATTCTCCCTAATTTATTATTGATAGATGTAATTTCCAAAGAATTATTTGTCAGTGTCTTTGTCTAGACGAGGCAGATTAATTTTTTCTCTCACAACAAAACTAGTCGGAAATTCTGCTTCTATTTCCGATTTAATTTTTTCCGCCTCTAATCGTGTTCTAAAGTCACCCACTTTTAAAAAGAAATTGGGTGCGTTATAATTAGTGTAAGTATCAATCTTAGGGTATTGAGCAATGAAAGAGCCTCTGCTTGCGTTTAATTTCGATTTGTCAGAGTCAAAAAATAGTTGAATACGATAGCCATCTATCTGCGGATTAACAGCTGGAGGAATCACTTCACTTTGTTTCTCGATTAGAGCGTTAATTCTAGTGTCTTTTAATATTTGAACATCTCCGTTTTGGCCATAAGCAAAATTAAGAGCGATCAATAGAAAAGAAAGAAAAATGAATTTCATGTGTTTGAATTTAGTCCAAAATTACAAAATACTTCAATCAATCTTCATGCCGATTGGTTTTTTCGTTAAAAAATAACGCGAAATCAGCATCATTTGACACTTTCTTTCGTTTAAAATTAAGAGAAATAATTGACCCCATGGTTCTTGCAAATTTGTACGAAGAACCAAAATGAATAAACTCTTATTTAGAATCATTTTAAATTAGAGGTTTCTCTTTCAAAATTGTCACAAAACTGTCATGAAATAACGCAATTCTGCTAAATTTGCTTCCGTCAAGAAGTGGTTTTTGACCTTAGACTAACAGTTTTTTATATGGAAATATCTAGTAGTCAGATGTTTAGAAATTTTAGAAAGTGGAACTTGAGCGCAATTACATTGTTGTTTTTGGCGAGTTCTTTTAATTCTCAAGCACAGGGAGAAGACCTGTTCAAGGTAAAATGTGCAACCTGTCATCAAGTCTTTAAAGACGGTACAGGTCCTAAATTATTCGGAGTCCGCCAGAAATGGGAAGACGGAGGAGCTTTAGAAGGATCCATTATACAATGGGTGAACAACTTTGAGGCCGCAAAAGCAGCAGACCCTTATGCAGTTTCGGTAAGTTCTTATTCAGGAACAGATATGAACAAATTCCCAGACCTTTCTGAGGATCAGATTAATTCTATTTTTGATTGGGTTGATGCTCAAGAGCCGAAAGTTGTAGGAGATGGAGACACTGCTTCTGCTGAAGGTGGAAATATTGAAGAGCAAGAATCATCAACAGGTTGGATTTGGCTAATTCTGGGAGTTGTTTTTGCAACAGTTATTATTGCAATAAGCGGAGTTAGGAGACAATTAAAGTCAGCAACTGCTGAAATTGATGGAGAAGAATACAACGTTGATGCAAGTTTTTCAGAGGAAGTTAAACAATGGGGATGGAGAAACAGAAAAAAAGTAGTTGTTGGAGCTGTTGTGTTAACAATGGGATTAGTAGTTGCTCTGTTCTTAAGCTTATATACTATAGGTGTTGTTGAAAACTATCAACCTTCTCAGCCGATCGAATTCCCTCACTCTGTGCATGCTGGCACAAACGGTATTGATTGTAAATATTGTCACAATTCAGTGGAAAAATCAAAAACAGCTGGATTGCCTACGGTTAATGTATGTATGAACTGCCACAAGCAAGTGACGGGTACAACGCCTGAGCAGCAAGAAAAAATTCTTTCTATTTATGCCGCAGCTGGTTTTTCTCCAGAAGGTGGAGGATCTTATAATGGCGAGACAAAACCAATAATTTGGAATAAAGTTCACGTTCTTCCGGATCATGTTTATTTTAATCATTCACAACACGTTACTGTTGGTGGAATTGACTGTAAACAATGTCACGGTGATATGGCAAAAATGACCGAAACTGCTAAGGTTCACTCAATTGATGAATTGAACAAAGTAGAGGGAAATATTCCATTAACTAGATCTACATTAACAATGGGCTGGTGTATTGAATGTCACCAAGAGAAAGAAATTTCTATGGGTACATTGGATACAAAGAAAGATGGTTACTATGACGAAATTCACAAACGTTTAGTAGATAACGATAAATCGTTATACAGTGAATACCTAGAAGATGGTAAAGTAACTGTAAAAGAATTAGGTGGATGGGAATGCGCTAAATGTCATTACTAATAGATTACAAGAAGAATTCGAAATAAGAATATGGGATCGACAAGAAAATATTGGAAAGCAATTGATGAGTTACAAGAAACTCCTCAGTTCTTAGAATCCAGAGATCAAGAGTTTCCAACTCAAACTTCTGTAGAAGAATTTTTGAGTGATGAAAACCTGAAAGAGACATCGACTGCACGTCGCGATTTTTTAAAGTTTTTAGGATTTAGTGTTGCAGCAGCAACAGTTGCAGCGTGTGAAGCACCTGTAACCAAAGCAATACCTTATGTAAATAAACCAGAGAATGTTACTCCAGGTATGGCTACTTGGTATGCTTCAACTTATTATGATGGTAGCTCTTATGCAAGTATCTTGGTTAAAACAAGAGAAGGTCGTCCTATCTTTATCAAAGGAAACAAAGACTATGGAATTACCGGTGGCGCAACAAACCCACAAATCATCGCTTCCGTTTTAGGGTTGTATGATAGTGAGCGTTTATCTTCACCTAAAGCAAATGGAGAAGATGGAGACATCAGTTCTATTGATAAAAAAATCAAAGCTGCCTTAACTTCCGCAGGGAAAGTAGTTCTTCTTTCTAACACAGTAATCAGTCCATCTACTTTAGGTGCTATTGGTGAGTTAGGAATGGCAATCAATGGTGGCGAGGAGGGAGATAAGTTTGAGCATATTCAGTATGATGCTATTTCTTATGCAGGTATGCGAGCAGCGAATAAAGCATCCTTTGGTCTAACTGTTGACTCAAACAATCTAGATTCAAATGGTATCATTCCTAATTATGATTTCTCTAAAGCAAAAACAATTGTTTCTGTTGGAGCTGATTTTATGAATTCTTGGTTGTTACCAACACAATTCACGGCCCAATATGCTACTAGAAGAAATCCGGACGGAGAATGGATGTCAAGACACTTCCAGTTTGAATCTAACATGTCTATTACAGGTTCTAATGCTGACTACAGAGGAATGATTAAACCTTCTGAAGAAGGAAAAGTTTTAGCTTATTTGTTAAAGAAATTTGGCGCTAACACAGGTGGTGTTTCAACAGACTTAAACGCTGGAGCGAAAAAAGTTGCTGACGAAGCACACAAAGCACTGAAAGCATCAAAAGGCGCTGCAATTGTTGTTGCGGGTTCTAATAACGAAGCGGTTCAAATACTTGCTAATAAATTAAACGACGTTGTCGGATCTTATGGTTCAACAATCGACACAAATAATCCAATCAACTTATACATGTCTGACGATGCTAGAATGGCAACGTTTGTAAAGGAAGTTGAAGCTGGTAAAGGTCCAGATGCGGTTATTATTTATGGCGCAAACCCAGCATATTCTCTTCCAAATGGAGAGAAATTTGCTTCAGGATTAAAGAAAATTAAGACAACCGTTTCCATCGGATCACATGCTGATGAAACGGCTACCAATTGTACGTTTATGGTTCCTGACCATCATCCTTTAGAGGCATGGTCAGATTTGCAGGCAACTAAAATGCATTATGCACTTGCACAACCTACTATTCGCCCATTACATGAAACATATTCTGCACTCGAATCATTTTTGGTTTGGGCAGATAAAGCAAAACGTGAAGGAAAGGACTCTAAAGTGGCTTACGAATACATTAAGCAAAACTGGATTCAATACGGTTTCCCATTACAATCTGAATATGCAGATTCTGAGACGTATTGGAATATGATGGTTCACAATAGTTGTAGCGGAGAAATTACTGCTCCTGCAGAGATAGACGTTGTTGATGCTAATGAAGAAGCTCCGGAAATGGCAGTTGCAACATCATTTAACGATGCTGCACTTTCAGGTTTAGGTGCTAAAATACCTAAAACAGGAGAAAGAGAAGTTGTTTTCTATCAAAAAGCATCTATGGGGAATGGAGTTCACGCAAACAACCCTTGGCTGCAAGAATTGCCTGACCCAATGACTAAAGTTACTTGGGACAACTACATTACGATGAATCCTATTGAAATGAAAAAGGAATCGTATGCAACGATTTTTGATCAAGAGACTGGATTAAATAAAGCCACTATTAAAGTAGGTTCAAAAGAATTGACTCTACCTGTTTTTCCATTGCCAGGACAAGCACCAGGAACAGTGGGTGTTGCATTAGGGTACGGAAGAGGAGCGAAGGGAGAAAAAATTGGAAAAGCAGCATATCAGACTCAACAATATGGTGGTTATGTTGCCGGAAAAAATGGGGATCGTGCTTCAATAGGTCAAAATGCTTATGCATTAACATCTATTGTTAATGGCACAACATCTTATTCTGCAACATGCAGCATTTCAAAAGTAGATGGTTTATACCCAATTGCTTCTACGCAAATTCACCAAACGGTAATGGGGCGTCACTCTATTGTTAGAGAGACAACATTAGACATTTACAATAACAAAGATAAAGAAGCTTATAATCCAGCGCACACGTTGCAAAAACTGGATGAACACGGAAATCATGTTCCTGTACCAGTTGAAGAAGTTGATTTATGGGATGAGCATCCTGTGGAGCATATTGGACACAGATGGGGAATGTCAATTGACCTTTCATCTTGCATCGGCTGTTCATCTTGTTTGATTGCTTGCCAATCGGAGAATAATGTTCCTGTTGTTGGTAAAGACGAAGTTCGAAGAGGTCGTGAAATGCATTGGATAAGAATTGACAGATATTTCGCTTCAGATGAAGAAGAAGTTGTTGGTTTAAGAAAAGATGCAGACACATTCTCATTTGATAAAGCAGAATTAGCAGCTGAGAACCCTAAAGTGGTTCATATGCCAATGATGTGTCAGCATTGTAACCATGCTGGTTGTGAAACAGTTTGTCCTGTTGCTGCAACAAATCATAGTAATGAAGGGTTAAACCAAATGGCTTACAACAGATGTATTGGTACAAGATATTGTGCTAATAACTGTGCATATAAAGTAAGACGCTTCAACTGGTTCAACTACCCATCTTATAAAGCGCAAAGAGAAATCAATCCAGCGCAAGATGATATCGGTAGAATGGTATTGAATCCAGATGTTACTGTTAGAACACGAGGTGTAATGGAAAAATGCTCAATGTGTGTTCAACGTATTCAAGAAGGTAAATTAGTAGCGAAGAAAGAGGGAAGACCAGTTATTGACGGTGACGTTACAACTGCTTGTTCTGACTCATGCCCAACGAACGCAATTAAAATTGGTGATTGGAATGACGTTGAATCTTTCGTTCGTAAAAGTTCGGAAGACAAACGTGCTTATCAAGCTCTAGAAGAAGTTGGTCAAAAACCAAATGTTTGGTACCAAGTAAAAGTAAGAAACGAAGACAATAAAGAATTAGATGCTATGCAAGTTGCTAAAGAATCTCATGCTGCTCCGGCAGAACACGGTGAGCATTCTGAAGGGCATGGAGTGCATGAAGAAAGTAATCATTAATTGAAATAAAACCCTATTGTAAATGCATAAGGAAGCAGCAATTAGAGAACCCCTCATCTTAGGTCATAAGACTTACCACGACATAACAGAAGATGTTTGTCGCCCAATTGAGGATAAAGCACCAAGAATGTGGTACATTCTTTTCGTATCAGCACTGATTATCGGTCTGTACGGAGTTGGGTGTATTTTATACTTATTAGGCACTGGAGTCGGAGTTTGGGGACTTAACAAGACCATTGGATGGGCTTGGGATATCACTAACTTCGTTTGGTGGGTAGGTATAGGACATGCTGGAACATTGATTTCTGCGGTACTATTGCTTTTCCGTCAAAAATGGAGAATGGCAATTAACCGTTCTGCCGAAGCAATGACCATTTTTGCCGTATTTATGGCAGGATTGTTTCCATTGATTCATATGGGACGTTTATGGCTAGGTTACTGGGTACTTCCTTTACCTAATCACTTTGGTTCTTTATGGGTAAATTTTAACTCACCATTACTATGGGATGTATTTGCCATTTCGACCTACCTTTCTGTAGGTTTAGTGTTTTGGTACATTGGGTTGATTCCTGATTTTGCAACTATTAGAGATAGAGCCAAAAAGCCTGTTTCAAAAAGAATGTATTCTATTCTTGCTTTTGGATGGTCAGGTAGAGCGAAGCATTGGAATCGTTTTGAGCTAATTTCATTGGTTCTTGCAGGTTTAGCAACACCACTTGTATTCTCGGTACACTCTATTGTATCTTTCGATTTCGCCACTTCGGTCATACCTGGCTGGCATACCACTATATTTCCGCCCTACTTTGTTGCTGGTGCTGTTTTCTCAGGATTTGCAATGGTGCAAACCTTGATGTTAATAATGCGAAAAGCAATGGGATTAGAGGCTTATATTCATACAAAGCATGTTGAGTACATGAACATTGTAATTATGGTTACAGGTTCTATTGTTGGTACTGCCTACATTACAGAGTTGTTTATTTCTTGGTATTCTGGAGTAGAGTATGAAGCATACGCATTTATCAACAGAGCAACAGGACCTTATTGGTGGGCTTATGCTGCAATGATGACTTGTAACGTTGTTTCTCCGCAGTTAATGTGGTTCAGAAAACTGAGAAGAAGTCTAATGTTTACATTCATTATATCTATTGTAGTAAATATCGGGATGTGGTTTGAACGTTATGTAATTATTGTTACTTCTATTCATAGAGATTATTTGCCATCTTCATGGAGCATGCACTATCCAAGTCATATTGATATCGGTGTCTATCTAGGAACAATTGGTTTATTCTTTGTTTTCTTTCTTTTATTTGCAAGATACTTTCCAGTATTAGCATTGAATGAGTTGAAAACGATTTTGAAATCTTCTGGAGAATCTTATAAAAATGGTGATGCAGAAGTGCACCCGACGCCTAAACCTATGGTCGGATCAACAAAGGAACCAGTAAAAATTGTTGAAGTAGCAGATGTCACCACAAGTGATAGTTCTGATAGTATTTCTGCACAAGCAGAAGAGTTAATGAAGGCAATAGGTGCAGGTTCTTCGGACAACAAAGATGACCTAAAAGAGATTTCTGGAGTCGGGCCCAAGTTTGAAGAAAAACTCAATGAAATAGGTATTTGGTCATACGAGCAAGTGAGTAAGATGACTAAAAAAGAATACGATATTCTTGATGGCATTACTGGTAAATTTCCAGGGCGAGCTGAAAGAGATGATTGGGCAGGACAAGCAAAGAAATTAATGAACACTAATAATCAATAAGACATGGCAGACAGAGTAATATATGCAATGTATGACGATGAGGAAATCCTAAAGGATGGAGCCAAAAAATTAGTTGCAAAGGGAGTGAAAGTAGAAGAGGTATTTTCGCCATTTCCAATTCACGGAATAGATCCAATAATTGGTGTTGAGGAGACTAGATTAGGAATCTTCGCATTCATTTATGGATTGCTAGGTTTAACATTGGCAACATACGGAATGTGGTTTTTCATGATTTCGGATTGGCCTATGAATATTGGTGGTAAACCAAGTGGGTCATACTTAGATAATATGTTAGCATTTATTCCAATTACATTTGAGTTTACTGTTTTGTGTGCGGCTCATGGCATGGCAATTACTTATTTAATCGCCAACAGAACTCTACCAGGAATGAAAGCTTCTAATCCGGATCCTAGAACAACAGATGATAAATTTGTGATGGAATTGCGATCTTCTCAAAACACTCAATTCTCTAAGGATGAATTAGAGTCAATGGTGAAGTCAACTGGAATTATAGAGTTAGAACAAAAAGATATTTAATAATTTTTCATAGGAAGACAAATGAAAATGAATTTTAGAATTATATCAAGTAGTGCAATTGCAGCCGTAACAATTTTGTTGATCGGTTCTTGTAGTGCTGATCCAGATAGTGCCGGATTTGAATACATGCCAGATATGTATCGTTCTGCAGCAATTGAGCCATATGTAGATTATGGTGAGCTGAGAGGTAGAGAAAATAAGGAAGTTAAACTTATTCAATCAGCAATGACTCCTCCTTCGAATACGATTCCTTATTATGGAACGGATCAAGAAGAGGTGAATTTAATGTTGCCATATAAGAGAAAAGCAACCAAAGCATTTGAGACTACTCACGGAATGTTTGGAGCTGAATTTTCTGATGAAGATGACTATGCTTTGGCTGTTGCAGATGTAAATGCATTAAAACTGACAGAAGAAAACAGTGAAGCTATTTTTAAAAGTGGTAAGACATTATTTAATACAAAATGTGCGCATTGCCATGGAACAAAAGGTGACGGTAATGGACCGATGGTTGAAAGTGGAGTTTATGCGGGTGTTCCCGATTATGCTAACTTGAAAGACTTAAGTGACGGTCAAATGTTCTACTCTATCTATTACGGTAAAGGAGCAATGGGTGCACATAATTCAATCATTAATAAGAAGGAAATTTGGACAGTTATTCATTATATCCGTAAAATGCAAGATGAAAATTACGGAACCGCGAATGCTGAAATGGATCCTGAAGTTGTGATGTCAGATTCACTTACAATTGAAGAACAATAATTAATTTGTCAATTAAGATAAGACATGGAATTTAAAGTATCAAAAAATGAAAAAACATTTACACTCGCATTAATTGTGATTGGTGTTTTGTTTACTGCAATTGGAATTGCAACTACTTACGGAGATCATCACTTCTTAACTCGTTTTTTAACAAATGGGTTGATTAACAGTTTCTTCTTTTTCGCTATAGCAATTGGAGCGTTATTCTTTTTAGCATTGCAGTATGCAACAGAAACAGGTTGGTATGCAGCTGTCAAGAGAGTTATAGAAGCAATTATGGGTTATTTACCTTATGGTATTGGGTTTATGGTGTTGGTCTTTTTTGTTATTACTATTAAAGACGGGGCTCATATTTATGGATGGATGGACCCTGAAGTTCTTGATCCAAAAAGTGCTCATTTTGATGAAATAATACACATGAAATCTGCTTATTTGAATCCATTGTTCTTTTGGATTAGAACAATCGTTTACCTAGGAATATACGCAATGTTCTGGAGAGGGTTTAGAAAACGTTCGTTGGAAGAAGATAAAGTTGGTGGAACGGAAATTCATTTCAAAAACTACCGTAAAGGAGCTGTTTTCTTAGTATTCTTTGCTGTATTTAGTTCAACATCTTCTTGGGATTGGATCATGTCTATTGACGTCCACTGGTTTTCAACATTATTTGGATGGTACACATTCGCTGGAATATGGTGTTCTTCAATGACCGTTCTAGTAATTTTAACATTGTATCTTAAAAAGAGAGGTTACTTACCAAAAGTAAATGATTCTCATATTCATGATATCGGGAAATGGGTATTTGCAACTTCCTTCTTATGGTCTTATTTGTGGTTCTCTCAATACATGCTTATTTGGTATGCAAATATTGGTGAAGAGGTTATATACTACATTATGAGAATTGATCATTATCCGTTCCTTTATTTTGGTATGTTCATGGTGAACTTCATTTTTCCAATGTTGTTGTTGATGTCAAGAGATGCGAAAAGACATGCTGGTACATTAACAGTTATTGGTATCATTATCTTGCTAGGTCACTGGGTAGATGTTTACGTTATGGTTTCTGGAGGCTCTTTGGGTGCAAATGCACATATTGGTTTCTTAGAAATAGGAATGTTAATCTTAATGGCGGGTATTTTCATTCGTGTGATATTGCATAATTTGACAAAATCACCATTAACTCCAGTGAATCACCCTTTCTTGGATGAAAGTATTCATCACGAAATTTAAACGAATAGTATTATAGATAATTTTAGATAGATGGCAAGTAAATTAATCGTATTAGCAGTAATTGTTTTGGGTATTATTACTGTATCTCAATTGATGAAAGTATATCAACTTTCTTCAAAACTGTCGAATAAGAATGAGGCAGAAATAAGCGAGAAAAATAACAACCTGAACGCAAAATTAATGATCGTCTTTGTACTAGCATTGTTTGCTGGATTTATTTGGTTGATGCTGAAATATGGCTGGACGGGTCGTGGAATGGCTGCATCGGTTCATGGTCATGAAGTAGATTGGTTGTTGAATCTTAATTTTGTCATCATACTTTTTGTGTTCTTTTTAACCCACATAGTCTTATTTTTCTTTGCTTATAAGTATGTGAGAAAACCGGGTGTTAAAGCTCATTTCTTTGCGCATAGTAATAAGTTAGAAATGATTTGGACAGTGATTCCAGCAATTGCACTTGGAGTCATCATTATTTTTGGATTGCGAACATGGAACAAAATTACAGATGTTGCGGCTGCGGAGTCAATTCGTGTTGAGTTGTTTTCAAAGCAGTTTGATTGGACAGCGAGATATTCAGGAGAAGATAATGCTTTAGGTAAGTTTGATTATAAGCTGACAACGGATGATAACGAGTTAGGATTGCTTACAACAAACACCATCGATTCTGCCATTAATAACATGGAAAACGGAATTTCTGGAATTAAAGCTTTGGAAGATAAATTGAATGACCCGAGTGTTGTTCTTTCTGTTCAAGACAGAAATGATTTAATGACGGACCTTGACAGAAAAGGAAGATTAATTCGCTTGTTGCACCAAATGAAAGGTCGTCATGATTCTAAAGCTGATGCTTTGGCATGGGATGACATTATTCAAAAAGATACATTGTACTTATGCGTTGATAAAGAGTACGAACTGAATTTCAGATCGAAAGACGTGATACATTCAGCGTATCTTCCGAACTTTAGAGTTCAGATGAATACGGTACCTGGAATGACTACTCGTTTTAAATTTACACCGGACATTACCACGGAAGATTTTAGAAAAACAAAACACAATCCAGATTTTCACTTTGTTTTAATGTGTAACAAAATTTGTGGTGGAGCGCATTACAAAATGAAAATGACGGTCGTTGTTCTTGAAGAAGAAGAATACGACGATTGGATGGAGTCTAAATCATTTGATACATTTAAAGACAAGTATTTTGCTTCCATGTAAGCAACTATAGAATTTATAACTTTTTTAAAAATAGATAACAATGGCGGCAATTGCAACCGAAGCACACGGACATCACGATTCTCATGAACATCATAAAGAGAGTTTTGTGTCGAAATATATTTTTAGCCAAGATCATAAAATGATTGGTAAACAATTCCTTATGACTGCGGTCTTTATGGGAGTGGTTGCCATGCTTTTATCGATTCTGTTTAGAATTCAGTTGGCTTGGCCAGGAGAAGGGTCTGATTTTGTTTCTTTCTTCTTAGGAGACAAATGGGCTCCAGGAGGAGTAATGAAAGAAGACATGTACCTTGGATTGGTTACGATACACGGTACGATAATGGTTTTCTTCCTGTTAACAGGAGGATTGTCAGGTACGTTCTCTAATATACTTATTCCTTTTCAAATTGGAGCAAGAGATATGGCATCTGGATTCTTAAACATGCTTTCTTATTGGTTTTTCTTTATCTCGTCTCTCTTGATGTTGGCTTCAATGTTTGTAGAGTCTGGACCGGCAATGGCGGGTTGGACAATCTACCCTCCATTATCAGCATTGCCTCAAGCCATTAGTGGCTCGGGCATGGGAATGACTTTATGGCTTTTCTCCATGTCTATTTTTATTGCATCTTCATTAATTGGTTCGTTAAATTACATCGTTACGGTGTTGAACTTGAGAACTAAAGGAATGTCTATGACACGTTTACCATTAACAATTTGGGCATTCTTTATTACTGCAATAATAGGCGTATTATCTTTCCCTGTTTTATTATCAGCGGCACTCCTTTTAATAATGGATAGAATGGCAGGAACAAGTTTCTATCTTTCAGATATTATTGTTAGTGGCGAAATGTTGACTAACCATGGTGGATCACCGATTTTATTTCAACATTTATTTTGGTTCTTAGGTCATCCGGAAGTTTATATCGTATTAATTCCTGCATTGGGGTTATCCTCTGAAATTATTTCAACGAATTCTAGAAAACCAATTTTTGGATATAGAGCGATGATTGGATCTATTCTTGCAATTGCTTTCTTATCATTTATTGTATGGGCACATCATATGTTTATTACGGGAATGAATCCATTTCTGGGTAGTGTGTTCGTGTTTACAACTCTTTTGATTGCTATTCCATCAGCTGTGAAGGTATTTAACTACATCACTACGTTATGGAAAGGTTCTATCAATTTTACACCTGCTATGTTATTTACGATTGGATTAGTATCTGCGTTTATTTCAGGTGGAGTTACTGGAATTATTCTTGCCGATGCAGCATTAGACATTATGGTTCACGACACATATTTTGTTGTTGCTCACTTCCATGTCGTGATGGGACTATCAGCTGTCTTTGGAATGTTCGCTGGTGTATATCATTGGTTTCCAAGAATGTTTGGAAAAATGATGAATACTACCTTAGGATATGTTCACTTTTGGATAACAATCGTTGGAGCTTACGGTGTTTTCTTCCCAATGCACTTTGTTGGACTTGCGGGAGCGCCTAGAAGATACTATGACTATTCTGTCTATCAAGATTTTGATGTAGATGCAGCGAATATGATGATCGATTTAAATGTTATTATTACTGGATTCGCAATTCTCGCAGCACTTGGGCAATGTGTCTTCTTGTTTAATTTCTTTTATAGTATTTTTAAAGGACCTAAATCGGTTCAGAACCCATGGAGAGGAAATACACTTGAGTGGACATCACCGGTTGAGCACATGCATGGTAACTGGCCTGGAGAATTACCTACAGTTCACAGATGGCCGTATGATTATTCTGTACCTGGAGCAGAGGAAGATTTTATACCTCAAACTGTACCATTAGCAGAAGGCGAAGAAGAACATTAACAATTTTATAGTATAAATAATAGAAGCCCTTTGTCGATGACAAGGGGCTTTTTCATATTTTTGAGTAAATTATATTTTTTGGAGGAAACATTTGACCATAACGACGAAGCTGATTTTAAAGGAGATCAAGATTATGACAAAGTGTTGCGCCCTAAAAAGTTGGAAGACTTTGCAGGTCAACCCAAAATAGTTGACAACCTAGAAGTTTTTGTCAAAGCAGCTATTCTCAGAAATGAACCCCTTGATCATGTTTTACTCCATGGACCTCCAGGTTTAGGTAAGACAACCTTGGCAACTATTATTTCCAAAGAGTTAAGTGTTAGTTGTAAAGTGACTTCAGGGCCTGTTTTGGACAAACCAGGGGATTTAGCTGGACTGCTTACCAATCTCGATTCAGGAGATGTTCTTTTTATCGATGAAATTCACAGACTTAGCCCTATCATTGAAGAATACCTTTATTCTGCAATGGAAGATTATAACATTGACATATTGATAGACAGTGGACCGAATGCACGAACAGTTCAAATTGAATTGAATCCATTTACTTTAATTGGAGCAACTACTCGCTCAGGGCTCTTAACGTCACCTTTACGTGCTCGTTTTGGCATTAATTTACGATTAGAATATTATGACGCAAAAACATTGACTTCTATCGTTGAGCGTTCGGCAAGTTTATTGGACATTCCTATTAGTGAAGTGGCAGCATACCAAATCGCAAGTCGAAGTAGAGGTACACCAAGAATTGCTAATTCTTTGCTAAGACGAGTGAGAGATTTTGCTCAAATTAAGGGAGATGGTAAAATTGATATAGATATTACCAATCATGCGTTAGAAGCCTTAAATGTTGATCAAAATGGTTTAGACGAAATGGATAATCGCATTTTACTGGCAATTATTGATAAATTTCATGGCGGACCTGTTGGATTAGGAACCATTGCAACGGCTATAGGTGAGAATGCTGGTACTTTAGAGGAAGTTTATGAGCCTTTTCTTATTCAGGAAGGATTTTTAATGCGCACAACTAGAGGTAGAAAAGTAACTCAAAAGGCATATGAACATCTTGGTAAGATTCCCGGGTTTTCACAAGGAGGACTGTTCTAATAAGCAATATTTTGGACCTCAAAGAAAGAAATACACAGCTGATTAAACAGAAAGCGCAAGACTTGGGGTTTTTCTTCTGTGGAATTTCTAAAGCCGACTTTCTTCAAGAAGATGCTAAACACTTAGATTCTTTTTTGAAGAATAATTACCAAGGTAAGATGTCGTATTTGGAAAATCATTACGACAAGCGATTAGACCCACGGCTTTTAGTCGATGATGCAAAATCTGTGGTGTCATTGTTGATGAATTATTACCCTGAAAACCAACAAGAAGATCCAGAAGCTCCCAAAATTTCAAAATACGCGTATGGCAAAGACTACCACTTTATAATAAAGGACAAGCTGAAAGAATTCTTTGCTTACATTCAAGAAGAAATTGGTGAAGTTGGCGGTCGTGTTTTTGTGGATTCGGCTCCTGTTTTGGATAAGGCTTGGGCCCGAAAAAGTGGCCTTGGTTGGGTAGGAAAAAATGCAAACCTCATTCATCCAAAACACGGTTCTTTCTTTTTTATTGCTGAATTAATTCTTGACCTTGACCTCGTTGCTGATGGACCTATGAAAGACTATTGTGGAACATGCACTAAATGTATTGACGCATGTCCAACGGATGCAATTGTGCAACCTTATGTTGTGGATGGTTCTAAATGTATTTCTTATCTAACGATAGAACTCAAAGACGAACTTCTTCCTTCTGAATTTAAAGGCAAAATGGAAAACTGGATGTTTGGGTGTGATATCTGTCAAGATGTTTGTCCATGGAATCGATTTTCAAAACCAACAAAAGAACCTTTTTTTAACCCACACGATCAACTATTAAAAATGTCAAAAGCCGATTGGGAAGACCTTACGGAAGAAATATTTCAAGAGTTGTTTAGAAAAAGTGCAGTGAAAAGAACCAAGTTTAAAGGCTTAAACCGCAATATTCAATTGAATTTTGCGAAAAATGAGTAAAAAATAGTTTTTCGTAACATTCTCTTGCTTCTTCAAAATATGATGAATTCCTAATAACAAAAAAACGGGGAACTAAAAAGAACCCCGCCTCAAATTTATTTTTGTTGTTACATTCCCATTTTTATGTAATCTTCATACTTCATCTCTGTGAATCCATCAGGAATATCTAGACTGAAAATAGATTTATCTTTCACTTTATCTTTTACTTCAGAGGCAGTGTAGCTCATTGTTAAACCATTCTCATTATCCAATTCAAAAGCTAAAGCAACACCAGGTACTCGACCATTGGCGTTTCCTTGTGTTTTTCCGTCCACTTTAAAGTCTTCCGTGTACCAATATACAATATCAGTGTCATCATCTCCCTTAATAACAGCTTTCTTGCATTTATAACCCGCAACCATTTTTGTTCCGCTTTCTAAAACAACTTTAAAGTCATCGCCCTCGGCTTCAGAAATTTTATCTTCCATTTCTTGAACAGAAGTTTTAATGGCTTTATTTCCCATCATCCCTTCCATCAATAGTAAGATTTCTCCATCTGGATTGGTAATGGTTTTCATGTTCATCATGGTTCCAAATTCCATTTTCACAAAAGATTTTTTTCCGTTAAATGCGACTTCCATTTTGGCTCCACTCATCATAGATACAGCCATTGCCATGTCAGGATTGTCCGACGAGACATCGATGTCATATTTGATATAACCCTCAGAAGATTGAGCATTAGTAAAATGGAGGCTGAAGCAAACAACAGCTAGTGTAAACAGTAATTTTTTCATATTAGATATTTTTTTCATTTTTAACAGCAATAAACGTTCCAAGTTTTAACCACTTATCCATCGGTAGATATCATTCCAATTTGCATATAACAGGAGTGACATTAAAATAAAGAATCCTGCAATTTGTGCATACTCCAATACTTTTTGAGGAGCTTCTTTTCCAGTAATCATTTCATACAATAAGAAAACTACATGACCACCATCTAGTGCCGGAATTGGTAGAATATTCATAAATGCAAGAACGATGGAAATAAATGCCGTGTTAAGCCAGAATATTTGCCAATCCCAAGTTGATGGGAATAAATTACCAATTGCACCAAAACCACCAATTGAACTTGCTCCTTTTTTGGTGAAAATAAATTTTAGTTGCCCCACATAATCGCTCAAGGTTTGCACACCTCGATCTAAACCGCGACCTAGACTTGCTGTAAAACTATAGTCAATATGTTGGAAAGCATCTTTGTCGAAAAATTTCATTCCAACCGGAGAGAAACCAATAGTAGCATTTTTGGTTACATTGATATTAACAGTTTTCTCCTCGTTATTTCTTAAAAAAGTAACTGAAATGTTCTTCTTTTTATTGTTGTAACACTCATCTGTTATGTCATCAAAGAATTCAATGTTGGTATCGTTGATTTTGATAATTTTATCGTTCTTTAATAACCCAGAGCCATAAGCAGGGCTAGAATAAGAAATATATTTTAGTAAACTATTTGCAACAGGCAGGTTAACGGTGTCATTCTCTCGGATAACACTTAAATTGAGCGTGTCTTTTACCGATTGTTCGATCTCTAAATTACTAATCGTACCAAAATCTACTCCGTCAAGTTGGTACAAATAATCCCCTTCCTTAATTCCAATTGTATCTTTAGAATAAGCAGCGATAAATAAATTAATAGTGGTAGATTGATGCCTCAAATCAACCGTTGGAAAAGCTCCTTCTCGGAACAACTCATAGTCTGTACCTTCGGGCAATAGAATGTCTTCAATTGTTCCGTCTATATGTTCAATCTTTAATTTTCGTTGTCCGCGAACAAGCAGTCCAGCATTGATATCTTTGAAATGAAGTACTTTCTCTCCATCAATTTCAAGAATATTGTCACCAGATTCCATTCCGAATTTCTGCATGTACGGATGAATGGTCATCCCTGCTTTTAAATCTGCTGAATGAATTTGTTCTTCTCCATATCCGAAAACGACAAAGATATAAATTAGCACCCCAACAATGAGGTTAACAACGACCCCACCAATCATTACTATTAAACGTTGCCAAGCTGGTTTTGCTCTGAATTCCCACGGTTGAATAGGTTGCTCTAGTTGCTCTTTGTCCATAGACTCATCAACCATTCCTGATATTTTCACATACCCACCAAGAGGCAACCAGCCAATTCCCCATTCTGTTTCTCCAATTTTCTTCTTAAAAAGAGAAAACCATGGATTGAAGAAGAGATAAAACTTCTCTACTCTAATTTTAAAATAACGAGCTGTTAGGTAATGACCAAATTCATGTAAAACAACTAGTATCGATAATGACAGTAATAACTGCGCGGCTTTGATTAAAAAATCCATTCAATATTTTTTGTGCGTGCAAATATACTTAATTAAGGGTTAACAGATGTTAAATCAACATATTCGTTCTGTTCAAAGTAATCAATGATGCCTTCTTTGATCAGATGCTGTTGTTCACGGTCATTGAAAGGTGGTAATTCTTTGGTGATATTCAAAGTCTGTTGTTTCATTTGCTATTACCGAATTTGCGAGAGAGTACATTGTTTTTGAAAAACACGTTGGTTGGGGTAATCCAGGGAATATTTTTTAAACTAAAACTTGTATATAATTCTAAATTTAGGCTTCATTTCATTTTTTTACAAATTTCTTAGTTATGAAAGAGTCATTTACATATATTCTTAAATAATACGTTCCACTAGCAAGCTTACTGATATTGAATCGTGAGTTTGCTATATTGCTTTCCACCTGTAAGATTCGTCCATTTGCGTCAAGAATATGAATATTAACGTTTTCTTTGTTTTCAAGCCCATTGATTTGAATAGTCTCAGTTGCAGGATTAGGGGATAAATAAACTTTTTGCCTTAATTGATTCATTACTTCAATTTCAGCAGTAGCCAACTCTAACCTCTCTTTTTGTTCTTTTTTAAGTTCAGCAGAATCATCTGGATTTAGAATAATACCAGCGGTGCCAAATACACTTATATTCCCATTTAGTTGTATCGATTCGTCGTTGCATCCGTATAGAGTTACGATGTAGAAATAAACTCCGTTGCTAACAGGCACTTGGTTTCCCCAAATATTAGTAGTATATCCGTTCCATGATATTTCAGATTGTGTGATTGTGTTTTCAGGTGCTGGAGAACTGAAAGGACAACAAGCGGTTGTTGTAAAATTTGAATTATAAATAGAATTACCGTATTGATTTATTATATCTAAATTATAACCCTTAGCATTAAAAGCACAATAAGGATGGTTAATATCAGTCATTTGCCAAATGTCAGTAGCAGGATCTCCATCATCAAAATTAATAAAGTTTTGGATGGGATCGTATGTGAATCCGGTCCAGTTTTGACAACAATCTTCACAATCAGTAAGACAGGTACTAGGATCAATAATTCCTTGATAACCTGCGCCGGCATTAAAACTTGGACCTAAAGCAATGTATTGCCCCGCCTTAAATAAAACATTTGCCGTCCCTGTAGATTACTGGTTGAGACCATCCCGCAGTGATGCATTGACCTGTTTCTGTTTCTGGTGGCAAAGGTGTCTGAGGAGAAGGTCCTCTATCCTCATAATACACACAAACAGGGCATTGATCACAAATTATAATGATTGTATAAGTAAATGAACTAATCCCAGGGTTACATTTATTTTTATCATTTAACGTTAAGGTAAACGTATATTCTCCTGGAGGGGTATATGGAGAAGTGCTCCAAAAAAAAGTAAGCGGGTTTAAAGATCCATCAGATGGTTGAACCAAAGTATATGAAAAATTACTTGGGATGTTATTAACTAGAGTGTAATCAATTACCTCATTTGCATTATCATTTGAAGGATTTGAAGTGAAACCTAAATTGTCTCCAGCAGTAACATAGGCCGTATATGTGCCATATGTATCTATACCGTCCATTTGAGGGGCAAGGTTAATTGGAGAATGAACAGTTAATGTTAGCGTTTCCGAATAAGTACAACCCTCAGGAGTTAAGACGGTTACTATGAAAGTTGAATTTCCTTGAGTTGGTGCAACAGACATAGTATTAAGCCCAACTCCTGAACCAATTAGAGTTCCTCCTTGTGACCAAGTATAAGTCCAACCATTATCTCCAGTCACAGATAAATTCAATAAATCTCCTTCGCAGACAGGATCTCCGTTGTAAATAAAAAGCACTTGAGGATTGATATAACAAAAGTCAAAACTATTTCGTGCTAAACACCCATTATCCGTGTACAATAACACTCTATAGCAAGCATTAATACTTGGTGTGTGATTTACAGATGCAAAAGCGGCATTAATATCAAATGGGCCTGCTTGCCCATTAATAAAACCCCCAATGTATATTTCCTGTAACTCTCCAGTAACTGGGTTTATTCTGCAAACTCTCCATTGATAGGAAGTTTCATTTGTAGATAAACTGCCATCCAAGATAATATTGTCATCAATACAAAATGAAGTTTGACCTGAGATTTGAGATGTAGGCATGTCCGATAAATCTGTTTTTAAGACAACACTTACTTCATCCACTAAATGGGCATAATAGTTAGATACATCAGCGGGAACAGGAGGTCCTTTTCCTCCTATTATAATATAATGCACTCCATCTGTTTCCGCCAAAAAACAATAGATCACTTGCTCATATGCGGTTGTGCTTGTTGCTTCAATTTGAAACTGTGGATTAAAATCATTAATATAATCAAAACCAACTGCTGCAGGCATATTGGGAGTAATCTCTAAAGCAACTCCCCTAATGTTGGAAGAGCCAATATCTTGATATTTTTTTACAAAATAAGAAACTTCGTAAACTTGACCGGCAGTAAGAGGCATTGTTTCCCCAACTACATACTCATAATTCGGACCATGACCAATTCTCATGCAACCATTACCTAAATATGGAATTTGTATTAGATCAACCGGAGCCCCTGGGTGAGAAACATCAACGGTGCCGACAAGGCTCCTCCAAGGAGGAGCATAACCAACAGCATAAGGTCCCCAAGGCGGAGGGGTAACACCAGTGTTTATTATTTCAACCCCCCCCATTTAAAACTAAATTTTGAGCATTTGTTTCTATACCAACTAGAAGAAAAAGTAGGGCTATTCCTATTCTAATTATCATCATGCTCTTATTTAGTTTCTAATTCTAACACACGCTCTTTAAGCTCTTTTACTTGTTTGTTTTGTTCAATAAGATATAATGTTAATTCCTCAACTTTTTCCATTAAAATAGTATTCATTTCTTCTAAATCCAAACCTGTTTCTATTAATTCTGCTTCTGAAGGTACATTTGGAAGATGCTTCTCTTTCTGAATGAATTTTTCAACATCTTCCAAGGGCATTAATGCATAGTTGTCATTAAACACATAATCTGCCCAACTGCTTAAATCAAGTTTAATTTGCCTCCCTCTAATTAATCCATTTGGTTCAATCTGAAAAATCTTTTGAGTTGAATTAGATAATTCGATCTTACCATTAGAGTATACAGTAAAAACATCCTTATTATAAACCGTACTATATAGGCCGAACCCTTTTGTTTGCTCATCATGAACAATAGCCTTAAAAGAGTAACCAAAAGGTGTTGAGGAGGTGTGATCAATACAATGACCAATTTCTTTTGTTGATTTAGTAAAAATCATGGAGTTAATATTAGGCTCCACTCCAATACCAACAGTTCCAGTGAAATATGAAGCTCCATTTACATGTAACTTATGTAAAGGTGTGTCTGTCCCAATACCAACGTCTACTTGAGGACATGTTGGAAACAATTTGTTTGGTCCATTTGCCCATCGTGGGCTTGAAATTACACCAATATCACATTTCGTAGGCGGTGCAGGGTTGTATATCCCTCCCCCTATTTTAGATAAAATATCATCATAACTGATTTTTTTTGCAGTTCCGTTTGCGTTTACGACTAATAATTCAAAATTTCCAGAATTAACATTTCCGTTAGACAAATTTCCAGTGTTAGGCAATTTTAGAAGCCCATCAACTCTACTATTTCCGAAGACTCTTTGGTTACCATCAATCCTTGAATTACCATTTACGCGAATATTTTGTTTTACCAAAGCGTTCCCTTTTACGGTCATTTTTTGCTCTACAAACATTCTACCCATTGTTCGGATGTTGTTGTTCACCGTTAAAGAATCTTTGATTAGCAAACAAGAATCGATGATGGCATTGCCATTTACATCTAACCTAGCTGAAGGTGTAAGGGTTCCTATTCCAACCTTTCCAGTTGCTGGCATGGTGTTGTCTTGGGCCAATAATGTTGAAGATATAATCACAATAATTGCTGTGATTAATTTTTTCATAAGTACTTAATTTGTATTAAAGTTAAAACAAAATATGGAAAATAAATTTTTTTTTTGCCAAAAATTACCGAAACTTGCTATTGCGCATAGAAATCCAGAGCAAACGTATTTAACCTAAAATGGTATTTAGCGGAGCTTTCATTAATTTTTTCAATTCTGGGTTTCCCCCTTTGAAGAGGGTTAGGGGGGGATATTACTCCAAAGATCACCTTGGTATTTTAACCTTGAATTCGCAAAAGTGACTTCAACTTACTGGTTTACAGTCAACTCAACATAGTCGTTCTGTTCAAAGTAATCAAGAATCGCTTCTTTGATGAGATGTTGCTGTTCTCTATCATTGATGGGGGGCAATTCCTTTACCAATTCAAAGTGTGGCCAATTTTCTTCGTCTCGATGCGTGTATTTATAATATCCATGAGGTTCAAGCAAAGTGCAAATTGCTATATGTAGAACATCTGTTTTTTCACTTTTGGAGAAATCTTTGTAACCTATTCCTAACTCATTCACTCCAATTAGGAACAGAATGATTTGCACATCCATTCCTTCTCCGAAGTTACTCTCCAATTCTTTGGTTAATTTCTGAAAACGTAATTCTAAATCATGATCCATCGGCTCAAAGTTAATAATAACCTATCGAAAATTAGCAAATTAATTTACATTGATTAACTTGGACAAAAATTACAACTATGAAAAAATCATTTTACTTATTGGCAAGTTTATTTCTTGCTACAACTATTACTTCTTGCTCTACGAATGAAGAAGCACACGAAGAAGAGCATTCAGAACCTGTTTGTACTTATTCTTATGATGAGGGTTCGACAGAATTTGAATGGACTTCTTATAAGACTTCTGAAAAGGTTGGTGTGCCAGGCACATTTAACGAAATTGAAGTAACAAGCGAAAGCTCAAGTGATCCAAGAGAAGTGTTACAGTCTGTTATTTTTACGATGAGTACTGCATCTGTTGAAACTCAGAATGAAGATAGAAACGGTAAAATTGCAAAACATTTTTTTGAGACGATTAATACAGAAGCAATTATGGGTTCAATAAAATCTCTTGATGATGACGGAAAAGCAACAATTGAGATTACAATGAACGAGATCACTGTGGATATTGAAGGTGATTATACCTTAAATGAGGGCGCTTTTTCTTTTGAAAGCGTAATTGATGTTTCTGCATGGAATGGACTGTCTGGGATTGAAGCGTTGAATGAAGTATGTTCAGCTCTTCATACAGGAGAAGACGGAGTTTCTAAATTATGGTCAGAGATAAAGTTGACTTTAAAAACGAACTTGAGTATAGACTGCGAATAGAAAATGGGTTTTCTCGATGTTGCATTTGCCATTGCTATTTTATATGGTGCTTGGAAAGGTTTTAAGAAAGGGTTCATTATTGAGCTCTTTACTTTCTTAGCTCTTTTTTTAGGACTTTACGCGGGGATCCACTTTTCCGACTTTGTAGCAAAAATTCTTACAGATAGTTTTGGAATGACTAGTGAGTATGTTCCTACAATTTCTTTTACCGTTATTTTTCTTTTGGTTGGAGCAATGGTTTACTTCGCTGGCATAGCCATTGAGAAAGTCATTAAAGTGGTACAATTAAGTTTATTAAACAAAGCACTCGGCGTTTTACTCGGAATTCTAAAAATGATATTTTTGTTGGGGGTGATAACACTCCTCATTGAATCGTATGATGAGAAAGGTGATTTTGTTTCAGAAGAATCGAAAAATGATTCTATTTTTTATTCTCCATTAAAATCAGCTGTTAGCTTTGCTATCCCAGCCTTTGAAGAAAGTACATTATTTTTGAAAAATGCGTTGATTGAAGGCGGAGACGAAGAGCAGATTGCCGAAAGGGAAGAATAACTTGTTTTTTCTGAGCATTTTAGAGGCTAAACAGACTAAATTCACTAACTTTGCGCCTTCGAAGAAGAAAATTATGTCAACAGGGGTTAAAATATTTTCAGGACATGCGTCTAGAGGCCTAGCAGAAAAAGTAGCGGCAAGCTACGGTCTTGGTCTCGGTGATTGCAAAGTAACCGTTTTTAGTGATGGAGAATTTCAGCCGTCTTATGAAGAAACTGTTCGAGGTCAAGATGTTTTTATTGTACAATCCACAATGCCTCCAGCAGACAATCTTTTCGAGTTATTATTAATGGTGGATGCAGCCAAAAGAGCATCGGCTAGAAAAATAATCGTGGTTATTCCCTATTTTGGTTTTGCGCGTCAAGATAGAAAAGACAAACCAAGAGTTGCTATTGGAGCAAAATTGGTTGCCAATATGTTAATGGCTGCAGGAATCGATAGAATTATGACTATGGATTTACATGCGGATCAAATTCAAGGATTTTTTGAGGTTCCCGTTGATCATTTGTATGGTTCCACAATTTTTCACCCAGAAATAGAAAAAATTAACAACGGAAATTTGATTATGGCTGCTCCAGATGCTGGAGGTACTAAACGGTCAAATTCTTACGCAAAAAGATTAGAAATAGGTTTAGCAATTTGCCATAAGCAAAGAAGGAAGCCAAATGAGGTTGCCGAAATGACTGTCATAGGTGATGTTGCAGGAAAGGATGTCATCCTTGTGGATGATATGTGCGACACAGCTGGAACGTTAACAAAAGCAGCAGATTTATTCATGGAAAAGGGTGCACTTAGCGTTCGCGCTTTTTGTACGCATGCTGTACTATCTGGTCCAGCTTATGAACGAATAACGAACTCATCAATAACAGAACTAATAGTAACAGATACTATTCCATTAAAGAAACCACACGATAAGATTCGAGTAATCAGTGTGGCCGATTTATTTGGAGATGTTATTCGCAGAATGGTGAATAACCAGTCTATTAGTTCACATTTTATCGTATAAAACAAATAAATATATAACAATGAAAAAAGCGCAATTGAGCGGTTCGTTAAGAGCGAACGTAGGGAAGAAGGACACTTCGGCATTGAGAAATGAAGGACGTGTGCCTTGTGTAATTTATGGACAGGGTGAACAAATTCACTTTTCTGTAAGAGGAGTAGATGTACAAAAAATTATTTTTTCTCCAGACGTATTTCAAGTTGAAATAAACATTGAAGGAGGAAAAAAAGTGATGGCAATTATTCAGGACATGCAAATGCATCCTGTGAAAGATACACCAATGCATGTCGATTTCTTAGAGTTAAACGACAAGAAAAAAGTAAAAGTTAGTCTTCCACTTTTAGCTAAAGGTTCACCAATAGGTGTAATGAACGGAGGAGTTCTAAGACAACCATACAGAAAACTGAGAGTAACAGGGCTTCCTGGAGATCTTCCAGAATCTATTGTTATAGATGTCGCAGAACTTAGAATTGGAGGTTCTATTCGTGTTTCTGATCTATCGATTAAAGGTGTTGAGTTTAGAGAACCTGCATCTGCAGTAGTTCTTGGAGTTAAAATGGCAAGAGGTGCTGTTGATGAGGATGAGTTGGAAGAAATTGTTGATGGAGAAACTGCTGAAGTATCTGAAGAAGACGGTAACGAAGGAGGAGAATCTTAAAGACCTCTTATACAAAATTAAAGGCTGTCCGTTGGGCCGCCTTTTTTTGTGTCTGTATTTTTTTTGAACTATCTTATTTTTGCGCGAGATCCATTTGAACTGCTGCTCATATTATATCGAAGAAAGACTTCAAATCCACCTCTTGCTCTTGAAGCCGAAGATAAGCGTGAAATATTTATGTCGTACGCAAAACCAGTTGAGAAATCAGACCATTCCAGCATTGTTTTTGCTACGACAGCATCATTCCATCTGTGAAAAAGACCAAGAGAGAAAAAGAAAGGCTTAATTCTACCAGTTACCTTAGATCCTTCATTAATAGTGAATCTATAATACGTCCCATACAGAAATTCTGTACTAGTTTTTTGCCGGTTAAAATAAATTCCAGGGACCAAAGTTCCGTTTGAATTAGCTAGACCAATTTTCCCATTTACAAAAACAGACCAGCGCATATATAATTTTTCACTCTCATTCTCGATGAAAGAATAGGAAGGATTGTTTACATGGAAAAAAGCAACTCCGGCGTTAAAAGAACGATTGCTATTTTGTGTCATATAGCCAGACCCATCGTTGTAAGTATATACGACACCTGCTCCAGCATCTAAGAATGAAAAACTGGCATTGTTAAATGTTTCGTTACTCGCTAAATTAGGATCGTAAGACAGTCCATTGTATTGCGAACCCCATGTTCCAGAACCTGCTGAAATTGTGCGTTGACCAAAACCGGTATAAATTCCTAAACCAAGGGTATTGTTTCTGTCTAGAATTAAGTGGTAAGCTAAATTTAGATTGACATTATTTGTCTTCAACCTATTGTCACCAGCTTGATCTTGATACAGACTCATACCCATAGCAAAAATCCCTTTTTTCATTCTTTTTTTTTCATTCAATCTGGCATCAATCGAGGTTGCTATTGTATTATACGGAGAAGCAACACTTCTCCATTGAGATCGATAATTTACAATTACTTGTAACGGTGAATTTGCTCCCGCTAATGCCGGATTTAAGGTAAGTGGAGAATACTCCATTTGTGAAAAGTGAACATCCTGTGCCATTGTATTCGTTCCTAAAGTAAGAAATACAATTAAGGCGATAGATTTTTTTAAATTCATGATAATGATTATTAAATTATCTTACTAATGTTACGTTTCCTGATTCTTCTACAACTGTCCCATCAAAAAGAATAGCGCTTAGTTTGTAAACATAAACTCCTGTGTTGAGTAATTTACCTTTGTAATATCCGTCCCAACAATTGTCAACAGATTCTGTTTTAAAGACTAATTCACCCCATCGATTATATACAGAGTAGCTCAATTGAGAAATACAACTACCATAAACACACAGCATATCATTGTTTAAATCACTGTTTGGAGAGAACATATTCGGGACAAATAAGTCACCACAGAGGAGGTCTACAACAACAGTCATACTGAATTGGCCAGAGCATCCATTGGCATCTGTTCCCATAACAGTATAAGTAGTTGTTACGGTCGGACTAGCAATTGGGTCTGCACATGTACTACAATTTAAACTTGTAGATGGTGACCAAACATAAGTGGGAGCTCCCGAAGCAAATAATTGAATTGTTTCACCAGCCGTTATTGTCGCAGAGACAGGTGTTATTGTGATAGGAATGCTTCCAACTGTATTGACCATATAATTTTCGATAGCTGAGCAGCCACTGGCATCTGTAACAGTTACATTGTATGGTCCCGCTTGTAAATTAGAAATCGAACTGGTTATTTCTGCTCCACCCCATAAATAAGTATATGGAGAAGTGCCTCCGCTAGTCGTAAGAGATATCGCACCGTTTGACTGTCCGCAATCTTGGTCTGTAAGAATTTCAGTAACAATTAGCTCATTTGGTTCTGCAACAATTATTGTTTCTGTACTAACACACCCACCAGCATCAGTTACTGTTACCACATATGACCCTGCAGATAAGTTAGAAGCTACAGCGCCAGTTCCTCCAGTTGGAGCCCACGAATATATATAAGGTGTCGTTCCACCATTCGTTTGAATACTTGCTTCACCATCTGAAAATCCAAAACAGGAAACATTTACTGTTGGCAGAATTGTTAGTGTTGGTCCTCCAATATTTGCAATTGTGAAATCGATTGATGATGAGCAACCGCTTTGATCCATAACAACTACTGTATAAGGTCCTGCAGCAATATTTGCTACCGTAGCGGTTGTGCCAACATTAGGAGTCCAAGAATACGTATAAGTACCAGCTCCTCCCGAAGCATTTATTGTTGCAGCGCCGTCACTTGCTCCGCATGTTGCGTCTATAACATTCGATGTGCTGAGAATTATATCTGAAGGTTCAAGAATATCAAAAATTACGTTATCTGTACATCCATTACCGTCGGTAACCGAAACGGTATATGAATTTGGACCGAGTGCATTTTGAGTTGCTCCTGATAAGCCTCCTGGCATCCAAGAATAAGTGTATGGACCGTTTCCTCCTGTCGCAGAAACCGTCGCTGAACCATCGTTTGCACCAAAACAAGTCACATTAGAAGAAGCGTCTAAATTTATAGTTGGACCTCCGGAAGATGTAATAGAAACGGTAGCTTGATCCGTACACATGTTTTGATCTGTAATTGTAACCGTATATGTATTAACAGGTAATCCCGTTGGATTAGCAATGTTACCACCTGCAGGAGACCAAGAATAAGTGTATGAACCTGTACCGCCAGTTGCAGAAGCGGAGAGTGTTCCGTTACTCATGCCGCAAGTTGCTTGAGTAGAGTTTGCTGATGCGACAAGTTCTAATGGTTCTCCAATACTAACAATTCCTGAGCCAGGACAACCATTCATATCTTGAATATTTACAGTGTAATTTCCAACAGAAAGAGCGCTCTGTGTTGGACCACTTAAACTTCCAGGCATCCAGGTGTATGCATAGGGTGATGTTCCTCCTGAAGCTGTTACAGTCGATGCGCCGTCAGCCCCTCCGAAACAATTTGGATCACTTTGTGAAGTAATATTTAAAGTGATTACTACTCCTGCACATGGGTTTGCTGTACATGCCGAAATTGTTCCTGCATTATCATAGGTAGTTATGATTCCGTTACCATCTATAACTTGAATTGGGTAACTAGGAGGAGCCGGCGCGGTCACTCCAGTTGCATACTGAGTCCAAATAGTATCCGTGGTTGGGCAATCTGAAATATCACAGTTAATATAAAAACCGAATACGTACTGTGGTGTTGCTGTAGCGCAAGAGACGCATTCAGCTTCACTTGTAATAGGAGTTGTATTTGATGTCACCACTCCCGTGTACCATGTGTAAGCTCCATTTCCTGCACTAGCTGTTAAATCACCATTGGCTTCTGAACAAACGTCAATAACTGTACAAGGATCAACAACAATCGTTATCGTCTCAGAGCCACAAGGCAGAGTATAAGTAATGTCATGTGAGCCAGCTCCAGCACTACTAGGGTCAAAGTTTCCAGAAGCATCAACTCCTGCTCCAGACCATGTTCCACCAGGAGTATTAGGTGTTAAGGCAACAATAGGGTCTGAGGGACAAAAAGGTCCAGTGACACAAATATTTGCATCGCAACAGACTAAGGCATATTTACCACCAGTTGTAAAATTTAATGATTCTATTCGAGCCCCTCTGTTTGAGGCTGAACTGTTGTCCAAGATTGCCCCACCAGCAATTACTTCGCCATTTGAGCTAACACTCACATCGTAAACCGTAAATCCATTAGTCGTATTGATAGATGATAGAACATTTAAGTTGGCATCAAATTGAACAACTCTATCCATAGATCCTGCATACACATTTCCATTGACATCAACATCTATTCCACTGCAATCGACAATCAAACCTCCAAATATTGGAACCGTTGAACTTGATCCTCCAGGAAGAGGAGCTGTATTGATGAGAACACCAGTGGACACGTTATATTGTCTGATTTCGTCACCATTGTGCACATAGAAGAAGTTATCATTGGCAACAATCGCTTTTAGTCCACCACCATTTTGATCAGCGGATAAGAAGCTTTCGCACTTATAACCTAAAGTAGTATTTGATGTTTGAAAAACGGGAACATCCGAAGGACAAGATCCAATATTCTGATTGATTGCACCGACCTCTTCATGTGTGAGATAAATATACTTGGCATTTCGAGAAGAAGAAATAGAGCGAACTTCTATGGGAAAAGATCCAATAGCAGCAATGGAATTTGTATTCACAGTTACTTGACCATTCACAGTTCCATTCACCGGATTAATATCATAAATTACGGCTCTCATTTCAAAAAGTCCAGATCCTTGTCCTGTGCCCCCTACGATTAGACTAGAATTATCACAGTTGAAAGTAATTGACCAGAATTCAGTAGATAAACCTCCAGGAGTATATGCTTGGCTCCAAACCATGGTACCAGTAGTACTAATTCTTTCTATTTCAGAACCGGTCCCTTGTGTAATGAAGCTAACACCAGCATCATCTGTAGCAAGAGTTCCTAACCAATCTCCGTTAATTGTGTCCCAAGGAGTGTTGTATTGCCAAATTAGAGTACCTAGTGGACTATATTTTCTAAGAACCATCGGTATCTCTCCACCAATTGCATAGACGTTTCCTACCGCATCGGTTTCTACTTCTCGTGTGAAATCTCCACCATTGAAGGCAGGTGAAATTATCCATGGATCGATAATTACTTTTTGAGAAGAATCATAGTTTGTCAAGTCAAAAGTTAAAATATTATTATTGAATTTGTAGTTGGATGAAATCGACTCATTAGAATTATCGTAAAAAGTAACAGGCTTGTGTTCAGTTATTTTACCTAAAGAAGTGTTGATTTCTATTTGCCCGACCTTGTTCAATTTAATGTTCGTTTTCTCTCCAGTGTTTTTGTTTTTGGTAGAATATTTCATTCTTATGTCAGACACACTCGCTCCTGGATGAAGAATTATATTATATTTAATACCTCCCTTTTTGCTAAACGTATATTCAATGTCTATATTATCGTAAATATTCTTGTAAGTGATTTTACTATATCCTTTAACATTGCTGACATTTCTTACCTCATTCGTAGTGTAGTTTTTAATTCCATAAGAGTTATAATGATTCATTCTGTTTTCAGCTACAATTTCTACATCTGTGTTTGCGTTTAAGAATTGAATATTGATTAACTCACTTAAATTTTTTCGAATAAATCCTGTATCTTGGTCTCCTTTGATTTTAAATTTCTTGTAATTTTCGAAACGATATGTCAAGCCTTCGTTCGTGAAATAGGTAAAAACACTTCCCAACTTCACAGCGAATTTGATTTTATCAGAATTTTCCCAACCTCTGTTTTCAAATTGACCAACATTCTCTACAAAAGAATAATCAGACGAAAAAGATAAGTTATCACTCTTGAAACTCTGAGCATCGGCGCTTGAGAATATTAAAAATGCAAGTAAAAAAGAATAAATTTCCTTCATGGTAGAGGTTTTGTTTTCAATAGTTTATAAACTAGTTCAAGTTAAAAATGAACGATAAGCATTTGAGTACAAAGATAAATAGTTGAGAATCATTATTTGAGGGGGCAACCCCCTCAAAAGAGAGTAATTTAATTCGTAACTATTTTTTCTCGATGTACAATTTTTCCTGCTTCTAAAATTATTACTGTATAAAAGCTGGGCAGTAAGTTAGATATATCAATACGATTAATACGTTCTTCTTTTAATTTACTTTGATGAACAATTCTTCCTGATACATCTTGAATGGTAATTGTTTTTACTGTTTTCTGAAATGAATTGCTCTCAACGATGAGTACATTTTTTGCCGGGTTTGGATAAAAAGTAAATCTTGCGTTCAATGATTTCGATAAATGAATAATAGATGAGTAACTATACTTCCCATCAAAATCAACTTGTTTTAGTCTATAATACTCATCATTACCCGCGAGTAAATCTTCAAATTGATACCAGCTTTCTTCTTGTGAAGTACCTTTGCCATTGACTCTAGCGATAGCATCCCATTCATTTTTTTCACTTCTCTTTTCTAAAAGAAAATAATCATTGTTAATTTCAGAAGCCGTCGCCCAAAAGATACGAGTGTAATCATCTTCTACTTTTCCATAGAAAGAAAACAATTCAACAGGAAGAGGTGTTGGTGTTGTAATCGTTATGTCGTCAACTGCAAAGGAAGGATCTGTGCCTAATCCATCGGCATTGTTTTGCCACCGAAAGGCAACTCTAAGATTTGCTATCCCTTCTGCTGCTGCAGGTAGGACATAGGAGAGGGCAGTCCACAAACCTTGACCACTACCACAGATAACTGTTTTCGCAGGATTACCAAGTTGAATCCAAGTTGTTCCTCCATCAATAGAATATTCGGCAATACAATCATCAATGGTTCCCTGACCATTCTCAATGTAATTAAAATTATAAGTTAGATTCGTTTGTCCAGCAGTACTGATATTAGCAGATTGCGTTCTTTTGTTTGTTGTTACGTCCGAACAGAAACCAATTAAATCACACAAAAAACAACCTGGCAAACAAAGAGACGATGCATCATAAGCAGCGCCTATATCGCCAACAGAACTTGAGCCAACATGCAAAGAATTATCCGCACCACAACCTGAACCACATATTCCAGATGCGTTGCCGTTTTCTAGGCACGATATGTACCATAAATTTGCCGTCATTCCCTGAATTCCTATATTCTGGTTTAATAAACCCCAATTACTTCCTGCACCTCCGTTTCCGTCAAAATCTTCAGACCAAATTGTTGTCTGCGCATGAAAAGAGGATGTACTTATAAACACGAAAAACGGAATTGTCATTAACCTTAAAAACGAATTTTTCATATTTCAAATATTAAGTTATTCTATCACAAGTTGTTTAATGGTAAACGCATTGTCTATTCTTATTAATGCAGAATAATGACCCGAAGCTATGTTGGATACGTTAATTGTTGAGTTTTCTTTTATTTTTTTGTTAAGTATTATTTTCCCTTTCGCATCAAAAAGAATAATTTCAAATTCGTCCGGAGCATTTTTGAACGCTATGTAATCACTACTTGGATTTGGGAACATGAGAATTTCTTCAAATTTCCCGTTTACATCTTCCAAATCAAGAATAGGCGCATAGCGTTGCCCATCAGATGAGAACGCACTAATCAAGTTAGCGTTATTCATTGCGCGAACAGAAATGTAGTAAATTTGATCAATCACAGGACTTGCTAAGACAGTTGATAAAGTATTCGTTAAATTGTTATTGGTCCATGCAATCACATTGTCTAAACCTGCCGCTGTCCCAATGGCAACCTCATAACTTGCAATAGAAGAGTGAAGATCTTCGATTTGCCAGTTTGCCTCAATGGTAGTAACAGTAAATGTATCAATATCCGTTGACGAACCATCATTCAGCATTGTTAATGTCGGCGCGGTAAGGTCGATTAAATAAGTCTCAACAGCTGGCAAAGACCAATTATCAGCACTGTCAAGAACAAGTGTTCTGACATATCCTGTTGGAATTGCATTCTCACTTTCGATTGTCATTTCTGATGTAACCGAAATATTCACTTGATTATTTCTTGTACGATATACCCGAACATTGTCGAAATCAACAGCACAGCCTCCAGAACGCAAAGAAATAAATCCGCCAGAAGTGAAAGGCGTAGTGTCTTGCCATTCAGAAATAAATTCATCATCGATATATACTTTTATCCAACCTGTTGAAGGGTCAAATAGAACTTTACAGTTATAGCTTTGTCCAGAAGTGAGCGTATGGGGAATATAGGATTGAGAAGTAAAAACGTTATTGTCAACAGAAAATATTTCGACGGCATTGTCGCTTTCTCTCAGATAGACAAAGTAAGAATTACCGCGGTTGCTTAAATTGGGATTATCACAGAAGAAATGCATTCCTGCTCGTTGATTACTGCCTGCACTTGTAATGAGTTGATCCCATTCGTAAAGGTAAACCTCGGAGTTATTTTGTGTAACACTCATGTATGTATTTGAATTTTGTTCAGTTACATCAGAGAATTGGTATGTTCCATTATTGATTGAGAAAACACCCGTAACTGGAAACCAATTATTGGAATTATCCTCAAAAGTCTCGTAAGCAAAGCGATTACTTCCTAATGCACGCCAGTCGTTATCCGTTACATTTTTCTCGCCGATGAGATATAGTTTTTGTGCAACTCCACTCAGGGTGTCATTATCTGTAAAGTTAACTGTAAAATCGGCTGTGTTCCAAGTTGAGTTTGGCACAATGGTAGTTGTTGGCGCGACTGAATCGGTCGGAGCTACAGCAGAAACTGAAATCGTATAAGTCGCATTCCAACCCGGAGAAGTTGTTCCACAATCACTTCTAAATTCTACAACTAATGAACCTCCAGTTGAGGTAATTTGACCGGGAGAATTAGTTCCTGTCCAAACACCAATAATTGGGTCGTTGATAGAATCGCCATCATAAATGAATAGTCTATCCCAATCTAATTCTACATCAAAACTGGTAAAATCAACTGTAACATTGGTAGAGTTTGGTGCTTCAAATTTCCATATAAAGCGTTCATCGTTTTGATAATTTCCAGTGGTCCCGCCAGAATCGAAGAACGTTCCAGATAAATTACTGACTGTAGTTACTGGCGTATCGAAGTTAATCAACCTATAGTATCTTTCCCAATCCCAATTAACTCCAGGGTCTCCTTTGTTGGGATTGTTTGGGAAATTTTGATGGCCTTTGATTTTTATGCAAGAGCCTATTACGTTGGCTCCGATCGATCCAGATCCATAGAATGTTCTTAACGGAGGAACGCCATAGCCACTATTGCAAATGTCACGACTCAAGTCCGCAGAACTGTTATACATTGCCGTTGTGTACCAGGAAGCATCATCTACAAATCCTTCATGCTCGATACCAATGGTATAGGGATTCTCTGTTCCTACATGCCATGCTTTGTTTGCTTCTAATACCATTTGAGTTACTTGGCCATCAGATGATCGAACAATATAATGCCAAGAAACATTAGAATTGCAGTTTTGTCCCCAAGAGATAGACCCTGCATACGATCCTTGAGTTGTGTGTATGGTTGTTGCAGAAATGGCAGTCCCGTTTCTTGAGCTATAGTTGCATGATGGAGAAGGATTCCAAATAGCTGGGCCATATTCAGTAGTCTTAGTAAGATTAACGGGCTCTGAATAAGCAACACCACTGTTTGATACTATTTGAGTTGTCGTAAATTCTATTTTTGACCCGGAAAGAACTTGATAGTTGGCACTGCCAAAAACAAGAGTTAAATCGATTGAATGCTTGTTAAATTGATAGAGGGTTGCCATTTCTTCAGAATTCATAAATGTAAGAATTGCATAAACCTGAAGGTCACGTGCAAGGTGGTTTACAAGACCAGAGTCTGGAATTTCACTCAATGAATATAGCGTTTTTCTGATTAAGTTTCCTTTATCTTGTAAGCCACCTAAAAGAATTTCTTCTTGCATTTTTAGGGTATATGCATTTGCGTAAGCCATGATTTGCATTTCTGCAGACGCTTTTTGTTTGGCAATAGAAATCCCTGAGAGTTTTCCTACGAGTTTTCCTGTTTCAATGAAGTAATTTTGACCGTCATCGTGTAATCCCATTATTCCGTAAGCCTTCGGCATTCCAACACAAGACTGCTGTTGATTTTTTAAATGCACCATGTGCGTATTTGTCCATGCGACAGCTTCTAATAGACCAACGGGTACATTTGGATTGGCAGCGTATGCACTTTGAAATTCATTCAAGAATGAGCTTTGAGAATTTCCATTAATAGAAAGAAGTAGCGCAAATGCACTGGTTGTAAGTAGTTTAATCATGTTGATTGTTATTAACCTCACGAATATAAGGAAATGAAAAATGGTGTGCAAGTTTAAGTTGCTTTTTCAAAGGATTGATGATATAAAATGGATTAATAATGTTAAATTTGAAGTGAAATGTTGCAATACACTCATATAGAAGAAACGAATAACAAAAACTCAACAGCATCATGGCAAAAGGAAAAGATTCAAAGAAAAACGTTAAAAAGGAAGCAACTAAATCACCCAAAGAAAAGAAAGCTGAAAAAAGATTAAAGAAGGCAAGTAAAGGATAATTTATTGTTGACTAACAATAAAAGTTTAAATGAACTTAAATTGGTCAAAAAAGCGCTTGTTTTTCGCAATATTCAATTGATTTTTGCGAAAAATAGATGTATTTGCTTGTATTGTAAACAGATATGTTGTTGGAACATTGAGTAGAGTTGCGGAATTCATAATGAAATATCTGAGAAAAAAACACAATAGATTTAATCTGAGTCATAGTTAAAATAGAAATGTATCCATATCATAATAAAATAAAGCAACGAATAAAAAACAATGAGTTAATCAAGTACGAATACCTTGATAAATATAAAGACATAAGCCCTTGTTTAATGTTATATTTTAATACTGAGCCCAAAACACGACCCATAAGGGAGCATAGGTTCAAAGAGTACGAAGAGATTATAAGTAACTTTGTAAAACAATGAAAGAAGTTGTTTTAATTACTGGAGCTAAGGGAATGCTTGCCAAAAAACTAGCTAAACATCTAGAAAAAGACTATTCTATAAGGTTCTTAACTCGACATAAAACTCGAAGTAATGAATATGTTTGGGACTTAAATTCAAATTATATTGATACCAATGCTTTGACAGGTGTTCATCATATTATACATCTTGCTGGCGCATCTATCGCAACAAATCGCTGGACAAATAAAAGGAAAAAAAATATTCTTACAAGCAGAGTAAATAGTGCAGAATTGCTATTGCAAGAACTAAAAAAACTGAATGTTGTTATAGAATCATTTATTTCAGCTTCAGCCATAGGGTATTACGGTTTTAATACAACAGAAAAAGTTTTAGATGAAAAAGCACCAAAAGGGAACGATTTTTTAAGTGATGTTTGTTTTAAGTGGGAAAGTGCGGCAGAAGCATTTAAATCAAATGGTGTGGCTAATAAAATTGCCATAATACGAATAGGTATTATTCTAGCCAAAAATAATGGTGCATTGAATAAAATTATGAGACCTATAAAATATGGTCTTGGTTCAAGTTTAGGAAGTGGTAATCAATATATTTCTTGGATTCACATAAGCGATTTAAATAGGCTGTTTAAGTTTGTTCTCGATGATAAAACTGTTGAAGGCACTTTCAATGGAGTGTCTTCAAATTATGTTACTAATCGTGAATTAACAAAAATGATTGCTAAAAAATTAAAAAGACCAATCATTTTGCCCAACATCCCTCAATTTATTGTTAAACTTGTTTTTGGTGAAATGTCAACAATACTATTAAATGGCAGTAAAATATCTTCACAAAAAATATCAGATACTGGTTTTAGGTTTGAATATGATAAAATTAACTCTGCTTTAAATGATCTTATAGTGAATACACCAGTTTCGGCAGATATTAAGTTGAATAATTAAAATAAAAATGATTTATAGGCTGATTGTTTTATTATTGATAAATTTTGGCGCTCTTGCGCTTGGTGGATTTTTTACAGGAAAAGGAGTCCCTTCTGAATGGTATAATGGGTTAATTAAAGCTCCGTGGACACCTCCCGGATGGATTTTTGGATTTGCCTGGACATTAATTATGGTTTGCTTTAGTATATACATGGCTTATTTATGGACAGCGGTTGTCAATAAAAGAATACTAATTGGATTATTTATTTTTCAATGGGTATTGAATGTGAGCTGGAATCCAGCGTTTTTTTATTATCACAATGTTTTATTTGGTTTTTTATTAATTAGCGCACTGACAATATTGGTTGGAATTTTTCTCTTTCTTTATTGGTCCGAAGCGAAATACAAAACAGTTCTATTGCTACCCTATTTCATTTGGTTATTAATTGCATCATCTTTAAATGGCTACATATTGTTGAATAATTGATTTAAGAAACTTTACCTAACAAATACTAAATTTCATTAAAACGGAAGTTAGCCAGAAAGCAATCCATGCTAAAAGATAGAATTCAATAACACCCCAAGAATGGAAACAGAAAACAATAACACTAAAAATAACAAGCCCATCGAGAAACCAAAAGAAGTCGAAGCAGCATTGGAACCGAAGTCGATTGAAGGTCAGGATGAAAAAACACCAGCCAAAAAAATCAAGCGACAAGCTACGCAGGAACAGCTCGATCATCCTTTGCATGGGGTAAAACTAGTTGAGATATTAGAAAGCGTAGTGGAATATTATGGCTGGAAATACTTAGCAGACGAAGTCAATATTCTCTGTTTTAAGCACAGCCCTACCATTAAAGTAAGTCTAAAATTTTTAAGAAAATTTAAATGGGCTCGAGAGCATGTGGAGGATCTCTATTTGGATATGTTGGAAGAAGAAGCATATCAAAAGAAAAGAAAAGAAAAAAGCTGACAACAACACTTAGAAGGAAATCAAACCAAGTTTTAATCAACGATTATCAAATTTCTACCCCAAAATCCTACTTCCTTCTTTTTTCCTTCAACCATTTCGGAACGTTCTTTTCTTTTGTTCCTATTAATTGATCTGCTAAATCAGAGCGTTTTGCTTTGTCCAGGGACTGTCGAATGAAGCTATGGTTCTCTCGTTTATACCAGAAAAAGAACCTTCGTTGGTTGAGTTTATCTTCTTTTTTCTTGACCGTTTTGTATGGCTTTAACGTATAAGGATGCACACCACTATAATAGATAACAGTGGCAACGGTCATAGGCGTAGGTGTGAAATCTTGAACTTGCTCTAATTGAAAGCCCATCTCTTTTGTTTCTGCTGCAAGATTGGCCATGTCCTCATTATCACAACCCGGATGCGACGAAATAAAGTAAGGAATGAGCGGTTGATTTAAACCATGCTTTTCAGAAATTTTGTCGTAGGTTTCTTTGAACTTATGAAAGTATTTAAAAGAAGGCTTTCGCATTAATTTCAATGTTGCATCTGAAGTGTGTTCTGGAGCAACTTTCAATCGCCCACTAATATGTCGTTTAATGACCTGCTCAATGTATTCTTCGTGATTACCATCTTCGTTATTCTGATTGAAATCATCTACCAATAGGTCGTAGCGAATACCTGATCCAATAAATGCTTTCTTCACCCCAGGATGTTCATCTACTTTACGGTATAAGTTGGTCAAGGGCTTGTGAGAAGTGTCCAAATTACTACAGATAACAGGGTGAATACAGCTTGGGCTGGAGCAACGCGCGCATATATCCTCATCTTTCCCTTTCATTTTATACATGTTAGCGGAAGGTCCTCCAATATCAGAAATATACCCTTTAAATTCGGGATGCTCCACCACTTTATCAAGTTCTTTAAGAATTGACTTTTCACTACGTGAGGCAATGAACTTTCCTTGATGTGCAGAGATAGTACAAAAACTACATCCTCCAAAGCAACCACGATGCATATTAATGGAAAATTTAATCATGTCATACGCCGGAATTGCTCCTCTCTTTTTGTATTTTGGATGAGGTAAACGCGTGTAAGGTAAATCAAAAGAAGTATCAATTTCGTTCTCTGTCATTGTTTTATAAGGGGGATTGATAACCAACGTTCGTTCTCCAATTTTTTGCACAATTCTATCGGCCTGCCATTTATTAGATTCAACTTCTATCGTTTTGAAATTTGCTGCGAACTTAATTTTGTCTGTCAAGCATTCTTCGTGACTGGTTAGCTCCAGAGTGTTCCAATTCTTGTTTTTTGGTAAACTCTCTTCGCTTTCTTGAATAAATGCAACTTGTTTCAGCGTTTTTAGACCGGAAAAGGGCACACCTTTCTTCAAAAGTTGTAGAATTTCTCTCAAGGGCTGATCTCCCATTCCATACACCAATAAGTCGGCGTTGGAGTCTTCTAGAATAGAAGGTCTTAATTTATCGGACCAATAATCGTAATGAGTAACTCTTCTTAACGAAGCTTCAATGCCTCCAATTAAAACAGGAACATCAGGATAAAGTTCTTTGAGAATTTTTGAATAAGTTTCAGTGGCGTAATCAGGTCGAAATCCCGACATTCCTCCAGGGGTATAAGCATCTGTTGACCTTTTTCGCTTGTTTGCTGTGTAATGATTAACCATTGAGTCCATACATCCTGCAGTTACACCAAAAAAGTATTTTGGACGGCCAAATTTTTTGAAATCACGCAAATCGTCATTCCAACTTGGCTGCGGAACTATGGCTACAGTGAATCCTTCGTCTTCAATAATACGACCAATAACGGCCGTTCCAAAGCTAGGATGATCAATATAAGCATCACCAGAAACCAGAACAACATCCACCTCGTCGAAGCCATGTTTTTCAAGTTCTTTTTTGGTAATTGGAAGCCAATCTGTAATCGGACGTTCAGTAATCATGTTGCAAAGATAGGGAAATAACCGGCATTGAATTTTGTGTAAAAGTTTTCTAGAGAATTTATATTTAAGATAGAATTATTAATTTATTCATGAGAAGAAGAATTAAACCACCATCGAAGACCAAATAGATGTTATTTTTTGTGAAAAATGGTGCTAGCTAGTTATAATAATGTTATATTTGATTAACTAATTTTAAAAACAGAGAGTTATGAAAAAAGTATTTTTGATGATTGGATTTCTTTCATTTGCAGTGATTTTTAGTTCATGTGATAAGATCGAGAACCAATCTAAAGATGCCCTCAATATGAGGGGAATGGAGTTGGAGTTGAACGTTGACTTAAGAGCAAAATACTCTTTATCTGAGGAGGATTTAAATAAATTGACGAATGACATTGTTGAGTTGATTTATACGGATGCTAATGCAGAAGAAAACGGGAATGTTGAGAAAATTGAAAGCATTTCAATTTATAGAAACGATTCGTCTTTAATTCTAGAAATAAATGGATATTCAGTGGTAAACTACGATGATTCAAAGGCTCCTAAACCTTGCCCATCTGCAACAACGACTTGTTACTCAAAAAGCTGTGTAAAGAATACACTAACAGATATAATTGGTGATGGTAGTAGAGATGTTATAATCGTTTATGATAGAGGTAGCTTGTCTGTTACTATTACATGGGCGTATCAAGACTGTTAAAACTATCTTGATTCTTTTTACTTGAAAACAATAAATCGTAATAACTGTTTGTATTGAGGATATATTAACAGTTTCTTTATCTTTACAACAATGAAGATAATTAGATTTATTTGTTTAATCGTTTTTTTTACTTCCTGTTCAAGGGGAGAAAAAAAAATTATGCGTTTGAGTAAGAAAAAATATCAACCGTTCATTATTAATTTAGTCCATACCTTTTCGAAGAAAGAAACGAATATGTCTTTTCCGATTTGGTTTGCAGATTCTATTATTTCTCAGAAGAGAGTTAGAAAAATAGTTCACCATATTTATCCATCTACAACCAGCATAGAGCAAGGTACAATTCCAAAAGAGTCTAAAAGTTACTTGTTTAATCAAGAAGGCGAAGTTGAACGAGTGGAAATAGACCAATTTTATGAATATGTAACTGTTGGCTCGCTCGTTTTTGATTACTCTGCGAAAAAAGATCCATACGGGTATTCTCCGGTTAGTTTTGTTCAAAGAAATAAAGATGAGAAAGTAAATTTTTCTGAACATTATTCCATTTATGAAAAGATAGAGTATTCTGAGAAATTTTTAGTTTATCAAAATGAAGACTCAGGCGACTATTTATTTTACATGCTCAATAGAATAAACTGGGGAGCACTTTCGGTTGATTCAATTTTAAAACCAACCCCAGCAGACCGCATCTTTTATGGCAATCCAAATGTCATTGAAAAATCCTATCAAGTTGAAAACACAGTAATGGAGTTTAATAGTACCTCTTACAATTACGACCCATCAAAAAAGTATCCGCTTGAAATGGAGTCAAATCATTTTCCTTTTCGTAAAAAAAGAACCATAGAATATGATGCAAACGGTCGTTGCGAGGGATTTGTTGACTCTACTTTTAGTGACACAAAATATTTAACCAGAAGATATTCTCGATTTGTTTATGACAATGGGCTACCCATTAAATTAGTTCATGAAAGCAAGTCAAACAACAATGAAAATGGATTTATTCAAGTGGAAGAATTTGAGTATGAATTTATCGAGGAGTAAAGGCTTTATTTTCATCTTTTCCATATTCACCGTGCTTCTCTCATACATACGAGACTATTCACTTTTACATTAACCACTATTCTAACTTTAATTCTTCATTAATACTCTTATCTTCGCAACACAAATTTTACGACATGAAATTATCAGAGAGCAAAACACTTAAAAATTCACCTTACCGAGTTATTATTGGTGATGCAAAAAACATACCGTCATCTATTTCTGCGACGGACAAGAAATTGTTTAGTGCCTTTTTAAAGAAAGACAGTGATTTCAAAGTAATCAATGAACTTGAGTCATCTATTTTTTTGGTGAAGTACAATAAAGATGCTGAGAAAAATAGAGTGTCAGGAGCAAAAATTCGTGAAGTTTTAAATAAAGACGTTAAAGAGATAGCCTTTTTGGGAGATAAAAAATATACTTTTGATTTATTAGAAGGTTTTCTTTTATCGAGTTATCAATTTTTAAAGTATTTCAAAGACAAAGAAAAAAAGGAATATAAACTCAAAAATTTACTTGTTGAAGATTCTTTTGGAGATAAAGCTATTGGAGAATTATTTGATATAACAACTGCAGTTTTTTGGGCAAGAGACATGGTGAATGAACCAGTTTCTTTCTTAAATGCAGAACAATTTGCTGAAGAAATAGCTGCACTTGCAAGTGATGCAAAGCTAGAGTCAACTACTTTAGAAAAGGCACAAATCGAGGCCTTAAAGATGGGAGGACTCCTTTCAGTAAACAAAGGTTCCATTGACCCTCCGACATTTTCTATAGTTGAATACAATCCTAAAAATGCAAAGAATAAAAAACCAATCGTTTTAGTTGGTAAAGGTGTTGTTTACGACACAGGAGGGTTAAGTTTAAAACCAACTCCAAACTCGATGGACATCATGAAAAGTGACATGGGAGGAGCGGCCACAATGATGGGAGCAATTTATCTGGCTGCTAAGCAAAAGCTACCTATTCACATCATTGCTTTAATTCCAGCAACGGATAACAGACCAGGATTGAACGCCTACGCACCAGGCGATGTGGTGACAATGATGAATGGTTTGACTGTTGAGGTCTTGAATACCGATGCAGAAGGGAGAATGATTTTGGCTGACGCTTTGACCTATTCTAAAAGATACAAACCCGAATTGGTTATCGATGCTGCAACATTAACAGGAGCAGCTCACAGAGCCGTTGGTGAGCAAGCTACCTGCATCATGGGTAATGCAAAAGAAACGTATTTTGAACAGTTAGAAAAAGCGGGACAAAAATGCTATGAAAGAACAATTCACTTCCCTTTTTGGGAAGAATATGGTGAAGAAATGAAGTCACCCATAGCAGATCTTAAAAATATTGGAGGACCTTCAGCTGGAATGATTACCGCCGGTAAATTTTTAGAGAATTTTGTGGACTCACCCTATATTCATCTTGATATTGCAGGTCCTGCTTGGTTGAATAAAAGTTCTGCCTATAGAACTCGCGGTGGTTCAGGTGTCGGTGTTAGAATGTTGTATCACTTCCTTAAAAATTATAAATAATGGAGAAGGTAAAAGAACCCAAAAAAGAGATAATCACCCGACCCATAGTTAAAGTTGGAATCTCGATAGGTGATATCAATGGTATCAGTCCAGAAGTAATTATGAAAGCGCTTTCTGATAATCGCTTATTATTGGATTGTACTCCAATAATTTATGCATCGTCTAAGGTATTTTCTTTTCATAAAAAGCAGATACAATTTGATGATTTCAATTACATTACTTGTAGTTCTGTAGAGGACGTGAAAGAGAACAAAGTAAATGTCATCAATATATGGGAGGATGAAATCAATTTTGAATTGGGCAAAGCAACCGAAGAAGGTGGAAAGTACGCATTTGAGTCTTTGGAAAAAGCCACTCAAGATTTAGCATCAGGTAAAATAGATGTTCTTGTAACGGCTCCAATTAATAAAGATGCAATGGGTAAATCTGGATTTCAATTCCCAGGGCATACAGAATACTTGGCTGACATGTCGGGTCAAGACGAAGCACTGATGCTAATGGTTGCAGATTCGTTACGGGTTGGATTGGTAACAAGCCACATACCAATTAAAGAAGTAAGCGCAAGTATCACTTTGGATAAGGTGTATGGTAAAATTGTCGCTTTTAACAACTCATTGAAAAAAGACTTTGGTATTTCACGACCTAAAATAGCTGTTTTGGGTTTGAATCCTCACGCTGGTGAAAATGGAAAAATGGGAGCGGAAGAAAGTGAAAGTATCCATCCTGCAATTGAGAAAGCCAAAGGCGAAGGAATTTTAGCATTTGGGTCATATCCAGCGGATGGATTTTTTGGTTCAGAGGCAAGATTAAAATTTGACGGTGTTCTTTCTATGTATCATGACCAAGGTTTGTCGGCTTTTAAAGCCTTATCCTTTGATGAAGGAGTGAATTTCACGGCAGGATTGCCAATTGTTAGAACTTCTCCCGATCATGGAACAGCGTACGACATTGTAGGGATGAACAATGCCTCTGGAGCGTCCATGCGAAATGCTATTTACGTCGCAATCGACACGTACAGAAATCATGTGCAAGAAAAGGAGGCGAGTGCAAATTATTTGGAAATTAGCCCTCGAAAGGAATATAGAAATTAGCGGTAAAAAAAATAGGGTAACTTAAGTTTGTTTAACCATAAAATTACTACCTTTGCGCCCCGCCTTTCAAAAGGAAAGGCTAGGATTGAAGGAAGTGAAATCGATTAAAGAGTATATCATCCCTTTTGTAGGACTTAAAATTGGGAAACATACTTTTCAGTTTGAAGTCACTGATTCGTTCTTTGAAAACTTTGAGTACTCAATCATTCATAGAGGGAATGTGAAGGTTACATTAGTTCTTGAGAAAAAAGAAAGAATGTTAATTGGCGACTATACCCTAGAAGGTGAAGTTGTTACTGATTGTAATCGTTGCAATGACCCGATGAATGCTGAAATTAATGGTGAATACCAATTGATTTATAAATTTGATGATAAGCCTTCAGATGACGAATCATTGATAATTATTTATCCAGAAGAATACGAAATTGATATAAAAGAGAATATTCTTGAACTTATTACCGTATCTTTGCCCTCTCGAAGCATCCACCCGAAAGGAGAATGTAACGAAGAACTAATTTCAATTTTGGACGAGTACATAATGGTTTCAAACAATGAAGATTCTTTAGAACATAAAGAAGATATCATTGAGAATACAGAGGAGAAAGATGAATACATCGATCCTCGATGGCAAGCATTAAAAGACTTATCTAAGGGTAAGGATAAAAAATAGAATAAAAAGAATATAAATAGAAGAAAATGGCACATCCTAAACGTAAGATCTCGAGAACGAGACGTGACAAGAGAAGAACGCATGTGAAAGCAGTAGCTAACAACATTGCAACATGCCCAACAACTGGACAACCGCATTTATTTCACCATGCACATTGGCATGAAGGGAAATTATACTACAAAGGAAAAGTAGTAGCAGAGAAAGAAGTTGCGATTTAATTCTGTACTTTTAGCTCTTCTTTATGAAGATAGGTATAGATGTATCAGGAGGTGACTTCGCGCCAGAGGCAAATATTGCGGGTGCGATTTTAGCTCGAAAGGAACTTTCTAAGGACACGAAAATTGTCTTAATAGGCGACCAAGATCAAATCTTAGGTAGCCTTTCGTCGTTAAATGAGGACGCAAATAATTTTGAAATTATTCATGCACCCGAAATTATAACTATGCACGACCATCCTGCAAGAGCTATCACTCAAAAACCAAGTAGTTCTATTGCTGTTGGTTTTGATATGCTGGCAAAAGGAGAAATCAAAGCGTTTTCGAGTACAGGGAACACGGGTGCGATGTTGGTCGGAGCGATGTTTAAAATTACAACAGTTCCTGGTGTAATTCGACCATGCATCACTTCAACTCTTCCAGCGATTAATGGAGCAAAGTCTATTTTGTTAGATGTTGGTTCCAATGCAGATTGTAAGCCTGACGTTTTGTATCAATTTGCCGTTTTGGGCTCATTGTATTCTCAAAATGTTTATCAAATAGAAAAACCAAGAGTCGCGCTATTAAATATTGGTGAAGAAGCCTCGAAAGGAAATATTCTAACTCAAGCGACACATAAGTTATTGTTAGATTCAAATGAAATTAATTTCATTGGCAACATTGAAGGAAGAGATATTTTTAACGGTGTGGCAGACGTCGTTGTTTGTGATGGATTTACTGGTAATATCGTTCTTAAGGAAGCAGAAGGGATCTACTCTTTAATGAGAAAAAGAGGAATTCGAGATGAATTCTTTGATAGATTTAATTATGAAAATTACGGCGGTACACCTATTCTTGGAGTAAATGGAAACGTGATAATAGGTCACGGAATATCCAATGATATTGCCGTTAAAAATATGATAATCCATTCGTCTGAGGTTGCAAAATCAGGCTTAGCAACTAAAATTGGTGAAGCATTTAAATAGGATATGAGTAAAATTACAGCAGCAATAACTGGCGTTCATGGGTACCTACCAGAGTACGTTCTGACAAATGAAGAACTTTCAACAATGGTTGACACCAATGATGAATGGATTCTCTCAAGAACAGGAATAAAGGAACGGAGAATTATGAAAAATGGTGCTACTTCTGACATGGGAACAGAAGCTGTTCTTGGATTGTTGAAGAAAACGAATACCAAAGCGGAAGACATCGATTTAATTATTGTTGGTACTGTAACCGCAGATTATCCTTTTCCTAGCACAGCTAATGTTATTTGTGATAAGGCAGGGCTAACAAAGGCATGGGGGTTTGATTTAAATGCGGCATGTTCAGGATTTATCTACTCTCTGTCAACTGCAGCGCAATTTATCGAAACAGGAAAATATAAGAAAGTAATCGTAGTTGGCGCTGACATGATGTCTTCAATTGTTGATTATCAAGATAGAACAACTTGTGTCATTTTTGGAGATGGAGCTGGAGCAGTTATGCTTGAGCCAAACGAAGAAGGTCTTGGGGTTCAAGACTTCATTCTTGAAAATGACGGATCTGGGAGAGACTATTTGGTACAACCAGCAGGGGGGTCACTAAATCCAGCATCAATTGAAACAGTTGAACGTAGAGGTCATTTTGTAAAGCAAGAAGGGAAGCAAGTGTTTAAGTTCGCCGTTACGAACATGGCGGAAGTTTCCGCTGGAATAATGGAAAAGAATAATCTTTCTAGTGATGATGTAGATTGGTTAGTTCCTCATCAAGCGAACTTGAGAATCATTGAGGCAACATCCAAGAGAATGGGATTATCAAGGGATAAAGTAATGATCAATATACAGAAATACGGAAACACAACCTCAGGAACGATCCCTCTTTGTCTTTGGGATTATGAAAAACAATTGAAGAAAGGAGACACGCTTATTTTATCGGCATTCGGAGGAGGATTTACTTGGGGTTCGGTATATTTAAAATGGGCATATAATTCTTAAATTATTAAAAAAGAGTATTTTTAACACATTAAAATCAGAAGAAATGAATATTAAAGAGATACAAGATTTAATAAAGTTCGTTGCCAAATCTGGCGTGAATGAAGTAGAAATCGAACAAAAAGACTTTAAAATTGTCATCAAATCGGATGAAAAGAAAGGAAAAACGCAAGAACAAATTATTGTTCAAGCAACAACTCCAGTAGTTGCACCTGTTACGGCAGTTCCGGCTATTGAAGCGGCACCTGTTCCTCCTTCAACTCCAGCAGTCGAAGCAGAAGAAAATTCTAAGTACATTACAATAAAATCACCAATGATTGGTACTTTTTACAGATCCTCTACACCAGATAAACCACCATTCATTAGTGTTGGGGATACTATTAAATTGGGTGATACCATTTGCATTATCGAGGCAATGAAGCTATTCAATGAGATTGAAGCAGAGATTGCAGGTAAGATTGTAAAAGTATTAGTGGATGATTCTACTCCCGTTCAATATGATCAACCATTGTTCTTAGTAGATCCATCATAATTCAATATTAATTTAATTTTTTAAAGAATGAGGTTTCTTGTTCTTAAGGAGAAATTGTAAAATATATAAGGCATGTTCAAAAAAATATTGATCGCCAATAGAGGAGAAATTGCATTGCGAATTATTCGTACGTGTAAAGAGATGGGAATTAAAACAGTTGCTGTTTATTCTACAGCAGATAAAGACAGTTTACCTGTTCGTTTTGCTGATGAAGCAGTTTGTATTGGTCCTGCTCAGAGCGCGCTATCTTATTTGTCTATTCCAAATGTTATTGCAGCAGCGGAGATAACAAATGCAGATGCAATTCACCCAGGTTATGGCTTTTTATCGGAGAACGAAAAGTTTTCCAAAGTTTGTGAAGAGCATGACATCAAGTTTATTGGTGCAACTCCGGAGCAAATCTCGGGAATGGGTGACAAAGCAAACGCAAAGGCAACTATGATTGCTGCAGGTGTTCCTTGTATTCCTGGATCTAAAGGTTTGTTGAAAGATTTACCCGATGCAATTAAAACAGCGAAGAAAGTAAAATACCCAATCATTTTGAAAGCTACTGCTGGTGGTGGTGGTAAAGGAATGCGTGTAGTATGGAAAGAAGAAGATATGGAAGCGGCATGGGATGCCACTCGAGCTGAATCAGCTGCGGCATTCGGAAACAATGGCCTTTATATGGAGAAATTTATTGAAGAACCTCGTCATATTGAAATTCAGGTAGCTGGAGATCAATTTGGGAATGCAATACATCTTTCTGAAAGAGATTGTTCCATTCAACGTCGTCATCAAAAATTGGTAGAAGAAACACCTTCTCCATTTATGACAGATGCTTTACGTAAGAAAATGGGGGTTGCCGCTATTAAAGCAACGAAAGCGGTTAATTACGAAGGTGTTGGAACGGTAGAATTCTTAGTAGATAAACACAGAGATTTCTTCTTTATGGAAATGAACACTCGAATCCAAGTAGAACATACGATTACTGAAGAAGTAACGAACTACGACCTAATAAAAGAACAAATTAAATTAGCAGCTGGAGAGAAAATTACAGGAAAAAATCTTTTTCCTCAAATGCATGCTATTCAATGCCGTATCAATGCAGAAGATCCAGATGCAAACTTTAGACCTTCTCCAGGGAAAATTTTAAATTATCATGCGCCGGGAGGTCACGGTATTCGTATCGATACTCATGTTTACGCTGGCTATGAAATTTCTCCAAATTATGATTCAATGATATCTAAACTCATCGTTGTTGCTCAAACAAGAGAAGAAGCCATAAAAAAAATGAAGAGAGCTTTGGATGAATATATTATTGAAGGAGTAAAAACAACGATTCCCTTTCATCAAAAATTGATGGAAGACCCAAAATTCATGGAAGGAGACTTTAATACGAGTTTCATGGATACGTTTGAATATTAAACTATAAGGGATGTGAAAGCATCCCTTTTTTATTTCTCTTATTTTGACGATGAATAAAACGGTAGCACAATCTATACTAGGATTAAATTGTCCTAATTGTGATTTCCATTTCGAATTATAACCCGGCTTTTGGATAGGGGCACTGCGGACCAGTTACCCTGTTGTTGTCTTGATTGAAATACCGTTCTTATTTCTTGCACTCTTCTCTAATGGTGCGATGATATGGATATACTTCAGTGCGATGATTCTTTCATTTTTAATCTCATGGCCTTTAATGTTACGACTAGGTAGAAGTACTTAGATTCATATCAATGTGAGAAAAGAAGAGGGTTCATCAATTAATTGATTGAAATTCGACGGTTAAATTCACTACTTTTACACGAATGCAAGAAATTCATTATATTAATAACTCAACAGGCAAAGAGGAAATTGAAAAAGTTCCAGGGAATGGATTTCTCAACTTTTTATACGGCGGAAATCCACTAGGAAAGATGTCTTTATGGTTAATGGTAAAGCGAAAGTTTTTTTCTGTAGCATTTGGGAAATACATGAGTAGCTCGCTTTCTAAGAGTAAAATAAAACCCTTTATTGAGAAGCATAAGATTGATTTAAGCGAATACGAAAAGACATCTTTTGAGCATTTCAACGAGTTCTTTTACCGAAAAATAAAAAAATCAGCTCGCCCTATTGGAAAGGGAGTTGTTTCTCCAGCAGATGGTCGAGTTTTAGTTTTCCCAACCATCTCTGATACACAAAAATTTTATGTAAAGGGAAGTGAATTTAACCTCAGTACATTTTTGCAAGACGATGATTTAGCCAATAAATTCACGAATGGCTCCATGCTCATTGTTCGTTTAGCACCAGTTGACTACCACCGTTATCATTTTCCAGTTGATGGGGTGCCTGGTCAAAATAAAAAAATAAAAGGGGATTACTATTCTGTTTCTCCCATTGCATTGCGTCAAAAAGTAGAAATATTTTTGCAAAATAAACGAGAATATTGTGTTGTTAAAAGCGATGATTATGGCCAGGTTTTAATTTGTGATATTGGTGCTACATTAACGGCCGGAATTCATCAAACTTATGAGGCTAATAAACAGGTTAAAAAAGGCCATGAAAAAGGATTTTTCTCTTTTGGTGGTTCTACGCTAATTGTGCTTTTTGAGCCAAAAAAGGTCCATTTTTCGCAAAAATTGATTGAAAATTGCGAAAAAGGGTTAGAAACCTTAGTAAAAATGGGTGAACAGATTGCAGAGTAATTACTTTTTATAACCCACTTTTTCTTTGTTTGCTCTCTGGTCAACAAACCTGCTTAAGTAGTTGAAAATTTGCTCAATTTTTTCATCCTGATCGTTCGTTTTTCGTTTTGTTTCTCCACTTTCTAAAAGTATTTCTTGATTTTCAGAAAGAATAGCTTTCATTTTAGTAAACAACCTGATTATTTGAATATTTACGGCAATTGCGTGCTCACTTTTAAGGATACCCGAAAGCATGGCAACTCCCTGTTCAGTGAATGTTATTGGGAGATATCGAAGCCCCATTTTATCTCCAGAATTGGAGGTCACAATTTGTGACCTCAAGTTGTTAAACTCAATATTGTTTAGTTCGAACATAAAATCTTTTGGAAAACGATAGGTATTTCTTCTTACGGCTTGTTTCAAAACTTTTGTTTCAACTCCATATAATTCTGCCAAATCTCGGTCTATCATTACTTTTTGACCTCGAATAGTATAGATTTTAGTCATTATTTGTTCAGAAAGATTGGTTGATTCTTCTTTTCTCATTAATTGTCTTTGGGTTCTTGTAAATTCTTAAAAGCAAGAACTCCCTTATTGAGATAAACAAATTTATGAGAAGTTGAAAGTGGTGTAAGAAATGCTATTACAAAAAAAACGCCTTGATTCCTCAAGACGTTTTCAATATATAAAACGAGTAATTACTTACTTCTTACACTTTTCTGTGCATTCACCTTCGTGATCACATTTCGTGTTATCCATTTTGCATTCTTTCTTGCCCATTTTGTGGCATTTCTTCATGTCATCATGACCTATAAAGTTTCCTTCCTCATCAAACATGCTCATGCATTTTTCCATCTCTTCTGGAGAACACCCTTTTTCAGCACACATTGCTTCCATGTCTTCTTTACTCATGTCAGCCATTTTGCTCATGTCGCATTTCATAGCTTTCATTTTGCACTTCATTCCTTTCATCTCCTCTTTGTGACAAGACTTCTTAGCAGCATGTGAACAAGATTTTTTGTCTTTCATTGAACACTCTTTTTTATCTCCAGAGCACATCATTCCTGCCTGTGAATGATTGTTATCTCCATGACCGTCTCCCAATATTGGAGCGACAACTAAGCCAATTAAACAAGTTAATTTTATCAAAATGTTCATTGATGGACCAGAGGTATCTTTAAATGGATCTCCAACTGTATCTCCAGTAACTGCCGCTTTATGAGCTTCAGAACCTTTGTAAGTCATTTCTCCATCAATCTCGACACCTGCCTCGAAAGATTTCTTAGCGTTATCCCAAGCACCACCAGCATTGTTTTGGAAGATTGCCCAAAGAACACCTGAAACAGTAACACCAGCCATGTAGCCTCCTAACATTTCCGCAATTATCAATGTATCCATACCGAATAGCATTGGCAAGAATGCAATTACTAATGGGAAACCAATTGTTAAAATTCCTGGTAACATCATTTGTTTCAAAGATGCTTCAGTAGAAATAGCGACACACTTATCGTATTCAGGTTTACCAGTTCCTTCCATAATTCCAGGAATTTCTTTGAACTGACGTCTAACTTCTTTTACCATTGCCATTGCGGCACGTCCTACAGCATTCATTGCTAATGCAGAGAAAACAACCGGCACCATACCACCAACAAACAACATTGCTAATACGGGAGCTTTAAAGATGTTAATCCCTTCAATTCCAGTAAAAGTTACATAAGCGGCAAATAAAGCCAATGAAGTCAAGGCAGCAGAAGCAATTGCAAATCCTTTACCTGTTGCAGCAGTTGTGTTACCAACTGAATCCAAAATATCAGTTCTTTCTCGAACGATAGGATCTTGCTCACTCATTTCAGCAATACCACCAGCGTTATCCGCAATTGGTCCGAATGCATCAATCGCTAATTGCATAGCTGTTGTAGCCATCATTGCAGAAGCAGCCATTGCAACTCCATAGAAACCCGCAAATGCATAAGAACTCCAAATTGCACCAGCAAATAAAAGAACAGTTGGAAAAGTAGAAATCATTCCAGTCGCTAAACCAGCAATTATATTCGTTCCAGCTCCTGTAGAAGATTGTTGTACAATTTTTAAAATTGGTTTTTTACCTAACCCTGTGTAATATTCAGTAACAGATGAAATAACAGCACCTACAATCAATCCAACAATTGTAGCACCAAATACACGTAACGAAGAAATATCTTTTGCGTCTTCACCGAAGAAAGTCATTGTCATTGATTCTGGAAGCATCCAAGTAACCAATACATAACAAGAAATAGCAACTAATCCGATAGAAACCCAGTTTCCAACATTCAGTGCTCCCATTACTTGCTTTTCTTTCGCGTCATTAGATTTGATTTTAACAAGCATTGAACCGATCAATGAAATAATGATACCAACTCCAGCAATTGCCATTGGCAATAAAATTGGTCCCATTCCACTGAATGCTTCAACAACACCATTATCTCTAATAACATAATTCCCTAAAACCATTGCTGCTAATACCGTTGCAACATAAGAGCCAAATAAATCAGCTCCCATTCCGGCAACATCACCTACATTATCACCTACATTATCTGCAATTGTTGCAGGATTACGAGGATCATCTTCTGGAATTCCAGCTTCTACTTTACCAACAAGATCTGCGCCAACATCAGCAGCTTTGGTATAAATACCACCACCAACTCTTGCAAATAATGCAATTGATTCAGCTCCTAAAGAAAAACCAGCCAATGTTTCCAACACAACAGTCATTTTATCTGTAGAGAAAGCATCTCCACTATTCATAAACATATTGTAGAAAATGATGAAAAATGCAGTTAATCCTAAAACCGCAAGCCCAGCAACACCTAATCCCATTACAGTACCACCACCGAAAGAAACTTTCAATGCTTGCGGTAAACTAGTCCGGGCAGCCTGTGTTGTTCTTACGTTTGTCTTAGTCGCTATTTTCATTCCTATATTACCAGCAAATGCGGAGAATAAAGCACCAAAAATAAAGGCGATTACAATCATCCAATGTGTAGAAGGAACAACCATAGACACTATTGCTAGAGCAATACTGACAGCAATAACAAATATTGCTAGTAGTTTGTATTCTGCTTTTAAGAAGGCTAGCGCGCCATCATAAATGTGATCAGCAATTTCTTTCATCTTACCATCACCTGCATCTTGTTTCATTACCCAAGATTTCTTTACCAACATATATAACAACCCAATAATGGCTGCTGCAATTGGCATATAAATTATCATTGATTCCATAACTTCGTATTATCTATTTTTAAAGGGGGCAAAAATAGATTTTTCAAAGGTATATTGCAAGTTTGAAGAGAGAATAATGAATTTTATTCCTTTATAATGTAGAAAAAAAATCTATTTGATGTTCTGTAAGTGTTTACTAAATCGATAAAGAAAATATTTTAAACAGAAGGTTCAATTCTTGAAATAAGTGTTCTTGTATCCATTCCTCCATTTTGACGCCAAACAATCTTTCCATCTTTAAATAAAATAAATGTAGGAACACTTCTAATTTTATAGGCGCTTGAGACTTGAGGGGTTTTATCAACATCAATTTTGATGATGCGAACTTGATCTCCCATTTTATTTTTTACTTCATCTAGAATAGGAATCATCGTTTTGCAAGGACCACACCAAGTAGCGAAAAAGTCAACTAAAGTTGGAGTTTTTGACTGTACAATTTTCTTAAAATTAGACATAATATAATTATCAAACAAAAATAAGGAATATGGATTAATGAGAATGTAACCTATGTAACAGTCAGTATTGGAATTTGAAAAAGAGAATCCTTTCCTATAATCAGCTATTTTTTTTTACTGGAAACAGAACTTAAAAGTTATCTTTGAAACGTGAAAGTATTAGTTGTTCGTTTTAGTTCTATAGGAGACATTGTTTTAACCACCCCTATTTTAAGAGGGTTAAAAGAACAAGTAAAAGATGTCCAGATTCACTACTTGACTAAGAAGCAATTTGCAGGCATTTTGGAGAATAATCCAAGAATAGACAAACTTATCACAATGGATAAGCATATTGATGAAGTTGTTCCTCAATTGAGGCAAGAAAAGTATGACCTAATTATTGACTTACACAATAATCTGCGGACCAAATCATTAAAGTTAAAATTACGACGACCTTTCAAATCATTTGATAAATTGAATTGGAAAAAGTGGTTGTTGGTGAAGTTCAAAATCAACAAAATGCCAAAGATGCATATCGTAGAACGTTATTTTGAAACAGTTTCGACTCTAGGAGTTAAAAACGATCATCTTCCTTGTGAGTATTTTATTTCGGAGAATGAACAGGTAGATGTCCAGACTAAACTGAAGGTTCCTTCAAAAGAGTTTATTGCAATCGCGATTGGCGCTCAGTTTAAAACGAAAAGAATGCCCAAAGATTTGTTGATTAGAATCCTAGCCAAAATTCAAGAGCCGGTTGTATTAATTGGTGGGGAAGTTGATGCGGACTTAGCGAACGAATTAATTCAAGCACTTCCCAGTTCATCGATAATCAGTGCTTGTGGAGGTTATAGTTTGAATCAATCCGCAAGTATAATAGAGCAATGTAAACGTCTAATTACAAATGACACTGGGGCTATGCACATTGCCAGTTGTTTTGATATTCAAATAAGTTCTGTCTGGGGAAATACGGTTCCAGATTTAGGAATGTATCCATACTATCCAAAACATGAAGAGAAGTTTAGCACTCACGAGGTGAAAGGGTTAAGTTGCCGTCCTTGTTCTAAAATTGGTTTTCAAGAATGCCCGAAAAAATACTTTGATTGTATGATGAAGCAAGATGTGAGGAGTATTGTGGGTAAATAGAGTTGAGAATAGTGAGTAGTAGATTCAATTGAAAATCAACCGCTCTAAAACTTTAACTTTATTCTCCCATAAACAATTTTTTCAATTCACTTGCTTCGCTAGGATCCATTTTACCGGCAAGAATTAAGCTCAATTGTTTTCTACGCAACGCGCCGTCATACCGTTCTTTTTCTAGAATGGTTTCTGGAATTAGTTTTGGTACAGCAATAGGGCCACCATTTTGATCGACAGCAACAAAAGTGTAGATAGCTTCGTTGCATTTCATTCTTTCCCCCGTAACATGATCTTCGACATACACATCAACAAAAATTTCCATGGATGAAGAGAAAGCTCTTGCAACTTTTGCTTCAAGTGTCACAATCGATGCCACCTTAATTGGTTGCTGAAAAGAAACATTGTTCACTGCAGCCGTCACAACAACTCGCTTACAATGACGATGAGCCGCAACACTAGAAATAATATCCATCCATGCGAGAAGTTCACCTCCAAATAAGTTCCCAAGTGTATTTGTTTCATTTGGTAAGACTACCTTTGTAGTAATAGAAAGTGTCTCTTTTGCTGTTCTTGACTCCATACGACAGAATTTTAGGTAAAATTACAATAATTATAAAGAGCGCCTTTGGTTTTTGCCAAAACAATAGAGATTTGAGAGAATTTCTTTTTGGAGTAGAAGCGGTTCTTCTAATGTAATAAAGTACTATTTTAGCTTTTTAAATGTCAAAATAAATGAAAGTAACAGGTTTTTCCTTTGTAAAAAATGCCCTTATCTATGATTATCCAGTGTTGGAGTCAATAAAATCGATTTTGCCTATTTGTGATGAATTTGTGATAGCCGTTGGAAAATCTGATGATGAAACCTTGGAATTGATAAAAAGCATTGATTCTGAAAAAATAAGAATCATTGAAACAGAATGGGACGAAACATTAAGAGAAGGTGGCCGAGTTCTAGCCGTTGAGACAGATAAGGCGTTTAAGGCGATTGCGAAGGACACAGACTGGGCTTTTTATATTCAAGGAGACGAAGTCATATCTGAAAAATACTTGTCAACCATAAAAGAAGCAATGGAGGAATACAAGGATAGTGAGAACGTAGATGGTCTATTGTTTAAATACAAGCATTTCTATGGATCCTATGATTATGTTGGAGCTTCTACAAAGTGGTATGCAGAGGAAATTAGAGTCATTAAAAACAACAGGCGCATCTATTCATATAAAGATGCACAGGGGTTTAGAAAAGGAGAGAACGAAAAGCTGAGGGTTGTACCTATTAAAGCATACATATTTCACTATGGCTGGGTAAAAGACCCGAAAGCAATGCAAAGAAAACAAGAGAATTTCAATAAGTTATGGCACGATGACCAATGGGTCAAAGAAAATGTTATTCAAACTGATGCATTCGACTATGGAAAGGATGTATCCAGATTAGAATTATTTAACGAAGATCATCCGGAAGTAATGAAAGAGAGGATTGCTGCGACAAATTGGAAATTCTCACATGACATTTCCATCGACAGAAAGTCTGGAAAAGAAAGAGCTAAGGGGTTTTTAAAGAAAATAGGAATTGACACAAGTTTTAAAAACTATGAATTGGCAAAAGTTTCCAAGAATAAAAGGTAAAATAAAATGAAACCTAAAGTAATATACGAAAATCTTGGACTCATTGACTACAAAGAGGCTTGGGATTATCAAGAGAGAATATTTCGATCAACGGTTAATCAGAAAATAAAATTGAGAAATGGCGAATCAACTGAGTCAACCGAAAATTATATTCTTTTTTGCGAGCATCCACACGTTTTTACGTTGGGGAAAAGTGGAGATAAGGAAAATTTATTACTGGATGAAGACGCACTTGCCAAAAATAACGCATCTTTCTATGCAATTAACCGTGGTGGTGATATCACCTATCATGGACCTGGACAATTAGTAGTTTATCCTATCTTCGATTTAGACCATTTTTTCTCAGATATACATAAATATCTTCGCTACCTTGAAGAGGCCGTTATTTTAACTCTAAAGGAATTTGGAATAGAATCGAGCAGGGTGGATGGTTTAACAGGTGTGTGGATAGATGGAGATTTGCCTACTGCTAGAAAAATTTGCGCAATTGGTGTAAAAAGCTCTAGGTGGGTAACGATGCATGGTATTGGATTCAATGTTAATTCTGACCTTAGTTATTTTTCTCACATTATTCCTTGTGGAATTCAAGATAAATCTGTAACTTCAATGGAACAAGAACTAGGAAAAAAGCTTGACATGGAAGGGGTTAGTAAAATTCTCCGTGAGAAATTATCTTCGCTTTTTGATTACAATTACACTTAAACTAACATGAAGACCTTTAAAAAAATACTTAAACGAACAGGAGTTTTTCTCTTGGCCATTTTTATTACGGTCAATTTATTCATTCTATTATCTGGGCGTTTTTATATTTATAAAGGCATAGCTAACACCTATTTTGTAGGAGAAATTAGCCCAACAATCTACGATTTGGATGTTTTTCCCTATTCTACATTACAAACGGATGAGATGAAATCTGTAATCTCGCATGATAAAAATTATAATTCTTATCAATTAAGTAAGAAAGACCAACAATTTATTGATGAGTATAGAACAAAAGCTCTTTTAGTTTTTAAAAATGACACTCTTTTGTTTGAAAATTATTGGGAAAATCACACAGAAGAGACAGTTTCTAATTCTTTCTCAGTAGCAAAAACTATGGTTTCTATTCTGGTTGGAATTGCCATTGATGAAGGAAAAATAGCATCTTTGGATGACCCCATTTGCAAATACCTCCCAGAATTTTGCTCGGACGAAAAAGGGAAAATCACCATCCGCCATTTATTAACTATGTCTTCTGGTTTGGATTGGACTGAGAGTGCAAAAAATCCTTTGTCAGACAACGCAGAATCCTATTATGGAGAGAACTTGCGGACTCTTGTTACGAGTCAAGAAGTAGAATCAGAACCTGGAAAAATATTTAAATATCAAAGCGGCAATTCTCAATTGTTAGGCTTCATAATCGAAAAAGCAACGGGAAATGATCTAAGTCGTTATGCGGAACAAAAACTATGGAAGAAAATAGGCGCAGAGCATGAAGCTTATTGGAGTTTAGACAAGGAGCAAGGAGATGAAAAGGCATTTTGTTGTATGTATGCTACGGCTAGAGATTATGGCAGATTAGGGATCCTTTTACTGAACAAAGGAAAATTCAATGGGAATCAAATTATTCCAGAATGGTATTTTACAGAAATGATGACTATAGCAAATTTGGATTCAGAAGATGGCATACCTAATTATCGATACGGCCTGCACACATGGATATACATGGACACGGACGCACAAGTTAATTATTGTAGAGGAGTTAAAGGTCAATATGTAATTACTGTACCCGACGAAAATCTTGTAATTGTGAGAATAGGCTCATCCAAAAGGCCCAATTTTGCATTCGATGGAAGCAGATTAGATGATGACTCTTACATTGAAGAAAACAAGTTCAAAATCGGCCATTCTACAGGGCTGTTTGACTACTTAAAATTAGGTAGAAACATTAAAAGAAACACAGGAAAGTAAAAATGCGCGAAGAATTACAAGGACCAAAAGTGAAAGACATTGGTGTAGCAGTTGTGCAACAACAAAATGAAGAAGGACAGACTGTATTCAATGTGTACTTACTCAATTTGAGCAAGGATATAATTGAAGGAATTATGATTACTAGCAAGGGGTATGGACAAAATGTAAAGACTGGTGAAAAAGTTAAAACATCCACACTTAGACATACACTTGAGGTTTTATTGCCTAATGAGGTTGCAAAAATAGAGCCCATAATGGAGAATGTTTTCGGAATTGCGAATGAATTCTGGGTGAGTTTTTGGAGTGATCCCCAAGAGACAGGTCAACTAGTTATGCATGATAAGAAATTTGTATTTGTACCAGAATCAATTTCTCCGAAGAACATGAAAATTATACCAGTTCTAGGAGACAAAGGGGTTATGATTATGTAGATTTTATTTTGGGGAATTAGATCTAATATTTAATTTCCTAGACCGTAGCCTGATTTCAAGTATATAAATTGTATATTTGTATAAGAAATAAAAACAATGCGAAAACAACATCAAATGTTATCAGTTTCAACCAATAGACTCTTATTAATAGTGGGTGTTTTTATAATCTCATTATTTTTTACTTCATGTGAGGACGCAGTGGTTGACAATCCAGATAGCATAGAGGTAAATGATGACTATTATGAATTTCAAGATTTTAGCTTAGCTCAATATGAAATTCCAGCAATGATTTCACTTCCTGATGAGACAGCTAACATTGGTGCGTCTACTAAACCTGAGATAATTCATACTGAATCAGACATCAAGTGGGATATTTTGGTAGGTCAAAATTTTCATCTTCAAATAGAAGATTATGCGAACGTAACAGACTTAATTGAGGTCGAGAAAAAAGATTTAGCAGACAAGTCGTTTTATAATATCAACTACATTATTGATGAAGACGATTTAATCTTGTATGAGAGAACACTTGTTGTTAAAGGAACAGATAATTCATCACCAACAGTTGGTATAGAACACAAGTCATACCATGTTTATAGTCAAAAAATCATTAATGGTCTTACTTACGAGTTGCGCTCAAGAGAAGAAGGCTATGAGAAAATGATTATAGAATTGATGGCAAAGTCTATCAAATCATTTAAGCCGATTAAAGAGAGCTAACTCTAGCTACTGATACTACTATCATGGAATTAACACGTGAAAATGTCTTAGAAATTCTAGGAAACATTATAGAGCCCGACCTCAAAAAAGATATTGTTTCTGCAAATCTAGTTGGGAACCTAGAAATAAGGGAGAATCAATTATCCCTTAAAATATTTATTTCAAATCCTGCACTCCATGCTCGTAAGAGAATGAACGAGGCGATTGATTTCAATATCAAAAGAAAATTTCCGGACATTGACTTATCAATTGAGGTTAAAGGAATGCCAGCCGAAGCAAAATCTGCTCATCGCAAAATACTACCGCAAGTAAAGAATGTGATTGCGATCGCTTCTGGAAAAGGAGGTGTCGGAAAATCTACTGTGACTGCAAACCTTGCTGGAGGATTAGCAAAGGCGGGTTACAAAGTCGGAATCGTTGATGCTGACATCTACGGCCCTTCTATGCCAACAATGTTTGATGTCGTAATGGAAAAACCAACAATGATTGATATTGATGGTATTGCTAAAATTAATCCAGTTGAGAATTACGGCATTAAAATTCTTTCAATAGGATTTTTCACAGAACAAGACAATGCTGTTGTGTGGAGAGGTCCGATGGCAGCAAAAGCAATGACACAAATGTTTACTGATGCCGAATGGGGCGAATTAGACTATCTTTTAATTGACCTCCCTCCGGGTACAGGAGATATTCATTTATCATTGGTACAAACCGTTCCGTTGGATGGAGCAGTGATTGTAAGTACGCCGCAAGAAGTTGCCCTGGCAGATGCTAGAAAGGGGGTGAACATGTTCAAAATGGATACGATTAATGTTCCTGTAGTTGGAATTATTGAGAATATGGCTTGGTTTACCCCAGAAGAGCTTCCTGAGAACAAGTATTACATCTTTGGCAGAGACGGTGCAAAAAATTTAGCTTTTGGGATGGAAGTCCCATTTTTAGGGCATCTGCCATTGGTGCAAGGAATAAGAGAGGCTGGAGATGCAGGAAGACCAGCGGTTTTTCAAGACAGTACACTTACAGCAAAAGCATTTGAAGAATTGGCACGTGTCTTTGTGAAAGAAGTGGATATTGTAAAGAGTAATAGGAAACCTGTAAAAGTACTACCAAATGTCAATTAATAAAAATGAAATTGAGAAGAAAGTGTTAATGGCACTGGAACAATTACGACCATTCTTACACGCAGATAATGGTGATATGGAACTGGTTGAAATTAAAGATGACGCAACTGTTGTTGTTCGTTTATTAGGTTCTTGCAGTGATTGTTCAATGTCCATGATGACACTTAAAGCGGGTTTAGAAGAATCCGTGAAGAAAATGGCACCTGAAGTAAAGGCGGTGGTTGCTATTAACCTGCCCGAAGTAGTTTGATTGTTAGCGGATTGCATAACACATAGTCTATTACTACTCAATCCAAATTTCCTACTATCCGCTAAGTAATAATTCGTTATTTCATAATCACCTGTGTGAGTTTGGTTAATACATCTAGAGTGAAATCCAAATATTGTTTTTTGTATGGGAGATGTAAACAAAAAAGTGCGATAAGAATTCTCTCATCGCACTTCAAATTTTAAGTAAAAATTAACTACTTCGCAGCAGCAAAATTTTTCGCAACTTCTGCCCAATTAATTACATTGAAAAATGCGTTAATATAATCTGGTCTTCTATTTTGATAATTTAAATAATAAGCATGTTCCCAAACATCTAATCCTAAAATTGGAGTTCCGGAGCATCCAATATTCATTAAAGGATTGTCTTGATTTGCCGTTGAACAAACTTCTAATTTACCATCAACTACACAAAGCCAAGCCCAACCTGAACCAAATCTTGTGGCTGCCGCTTTTGCAAATGCATCTTTAAATGCAGCGAATGATCCAAATGCTGAATTAATGGCATCAGCTACTTCTCCTGTTGGCTCACCGCCACCATTTGGACTCATTACTTTCCAAAACAAATCATGATTAAAGTATCCTCCCCCATTATTTCTAACAGCAGGTGTATCTGCACAAACTGCGAGAATGTCAACAACAGATTTTCCTTCTAAATCAGTTCCTGTAATAGCATTGTTTAAGTTGTTTGTGTATCCTTGATGATGCTTAGAATGATGTATTTCCATTGTTCTAGCATCAATGTGTGGTTCTAACGCATCATAAGCGTAAGGTAATTTTGGTAATTCGAATGACATAATTTCTCCTATTTAGAATGTTTCTAACAAAGATAAAAAAATATAGACAATTGAGAGATTTGTCATTCTCTTTCATTTTGAGTATATTCGGGAAAAATAATAAAACCAAAATAGATGAAAAGAAAAATGATTTTAGGTGCAGTTCTTATTGCATGTTTAGCAATGACTGCTTGTACTTCACAAGCTGAAGCAGATGCAAAAGCGGCAGAGTTAGAAAAAGAAATGGATGCAATGTTTGATGGATTGGAAGAGTCGATGGATGAAGCGATGGATGACATGAAAGAAGACGCTTCTTCTGAAATGGATGAAATGATGGATGATGCATCTACTGAGATGGACGAAATGAAGGAGCATGCAACTCATGATGTTGAAGAAGACATGGAAGATGCAACGGAAGCATTAAAAACACTATAGGATACTTTATTCTAGTTAAAAGGACTGAGCAATCAGTCCTTTTTTTGTTGCTCATATTTCTGTTCGTACTTTTTGTAGAGCAGATATTGTGAATTATTTAAATCGATAAATTGACCATCGATCATTCCTAAAACAACATTATTTGTGCGCATGTCTAAAGCATTTCCTGTAGACACAAAAAGCGTTGCAGACTTGCCTTTTTCAATGCTGCCATACATTTCCGATACTCCTGTAATTTCACAACTTGATAAGCTTACAGCGTTAATAGCTTCTTCTTCTGTTAAACCGTAAGCCATTGCTGTTCCTGCTAGGAATGGAATGTTTCGAGTGTTCATTGCTTCCATGTCGCCTTGATTTTGAATACAAAACTTAACGCCTGCTTCATTGAGCAATGCAGGTAGTTTATAAGGTAAATCGACATCATCCTCTTCATTCTCAGGCAAACTATGTGGACGAACTAGCATAACTGGAATTTTCGCATCGATTAAGTGTTGAGCAATTAAGTGGGAATCATAACCTCCAACAATTACAGGAAAGGCAAGTTTAAATTCCTTAGAAAAATCGATGACATCTAAAATTTGTTGTAATTCGTTAGCGTGGATATAGACTCTTTTTTCCCCATTAAAACAGGAACGCATCGCTTCTAATCGTGCGTCTTTTTTTTCATTTTTTGTTGTGTAGGAATAAGATGAAGCCATTCGGAAGAAATCATAAATCCTGTCTTTCTGTTTTTTATAATCTTTATTCAGCGTTTTCGGCGTTGGCTCAGCCCACCATCCACCGCCAGAAATACTCGACGGCCAATTTAAATGAATTCCATCAGATGCTGAAATCGTTGCATCTTCCCAGTTCCAACCATCTAATTTCATAATAGAAGAACTTCCGGAGATAATGCCGCCACGAGGTGTTGGTTGAGCAATTAAAACACCATTTGTTCGAACAGTGCTAATCACTTTTGATTCTACATTAAATGCAATCTGGCTTCTCACATGCGGATTGAAAATTCCAACTTCGTCAAAATCTTTAGTCGCTCGAACAGCATCAATTTCTGTAATTCCAAGAGTTGTGTTGGGAGCCATAAATCCAGGGTAGATTTGTGTCCCTTTTAAATCGATAATGGTATCCCAATCTTCTTTTTGATAAGTATAAGCTAAAGAGTTCTTAATCAAATCGATTTTTCCTTCCTTGACTCCAATCAAGGCGCTTTGAACTACCTCGCCATTTCCAACATGTAAGTTACCATTCAATAAAAGGATGTTTTTGTAATTCTGTCCGAAAGAAACCCCAGATGCAACAACCAATAATACTATTATTAAATACTTCATAATCTTCTAATTTTTAAATCTCCTAAACTTTAATGGTGGTTTGCTCCTGTTGATAATTCTTCTCCAATTGTATTGCAATGGTAGTGCCCTGGCTTTTTCTTAATGAAAGACCTTTTTTCACTTTTTGGAGTCTTGTCAGTCAACATTTTGGAGATGATTCTAGCTTTTTCTGCCGAATTTCTTTTTCTCAATATTTTATCGTTCGCTTCATTGTATAAAATTTCGCCATCTACAATAGTGTATTCTACTTTTGCTAAAATTGAAAGTGGATTATCTGACCAGACAACGATGTCAGCATCCTTTCCTTTCTTTAAACTTCCCATTCTATCGTCAAGGTGCAATAATTTTGCGGGGTTAAGAGTTACCATTTTCCAAGCTTCAATTTCTGACATTCCGCCATATTTTACTCCTTTTGCAGCTTCTTGATTCAATCGTCTGCCCATCTCTGCGTCATCAGAGTTAATCGCAACGACAACTCCCTGTTTTGACATTAAAGCGGCATTATAAGGTATCGCATCATTCACTTCGTATTTATACGCCCACCAATCAGAGAAAGTTGAGCCACCGACTCCATGTTTGACCATTTTGTCAGCCAATTTATAACCTTCTAAAATATGAGTAAAGGTATTTACTTTAAAGCCTAATGAATCAGCCACGTGCATCAACATGTTGATTTCTGATTGTATATATGAATGGCAGGTTATAAAACGATTGTTTTGCAAAATTTCGCTCAATGCTTCTAGTTCAAGATCAAAACGGGGCTTGTTTCCTCCATTTTTATTATAATTTTCCCATTCGTCAGTATAAACATGTGCTCTTGTGAAGCCATCAAGGTAGAGTTGTTCAACTCCCATTCTTGTTTGTGGAAAGCGAACTTTATTAGCGCTGCCCCAATTGGATTGTTTGACATTCTCACCCAATGCAAATTTGATAAATTGATCAGCATCTTGAATTAACATTTCTTCCGCTGTGTGTCCCCATTTCAACTTAATCAAAGCCGATTGTCCGCCAACAGGATTAGCAGAGCCATGCAGTAATTGGGAAACAGTTACTCCACCAGAGAGTTGTCTATATATATTGATGTCATCTGGATTGATAACATCTCCAATTCTGACCTCGGAAGTGATGGCTTGTCCACTTTCATTGACACCTCTTGAAATTGCAATGTGCGAGTGTTCATCAATGATTCCTGATGTGACGAACTTTCCTTTCGCATCAATAACAATTGCGTTGTTTGGTTTTCTATAATTACCAGTTCCGAGGAAATCAATCTTACCATCTTTCAAAACTAGGGTGGCATTTTTTAGAATGCCTTCGTCTTCATTCGTCCAAAGAGTCGCGTTTTCAATAACAATAGTTTGTCTTTCAGGGATAGAATCAAATCCATAAGCCATGTTTGGTAGCCAAGAATAGTTCAGCGTGTCTTTTACTGAGGATTCAATTTTTTTCTTTTTCTCTTCTCCTTTTTTTGTTTTTACCGCTGTCCATTTCACCCATTCACCCGTAGGCAACAATCCTTCACCCTCAAACACGCCAAATTTTGAGTTACTTTTACCCTGCAATGTGATACTTCCATTCCATGAAGTATCTGAGATATTGAATTGCAATGTAATATTATTTTCTATGCTAATTACTTTCATATTGACCGTAGAATCTTTGGCTATTTCTTCGTTTTGATATTGGTAAGTCAGCTTACCAGAATACTTTTTCGAATTTCCTTTGATATCAACAGCAAATTTTTTCTCTTTGATAATAAGGTTATACTTTCCTGCGATATCAGAATTCACACTAGTTGTAAATACCTTTTGCTTCCCTAATATCCATGATTCTAACACGGATGCGCTTTCCTTTAAGGGATTTTTATCGTAGATGATGAAACTTGCAAGCTTACCTACGTCAAGAGTTCCAACAGTTTCCGATACTCCTGCTGTTTTGGCTGGCTGAACTGTTAATGCATTCAGTGCGTCTTCAATGGAGAGACCATGCTGTATAGCTGAGCGTAGATTTGACCAAAAATCTTTAGCCGTTTTTTGCCCAATTGAAGACAAGCAAATGTCAATTCCTTGCTGTTGCAGAATCATCGGATTCATCGGAGCCATTTCCCAATGTTTGAGGTCGCTAAGTGGAATTTGTCTAGACACATAAGGGTTCTCAACATCATATGGTTTTGGAAAGTTGATAGGCAGAATGACAGTTGATGATATATCTTTCAGTTGATGAATAATTTCATATTCATTTCCAGAACCTATGAAGTTAAAAGAAAGATCAAATTCAGAAGCAACTTTCTGAGCACGTAAAATTTCGTATTTGTCATTTGTAGAAAACAAGAGTTGCCCATTCATCTGCGTATTTAAACTTTCCAATGATAAATTTCTTTCGGTATCGTTCTCTCTGTACCAAGCCGCATCATAAAAGGTTTGTCGGAGTAAAGCAATCGATCCCATTTGCGAAGATGGATATGACTGTCTTGATATTCCTTTGCTAAATGAGTAAAAACTGTTTGTTTGTGGCTGGGATAGCAGTGATTTTTCACCTTCTGTTAGTGCTACAAAAGCACCAGTCCCTTGAATAATTCCATCTTTCTGTCGCGTTAAAGCGTAACCGAACCCCATTTTAATGAGTGCTTCATTCTTCTTTTGGTCGGAAATATACAGTAGGTTCGCATCAACCTCTGGATGAATGGCTTCATTCCAGTAAAATGCTCCTTTTTTTGATGATTCATATTGAGGTCTACCGGTATAACCACTTCTTTTCAATTCTGGGAGTCCAATGTTTGAATTTAATTCTATAAACGCTGGGAGAATAATTTTGCCTTCGCAATCTATAACAACTGCATCTTTAGGTGTTTTCACACCCTTACCAATATCTACTATTTTGTCATCCTTGATAAGTAGTGTTGCATGGGTAATCAGTCTTTCGGGTGAAACATAAATCGTTGCATTTTTCAATGCATAGTAGGCAGGGCGGGAAGTTTCCGTACCATTATTTGGCTTTATTTGGGCAAAATTTGAAAATGCCAACAACGCCGAGATAATTAATAAGAGAGTTTTCATGAGTCTAATTCGTTTAAATAGCAATGTGAAAGTATAAAATTGTTGGGACTTCTCATCATTATAAGTTAACAACTCGTCCATTTTCTTAGATTTGCAAATAAAAAAGATATGTACAATGCTTTATTACATTCTCACTCTGGACTTAGGTGGATTGCTTTAATTTTAATTATTGTTGCGATCTTCAATGCCGCAAGGTCAAAAAATTCAGGAAAATACTTGAAAAAAGACAAAATGATTAATCTTTTTGCGATGATTTTTATGCACATTCAATTACTAATTGGTTTAGGATTGTATTTTATTTCCCCAAAAGTAACATTTGCCGAAGGTTGGATGAAAGAGTCGATGACACGGTTCTTTGGAATGGAACATATTCTATTGATGATGATAGCGATTGCCGTTATCACAATGGGCAGAAGCAAAGCCGAAAAAAAGTTAAAAGGTTCTCGAGATAAGCATCGAAAAATAATGATTAGCTATTCTATTGCATTGATTCTTATTCTTGTGTCCATTCCGTGGCCGTTTCGAGAGAATTTAGGTGCTGGATGGATGTAATTTAAGAAGGAATGAGTCAAGGACATGTTGTAGTAGATGATATTGAAGAATCCTGTATTCTTATTTGCGTTATTCCACAAGGAACTTCAGAAACGCAGGCGGAAGAGTATATGGATGAGTTAGAGTTCTTGGCAGTTACTGCAGGGGCAATTTCGAAAAAGAAGTTTTTTCAGAAGCTACCTAAACCAGATTCTAAAACATATTTAGGTAGTGGGAAGCTAGAAGAAGTTCGAATGTACATCAATGCGAATGACATTAAATTTGCCATTTTTGATGATGAGTTGTCTCCTTCACAATTGAGAAATATTGAGCGAATTTTAGAAGTTCGAGTAATGGATAGGAACAATTTAATCCTTGACATTTTTGCTAGTAGAGCCAGAACATCAAGTGCAAAAACGCAAGTTGAATTAGCGAGACTAAAATACATGTTGCCTAGGTTAACTAGGATGTGGACGCACCTTGACCGGGAAAAAGGCGGAATAGGTATGCGAAGTGGAGCTGGAGAGACACAGATTGAGGTTGATAGAAGGTTAATTCAAGATAAAATTGCAGCGCTTCAAAAAAAACTCACGGCAATTGATAAACAAAAGGCTGTTCAACGTGGGAATCGTGGACAATTGGTACGTGTTGCGTTAGTGGGTTATACGAACGTTGGGAAGAGCACTATCATGAATATGTTGAGTAAGTCAAATGTTTTTGCTGAGAATAAATTATTTGCAACCCTTGACACAACTGTTAGGAAGGTGGTCATTGAGAATTTGCCATTTTTATTAGCAGACACGGTTGGTTTTATTCGAAAATTGCCTCATCAATTGGTTGATTCGTTTAAATCTACATTGGATGAGGTCAGGGAATCAGATCTTTTGGTTCATGTTTTAGACATTGCACATCCTAATTTTGAAGACCATTACAAAGTGGTATGTGATACGCTTGCGGAAATTGATAAAACGGACAAACCAACAATTGTTATTTTTAATAAGGTAGATGCTTATAGTTACATAGAGAAAGAAGAGGATGATTTAACTCCATTAGAACCCTTTAATTATTCTTTAGATGATCTAAAGAAAACATGGATGGCTAAATTGAATGACACAAAATGTGTATTTATTTCGGCAATTGACAAAGGGAATATTGAAGAGCTTAAAGCAGTACTTTACAAAGAAGTGAAGTTAATTTTTCAAGAAAGATATCCTTACCACAACTTTTTGTATTAATACAAATAAGACAACCTAAAGTCACCTTATCTGTATCTACTTTAATCTCTTACTAACTGAAGGAAACCATGTCCTTCAATAGTATCCCCTTTAATTCCTGTAGCTTTGTATTTATAGAAATATGTCCCTTCATTTGCTTCAGTCCCCCCTGGTGTTAAGCCATTCCAGCCATCTTGAGTGTTAGGATTCGTAACTAAATCTATGGTTTTTTCATACATTGCGTTCCCCCAACGATTAAGAATAGTCACCTCAATGCTAACTGAGAATTTTGTTTGAATAAAAAACACATCGTTGTCTCCATCGTTATTAGGAGTGAAAATATTTGGTGCTACTGCTTCAGGAGCAGGAAACACACAACTTTCATCATCTTGCACAGCCATTGGGTCATAATTTAATGCTTCAGGATCCATACAACCACATAAAATTATGTCGATATTCAAGAAGGTTGTATCCGAGCATAAATTTGCGTCATATGCAATAAGCATAACTTGAGTAGAGTTCGAATAGACTTGTGATTGACTACTTTCGTTGCTATTACTGAGCGTGTTGGTGTTACCAAAATCCCAGAAGTAGGTGAAGGTATTTAAACTTGTGTTAGAAAAAGTAACACTAAGTGGTGTACAGCCTGCTGTTACATTTGCCGTTAATCCTGCCATTGGTGCTGCAAGTGTATCCACGAAGACACTATCATTGAGTGTACAAACATCATCCGACACAGTAAAGTAATACCATCCACTAGGCAAACTATCCATAGCAGTACCATTCACATCATAAGGTCCAGGTATAGTATCTGGTCCTGTCCAATTATAATTTGCCAACCCTAACACTTGGGTTTGACCCGATACAAATGCTTGAACCACACCAGTTGGGCGACAATTCGGCATCTGTATAAATCCTGTTGGCATAGAAGTTACAGAATCAATAGAAAGTGTTTGGTTAACAATAACCGTTAAGGTATCTTCATTCGTGAAACCGCAGAAGTCAGTAATGGTGACATAATAGTCTATGGAACCATTTACATTGGCGGGCACCGTTAATGTGCTATTGGTATCATTGGGAGAAGTATTCCATTGATAGGTGTAAGGGACGACTCCGTTCATGCCTACAGAAAATACGTCGATTGAATCTTGTAAACAGAAAATAGCTGTATCCTGAGCCATAATGGACACATTCGGTTGGTCGAACAACCAAATAGTTCCGACCGTTACAATTGTATCTCCCGAAGGAAGAACATTAGTAACTGTTAAAATAACACTTTCAAATCCTTCAAAAAATCCATCTTGGAAGGCCGAGAAAGGGATAATAACTTGAGTAGAGTCGGGTAAGAATAGAACAGAGTCGGGAATTAAAGTGTAATCGACACCATTTGTAGCTGTCCCTGTAATAGCTACGTCCACATAAAGGGAATCACCTGATTGACATGAAGGACGCGTAAAGATAAAATCAGCATCGGTTCCACAACCTTCAAATATAACAGAATCTCCAAATAAACTTGGGTCAATGTTGGTTACCAATGATAAATCAACGGGTACTGCTTGGAAGCTTCCTCCTTCAAGAAAAACACCTGTGTCTAAAATACCATCTTGTGCATCTGCAATAGCAAATTTAAAATTATAGGTAGAATCACAAATTACATCAAAACGGATTTCAATGGGAACTGTAAAACCATTGTATTGATGCCCAACTGGAGTTCCAATGTAATATTGAGGATTTAATCCTGGGTGAATAGTAGAAATTGTAATGGGCTCTGTTGTTCCTGGAACTAAGGCAAGGTTTTGAACATTGTAATTTCCTCCAGCCGGGTTAGGTCCTGAAATATAAAAACCAAACGCATCATTAAATTGGGTATTTACATAGGTTAGATATTCTTCTGAAGCAAAAACGAAACGGAAGATGACAACATCGCCTGTTGGAACAAAATCAAATTCTAATACGGCAGCATCAAAAGTTGAATTTATCAACCCTGCATTTGGATTTGAAGTCACGGATTGAGCGGTTGCTAAAACATCAGCATCACCAGTTCCGCCAAGATCAGTGTCAGGATTTCCTGGAGGAGAAATACTAACAACAGTTCCAGATGACATAACAACTCCTGAATCTAGACCAATGTTAGATCCATTCGCATCAAAGAAACCAATCTGTGAGGAAGCTCCCGTGAAAGTAATATTAGAGGTTACCAATCCCGGTCCAATTAGAGTATTTGTCACTAAGCTGGTAGGCGTTGGTGTGTCGTCAATTATTATTTGCCCAAAGCTTATTGAACTAAAAAGAACGGAAAGAAATAATAGGGATAAAATTCTCATTTTCATAAAATTGTAGTTTCTAATGATGATAAGACTTCCATTCTCCAATAAAAGTTGCATTACTTATCATTTATATGACGAATATAGCGTGTTTTTTACAAATAATGCCGATTTTTGAGGAGTTCAAATAAAAAAACAATGGAAGCAACACAAAAATACATTTCAGAAAATAAAAAACGGTTCGTTGATGAATTAATTGATTTATTAAAGATACCATCTGTATCTGCGAACCCTAATTATGCAAAAGATGTAAAAAAGACGGCTGAAATGGTCGCTCTTAGACTCAAAGAAGCAGGAGCTGAAAATGTTGAAGTTTGTGAAACTGCTGGACACCCTATTGTTTATGCAGATAAAATAATAAATGCAGAATTGCCAACCGTATTAGTGTATGGTCATTATGATGTGCAACCTGCCGATCCAATTGGTTTATGGGATAGCCCTGCTTTTGAGCCTGTGATAAAGCCAACAGAAATTCACCCGGAAGGGGCAATTTTTGCTCGTGGAGCATGCGATGACAAAGGGCAAATGTATATGCATGTTAAGGCGTTTGAGGCCATGATGATTGCGGATGAACTTCCTTGCAATGTGAAGTTTATGATTGAGGGTGAAGAAGAAGTGGGGAGTGAAAATTTGGGCGTTTTTGTTCAGAATAATCATGAACGCTTAACAGCAGATGTGATTTTGGTTTCTGATACAGGAATGCTAGCAAATGATGTTCCGTCAATTACAACTGGGTTGAGAGGGTTGAGTTATGTGGAGGTTGAAGTGACAGGTCCCAATCGAGATTTGCACTCAGGATTGTATGGAGGTTGCGTGGCAAATCCAATTAACATTCTGGCAAAAATGATTGCTTCGTTGCACGATGAAGATAATAAAATTACTGTTCCAGGCTTTTATGATAAGGTGGTAAATTTGACAGATGCAGAAAGAGCAGAAATGGCGAAAGCCCCATTTAGTAAAGAAGCATATTGCAAAGCGTTGGATATTGATGAGGTGATGGGAGAAACAGGTTATTCAACAATGGAACGTGGTTCTATCCGCCCTACATTGGATGTAAACGGTATTTGGGGTGGATATACGGGAGAAGGAGCAAAGACAGTAATTGCATCGCAGGCATTTGCGAAAATTTCAATGCGTTTAGTTCCAGATCAGAATCCAGAGGAAATTACAAACCTCTTTTTAGAACATTTTGAATCAATTGCACCAGCAGGGACAAAAGTTAAAGTTACTCCTCACCATGGAGGTGAACCTGCCGTAACTCCTATAGATTCTATTGGATATAAAGCAGCAAGTGTTGCTTATGAAAAAACTTTTGATAAAAAACCTATTCCAGTGAGAAGTGGCGGTTCAATTCCAATCGTTGCAATGTTTGAGAAAGAATTAGGCCTAAAATCCATATTAATGGGCTTTGGATTAGACAGTGATGCTATCCATTCTCCAAATGAACACTTTGGTTTGTTTAATTTCTACAAAGGAATTGAAACTATTCCGCATTTTTTCGTTGCATATACTGAGTTAATGAAGAACAACTAATTTTTCAGATAAAAATAACACCATGAGCAAAATAATTATCCTCCTTTTCGCTTTCTTTTTAGCTACATCTTGCACTTTTTATGAGCCGGAATTCAAAGGAGGGGAGAGCTTTAAAGTTGGCAAATTAGAAGGCAAAGAATTACAAGTAACTGTGGGTGCCGACATCTACAATGAAAATGGATTTGCACTAAAAGTGAAGCCTTCAACTCTAGATTTATACATTGAAGATCAATACATGGGCAAAGTTCATTTGGACAAAAAAGTAAGAATGAAACGAAAGTCTATAACTCGAGTAGCTGCTCCATTGACACTTACTCTTGCAGATGGAGCAATGTTTAAAGTGCTTGGACTTGCTAATAAAGACAAATTGAAAATTCGTTTATCAGGTCAGGTGAAAGCCGGAGCTCTATTTATTTCAAAAAAAATAGACGTCAACGAAGAAAAAACGATTGATGGCGTTAAAAGCTTACGATCTAAAATAGGATTATAAATTTCAAGTACGAATTCTTATATCTTGTGCAGTCACAAGTTGAATTAAGTTTAAAAAAGTACAATAATATGCGGTTTGACAGCCATCCAAATAAATTGACACATTCTATTTGGGCAGAAAGAAAAGTGAAAGTATTGGATAAGCAATGTTTTACAAAAGGAATCACAACCTGTTCACAAATTCAATCAACAACTTTGTAATATCCTCGTATTCACTAAAACTCAGCTCTTCATAAGTGTCAAAAATATCATGGTAGTGTTTGTTTGGTCCCATTGTATAGATAAAGAATGCAGGCACTCCTTTTTCGGTAAACCAGTAATGATCAGAATTAGCAGCTGGACCACGAAGATTAACTTTTGTGAGTAAGTCAAATTCTTTATTGATTTTTTGAAGTAGTTCAAACTCTTTTTTGAATAAGGTTCCATTGACAGTTGTGATTCCGTGCTCTCCACTTCCCATGATGTCTAGATTAACCAAAAATTTAATCTTCTTTAATTTCAGAAGGGGGTGTTCAGTGTAATATTTTGAACCAACTAGTCCTGCTTCTTCACCAGCAAAGGCAATGAATAATATATTATATTTTGAAGGATGCTCTTTGAAGTACTTCGCCATAGTTAGTAACATTGCCGTACCTGACGCGTTGTCATTTGCACCTGGGAAATAGGTGTTTTCGCCCATTCTACCGAGATGGTCGTAATGAGCAGTAAAGACAATCGTTTCTTTGCACTTTTTCTTCGCTGGTAAATAGGCAATCACATTTTGAGTTTGGTAATTTTGAATCACTTTAGCATCCACGTTCATTTCTAGTTGAACTCCTTTTTGGTAAATTGAATCTTGTATTTGAAAATAAGGGTAAAACAACTGTTCTCTACCAACAGACCAAGTAAATTTCGTATTGACAATTTCTGCAATAGGCATTAATTGCGCAATTTCTCTTACTATTGAGCGAATCTTATTCAAGGAATCCTTAGTTGCATTGAGAAAATTAAACACTATAATTTGTGTGTTTGGTTTGTTCAGCATGTCACCAATTATGCCACGCATATAATCTAGATCAAGGATTTGTTCAGTATTGACTTCTTTAGGTTGCAGAGAAAATTTCCCTCCTCTAGAACTTGGGTCAATCGAAAAATGGAATCCTGGTGTAAATGATTTTTCACCCTGACTTAAGCTCATTTCTCCTGGAAAAGTGTTGACGGACAATTGAAATGGCTGATAGAATCCTTTTCCATAAGGTTCAGCGCCAATTTTCTTGAATTCTTTCACTAAATAATTTGCCGCAATTGAATCCCCTTTATTTACATAACCTCGACCATGAAATTCTGGAGAACATAATTGCTCCGTTATTCTTCGAATTTCACCTATCTGAGAATTGGAATTAACAGAAATGAAAAGAAAAAAGAAAAAAAGAAATTTACGCATATCTTCGATTCACAAAAGCAACAAACTCTGTAACGGTTTCTTCTTCTACTTCCCATGAGTGGGTAGATGCCAAATCATTTATTTTAGAATTTGCTTCAGCCATATCGTTTTGTGCGTCGAGTATTTTAATTGCTTCATTAAAAGACTCACTCGATCCATCAAATAAATCATTGATGAAACGCAATTTCTCGTTTAAACCAAAAGCACCAATCAAAGAGTCGATTTTTGTTCCAATAGATAAGGAATGTTTTGATTGGTCAGATAAATTTAATTGGTCAACAAAAGAGGCACTATTTTCAGAATCATTGTCTTGAGTAGGGACCATATTCTCTTCAATAATTTCCTGAATTGTTTCTTTCTGTTCGGAAAGATCTCCCATAATTTTTTGAATTGAAGGGGGAGTTTCAATTGCTATTTCTTTCTCGGTTAATTCAATAGCTGTAGTGTCTTCTTCTATCACATCCTCTTCTTCAGATAGTGGATTCCAATCAAATGGAGAGTCTGGAGTAGCCATGTCATCCACTTTAGCACTGTCAGAACTCGTATTATCTATCAAATTTGTGGCTAAAGAGTCCATGTTGGATGCTGAGAAACTCGAAGCCTCTTCCTCGTATGCTTTGTATTTCAAAATAATAGATCGTTCATGAAGAGATCTTGTACACTCTTCTAAATCAGTCAATTCTGAAAGCGATAATTCTCCTTTTTCTAATTTTTCAATCAAGTTTGTAACTTCACTGATTTGCTTTTTGTATAACTTTAAATTTTCCATTACTCTAACTTGATTGACTTTTCAACATTTTAAACAAGTTGCTAACGAAGTCACTTTTCATAGTGACAAAATAACGAACTTGGTCATCAAAGTTACCGAAGAATTTTAAGTTAGAAAATATTTTCATTTCTTTTTCTCTTCGTAGTAATGTTAATAACCTTGATAGTATGAGTATGTTTTTAGAGCATTTCCCAGATGATAATAAACAACACGGTTGGGTAGAGGTTGTTTGTGGGTCTATGTTTTCTGGAAAAACAGAAGAGTTAATCCGTCGATTGAAGCGAGCAGAATTTGCCAACCAAAAGTTGTTGCTTGTTAAGCCTACTATCGATGATAGATATCACAAAGAGGATGTTGTTAGCCATCAAGGAACTTCTTTCAACGCTATTGCTGTAAAAAATGCCAACGCAATTCTTGATATATGGAGAAAAGAAAAAGTAGTAGCTATCGATGAAGCACAATTTTTTGATGAAGGAATTATTGACGTTTGTAATTATCTTGCTCAAAAAGGAGTTCGAGTAATTGTCGCAGGACTCGATATGGATTTTCAAGGCGTTCCATTTGGGCCGATGCCTCACTTGTTGAGTATTGCCGAATATGTGACTAAAGTTCACGCAATTTGCCTATCTTGTGGTAACTTAGCACAGTTCTCTCATAGGACAGTAGATGACAAAGAGCAAGTGATGGTGGGAGCTGTCGAAGAATACAAGCCTCTTTGTCGATCATGCTTCAATAAAATTGCACATTGAAACTAAATTATTCATACCAACAAATAGCTTCATTAATTTCCTCAGAAACAACTAATCATTCGACCATTATTTATACTGTCGAATATGATTCCAGGAGAATTTTGAATGGAGAGAACACTCTCTTCTTGGCATTAAGTGGCAATTTTAGAAATGGGCATGAATTCATTGCTGATGCTTATAAAAAGGGTGTTCGTCATTTTGTAGTTAGTGAGAAGGGATCAACGAAGAACCTGAAAGGTGCATACGAAATTGTTGTAGATGATGTTCTTTTGGCACTCGAGAAACTAGCAATTTTTCATCGAAACAAGTTTAAGTGCCCAGTTATTGCTATTACGGGAAGCAATGGTAAAACAACAGTCAAAGAATGGTTGACATACTTGATTAGTGGAGAAAATAACGTGGCAAGAAGTCCAAAAAGTTACAATTCAACTATAGGTGTTGCTCTTTCTTTACTTCAAATCAATGAGAATACGGATGTAGCCATTATTGAAGTTGGAATTGGTAAAAAAGGGACAATTCAACGAAAATTAGAGATGATTAAACCGACGGATGGAATTTTTACTTCCTTTGGAAAAGCACATAGTGAATTATTTATTTCAGAAGAAGAGAAGCTGAATGAGAAATTAATTTTATTCAAAGATGTAAATTCTTTTATCTATTCAAAAAGCATCAGTAAATTAAAAGTAGAAAATGGTACACCAATTGCAATTGCTGATTATGAGGAATTTCTAAAAAAGTTTAATTTAAAAGACTATACAAGTCAACAGAATGTGTGTTTAGCTATTGCAATGAGTTTGCGTTTAGGAATTTCAAAGAGAGAATTAGTTGAGAGAATGAAAGATCTTTCACCTTTGGCGTTAAGATTAGAAAGTTTTGACGGCGTTAATGGGAATACCATAATCAATGATACATATAACCTGGATTTAGACTCTTTGGAGAACTCACTCTCGTATCAATTGGCAAATTGCAACGGGAAAGATCGAGTGGTAATTATAGGTATGCATAAGCGTAATAAAAGCCTAGAAAAAGCAATTAAAAAACAAATCGAAAATTTTGGGCCCATAGATTTAAAGTTTCAACTTCCAGAGGGAAAAGCAATCATCAATGTCAAAAACACATCCATTTTGATAAAAGGTACACGCCAGGCAAAAATGGAGATTCTAGCACAACAATTGAAGCAACAAAACCATCAAACATATTTGGAAATTGATTTGAAAGCTATTCGGCACAACATTAATTATTTTAAGTCTAAAATAGAGAACTCTACCAAATTACTGTGTATGGTTAAAGCGTCTTCTTATGGTTCAGATGCAAAAACAATGGGATTATTCTTAGAACAAATTGGGGTTGATTATCTCGGTGTTGCCTATGTTAATGAAGGAGTTGAGTTGAGGAATAAAGGTGTAAAATTGCCTATCCTCGTAATGAATTGTGAAGAACAGTCGTTTTCAGAATGCATTGACAATCAGCTCGAACCAGCTATTTTTTCACTGAAACAACTAGACTCTTTTATTCGGCAGTTGATTGGGTTCCAAAAATTAAATTACCCAATACATTTAAAATTAGAGACAGGAATGAAGCGTTTGGGCTTTGAGAAAAGCGAAATTTCTGAACTTATAAGTAGTATTAAAAGTCAGCCCGAAATACATGTGCAAAGCATTTACTCTCATTTAGCGGAAAGTGATGTTGTTGATTCTGATTTTACAAGGGGACAATTGAAAACGTTTGAAAAACTTAGTGCTAAAATTCAAGAAGAAATGCCCTATCCAATTCTTAGGCATTTGTTAAATTCTGAGGGAATTATTAACTATTCTTCGGCTCAATTTGACATGGTTCGCCTGGGGATCGGAATGTATGGGGTAACTGAGAATACAAGTTTACGCCAATCTATTTCTTGGATAAGCAAAGTTTCACAAGTCAAAAAACTGAGTAAAGGCGAATCTGTAGGGTATGGACGTTCTTTTGTCGCTACGAATGAGATGACCATTGCCATTGTACCAATCGGTTATGCTGACGGGTTGAGAAGAAGTCTATCTCAAGGTGTTGGTGGCGTTTATATTCAAAATGATTATTGCCCCATAGTGGGTAACGTTTGCATGGACATGATTATGGTTGATGTTACTCAGAAAGAAATAGGCGAGGGCTGTGAAGTCGAAATTATTGGAAAACATCAATCCGTGCGAGATATAGCAAAAAAGATGAACACAATTCCCTATGAGGTAATGACGAGTTTTTCTAGTCGATTACATCGTATATATTTAGCGTAGTTAAATTTTAATGTCTTAAAAATTAAGACTATAGTATGAAATTTTGATTTTTTAACAAAAAAATGATAATGATATGTGCAGAACTGATAGTAATACTATTATATTTGCACGTATAAATTGTTTTATGAAAAATCTTCAAATCCAAATTGACATCAGTACAGAGTTGTACACTAAAAATCCAGATTCTTCAGTGTTAGGGCGTAAAATCATTTCAAATAGTATTGAGATGATTTATGAGATCGGTTTTGAATCTTTTACGTTTAAAAAGTTAGGATTGAAAATAAATTCTCCAGAAAGTTCTATATACAGGTATTTTAACAACAAACATAGCTTATTAATATACCTTACAAGTTGGTATTGGACATGGACAGAATATCGCTTGGTTTTTGCTACAACTAATGTTGATTGTCCAGAAAACAGACTGAAAAAGTGCATCGATATTTTAACACAGCCTGTTGAAGTGGACGATGATATCTCTTATGTAAATGAAGTTTTGTTGAGCGAAATAATTTTTTCAGAATCAATAAAGGCATATCACACTAAGAATGTAGGTGAAAAAAATAAGATAGGAAGTTTTAAAGCGTATAAGAATGTTGTTCAACGAGTAAGCGATATTGTATTGGAAATTAAACCAGGGTTTAATTATCCTCATATGCTTATTTCTACAGTGATTGAAGGTGCTCATCAGCAAAAGTATTTTGCAGAACATTTACCTCGATTGACTGATAGAACTGAAGACAAAAAAGCGATTACCTCATTTTACTCAAAATTAGTTTGGAATTTTTTTAAATAGAGTTTTTTTAACAATATTATAAAATGGAAGAAGCAAATAAAAAAAGAATAAGCCCGAGTCAGCGGTTTTGGAGATTACTTAAGCCAGACGCGAAAGAAGTGCGAAATATTCACATTTACTCCATATTTAGTGGTTTAATAAGTCTGTCTTTACCTTTAGGAATTCAATCAATAGTTAACCTCATTCAAGGTGGACAAATGAGCACTTCTTGGATTATCTTAGTTGTTTTTGTTGTGTTAGGGATAATTATTACTGGGGTGCTTCAAATTTATCAATTGAGAATAACGGAGAATTTACAGCAAAAAATATTTACACGTGCTGCCTTTGAGTTTTCATATCGAATTCCTCAAATTCGAATGGAAGCCTTATATCGACAATACGCTCCAGAGTTGATGAATCGGTTTTTTGATATTGTATCTGTGCAAAAAGGTTTGTCAAAAATCCTCATTGATTTCTCTACTGCATTTTTTATAGTGGTATTTAGTTTATTGCTACTTTCTTTTTATCATCCATTTTTCATTTTGTTCAACATTGTCCTACTTCTATTGATATATGCAATATTCAAATTCACAGCGCAAAGCGGAATGAGCAGTAGTCTTGAAGAATCAAAAAATAAATACAGGGTAGCTCATTGGTTAGAAGAACTTTCTCGAACCGCAATAACGTTTAAATTAGCAGGAAAGTCAGATTACCCCTTAGAGAAAACAGATAGACGTGTTGAAGGTTATTTGAGTGCTCGTGAGGTTCACTTTAAAGTCTTGGTTAAGCAATACTCTTTTATGATTGTGTTCAAAGTCATTGTTGCAACTGGGTTACTTGCAATTGGTGGTGTTTTGGTTATGAACCAGCAAATGAATATAGGTCAATTTATTGCAGCAGAAATTATTATTCTTCTAGTTATGGCATCTGTAGAGAAACTGGTTACAAGCGTCGAATCTATTTACGACATATTAACATCACTTGAAAAAATAGGACAAGTGACAGACTTAGAACTTGATAGGACTGATGGAATAGACTTAGAAATTGAAACAAATGACATTGGGATAGAGGTTGAAGTAAACAACGTAAGTTTTACTTTTCCTGATGAAAAAACGAAAACGATTAAAAATATTTCTTTAAATCTTGGTAAAGGGGAAGTAATGGTTGTAACGGGTGGTAGTGGGTCTGGTAAAAGTACATTCTTGCATGTAATTTCTGGACTTTATGAAGTACAGGAAGGGGTGATATCATATAATAAATTACCTATTGGGAATATTTCATTGAATTCTATGCGCGAGCAGATAGGAGATCACATGACCATGGAGCGTTTGTTTGAAGGAACAATTTTAGATAATATTACTTTAGGTAGAGAAATGGCTAATTTTGAGAATGTAAAATGGGCAATAAAAGAACTAGGACTTACTGAATTTATAAAAAGTACCCCTCACGGCTATAATACTATTTTGCAGACACAAGGAAAGGGATTGCCCGAAAGCATTGTTACTAAATTATTATTAGCAAGAAGTATTGCTGCAAGGCCAAAACTATTGCTATTAGAGAATCCTTTCGAGCATATAGAATTGGATGATTGCAGAGATATCATTGACTTTTTGACAGCAAAAGAAAATGGATGGTCAATCGTAACCGTTTCTCCCAACCGATATTTGGCTGAACGATCAGATAAAATTGTTATAATGAAGTCTGGCGAGATTGAGGCAATGGGTACTTATAAACAATTAATAGAGAATCAAAAACTTTAAAATCGACTCAAATGCTTAATATTTCACATCATAAGATAAATCATCTGGTTAACAGAAACAGATATAAGTCCCTTGACAGCGTTGAGAAACGAACATCGGGAAAGGTTCTTTTAAGGTTAGTTGCAGCAACATTCGGACTTTTTTTGCTGATTATGTTTTTGCCATGGACACAGAATATTCAATCCAAAGGAACCGTTACAACACTAAAGCCCGAACAGAGGCCTCAAACTATTCAGTCAGTCATTTCGGGAAGAATAGAAAAATGGTACGTTCAGGAAGGAGATTATGTAAGTAAAGGCGATACCGTTCTGTTTATTTCTGAAATAAAAAATGAATATCTGGACCCTAATCTCTTGGAAAGAACTGAAGATCAAATGAATGCTAAAGAAAGCACTGTTGATTCATATATGAGTAAAATTAAGGCACTTGATAACCAAATCGATGCTTTATTAAATACGAGTGTTGTTAAACGGGAGCAAACGGATAACAAATTAGAACAATCTAGGCTAATGGTTATTAGTGATAGTATAAATTATAACGCATCAAAAATTAACTACAGCATTGCTAAAACACAATATGAACGGATGCAAGAATTGTATAATGGAGGGTTGAAATCATTAACGGACTTAGAGAGAAGAAACCAGACTATGCAAAAAGCGCAAGCAGATATGATTGCCAAAAAAAACAAGATGTTGACAAGTAAAAATAAGGTGATGAATGCACAAGTGGAAAGAATATCTATTCAAGCACAATATAGAGAAAAAATTGCAAAAGCAGAATCTGAAAAATATACCGCATTATCGAACATGTACGATGCTGAAGCAACCGTAACGAAGCTACAGAATCAATTTACCAACTATACTTTACGAACAGGAATGTACTATATCACCGCTCCACAAAATGGCTTTATTACTAAAGCAATACAGTCAGGTTTAGGTGAAACGATAAAAGAAGGAGAGGAAATAGTGAGTATTATGCCTGCCTCCTATGATTTAGCCATAGAGATGTACATCAAGCCCATTGATTTACCATTATTGGAAATAGGGCAGCATGTGAGAATCCAGTTTGACGGATGGCCTGCAATTGTATTCTCAGGGTGGCCAAATACAAGTCATGGAACTTACGGAGGAAATGTTTACGCAATTGACAATTTCATTAGTGAGAATGGAATGTATCGAATTATGGTTGCCCGAGACCCAGAAGATAGTGATTGGCCAGAAGCGTTAAGAGTTGGCGCAGGAACTAGAAATATGGTGTTGCTTAAAGATGTTTCGGTGTGGTATGAATTATGGAGAAAGACAAATGGTTTCCCTCCAGATTATTATAAGAAAAATAAACCAGTAAACACGAAATAATTATTTATGAAACAATCGATTACATATTTGTTTCTTTGTCTCTGCTTTTTTACGATGTCTCAGTCTGATAGCTTAACGGTTTTAAGTTATCAAGACTTTATTGAGATAGTTAAAAAAGACCATCCTTACACGAAACAAGCAGAAATCAGAATTCACGAAGGAGACGCATCATTACTATATGCAAAAGGGGCTTTTGATCCCAAAATTTACACAGATGTAAGTCAGAAATATTTTAACAATAATCAATATTACAGTTTAATTAATGGAGGGCTAAAGATACCAACTTGGTTTGGAATTGAACTAACGGGAGGATACGAGCAAAATCAAGGAGTTTATCTAAATCCTGAAAACAGAAACCCTAATAGCGGCTTGATACATGCGGGAATCTCTCTACCCATAGGTAAAGGATTATTTATCGATGAGCGAAGAGCAGAACTTAAAAAGGCTCGGTTGTTTCAACAAGTTTCAGAAATGGAACAACAAATCATCATGAACGAGCTCATATATAATGCAGGAATAAGTTATTGGAAATGGTTTAAAGCGTACAATAATTTGATGGTATATAATGATGCTTATCAATTGGCAAAAGAAAGGTTTGACGCGGTAAAATTAGGCGCTTATGTTGGTGACCGACCGGCTATTGATACATTAGAAGCAGGAATTCAAGTACAAAACAGAATGCTTGGTCTAAAACAATCAGAAATTGAATTTAAAAATACTACGGCCCTTCTGTCTATTTATTTATGGGCGGAAGGCATAATTCCACTGGAGTTAGCGGAAGGTACAGTTCCTTTATTAGCTAACGCAACTTCTGCTTTAAATACTAATCAACTTTTATTCTCACAAATGGACTCACTTATGCGCAATCACCCTAAGATAAATCAATCTCGCTATATAATAAGTCAATTTGAAATAGATAAGCGTTTTAAAAAGAATCAATTATTACCAACTTTAAACTTAAAATACAACCCTATTACAGAGAATGTGGGAGGTCAATCATTGGCGAATTTCTCTACCAACAATTACACGTGGGGAGTTGAATTTTCTGTGCCTATTTTATTAAGAAAAGAAAGAGGCGCATTGAAATTAGCAGAGTTGAAAATTCAAGATTATAACCTACAGTTAAGTAATCAGCAACAAGTTTTAAGGTATAAAATGATTGCGGCAAAGAATCAATGGATTGGAACAGTAGAACAAGTTGAATTATACACACAGACAGTTAAAGATGCTAACAGTTTACTAAAAGGAGAACGACAATTGTTTGACATTGGAGAAAGTTCTTTATTCATGGTAAATTCGAGAGAAGTTGGGTACATAAAAACCCAATTAAAGTTCATTGAGTTAATGACAAACAATAGACTTGCTGAATTGATGACGATTTATGCGTTAGGGAAACTTTAATTGGGAAAATAAAATTCGTTTTCTCCTATTACACGCAATAAATATTTAAATATCGTCTAGATTAAAACTTAACTAGTTTTACTATCTTTGGTGCAAATTCAAGTTAAAACGATGAAAACACAAAATCAATTAAGCCCATTTAAAAACTTTAAAGATGACATTCCAGCAAGTATAGTGGTATTTCTGGTAGCAATGCCTCTTTGTTTGGGGATTGCTCTCGCATCTGGGGCACCACTTTTTTCTGGGTTAATAAGTGGAATAATTGGAGGAATAGTTGTTGGTGCTTTAAGTAAATCCCCTCTTGGAGTGAGTGGACCAGCCGCCGGTTTAGCTGTCATTGTTCTTAACGCGATCTCTGATCTAGGGGCATTTGATATTTTTCTAGTCGCAGTTATATTAGCTGGTATCATCCAACTTATTATGGGTTTTGCAAAGGCAGGTATTATTGCTTACTTTTTTCCTTCTTCGGTTATCCACGGTATGCTCGCAGGAATAGGAATAATCATTTTTCTAAAGCAAATTCCCCATGCATTTGGTTACGATAGAGACCCAGAAGGTGATTTTGGATTTCAACAAATTGATGGACACAATACCTTCGATGAATTGATACACATGATGAGCTTTATAAGCCCAGGTGTTCTGGTTATTTCATCTGTTTCCTTAGCTATTCTAATTTTATGGAATACAAAACTATTTCAAAAATTCAAATTCACAAAATTAATACAAGGACCTTTAATCGCTGTTATAGTAGGAATAGTTCTTGTTAAAATTTTCGAAAGTATTCCAGAATTGACAATAGATAAAAATCATTTAGTTAATGTACCAGTGCCAGAAAGCGTAAGTGGTTTTTTCAGTAATTTTACTTTACCCAACTTTAAAGCTCTTTCAAATCCGGATGTATATATAACTGCTGTTATTATTGCTGTCGTGGCAAGTTTAGAGACATTGCTGTGTGTTGAGGCTTCAGACAAGCAAGATACCTTGAAAAGAATAACACCAACAAATAGAGAGTTGAAGGCCCAAGGTGTTGGAAATGTCATTGCTGGTTTTATTGGAGGTTTACCAGTCACTCAAGTTATTGTAAGAAGTTCGGCAAATCAACAATCGGGAGGTAAAACGAAAGCATCTACCGTGATTCACGGGTTTTTATTATTAATTAGTATTATCGCTATTCCAAAGGTTTTAAATATGATTCCTCTTGGTGTTTTAGCGGCAATACTTCTTGTTGTGGGTTACAAATTAGCGAAACCTGCTTTATTTAAAAGGATGTACAAAGAAGGTTGGGGACAGTTGATTCCTTTTGTAGTTACTATAGTTGGAATTGTATTGACAGATTTGTTAATGGGTATCGCTATGGGTGTTGCCGTTGCTGTGATTATAATCTTAATCAACAACTTTAAAATTCCATTCAAATTACTCGAAGAAAATTTGGAGGGAGTTGAAACAATTCGAATCAAGTTATCTGAAGACGTTTCGTTCTTGAATAAAGCGTCAATTCTTAAAACGTTAGATCAAATTCCTAATGACGCTTCTATAGTTATTGATGCCGTGAATACGAAGTTCATTCATTTTGACGTCATAGAAATAATAGAAAATTTTGAAATAAGTGCGCAGACAAGAAATATTAATGTTCAAGTGATTGATTTATACAAAGGCAAACAAAAACAACCCATTCAACATTTTACAATTGAGAATAAATAATTATTATTATGAGACCACAAACAAAATTATCGCAAGAAAAACTTACTCCAAAAGAAGCAAAAGAACTTTTAATTGAAGGCAATAAGAGATTCGTACACAATTTAAAAATGATGAGAAACTTGAAAGACCAAGTTCTCGAAACAAGCGAAGGTCAATTTCCTTTTGCTATCGTTCATAGCTGCATTGATTCTAGAGTGCCCATTGAGTTAGTTTTTGATCAAGGAATAGGTTATATATTCAGTTCAAGAGTTGCCGGTAATATCATTAATGAGGATGTTCTCGGCTCAATGGAATATAGCTGTAAAGTTGCTGGTTCAAAAATTGTTGTAGTGATGGGACATACAAAATGTGGGGCTGTGACTGCAGCTTGTCAAGACGTAAAGCTTGGTAATATCACTCCATTGTTGAGTAAAATTCGTCCAGCTGTGGAGTCAATTCAGAAAGATAATTCAGAAATGAATAGTGAAACGATTGAAAAGGTAGCTGTTAAGAACATACAAATGTCAATTTCTAACATTAGAAAAGAAAGCCCAATTCTTGCTGAAATGGAAAGTAAAGGAGAAATAGAAATCGTTGGAGCATTGTATGATGTCACCAATGGACAGGTAAATTTTTTGTAAAGGTGAATAGGCGAGTACTTTCGTTATTTTTGTCTTTATTGCCTTTTTCGTTTCTTGCTCAGCAGGATTTAACGGGAAATTGGTTGATGTATTTCGGAACCAACAGGTTCACAGATAAATGGAGTATTCATACAGAATTCCAATACAGAAATCATACTTTTTCTCCGACAAATCCTGAACAATTATTGTTAAGAACAGGATTAAATTTTCATTATTCTAAAAAAGCAACTGTAACGCTTGGTTACGCTTATGTTCCGTCTTACATTTATGAATCTGAACAGAAAAGCCCTGAAATTGAGGAAAGTAGAATTTGGCAACAATTTATACTTACGAATAGTGTTGGAAGAATAAAATTTGAGCATCGTTATCGATTGGAGCAGCGTTTTATTGGAAATATTTATAAGAATCGATTTAGATATCGCCTAATGCTTTTCATTCCATTGAACAAAAAGAAAATAGAGAAAGGCGCTCTGTTTTTAGGTTTGTATGATGAGGTTTTTGTCAATTCTAAGCAAGTTTTTTTTGATAGAAACAGACTGTATGGTGCTCTTGGCTACCAGTTTACCAAGGACATTGGTTTGCAGGTAGGATATCTTCATCAAAGAGTAAATGGATTTTCTAAAGGGTACTTTCAAATTGGGGCAGTTGTTAACACTGATTTTAGAAAATAAGTACCGTTATCAACGAATATAACACCTTGTTTTTAGTGTATTTCTTCGCCTCTTTTGTGATCTTCTCATAGAACGATTATCTCTTGCGCATTGTTCTTTAATTCGTATCTTTGCGTCCAGAAAAAAACAAAATAAATGAGTTTACTTACAGTCGGTTCAGTTGCTTTTGATGCAATAGAAACCCCATTTGGAAAGACAGATAAAATTATTGGTGGAGCAGGAACGTACATTGCTTTAGCATCTGCATTTTATGACATTGATCAAAAAATTGTATCAGTTGTTGGAGAAGATTTCCCAAAGGAAATGCTAGACCTCTTAGCATCTAAAAATGTTGATCTCGAAGGATTGCAAATCAAACAAGGAGAGAAAACATTTTTCTGGTCTGGAAAATATCACAATGATATGAATTCTCGAGACACATTAATTACCGAATTAAACGTGTTAGAAAATTTTGACCCAATTGTTCCGAAAAGCTACCAGGAAGCGCAATATTTGATGCTAGGAAACTTGAGTCCTCAAGTACAAAGCACGGTTATCGATCGTCTTGAGAAGAGACCGAAACTGGTGGCAATGGATACGATGAATTTTTGGATGGACATCGCAATGGATGATCTGAAAAAAACAATTGCAATGGTTGATTTGTTAATAATCAATGATGAGGAAGCACGCCAATTGTCTGGCGAATATTCTTTATTGAAAGCCGCCAAAGTTATTCGCGCCATGGGGCCCAAGTATTTAATTATTAAGAAAGGAGAGCATGGAGCCTTGCTTTTTCACGAAGAAAATTTATTCTATGCTCCAGCATTGCCTCTCGAAGAGGTTTTTGACCCAACAGGAGCAGGAGATACTTTCGCTGGAGGATTTATGGGATACCTAGCAAGTACAGACGATATTTCATTTGACAATATGAAGCGGGCAATTATCAACGGATCTGCATTAGCATCTTTCTGTTGTGAGAAATTTGGAACAGAACGATTGACGACAATAACAGAACAGGATTTAGAAAACAGAATAGATGAATTTGTCACATTGGCAAATTTTGACATTGTTCAAACAGTTGGATAAGAACTTATTATCATGGAAGAATTGAATTTTTTAGAACAGATAAAAATTCACTCCGAGAGTGAAAACATTTTAGCGGCGAGTAGAGATGTAAATGAACTTCGAACAAAATTTGAAGATTATATTCTCGAAGAAGAAAGAAAAGTGCAAGTTACCGAACTGGAGGCCAAAGATACTCCTGAGACTGAAAGTGCAGCCCTTGAGGTGACAAAGGCTAAAACCGCTGAAATTACTCAATTGAAAGATGAGTTTTACGAAATTTACCAAGTATATAAAGAGAAAAAGAGAGTAATTATTGACGAAAAAAATTCGACAGAAACGAAAAATTTGGGTGAGAAAATGACCCTTATTAACAGATTACGGGAAGTAGTAAGTTCTGAAGAAAATATTGGTGCCGCTTTTGGCTCGCTGAAAGAAATTCAAGAAAAGTGGAAAGAAATTGGAGATATTCCAAGAGATAAAAGAGATGAAATTCAAAAGCAATATTCTCATTTGCTGGATGACTTCTTTTACAACATTAAAATATACAAAGAGCTTAAAGATCACGATTTTCATCGAAATGCTCAACTAAAGAAAAATTTAATTGAACAATTAAAGGAACTAAGTAAAAAGGATAAAATTAAAGAGGTTGAAGCGCAACTGAAGGAATTACAAAATGAGTGGAATGATGTTGGGCCTGTTCCCAACGAAGAATGGGAATTGTTAAAAGAAGCATACTGGACTGAAGTTCGTTCAATCTACAATAAAGTCAATCGTTTTTATGATGATAGACGAGTAAAACTGCAAGCAAATCTTGAATCGAAGAAAAATTTACTCGAACAAACGAAAGAGTTGGTTGCGCAAAAAGAGGAGTTAAATTCTCCAAAAACTTGGGAAGCAGTTACAAAAAAGGTCATTGCTATTCAAAATGAGTGGAAGGCAGTTGGCTTTGGTCCAAAGAAAGAAAATGACGCTATTTGGAAAGAATTTCGGGCTTGTTGCGATGATTTTTTTGACAAAAAGAAGATCTTTTTTGGAGACGTACAAGAAGTTTACGATAAAATAGCTGTTAAAAAGAAAGAAATCATTGAAAAAGCAAAAGCATTAAGCACCTCAACTGAATGGAGAGATACTGCTGAAAAATTGAAGAAATTGCAATCTCAATGGAAAAGTGTTGGCCATGCTGGTGTAAAGCATGAGCAAAAATTATGGAAGGAATTTCGCAATGCATGTGATGCTTTCTTTAATTCAAGAGAAAATCATTTTAATGCCAAAGACGCTCAGAACGATGAGAACCTAAAACTGAAAGAGACTCTTTTGAAAACACTTGAGGCGTATAAACCTTCTGAGGATAAAAAAGAAGCTTTGGCTGATTTGAAGAATTTTTCTGCAGAATTTTCTGCAATTGGACATGTTCCAATCAAAAAGAAGGATGCTATTTTTTCTGCGTATAAAAAAACGATGGATGGTCATTACCAGTCCATTAAATTGAGTAAGGCCGAGCAAGAAAGCATATTCTTTGAAGCAAAAATTGACATGCTAAAAGGCAGCCCTAATGCGAGTCGTCAATTTAATGATATGAAATTTGATTTGCGAAAAGCTATTGACAAACATCAAAAGGAGATTTCTCAACTAGAGAATAATTTAGGCTTTTTTGCAAATAGTAAAGGAGCCGACGCATTGAAAAAAGACGTTGAAAACAAAGTCAACCTTGTTAAAGAAAAAATTGAAGTCATCAAACGTCAATTAAAGATGATCCCGAATGAATAAAGCAATTAATGTTATTCTAATTTTTCTTCTTTTCCCAACAATGTTGATGTCCATTTACGTTGGACTGGACTTGCCTATCAGTTTTCTCAAAACAACAGGTGAATATTTACCTTATAAGTTTGAAATTTTTTTGGGTCTTGGCATTTTCATCTTCGTTTTATTACTCAGAAGATCCATCAGAAGATGGATGGGAATGCGCATTGTCTCGCAACAAAAGAAGTTTAAATGGAACACAGAAGTAAGCCCAGAAAGAAAAAGAAGAGTGGTTACCTATCTTCTTTTAGAATCATTTATCATGACAAGTGCTGCCGTTGCTTTATACATTGTATGCGATGAGGCTTGGACTCCTGTTCTTGCATTGATTATTAGTTCTGCCGACAATCTCTTTTTTGCAATTATCGGCTATGCCAAAAAAGGATTTAGAATAGGTCTTTCAAAAAAAGCATTGATTGTTGCCGACAGAGAAGTAACATTACTCTATTTTAAAGGCTTGAGAAAAGTGAGTCTACATCAGCAGACCATCTATTTTGATTACATCAAAGACTTGCAGTTATCCTTTCCGACGAATTCTATACAAGAGCAAGATAAGGAGAAATTTTACCAAATTCTTGAAAAACAAATGGATCCAGAGAAAGTTTTTTTCTCGAAAATGAAGTAACATTTATTACCTCAATTATTTGTATTTTTATTGAATGTCTAAAATCTCACGTAGAAGTTTTATTCCAATTATTGGAACAACTGTAATTGGTGTATCTTGTCTATCTATTCAAAAACCTAAGGGATTAGCACTAGAAAATAGTAAAATACTACCCGCTCGATTGAAAAAAGGGGATGTAATTGGTATCAGCGCACCTGCTGGAGGTGTTAAGTCTTCTTCAGAAATAGACGACTTTACAAAAGTGCTTGAACAACTCGGTTTCAAGGTTAAATTCAGTAAGAATTCGAGCAATAAATTTGGTTATTTTTCTGGGACAGACGAAGAAAGAGCCTCTGATTTTATGGGTCTGATTTTGGACAACGAAGTAAAAGGTATTTTCTTTCTAAGAGGAGGTTGGGGGTGTGCAAGAATTCTACCGTTATTGGATTTTGATGCTATTAAAGTTAACCCAAAAGTAATTATGGGTTTTAGTGATATTACTACTTTACTTAATGCCATTACATCTAAAACGGGACTAGTTACCTTTCATGGCCCTGGAGGCAATTCCACCTGGAATGCCTACAGTATTCGATATATAAATGAACTTTTAATTAATGGAGAATTAGTAAATTATCGAAACGAAAAGCAAGATTTGAAAATCACAACATATTCTCCAGGAAGTGCAAGAGGAGATTTATATGGAGGTAATTTAAGTGTAATTTGCAGTTTAGTAGGAACGGATTTTCTGCCAAGTTGGAAAGATAAAATTCTCTTTTTAGAAGATGTTGGAGAAGAGCCATATCGAATTGATAGAATGCTAACACATCTAAAATTGGCAGGTGTTTTTGATGAGGTTAATGGCGTTATCCTCGGTAATTTCAGAAAATGTGTTGCAGAAGAACCAGAACGATCGTTTACCCTAAAAGAAGTTTTTGAACAACATTTTTCTACGCTCAAAAAACCTGTTTTCTATGGAGCTCAAATTGGTCATGTTAGAAATAAATTTACCATTCCTGTTGGAGTGGAGGTAAAAATGAATGCCGATGATGGGAGTTTTGTACTTGTTGATGCTTCGGTATCTTGATTTTTTCAATTACTCTTTTAAAATAATATCCATTTTCTTTTCAAGTGCTTTAATTTGTGCTTTCAGTTGATTAATTTCAGTTGATTGTTCTTGAATTGACTTAATTAATGGCACAACAAACTCGGAATAACGGATTGAATAATAACTCTTGTCATTATCTGGAGGAACAATACCACTAAATTCTAAGCCTAAATCAGCAAGTATTTTCTCAACATCTTGAGCGATAAGTCCGGTATAACGAATATTTTTTTGCCCTTCTGCGACATATTCATAATTGACAGTATTCAGTCGGTTAATAAATTCTAAACCCAATTGATTACTAGCAATATTTTTCTTTAATCGTTTATCAGAAAGGGTGCTCCATCCAACCTGACCACCAATTGAAATTACGTTTGTATTCCCAACTACGATAGAGTTGCTGGCATTCACAATAGTTTGATATCCTAATGCCATGGCATTTGTTAAGTTTCCAGAAGAAAAATCTGCTTCAAAACCAAGAGTTGTATTTCCGGTCCCAATAACACTAGCTGCTCCCGAAAAATTTCCGATGTAGGTATTGAAACTACCAGTCGTGTTTGAGTATCCTGCGTGTGCTCCAATAAATGTATTCTCATCACCGTCAGTATTAAGAACACCTGTTGTAACGCCCAAAAAAGAATTGTGCGATCCGAGATTATTGAATTGCCCTGCGAATGCTCCAATAAATGTATTCTCTAATCCATCGGTGTTACTCTCTCCGGCTCTATTCCCAATAAAAGTTCCTGAACCTCCAGTCAGATTTGTGACCCCAGTCTCATTTCCAATAAATGTGTTTTGAGAACCTGAACTATTGGTAATCCCGGAATTATTTCCTAGAAAAGTGTTATCGATTCCAAAAGTATTGGCGTTACCTGAATTATTTCCTATGAATATGCTATTTAAATTAGTCCAAAACATTCTACGATTGCCAATCATATATGCACTGTCAGTTGGAACATTAATGTTCCCATTTACATCCAATTTTTGAAAAGGAGCAGAAGTTCCTAAACCTATGAAGTTCCCAGCATTATAAATGTTGTTATTATTTATTACCCAGCTGGTTCCATTCCAGAACATAGTGTTGCCAACGGAAGTTCCATCTGGTAAACTAGAGTTAGATGAATTGGAATGAATTGCATAAGGTACAGAGAGAAGTTGAGATGTACCAAAAGGTTGGTAAGATGTTCCTCCTGTAAGATCAGCTTCAATTGCAACAAATTTATTCCCGTTTCCCCAACTAACAGTATTGATTGAACCAAGGATATTAGTACCGCCCCCAATATTGAGAGAAAAAAGCCCAAAATTATTGGTGGTCACAGTATGTGTCTCTTGGAAAACGATCAAACCAGTAGAAGTCAAGTCGCGAATAGAAATCCTCAAACCGAGCAAAGAGTTCGGAATAATTACTCCTGAAACATCTCTTGCAACTGATTGAAACTTGAATAAATTGGGAACCTGAGAAATCGATAAAAAAGGTGTCAGTAAAAAAATAAGGGCTAGTATTATTTGCTTCATAATTTAAAGTAATTTAATAATCGGTTGAATAATTGTGCGATTGGAATTGGGGAAATGAATTTTAATGAAATAATAGCCTTTTAAAAGCTTTGATAGATCTAGGGTTTCTTTTTTGCTTGAATCGAAGTTGATTGTTTTCTTTAAAACAGTCTTTGATTGACAATCGAGAATAGTCATTGAACAGTTGCCATATAAATGGTCTGCTTTTATTGTAATTTTAGATTCAAACGGATTCGGGTAAATAATTAGAGCCTCTGTTGCATCAGGACTAACTATAGATAAAGTACTATCATAAACCTGTTGGTATCCAGTTGTAAATTGACCATTTAAAGAGGGATATGTTTCAGTTATAATTTCTCCTAAAGACCAAGACAAATTTCCAAGTAATGTGGGAGAGTAGTCGCCAGTTGTCCCAATTAATTCTTGAGCTTTAACTTGACTCCATGTTACCAAGATACTCATGAAGAATAAAATGCGAAAAAAAATCATTAATTCATTGTTGATGTGTAAAACACGAATTTAACTCAAAAAACGTAATAACTAATTTTTTTTGTTCAATCAACTTTTTTGAAGATGAACAATCACTTCTCAAAATTTATATGATTGTAATCTTATCTCTTGCTTCAAGTTATGTTGAGCATCTGACAACTTCATGATTGGCACATAGTGCCCACCACCCAAACGGGCAGCTTCTTTCATATCTTCTTCATCTACTGTTTTGTTGCGAACACCAACAACCGACATAGTAATTCCTTTGCGCTTGTATTTTTTAATATAATGTTTGTAATCGTCCGAATTTCGATTAAATGCACCATCTGTAATTATGATGACATGGTTTGTTCCGTTACTAATTTTAGCTCGATTTGCCGTTTTAAATCCAAGTTTAATTCCATCTCCTCCAGATGTATATCCAAATGCTTTTAGTGCACGAATTTCATCTTTAATCTCGTCTTTTTCGCGACCAGATGTTGGTTTCAGAAGAACTCTTGCGTCAGAAGCATATGTAACAATGGAGAATTTATCCTGCGGACGCAACATTTCTGTCAATTGCATCAACGAATATTTCATCAGTTCTATCTTATCGACTTGCTTCATAGAAGATGAAACATCTAATACAAAAACAACATTTACAGGGTTAAAAAATTCCTCACTAAAATCGTTTCTGTCCAAATCTGTAAAACTAGGAGGAGCTTCAGAAGTAATTGCTGTTTCATCTGAAGGGTCCAATTCATTCTCTAAACGAGTCTCAATTTCAAAGATGACTTCTATCTCCGATGGAGACTCTGGCGTTTCTTCAATAACAACTGGAGGTTCGACAATCGCAATGACAGTTGTATCAATAATTGGGGGTTCTAAAACCACAGGAGGCTCAACGATGATTGTTTTGTCTTTCTCTAATTCAATCACAATAAAATTCCGCTTAAAATTCACATAAGAACCTAACTCTGCAGGATAATAACCATCATGTGTGGCATAGAAATAACTTAAACCTAAAGTCGCATCTTCTTTTATTTTTCCTTTTCTGTCTGTTATTTTTGCCCAAATGGCTTCTCCACCTTGGATTAAAGTAACGTTAGAATTACTCAATTCTTCTTTGGATTCTTTGTCAATAGTAACCACTGTCAAGTCAAATACATTTGGGTTTTTACCTCCAGGTCTGTCGTTAAATGTTGGACAAGCTGTGAAAGAGGAGGTATTATCTTGTTGAATGTCACGTATATTTCCGGTAAGTTTAATCGAGGTTGCATGATCCTGATTACTTGTGAAAACTTTTATATCATAGGAAAATCTTCCTTTTTGTTTTGGATTTACTTGAAATCGAAGTACGGTTGAGCTATCAGCAGGAATGATTTGATTTGAAATAATATAGGCAACTTCCATTGGTTTTTTAACACTTAACACCCATGCTTCTTTGGCCCCTTTGTTCTCCAAAATAATATCAACATATCGTGAAGAGTACGACTCTAACTCTCCAAAATCGTGTTTAATTGTATTGAATACAACCTGTGACGCTCCAAAAAAAGAGAGAAACAACACTATAAACAATATTTGAATTGCTCGCATAATCAAATCTACTACAAAAACGATGCTAAGATGAATTTGTTACATGAGAATTTGTAAGAAAATCTTAAATGAATGGTATTAAACTATCACAGTTTAATTAAAATCAACTATACAATAAAATCTCAATTATCGCAAACAGAAGGACAATAAAGTGTCCAGAAATACATCAGCTTTTTCCGCATGTACCCAATGACCAGCATTGTCTATCGTTTTTATTTCTGTATCGATAAAACGTGTTTCAATCGATTCTATATCTTCATTCAAAATATAATCAGATAGTTCTCCACGTATTATTAAGGTTGGAACAGATATTTCTGAAAGGAATATTTCTTCAAGAATATGAGACATGTTTTTTTCTAACACCTCCACATTCATTCTCCAAGCTAATTTCCCTTTCTCTTTCCAATAGAGATTTTTAAGAAGAAATTGTTTGATGCCGTCATTGTCAATATACTTACTCATTTGCTCTTCCGCTTGTCGGCGAGCCTTTATTTTTGGCAAATCAACTGCATGAATTCCTGCCAGAATGTGTTCATGATGCATCGGATATGCTTTGAATCCAATATCAACAATCACTAACTTCTCCAACAAATATTCATAATCATTGGCAAATTGCATGGCCACTTTCCCTCCCATTGAATGTCCAATTAAATGCACTTCCTCTAGATTTAATTCCTGACACAATTCAAAAACATCATCTGCCATAAGTTGATAAGAGATCTCATCTGACCAATCAGAATGACCATGATTTCTTAAATCAACTAAAATCACTCTAAAATATTCAGCTAGCTTTTTACCATGAGTTTGCCAGTTGTCCGAAAAACCGAACAATCCATGTAGAATTATGAGAGGCCTTCCTTCTCCAAGTTCTCTGTAGTGCAATTTCATGGGTGCAAAAATAATAAGGAAATCGGTTAAGAAAGTATTATTCGGGTAGAATTATCTAGGAAGAAAACTAGAAAGAATGTCTAATAAGCTTGGCATTTCAAAACTAGTACTAACTGTTTCAATTTGGGTTCTTTCTTTGTAAGGACAATCTTTTTGATTGGTAGCTGTATTCTTATGGATACTTTTTGATGAAACTTTGCCGATTGTGAATTGCTTATTATTCAAATCTGAAATAATCGATTTTATCTCTTCAATAGTAACCATCCCATCACTAAAAGAGACCGTTAATATGTTTGTCTCACGATCTGCTTCAAAATCAAATTCCATACTAGAAACACCATCTGTCTTTCTCAGTGCTTTTTTGATAGAACCTCCACAAGACATGACACAGGCCATGCCATCTATTTCGATTGTTGCAACATAATTTGGGACAACTACTTCATTCTCTGAAACTTCATGAACGATGCTATCATTATTAGAATTATGCTCGCCTGATTGACAAGCAAAGAGGAATGCGGATAACAATATGATATAAACGGGATTTTTCATATAATTCTCTTAGAGTTTACAAATATAGAGGAAAACGGCCTATAACAGAAACAAAATATGTTAAAATCGTTGAGAATAGGGTGAAAAAAGCAGAGCTAATAAGTGATTCACTTGAACTCCATACTCTCTTGTCTTTTATTACCTTTGTAAAAAGTAAAAACGTGAAAATAACAAAAGCTGAATTTGTAATTTCTAACACTGATATTGATCTTTGTCCAAAGGATGGTAAGCCTGAATATGCTTTTATTGGCAGATCTAACGTTGGAAAATCTTCTTTAATCAATATGATAACGGACAGAAACAAATTGGCAAAAACATCTGGACGTCCTGGCAAAACTCAATTAATCAATCATTTTGTCATTAATGATGACTGGTACATTGTTGATTTACCAGGTTATGGGTATGCAAAGGCTTCGAAAACCTCTAGAGCACAATGGGAGAAGTTTATATCTGAGTATTTGACGAAACGTGAAGAATTATTAAATGTTTTTGTTCTAATTGACTCACGTTTAGAGCCTCAAAAGATAGACATGGAGTTTATGAATTGGTGTGGGGAAAAACAAATTCCTTTTTCAATGGTTTTTACAAAGGTCGATAAACTATCAAGTACTGCTTTACAGAAGAATATGGCAAAATATAAAAAAGAAATGTTAAAAACCTGGGCAGAACTTCCACCTGTTTTTTCGAGCTCTGCTACTTCAAAATTTGGAAAGGAACAAATACTGAATTACATTGAAAAAATAAACCAGTCATTACTAGGTGACTAATGTCACATTCTTTCTGAAGAATATTTCGGATATTTGCAATAGAATAATAGATAATAGAATATTGGAACTATGATAATCGAACAATTATATACTAAATGCCTCGCAGAAGCAGCTTATTACATTGAGAGTAATGGTGAAGTGGCAATCATTGATCCTATGAGAGAAACGGATCAATACATTAAAATGGCAACAAATAATGGTGCTAAAATCAAGTATGTGTTTGAAACGCATTTTCATGCTGATTTTGTTTCGGGCCATATTGATTTGGCAAAAAAAACAGGAGCCAAAATTATTTTTGGACCAACGGCTAAAACCAACTATGATACCATTGTTGCACAAGATAACGAAGAGTTTAAAATCGGCGATGTAACAATAAGAGTTCTTCATACACCAGGACATACGCTTGAGTCATCAACCTATTTGTTAATTGATGAAAATGGAAAAGAACATGCGCTGTTCACAGGAGACACACTTTTCTTGGGTGATGTAGGACGCCCTGACTTGGCAATTAAACAAGGAAAAATTACAAAAGAAGATTTGGCAGGAATGTTATTTGATTCTCTTCGAAACAAAGTGATGAAATTCTCTGATGACATTGTTATATATCCAGGTCATGGTGCTGGGTCTTCATGTGGTAAAAGTTTGAGTACCGAAACTGTTGGAACACTTGGTGAGCAGAAAAAGTCAAATTACGCCTTACGAGCTGATATGACAAAAGAAGAATTTGTGAAAGAAGTGTGTGAAGGAATTCTACCTCCACCACAATATTTCCCAAAAAACGCCTCCTTAAATAAGAACGGATATGAAGAATTTGACAACGTTCTGTTAGCAGGAAATAAAGCTCTTTCTTTGGATGAATTTAATCAAGAAGTAAATAGTGGAGCATTGATTTTGGATGTGAGAAATCAAGAAGATTTTGGAAAAGGATTCATTCCCAATTCATTGTTCATTGGTCTCAATGGAACATTTGCGATGTGGGTAGGAGCGCTTATTGAAGACATTAAACAAAAGATAGTATTAATTGTTCCTGAAGGCCATGAAGAAGAAGCAGTTACGCGACTTTCCAGAGTAGGATACGACAACACGGTCGGATTTTTAGATGGAGGAATTGGATCCTACGAAGGTTCTTTGAATACGGTAAAATCAATTACAGCTGAAGAATTAGAAACGGTAAGCAATGCAAATATTGTTGATGTTAGAAAACCAGGTGAATTTTCATCGGAACATGTTGTTGATGCAATTCACTATCCATTAGATTTCATGAACAGTGAGTTGGATAAATTGGAAATGAACACAACCTATCAAATTCATTGTGCTGGTGGTTACAGAAGCGTTATCGCCATTTCTCTATTGATGCAAAATGGATATACTCAATTGGTAAATGTCCTAGGAGGATATGGAGCGATTAAGGAGACAGAAATAAACAAAAGTGAATATGTTTGCCCATCTACATTGTGATAAAATTGATTAATTTTATAAAAAAGGTCTTTGGTTTACTCCTAAGACCTTTTTTATTTGGAGAAATCTTCATTCTCCATTCTATCTCATAAAGAAAACATTAAATTTGCGGTATGGCAAAAAAAGAAGACAACCTTAAGGAAATAATTTCTCATGCAAAAGAGTATGGATTTGTGTTTCCTTCTTCAGAGATATATGATGGTTTATCAGCAACCTATGATTATGGTCAATTGGGTTCTGAGTTAAAAAACAACATCAAACAGTATTGGTGGAAATCTATGGTGCAGATGCACGAAAACATAGTTGGTATTGATGCGGCAATTTTTATGCACCCTTCAGTTTGGAAAGCTTCTGGTCACGTAGATGCCTTTAATGACCCATTAATTGACAACAAAGATTCAAAGAAAAGATACCGAGCAGATGTTTTAATAGAAGATCATATCGAGAAAATCCGTGCGAAAATTAACAAAGAAGTAGCGAAAGGATTGAAACGTTTTGGGGATGATTTTAACAAGGAAGAGTTCTTAAAAACGAACCCGAATGTATTAAGAAATCAAACTAAAATTGATGATATCGAGAATAGGATGCGAGAGACCTTAACCAATGAAGACTTGGAAGGCGTTTATAATCTCATTCTGGATTTAGAAATCGCTTGCCCAGTTTCGGGGTCTAAAAACTGGACTGAGGTTCGTCAGTTTAACTTAATGTTTTCTACAGAATTGGGTTCTGTTTCTGGAGAATCTTCAAAAATTTACTTACGACCAGAGACGGCTCAAGGTATTTTTGTTAATTTTTTGAATGTACAGAAGTCTGGGAGAATGAAAATTCCTTTTGGGATAGCACAAATTGGTAAGGCATTCAGAAATGAAATTGTAGCTAGGCAATTTATTTTTAGAATGCGTGAATTTGAACAAATGGAGATGCAATTTTTTGTTCGACCGGGAGAAGAAATGAAGTGGTATGAGTATTGGAAGGAGCAACGCATCAATTGGCACAATAAAATTGGATTAGGTGAAGAGAATTATCGTTTTCACGATCACATTAAACTGGCCCACTATGCGAATGCCGCGGCAGACATTGAGTTTAACTTTCCAATGGGCTTCAAAGAATTAGAAGGAATTCATTCGCGAACAGACTTTGATTTAAAGCAACATGAGAGTTTGTCAGGCAAGAAATTGCAGTATTTTGACCCAGAAATTAATGAAAATTACGTTCCCTATGTTGTTGAAACATCAATAGGTCTAGATAGAATGTTTTTGGCGGTATTGAGCTCGTCTTATAAGACAGAACAATTAGAAAATGGTTCTGAGCGATCAGTTTTAAACTTGCCTCCAGCATTAGCTCCTTACAAAGTTGCAGTTATGCCCTTGACCAGAAAAGAGGGTATGCCAGAAAAAGCAAGAGAAATCATGAGCTCGTTGAAGCTAGATTTTAATTGCCAATACGATGAAAAAGATTCTCCCGGTAAACGATATAGAAGACAAGATGCAATTGGAACTCCATTCTGTGTTATGGTTGATCATCAAACAATAGAAGACAACACGGTCACAATTCGTGATAGAGATACAATGCTCCAAGAGCGTATTGCAATTAATGAATTGAACGATATTATTGGTAAGAAAGTATCCATGAGAAACTTGTTGAGCTCGTTCAAAATTTGAAAGCAAATCAATGAAACGTATCCATTTATTTGAATTTGAAGATTTTAATTCGTTTCCTAAATGGATTCGGGCTTGTCTGACACAGTTGATTTTGGTAATGCACAACATTCTTAATACTCATGAAGAATTATCTGAACTGCTTGCTAATCAAATTAAAGAAACGAATTCAAGACAAATTGTCGATTTATGTTCTGGAAGTGGTGGACCAATGCCCAAAGTTATTGAGTTATTGAATGAAAAACACAATTTAAAAGATATTCAATTAACCTTAACTGATTTGTATCCTGACACGGGAGCTGCTGAAAAAATCAACCAGCTGCAAGGAGGTAATATTAGTTATAAGCTAGAACCAATCGATGCAACGGATGTTGATGCTAATATTGAAGGATTAAGAACAATGGTTAGTAGTTTTCATCATATGAATACTCAAAACGCGAAGAAAATACTGAATTCAGCGGTGAAAAGCCGTCAACCTATTTGTATTTTTGAAATTAGTGACAACAGTTTTCCTCTCATTATATCGTGGATTGCTTTACCTATTAATTTCATCACCTGTCTATTCATCACACCTTTTGTAAAACCTTTGACATGGCAGCAGCTGGTTTTTACTTATTTGATCCCAATCATTCCATTATTTTTTGCATGGGATGGGGCGGTTTCTAACCTGAGAACGTATACATTGAATGATTTAGACACTTTGCTAGAAGGGGTGTCCTCTGAAAATTACAGATGGGAAAAAGGTATAATTAAAGCGAAGTCCAAGAAATTATATTTACTAGGTACGCCGATATAATATTTTAGATTTATTTTTTCATCTTTTTCACTGTTGCCATTTTAATGAGAACAGCTATTAAAAATACCCAAGGAGCGCCGTGCATAAGAACATCTATCCAATCCATTGTTTGCATAGTTCGGCCTAATTTCAAGTTCATGAATTGCTTCCATATATGAGGTTCAGGGGTGAAAGGCGCTAATCCTAATGTTAAACTGAGAATAAGAGCAAGTTTTAGTTTATTGTTCATGATTAGTCTTTAATTTAGAAGTCATTTTCCTTTTTTAAAAGGTTCAATTTGTTGTTCAAAGAAATTACGAGGAAATTCATCCACATTTTCGAACCCCAATTCAATATCTCGACCGTCAGAGGGGATGTAATTTGTTCGGAATATATAATCCCAGATACTCAACGAAATTCCAAAATTCATTCCCTTAGGATGAGATGCTGGTAATTCTTTTGCGTGATGCCAAATGTGCATCTTAGGATTGTTAAGAATGTATTTTAATGGACCATAGCTAATGTTCAAATTCGAATGATTCAAATGACCAATTAAAACCGTCAATGAATAAACGATGAACGTATTTTTTAAGTCAAATCCAAAGAGCATGACTAAAGAGGTGTATTTTATTGTTTGGTAAACAAATGTTTCAAAGAAGTGATAGCGAAGATGAGCCGCAAAACCCATTTCCTGAACAGAGTGATGTGTTTTATGAAATTCCCAAAAGAAAGGAACATGGTGAAGCATATAATGCACACACCATTGAACTAGATCTGCAATAAAGAAAAAGACAACAAGCTGCCATATCCACTGAACCTCTGAAAAATCAATTAGATGACCACCTTCATATCCTAAAGGAGTAATAATCATTTCAAATAACTTAACCGAAACATTGGAGAGTGCGGCGTACAAAAGAAGATTAAAAATATAGAAATTGAAGAACATATAAAACGCATCCAGCCAAAAATCTTTTCTAATTCTAGCTTGTTTTTTTCTCCATGGAAAAGCAATCTCTAATCCCCAAATTAAAACAGAAATAAATATTAGGAAATAAAATCCATTGATTTTACCTTCAGGGAAAGGATGCGTTATTACTTTCCAGAAATATGAGGCTGAATTTTGATAACTATTTGCTACAATGTCAATTAACTCATTCCACATATTTTAGCATTTTGGCCCAAGGTCCTCCGTTATATGCATCTACTCCAGCGGCCTTTAGTTGAGTTTTAGCACCACCAGAGCGCATTCCTGAGGCACAAACACAAATAACGGGAACATCTAGACTTTTTATTTTTTTTATTTTACCAGGAATACTTCCTAATGGAATATTTTCTGAGCCAGGAACTGAGCCATTTGCAAATTCTTGTGGAGATCGAACATCGATAATCACTGCCCCATCTTCGTTTAGCAATTTTTGGTAATCTGTTTTTTTAAATAATTTTCCAAACATAACTTTTCTTTAGACGGTAAAGATACCATTCGGTTACGGTATTAATTGTGACTGGAGTTACATAGTCTTTTTTTAGCAATGTTCTTTTTATTATAGTTACCTTATAAAAGTATGGTATGATTGTAATCAGTCTCAACAAACTTCTGGATAGCGCAAAAAGAATGCTTTATTTTTTTAAGTAAGAACGATACGCAAGCATTCCTGGCAATCCCAGAATAAAAATAAATGCCATCACCATCCCTTTTGTGGTTAAATAAAAGGTTTCCACGTCTTCTATATCGACGTTATCATAACCCAAGCCAATGAAATAGGACAAACTTAGTGGGGTTTCAATTGTTGATACTAGCCTTTGCTTTTTGTAAACGATAACCCCATCAAATAAGTTAATTGGAAAAAGGAAAAATAGCGCTGCTAATAAAACTGATAAACCAATAAATAGTACCCAAGGTTTTTTGAACATTTTTAGTCGAATTTGTTTCATACAAAGATACTCTTAATTTTACACCGTATATGAAGTTAGCTTATTTCTGTAGTTCAATAAGTTGGGGTGGTTTGGAAATGAACCATCTTCGCGATGCAAAATGGATGCAAGATAGAGGTCATAAAGTGGTCGTTCTATGTGTGGTTGATTCTCCGATAGAAAAAGAAGCAATAATTCAACTGTTATCGGTTGTTCATATTGAAAAACAAAAAAAGTACTATGATTTCAAGAGAGCGAAAACATTAGTTGGATTAATAAAGGAACATTCGATCACTCACCTCATTATTCGTTCAAATGAGGATATGAGTATATTGGCATCCGTTAAACATAAGTTAAAGTCAAAGATTCATACTTCCTATTTTATGGCCATGCAACTGGGTGTAAAAAAAACAAACTTACTTCATACATTTAGGTACAAATTTTTGGATGTATGGATAGCCCCTCTAGATTGGTTGTCTGAACAAGTAAAAACGATGACGAATTTCAAAAATACATTAGTCGTAATTCCTTCGGCCTTGGACTTAAGCGAATTCAAAAGTGAAGAAACAAAAGAGGAGTTAAGAATGAAGTTAGGAATTCCGAAAAATATCCTAACTTTTGGTATCATAGGAAGATTTGATGTTCAAAAGTGTCAATTATTGTTACTCCAAGCAATGCAAAAGTGTAAAAACAAAGGTTTCAATGTTGTCTTTCTTGGTGAACCTACGCTGAACGAAGGTGATGGATATTTTGGTCAAATGAAGGAGATAATTGAGGAAGAAAATTTGAAAAGTAGAGTATTTATAAAACCATACAGAAAGGACACATTAACATTTTTCAAATCTATTGATTGGATGGTAATGGCATCAAAAGCCGAAACTTTTGGTATGGTAACTATTGAGTCCATTGCTTCAGGAACTCCTGTACTTGGAAGTAATGCTGGAGGCACACCCGAACTTCTATCTAACGAAACAGCGGGATTGCTTTTTGAATCACAGGACTCGAGTGATTTAACCAATAAAATTGATTTAATTTGTGAGCGAAACATTCAATTTGAGCAGTCTCATCTAATGAAAATGGCTGAAGCATATGATCACAATTTAATATGCACAAAAGTTGAAGAAGTACTAAACCTAGAATGAAAAAAGGCTATTTTCTTCCCCAATTAAAAGAAATGACTCATTTTCTCGTTAATTTAGAGAACTTATAAGCGTTGAATGAATTTATACTCGAAGAAACAGAAATGGAAGATTGCACTGATGATTTTTGCTCTACTTATGGTAGGGGTTTCACTGTTTGTTTCAAATAAGATTGTTTCTAAAGTTGGAGAAAGAGAAAAAGAAAGAGCCCAACAATGGGCAAGTGCAATTAAAAAGAAAGTTGAATTAGTACAGTTAACCAACAACACATTTTCTCAATTACGGGATTTGGAAAGAGAAAAAATGGAGCTTTGGATAGATGCAACAACAGAAGTTTCGAAACCTGCTCCATTTGGGGTTAATATAAGTTATGAATTCCCTCTCAAAATAATTAACCAAAATAAAGATATCCCCGTTATTCTTCTTGATGGAGATGAAAATGTTTCAGGGAGCATCAATTTAGGTTTTGACACAAGTACTTTCCGGGTAAAATATCCATTAGCATCATCCTCAGAATTGAAAGATTATTTCAACGATTCTCTTCTTGTATTGGTGAAAATTTGGGACAAGCAAAACCCCTCATTCACTATTGAAATTTATAAGGACCTGTTTATGACCTACTTTTATGACGACACAAGGGCTATTAAAAATTTGGAGAGAGAAAGAGACTCCTTGATCTCTACGTTTAATAAAGATTTAATAAACAACGAAGGTTTAGTTCCTGTTTTGTTAGTGGATTCTAAAACAGGTGAAGTGATAAATCACAACATTACTGAATATGAAATCAACGATTCAAATACGGAAAAGTACCTTAAACAATTTGAATTAGCCAATAAGCCAATTCAAATAGATTTTAACAATGGGGAGACAAATACTTTGTATTTTGACAGCAGCTCTGAATTAAAGCAATTGCAGTACTTACCGTACATTCAATTTTTAGTGATTGGCCTTTTTGCGTTAATTGGATACGTTATATTTAGCACATACAGAAAAGCGGAACAGAATCAAGTTTGGGCAGGAATGGCAAAGGAGACAGCACATCAATTAGGAACTCCATTATCATCTTTGATGGCATGGGTTCAGCTCCTCGAAACACAAGGTATTGACAAAACAATCACAGTTGAAATGCAAAAAGATGTTGACCGATTGGAGAAAGTGACTGATCGGTTTTCTAAAATTGGTTCAGGTGCAAAATTGGACTCTAAGGACTTGGGAGCAACTGTAAAAAACATCATTGCATATTTGAGACCCAGAATTTCGGACAAAGTAGAAGTAGAAATTGAGGTGGATAAATTAGCTGTTGCAAAACACAACGCTCCACTTATTGAATGGGTAGTTGAAAATATCTGTAAAAATGCGGTTGATGCAATGGAAGGAGTTGGAAAATTAAAGATTGAGGTATTGAAATCGGGAAGTTGGGTTTTTATAGATGTCATCGATAATGGGAAGGGGATTCCATCCAATCAAATAAAAACCATCTTTGAACCAGGTTTTTCTACTAAGTCTAGAGGTTGGGGCTTAGGGCTTTCTTTGGTTAAAAGAATCGTTAAAGAATATCATAAAGGAAATGTAGTAGTTCTCAGTTCAGTTGTTGGAGAAGGCACAACATTTAGAATTAGTATTCCCATATAGGATAACCTTAAGAAATGAATACATGAGGCCATAATACTTAGCCTTTTTTATTCTAAAAAGAGAAGATCCCTAATTATCCATGCACCATTTATATTGTTGATTAATTCGCTTAAATTTTTTCTAATCTTGTGAATATCTTGTTTTCCACCGACGTATATTTTTTTAAATTTTTCGAAGCGATAATTAACCCCTTTTTTGTAAAAAAAAGTAAAGATACTAACTAGCTTAAGTCCATACTCGATTGAATCTGCCGTGTCCCATCCTCTAGTTGAATATTGCCTTCATTTTTTACGAAAACTTCAGGAGAAGTCGAGTTGTTAAAAAGGTTAATTTGACTTGAAATTTCAATTGAGAATCCGAGGGTTGCAAGTGTAAAAAATACTTTTCTTAGGATGTATCGATTCATAGACTTTTAGCTGAATTAATAATAGAATGTAAATATATATCATAACAATCTGTTAAATAGAGGGGGTACCCCCTCAAAAAGAGATTTAATAAACCGTTTTAATGAGGGGTGTTTTTCGTTCTAGGTATCCGAGGACATGAATATTTTTTATGGTTGTTTTAAATTAAAGTTGTAACTTGTAAACCTTGAATTAAATTATACTATGAAAAAATTTCACTCAATTCTACTAGTAGGGCTATGTATGCTCTTCCTAACTTCTACTTCTAATGCACAAATAAATGTTACAGGAGGTCAAACAGCTCAGCAACTTGCAGAAATATTAGCCGGACCTAATATTACGGTTACCAATGCAGTTTTAATAGGTGGCGGTGTTGCTTCAGGGAGTTTTGCTGGAACTAATTCTGACATTGGATTTGATTCGGGTGTCATTCTTTCAACTGGAAATATTACGGAAGCATCTGGTCCAAATAACGCAGCGAATGTTGGTGCGAATTTAAACAATGCAGGAACTGCCGAAATGACTGCTTTAGCTGGTGTTAATACCTTTGATGCAATTACTTTAGAGTTTGATTTTGAAGTTCAATCTTCTACAATTCAATTCAACTATGTTTTCGCTTCTGAAGAATATCCAGAGTTCGCTCCACCAAATAATTCCGGATTTAATGATGTTTTTGCTTTTTATATAAGTGGACCTGGAATTACTGGTCAAGAAAATATTGCTCTTGTACCTAATTCAACAAGTGCAGTTGCTATCAATAATATCAATCCAGTTACAAATAGCCAATATTATTTTGATAATGCAGGTGGAAATGATGTTCAATTTGATGGTTTTACAACAATTTTAGAGGCGAGTAGAGGTAATTTGACTCCCTGTCAAGTTTACCGGTTGAGATTAGTTATCGCGGATGCTGGTGACGGCGTTTATAGTTCTGCGGTGTTCTTGCAAGAAAATTCCTTGATACAAGGAACAGTTAATGTTCAAACACAAACGATAAATGCTGATGATATAGCATTAGAAGGATGTATTCCAGCAAGCTTTACGTTTTCATATGATGAAATAAGTAACCAAGATCAGGTAATTAATTTTACGGTAGGTGGTACTGCTGTTAATGGAGTTGATTATCAATTTGTTGATAGCTCAATGACAATTGTTGCCGGAGATACTTCAGCAACAATATATATCAATGCATTTTCAGATGGAATTACGGAAGGCCAAGAGTCGGTATGGATAATTTACCAGCCAGCAGCATGTGCACCTTTTGATACGGCATATCTGTTCATCGATGATGCGCAACCGATTGATTTTACATTAGATGGTATTGATTTAAACTGTTTTGGTAATAATTCAGGACAAATACAAGTGAATGCTTCAGGTGGATTTCCCCCATATACTTATGAAGTAACGTATCCTGATGCTTCTGTTGGGAGCACACAGACGAACCCAATTACTGGGCTAGCTGCTGGAACTTATAGTGTTCAAGTAACTGATTCTTATGGCTGTCAAGCTGATGCCTTGGTAATTGGAGGTGTTTTCGATGCTGATACAACTTTCTTGCCGGATGTGCCTGGAGGAACTGTAACTACCTATGATGCGCCACTAGATATTCAAGGTTTTAACAATGGACAAACTATTACTGATGTTAGCCAAATTCAACAAATCTGCTTAACCCTAGAACACTCTTATCTAGGAGATTTGCAAATCCAAGTAGTTGCGCCTTCTGGAGAGGTAGTCATTTTAAAGCAACAAAATGGTGGTGGTTCATGTGACCTTGGAGAACCAATTGCTACAGGACCAGTTGATGGTTCTGCTGGTTCTCTTTTAACTGACCCAGGTGTTGGTTATGAGTACTGTTTCAATGCATCTCCTGTTTATGGAACAATGGTAGATGAATCTAATAATTTCACCCGAAACTATACAGATGCATTAGGAAATAATTATAACGACAATTACTTGCCAGCTGGTTCTTATACTCCTTTTGAAGATTTTACAGGTCTCATTGGTGCTGACATGAATGGAACATGGACGGTTCAAGTAACGGATCAATTTAACTTAGACAATGGATATATCTTTAATTGGTATATTTCTTTGGTGGGAGATTTACCAGATACTTTGGTGACTTTAATTGAACCAACAGAAATCGTTACCACTGGGTTTGTTACCAATTCCACTTGTGGAGCTTCTGATGGGTCTATTGATGTTGACATTCAAGATGCAGCCGCACCTTATACTATTCTATGGAGTAATGGAGCAACAACAGAAGATATCACAGGAATTGCGGCTGGGACATATACAATCACAGTAACAGACGCTAACGGATGCCAGTCAAATGAAACATTCTTAGTTAACAACATTGGTTCTCTTGCGATTTCTTCTTCTTCAACAATTACCTCTTGTTTTGGAGGTAGTGACGGAACAATAGATATTACTGCTTCCGGAGGACAACTTCCGTATTCTTTTTCATGGGATTCGGGTCAAACGTCAGAAGATATTTCTGGATTAACGGCAGGAACTTACACGGTAACAATGCAAGACCAAATCGGTTGTATTATTTCAGAAGTAGTGGTAGTTAGTGATGCAGCTCAAATGATTATTTCTTCTCAAAGCATTTTAAATGAAGAATGTAGCACAGATAATGGATCTATCAATATTTCGGTTAGCGGTGGTACAGGATCTTATGGTTATCAATGGTCCAGTGGTCAGAATGTTCAAGATCTTTCGAATTTAACTTCAGGGATCTATACGATTGATGTTATTGATGGAAATGGTTGTACTGCAACAGAATCTTATACCTTGGTGAATGATTTGTCAAATTGTTCAGCGTTCTGTTTTATTGCTGTTGAAGAGAATGTAATTATTGACGAAGATTGTGGTTCTGGAAATGGTTCTTTAGATATCAATATTTTAGATGCACTGGCGCCAGTTTCATTCTCATGGAGTAGCGGGGCAACAACGGAAGACTTAGTTAATCTTACAGCAGGTTCATATACGGTAGTTGCCACAGATGCCAATAATTGCTCTGCGTCAATGACTTTTACAGTAAATAATAATACCGGCAATTTGTTAATTTCAAGTGCTAATGTGAGTGAAGAAAATTGCGGCAATTTAAATGGAGCAATTGATATTACTATTTCAGGTGGAGCGATGCCTTACTCTTATTCTTGGTCAAATGGAGCAACATCAGAAGATGTTGCTAATCTAGCTGCTGGTTCGTACACGGTTACTGTTACAGATGGAAATGGATGTCAGACAACCAATTCGTACACGGTTGCAAATAATGCAGGTTCATTATCTGCAACGGCTTCAATCGTTCCAGAAACATGTACAGGAGGGAATGGTTCTATTGGTCAAACTGTTACAGGTGGCAATGGTGTTCTTACTTATTCTTGGGATTCTGGCCAGATAACAGAGGATATTTCCGGACTTTCTACTGGAACCTACGTAGCAACTGTTACAGATGAAACGGGTTGTTTCATTGAGAACACTTATTTCGTTGGTCAAACAACAGGAGATATTTCCTTAATTGGTTCAAACATTACCAATGAGACCTGTGGAAACGTTCAAGGTGCAATAAATGTAACCTTGACAGGTGCCAATTTGATTTACTCTTGGTCAAATGGAGCTATTACGGAAGATGTGTCAGGTGTGAGTGCAGGTAATTATACCCTGCAAGTTACCAACGCTCAGGGTTGTGTGCTTGATGCAGGACCATTTTCTGTCATAAATACTTCTGGAACACTTGGTGTTTCTACCCAATTAATAACTGAAGAAGTTTGTGGTAATGCAAACGGATCTATTAACATGAACATTGCGGGTGGTTTAATGCCTTATACTTTTTCATGGTCTAATGGAGCAACGGATGAAGATATATTTAATTTAACAGCAGGAACATACAGCGTAACTGTTACTGATGCAAATGGTTGCTCAGAAAGTAGATCTGTTGTTGTTGGGGCAAATTCAGGAACTTTATCTATTCAGAATGCAATTTTAACCGATGAAGTTTGTGGAGACAACACTGGCGCAATTGACTTAATACCTAATGGAGGCTCTGCCCCATTAACTTTTGCTTGGTCGAATGGAGCATCTTCAGAAGATCTTTCGACTCTTGCTACAGGAACTTATACTGTAATTATTACTGATCAAAATGGTTGTCAAGTGAATGAGTCATATTTTATTAACAACCAAGCAAATTCAATTTCATATACATCGTCAGTGACTAACGAAATTTGTACCAATGGTCAAGGAGAGATTTCTTTGAACACTTCAGGAGGAACTGGTCCATATACATACGCATGGTCAAATGGAGGAACAACATCAACAGTATCGGGCCTATCGTCTATGACTTATTCAGTAGTTATAACGGACAATCTTGGTTGCTCAATTCAATCTGAAGTGTTCACGATTGGAAATACAGCCAACGGAATGACTGCATCGGCTGCTGTTACTGACGCGGCTTGTAGTAATAATGGATCCATTGATTTAACAATCAATGGAGGAGCTAATCCTTTAGTTTTTGCATGGTCAAATGGTAGTTCAACAGAAGATATCACAAATCTTGTCGGCGCAACATATACTTACACTGTTACTGATGCGAATAGTTGTGAAGTATCAGGTTCCGCAACCGTGATCGAGACAAATGGCGCTATTACTTATACTTTTTCTACTGTGAGTGAAATATGTGGTAATGGAACAGGTTCTATCGATTTAGTTCCAGCTGGAGGTTCTGGGCCTTATACTTTCTTATGGAGCAATGGTGCAACAACTGAAGATATTTCTGGTCTTTCTTTAGGAATATATTCTGTTACAATTACAGATCAAAATGGATGCTCAATTACTACGAGTAATATTCAAATCTCAAATTCGCCTGGTTCGTTAAGTATAGCTAATGTTGTTGCAACTGACGAAACTTGTTCAAATGGTCTAGGAAATATAGACATTTCTATTACAGGAGGAAGTGCACCTATCACTTTTTCATGGTCTAATGGAGCATCAACGGAAGATATATCGAACCTTTCTTCAGGAACCTATTCAGTTACAGTTACAGATCAGAATGGGTGTGATGCGACAACTCAAGCAGTGATTAATTCTTCTGCAGGCTCTTTAGCAATTACACAACCAGTTGTGACTAGCGAGAATTGTTCAAATGGACAAGGAAGTGTAAATATTACAATCACTGGTGCGGCTAATCCAATTAGTTATCAATGGTCAAATGGGGCATCAACGGAAGATCTTTCTAATCTATCTGAAGGAACTTATTCTGTAACTGTCACTGACGGTAATGGATGTACTACGACGGGATCCTATATAGTTACGAACAATGGTACATCACTTGCAATAAGTGGCGCATCTATTACTGATGAGTATTGTGGCTCGGGTTCTGGGTCTATTACTGTCACTGTTTCAGGCGGAGCATCTCCATACAATTACTCATGGAACAATGGAGCAACAACTGCATTAAATGATAATTTATCTTCAGGGACATATAACATAACAGTAACTGACGCAAGTGGTTGTCAGGCAATTAACTCTTATTTTGTAGCAAATAATATTGGTAACCTTACAGTTAGTGGGGTTGTTACTGACGAGAATTGTGGTGATGACACAGGAGCAATTGACATTACAACAACAGGAGGAAATTTACCTTTAACCTTTGATTGGGATTCTGGTCAAACATCTGAAGACATTACTGCATTGTCCGAAAACACTTATAACCTTTTAGTAACGGATGATTTTGGTTGTACAGCAAATTATTCAGGAACGGTTAATAATATTTCAGGTGGATTATCTGTGAGTGTTACAACTGTTACTGATGAAAATTGTGGTCAATCTGATGGAGGTGTAGATGTGCTTGTTGTGGGAACAGGAATTGTTTCTACAGTCTGGGATTCTGGACAGACAACAGAAGACTTGACTGGAATATCAGCAGGAACGTATACGGTTACAGTGACAAATAATGTTGGCTGCACTGCCTCTGCTTCTGCAACGGTTTCAAATCAAACAGGGACACTCGCCATTACATTCAGTAATGTTGGTGACGAAAACTGCCAAAATGGACAAGGTTTTGTTGATGTCGAAGTTTCAGGAACGGGACCATATACATACTTATGGAGTGATGGACAAACTACTCAAGATGCTATTAATTTATCGGCAAATACTTATTCTGTGCTTATAACAGATGGTCTTGGTTGTGAGCTTAATGCTAGTTATCAAGTTGTAAATTCAAATGCAACAAACTTATCTTCCAGCGAAATCATAACAGATGCAATTTGTACGACAGCGACAGGAGCGATTGATGTAACAGTTGCAGGAGGAGTTGGCCCTTTTATATTCTCTTGGTTAACTGGAGAAGCGACAGAGGACTTATCTGGCGTTATAGCTGGGACATATGAAGTAACAATTACAGACAATGCGAATTGTCAAGTTACTCAAACAATAGTAGTTGATTCACAAAATTCAGGGCTTGGATTTACGAATTTAAATGTTACTGATGAATCTTGTGGACAAGGAGACGGTCAAATTGTCATCTTCACAGGTGGGACAGCCGATGATTATTATTTAGATGGTGTTAATAACGGAGGACCAACAATTAATAACTTAGCAGCAGGCACTTACAATGTGTCTATTTCAGACAATCAAGGTTGTACAGCTGATACAAATATAACCGTCGGTGCGGTTGCACCATTCACTATTGCAGATGTATCGAACAATGAATCTTGTGCCGATGCAGCGGGTAATATCGATATTACTGTAACTGGAGGTGGACCGGTCGATTTTTTATGGTCAACTGGCGCGACAACTGAAGATATAAGTGGGCTAGCAGCGGGAACGTACACAATTACTGTCTCTCAAGTTGCTGGAGGGTGTAGCATAGACTACGATGTGATTATCGGTAACGATGTTACTTTTGAAATAACAAGTACTACTTCGGATGACTATTGTCAACAAACTAATGGAGTAATCGATCAAACAGTAACAGTTGGTTCAGGGTTGACTTATTCTTGGTCAACTGGCGCAACAACAGAAGATTTGAATGGTTTAGTAGCAGGTAATTATTCAGTGACAATTACTGACCCATCTGTTGGGGGTTGTGTAGAAACTATTAATTATGTAGTTGGTTCTTCTAATAATGGAATGACGGCTGGAACTGTAAATGTAAACGAGATCTGCAGTATAGGGAACGGAGAGATTGATTTAACAATGTCTGGAGGTTCAGGAGCGTTTGATTATTCTTGGGACAACGGAGCGATAACTGAAGATATTACTGGTTTGTCTTCTGGGACATTCACTGTTACGGTTACAGATCAGGGAGACAACTGTATGATTACTGAGACATATACTCTCACGAATACAAATACTGTTTTTAATGGTTCAGGAACTGTTGTTGATGCAACTTGTTCTACATGTTCTGATGGTGAAATTGATGTTACACTAAGTACAGCTACAACTTATACTTATGTATGGGACAATGGGGGGGCTACTGAAGATTTGATGGGCTTAAATCCAGGAACATATATTTTAGTGGCAACATCTGCAGAAGGATGCGATACTACGATAGTGTTTGATGTGTTAAATACGGTTTCATTATTGGAGAACGAAATATTGAATATGTCAATTAATGTTCAGCCAAACCCAGCTTCCCTTAACTTCAATGTTATAGTAGAATTGCCAAACGGCCAGGATGGAATGATTGTTATAACAGATGCTCTTGGGAAACTCATTCATGAAGTAGAAGTAGCCGGTGAACAAGAGTTAGTAATTAATTCTTCTAAATTTGCACCTGGGACGTATTTCATAGCCTTGAAATCTAGAAAATTTATAAAAATGGAAAGAGTAGTTATTTACCACAATTAAAATAATTTTGACACAAAAAAAGCGATTAGTGATAATCGCTTTTTTTTGTACCCTACAGAAAAAGCTTCAATACAATTAATTTGCTATTTTTGTTTTCGCAATAATTTAAAGTAAAATTTATGTCATACTTATTTACATCTGAATCTGTTTCAGAAGGACATCCAGATAAAGTTTCGGATCAAATTTCTGATGCACTTATTGATAATTTCATGGCGTTTGACCCACAGTCAAAGGTAGCTTGTGAAACTTTAGTAACTACTGGTCAAGTTGTATTAGCTGGAGAAGTTAAAACGAACACTTATTTAGATGTTCAGAAAATTGCAAGAGAAACAATTGCAAAAATAGGATACACAAAGTCAGAATATATGTTTGACGCAAATTCTTGTGGAATTCTTTCTGCAATTCATGAGCAGTCAGATGATATCAATCAAGGAGTTGATCGCGAAAATCCTGAAGAACAAGGGGCAGGAGATCAAGGGATGATGTTTGGTTACGCGACAAAAGAAACAGAAAATTATATGCCACTTGCTTTAGATTTGGCACATAAGATTTTGAAAGAAATGTCCAACATTAGAAACAATGAACCGGAATTAATAGCTTATCTGAGACCAGATGCTAAATCGCAAGTAACAATTGAGTATTCTGATGACAATGTTCCTCAGAGGATTGACACAATCGTTGTTTCAACTCAACATGATGATTTTGATACAGAATCAGTAATGTTAGCAAAAATTAAATCAGACGTAGTAAACATAGTAATTGCTCGTGTTAAGGCTTCTTTACCTACAGAAATTCAAGCATTATTTACAGATGAAATCCAATACCATATTAATCCAACAGGTATATTCGTTATTGGTGGACCTCATGGAGATACGGGACTTACAGGACGTAAAATCATTGTAGATACATATGGCGGAAAAGGTGCTCATGGGGGTGGTGCTTTTTCAGGAAAAGATCCTTCAAAAGTGGACCGTTCTGCAGCGTATGCAACAAGACATATTGCTAAAAATATGGTTGCAGCAGGATTGTGCGATGAAGTGCTAGTACAAGTTTCTTATGCTATTGGAGTAGCAGAGCCTTGTGGGCTTTTTATTGATACATATGGGACTTCAAAAGTGAAAATGACAGATGGTGAAATGGCTTCTAAAATTTCTAAAATTTTTGATATGCGGCCTTATTTTATTGAGCAAAGATTGAAATTAAGAAATCCAATTTATTCTGAAACAGCGGCTTTTGGTCATATGGGAAGAAAGAATGAAGTTGTTACTAAAACATTTACGTCTCCAGACGGAACTACAATTTCTAAAGAGGTTGAATTGTTTACTTGGGAAGCTTTAGATTATGTTGATAAAGTGAAAGCAGCGTTCAATCTGTAAAATAAGTATAACATTATGAGAGTCCTGTATCTTCTGATACGGGACTTTCTTGATTATTAGAATTGTTACTGAAAAATAGACTTCTGATAACGGTTATATTCCGCTCATCAAAATTGTTAACTAAAGGAAAGTTATTCTTTGTATGTTTATCAATACATATTTAAAACACAAATAAATGAAAAAAGTAGCACTCGGATTTTTCTTTTTAGCAAGTGCTTTTGTAACGAAAGCGCAAGATATTACTGCAGAGAAGATAGTTGAAACATATATTGAAAATATCGGTGGTAGAGAAGCTTGGGATAAAGTTGAAGGAACTGAAATGACGGCAAAAGTAAATGCTCAAGGTATGGAAATCCCACTGACAATAACAAATTTAAAAGATGGAAGATCAGCAGTTGTTGTTAATTTTCAAGGGATGATTTTCTATCAAAATATGTTTGATGGTGATGTGTTTTGGGGCACTAACCAAATGACAATGAAAGCTGAGAAAGGAGAAACTGAGGCTACAGAAAATGTAAAGAGATTAGTTGGAGAGTTCCCAGGAGAACTTTTTACATATAAGGAGATGAATTACACGCTAGAACTGGATGGAGAAGCCACCAAAGAAGGAGTAGAATGCTATAAGTTGAAAATGAAAAAAAACTCTCAAATATTAGAAGGAGAGGAGGTTGACAATATTGTTTATATCTACATGGACAAAGAGAGTTTTGTACCTATCATGCAAGAGGAAGAAATAATGTCTGGACAAATGAAAGGGCAAGTTTCTCAAACTCTATTAAGTGATTATCAGGAGGTTGATGGTCTTTATTTTCCTCATTCTATCAAGCAACAAGTGGAAGGAATGGGAGGAAGTGAAATTATTATTGAATCGATAAAACTAAATCCTGAAGTAGAGGATGATTTGTTCTCGTTTCCAGAAAAATAAAAAGGAATTTATAAGATTAACAAATATGCAATCAATGAAGGTTGCATATTTTGGTTAGAACCATAATTTAATCAAACTATGAAATTATTCAGTGTATTATTATTTGTTGGATTGACAAATATTTTATTAGCTCAAGGAATTGGAAAATTAAATGGAGATGCTCTTTTTGGTGATATTCAGGCGAGACATATAGGACCAGCGCTAATGAGTGGACGGGTTAGTGATGTTGTGGGACATCCGACTGATAACAAGACAATCTATATTGGAACTGCTGGAGGTGGAGTTTGGAAATCGACAGACGGTGGTGTAATGTTTAATTCGATTTTTGACAAACATTGTCAATCAATTGGTTGTGTTGCAATCGACCCCGTAAATCCGGATAAAACTATCTGGGTCGGAACGGGCGAGGTTTGGACGAGAAATTCAACCTCCATTGGTGATGGTATTTTTAAATCAACTAATGGAGGAAAGACCTGGAAAAAAATGGGGTTAGATAAATCGGACAGAATTAGCTCTATTCAAATCAATCCAAACAATACAGATGAGGTATTTGTAGGTGTGCAAGGTGCATTATGGGGAGCTAGTGAAGAAAGAGGAGTTTATAAAACATCAGATGGCGGTTTAACTTGGGAGAAACTATTCTATATTGATGAGAATACGGGCTGCTCAGAATTAGTAATGGATCCTAAAAATTCGAACATTCTTTATGCTTCGTTCTGGGAACATCGAAGAACAGCTTGGTCTTTTAGTTCTGGAGGAGAAAATTGTGCTTTATATAAGAGCGTTGATGGAGGAAAGTCATGGAATAAAATTCACAATGGCTTCCCAAAAGGAACATTAGGTAGAATTGCCCTTGCGATTGCCCCGTCTAATAGTTCCATTCTATATTCAGTTGTTGAATCCGAAAATAAAGACAAAAGTGGAATGTATCGTTCAGAAGATGCAGGAACAACTTGGAAGCATTTAAACTCAGATTTCGGATTGGTTGTACGTCCTTTTTATTTTTCCAGAATAGTTGTGCACCCTACTAATCCTGACATTGTTGTTAAAGCTGGACTTTTTGGTTCTTTTAGTAGAGATGGGGGAAAAACCTTCAAAAGTTTAGGAGCAATGCACCCTGATATTCATGACATTTGGTTTGATATAAAAGATCCAGATAAAATGTTTGTTGGTACCGATGGTGGACTATATCGTTCACTTAATCTTGGAACGACGATGGAAATTATTGAAAATCTACCAATCTGCCAATTTTATCATATAAGTGTAGATAATCAAGAGCCATATAATATTTATGGTGGATTACAGGATAACGGAAGTTGGTATGGACCATCATCTAGTCCTGGCGGGGTTGAAGCAAGGGATTGGGAAACGATAGGATATGGAGATGGTTTTAGAGTATATCCCCATCCTACAGAGCCAAATATAACATATTCTGAAATGCAAGGAGCACAGGCAATATGGCGTTTTGATAGTAAAATCAGACAATCAAAAGTAGTGAAACCACTTGAGGTAAAGGGAGATCCTAAATTGAGATTTAATTGGAATGCACCTATAACGACAAGTTTAAATAATCCAAATAAGTTGTATGTTGGAAGTCAGTTCTTACATGTTTCTGACGATAGGGGTGATAATTGGAGAAAAATTTCACCAGACTTAACAACGAATAATAAGCTAAAACAAAATCAAGAAGAATCTGGAGGTTTGTCTAAAGATAATTCAGGCGCAGAGAATCATTGTACAATTTTCACAATAGCTGAATCTGGCTTGGACCAAGAGATAATTTGGGTGGGGACAGATGATGGAAATGTTCAAATCACAAAAAACGGAGGGGAAACATGGGAGAATGTAACTTTAAACATTCCCAATTTGCCTTCTAATACATGGTGCTATCATATTGAAGCAAGTTCTTTTGATAAAGGTACTGCCTATGCCGTTTTTGATGGTCATACGAGTAATGATAAAAATACGTATTGCTATAAGACATCTGATTTTGGTAAAACATGGAAGTCAATTGTAACAAATGATATTTATGGGTTTGCAAGAAGTTTCCAAGAAGATTTTGATAATCCAAATCTTTTATTTTTGGGCACAGAGTTTGGATTATACATTACTATTAATGGTGGTGAAAACTGGGTTAAATTCGAGAACAATATGCCGGCGACAGCCATTCACTATTTGGAAATGCAAAAGCGCACGAATGATTTAGTAATGGGAACACATGGTAGAGGAATCATTATTATTGATGATGTTTCTCCATTGCGTCAAATTTCTGCCGAGATAATGGCTAAACCATTAACATTTATGGAAATGAAACCTTTTGAAATGAATGAAGAGAGTTCCTTTGGAGGTACTAGTTCAGAGACTCAATTCGTCGGAGAAAATCCTTCAACCAATGCTCGGATAACTTATTTTTTAGCAAAACGACATACTTTTGGTAAAATGACAATGGAAGTGCAAGACATGGAAGGTAATTTTATTACTAAATTAACTCCAGGCAAGAAAAAAGGAATCAATATCGTTCAGTGGGCATTTCGATCTTCAGCACCAAAGGTGGCTAAAGGGAAAACATTCTCAAGAGGTGGAATGACAGCTCCAAGAGTTGCTGCTGGTCGATATAAAGTGATTATTAAGAAAGGCAAAGAATCATTTGAAACGTTTATTGAGGTTGCATATCCGAAAACTTCTGTATTCTCACTAGAAGAAAGAGAAAAACAGTTCAAAGTCTCGAAAATGTTATTTGACATGAATGAAGAGTTAGCTTACATGGTTTATGAAATGGATGCATATATCGATCATACTTCAAAGCAAATAGACGTAAATTCTAAAGTAAAGAAAAGCGCATTAAATTTAAAGAAGGAATTAGTATCATTGAAAGAAACACTGGTGATTACAACAGGTGACAATTATGTGGGAACGGTTGAAAATCAATTAAGAGAGAAGTTGGGGGATATATATGGTGAAATTACTGGCTATTATGGAGCACCAACTAAAACTCAAATGGAAAATGTAGCGTTGATTGAAACACGAATGACTAAAGCTAGAACAAGTTTCTCTTCATTGAAAAGTAAAGAGATAAAGAAGTACAAATTAAATCTAGAAAAATTAGGCGTTAATTCACCTGAGATAAAGTCATTTGAAAAATTTGTATTGAAACATTAGAAATTGTAAAATTACAAATAGAAGTTGTTTAAAGTTGTCTAAGTAAAATGACAGAAAAAGCTAATAGGTTC
>CAXBMR010000003.1:0-132528 GCA_963976995.1 uncultured Fluviicola sp.
AAAAAAAGATGAAATTGTTTGGAATTTACCACAGTTCATTGTTATGCCCTTTTTTCATTTTTCACGTTCTGGTTGTAGCGTTGGCAAAGACATACTCTTTTGCAATTTTTGGTTTGTGTGTCGGCTGGTGCGAATTGCAAATGTGTATGGCTTTTAGCGTTGGCTTTTTGTTCTATTCATATACAAACTTGCAATAAGTCCAATTCCCACAATCACGTCCACAATATTCCACATTTCTCTTCCAAGTGCTATTTTAAAAAACGGTTGAAATAGTAGTGCAAGTCCACCGTAAATAATCATTTCAGTATTCTTACTCTCTTCGTTCGCCTTATAAGCCAAAATTCCAAATCCGATTAATGCCACAAACCGCACAAATTGATAAAATCCGTATGGCATATCCAATAAGCATAGGAACAGCAATATTGCTAAAGCAATTTTTATTATTGTTCCGCTACTCTTCATTTTCGTCTTTAAGATTCTTTAAAATGTCAGAATCAATTTCACTTATTAATTCAAATTCTGGTAAAACTTGCGTGTCAAAGAAGTCGTCTTGAAGTCTTGATAAGTAAGATTCACTAATAATGTCTTGTTCTAAATATTCCTCAAATTCAGGATTCTTTCCAAGAATTAGTTGATTATCAATTTTTAATTTTGAACGAATAACTTTGAAAAATTTAATTTCGCTGTACTCAACTTTATCATCTGCTTTAATAGTTTCAATTGCAACTTCTATCAGTTTTAGTTCATCAGCTTCTGATAATTCAGCTGTTGTAAGCTCATTGAAGTAACTTTTTAAAAACTGATGTCCATCCTTATTAATTGCAAGTAATAAGGTGTCCAATTCAGCGTTAATGTCAATTTCGCCAAAGGTTTTGTTTTCCTTGTGCAATTTTTTAATCAATTTAACTTCACGTTTATCAATATCACCATCACAAGCCATACAGGAAAACGCAGTCTTTAGTAATAGTTTGTTAAAGTTTAATGCTTCCATATCTAATTGTTTTTAAAACCGATACTCGGTCGGTCGTTAGTATTGTCTGATAACCCTTCCATTTTCGCTTTGATAGCTATATAACTATTCAACTCATTTAATGAAATTGAAGGTTTATTACTGCTTATTGTATTGAGTAAAATTTCCTTTGAAATTCTTGATTTCAGTTTTAAAGCCTTTCTTGATGCTTCATCACATAGAAATTTTATATCACTTGAAACAAAGTTTTCTGTTGCTTTGGCTAAAACAGCATAATCTAAACCAATTTCTCTTGGTCGTTTGTCCAAATACAGTTTGAACATTAATTCACGAGCTTCAAAGTCGGGTGGTGGCAAATAAATTACTTTATCCAAACGACCTGCTCTCAATATTGCTGGGTCAATTGAATTGGGTCTGTTAGTTGCTCCAATAATAAAAACGCCATCATCTCCACAATTATTCATTTGTGCTAAAAATTCATTTACAGCACTCGTGTTCATATGATTTACATTTGAATCATTCCGATTGGGAACCATTGCATCTAATTCATCTATAAAAATGATACTTGGTGCATTTTCACGAGCTTCATCAAAGAGGTTTTTAATGTTTTCTTGTGAAGCGTTTACAAATTTGCTCTGAATGTCAGAAGGTTTTATCTGGTAGAAATTAAATCCAATTTCTTCTGCCATTCGTTCCGCAAAAAAGGTTTTGCCACAACCTGGTGGGCCATAAAGTAACATTCCGTTTGGAATCGTTAATCCATATTCCGCATATCGTTCTTTATCATTCAAAGCATCAATTACATCTAACTGTATTGTGTCTTTTAGTTTCTGCATTCCTGCGATAGCATTAAATCCTTGACCGTTTTTTAGATTCTTGAGTTTTGGTTTTGATGCTTCTTTCGGAACTGAAAGTTGCTGTACTTCTAACTCTCCGTTAACTGCTTGGATAAATTCTTTAACGTTCTTAAAACGATTTTCTGCATTTGGTTGTAAAGCTTTGGTTATGATGTTTTGTGTTTGTTCATCTATAGTTTTTTCAAACTTTAGCGGTTTTTTACGTTCTTCCAAAACAGCATCTTCTAACTTTATTTTATCCGCTTTGTACTTTGAAATCTCAACAAACCAAGGCGGTAAACCAAAAAGCAAATGATAATATAGAGCACCAACCGAAAACACATCACTTTGCACAGAAAAGACTTTATTGAAACTTTCGTTTGCTTGATAAAATGGATTTAATCCTTCTTTTAAAAAGTCTTTGTTCGATTGACTTAAATATCGAGCATAACCAAAATCAATTATTTTTGGAATTTCCACTTTACCTGATAAATCAGACATAATATTGAGATTTGTAATATCATTATGAATGATTGGATTTTCAAGATTGTGCAAGTAATTCAATCCATTCAGAACGCCTGAAAGTACATCTTTAGCTTCATAATGATTAAATGTATGGTCTCGCTTCATTTTGTCGGCTAATGTTTCACCGCTGATAAAATCGAGAATTACAAAAGCATATTTTTGATTTTCTAAAAGAAGTTCGCCATTATCGCAATAGGCGACCAAATTTGGGTGTTTGATTTTCTTTAAAATTTCTATTTCAAGAATATCTCCATTATTGTCAAATTGCGTTCTATCTAATTTTGAGTAAGCAAAAAGTTTTAAGAGTTTCGTTTTTCCTTCTTGGTCTTTTATACGATAGGTTTCAGCGTAGTTACCTTTTTTAAGGAAGAACGTTACTTTGTATTTATCTCCAATCGTTTGACCTTTGGATAATATGTAATTGGCCTTATTCATAAATTTCCCAATTTTTTAAACGAGTCATTTTCTAAAAGTGATTTCATTTGCATAATGGCTACTTTATTGAGTTGTATCAATCTGTCTTTTTGAGTTAATCCTTGTTCAATTAGTAAAGCATTGATACTTTCCATATTACTCAACACAACCAATTGCTCAATACTGGCATCATCCCTCATATTTCCTTTTGCATTAGGATTTTCTTCTTTCCATTGTCTTGCTGTAATTCCAAAAAGAGCCACATTTAGCAAATCTGCTTCATTGGCATAAGTAAAATTGATTTGAGTTTTTGAAATTAGATTTGGAATGATATTTTCCTTAATAGCATCTGTATGAATCTTATAATTGATTTTGGAAAGTGTTCTTTGAAGATTCCATTCCAATTGTAAACGGTCATTTTCATCATCTTTTAGACGTTGAAATTCCTTGATTAAAAATAGTTTGAATACAGGACTTATGGCAGAACCGAATTCAAATGCAATATCTTTGTGAGCGTAAGTACCACCGTATTTGCCCTTTTTGGTAAAAATCCCTTTTGCATTGGTGGTTTCTACCCACTTTGAAGGACTCAAAACAAAACTTGGCAAACCTGCTTCCATTTTAAAGTGGTCAAATTCGACCACTTTAAAATCTGGATTGTATAATTGTTCCCAAGTGCCTAAAAATTCAAGTGTAGTACGTGTTCTAATCCAATTTTTAATAATGTCTGCTGCTCTGCCGCTTCCGTCTTTGGCATTTGCCATATCCGTAATGCAGATATAATCAGAATCTTTTGCAAGTGATAAATTGATTACCGTACCCTGAACTTCTATTTGTTTTGTTTTTGCCATTTGTAATCAAATTATTTTTAACCTACTAAAACGGAATCATCTCCGCTTGGTCTTTCGTCATTAGGTAATAAATCTATCAACGAAATAACCACAGGATGTAATTCATCCACATCTGGATTTTCTCCTATGATTTGTAAGCCTTTGTTTAAAAGCGTTCTCGCTCTATTACTGTCTTTCCAATTGTATGAGCCGAAGTTGTCATTGTGTCTTCTTATAAAGCCAATTAGCTGGTAAATGAAAGTGAGTTGAAAGAATATAGTATGTATTTCTTCCAACAAAACGTTGCCAAGTTTTACATCTTTAGCTTTTATAACTTCTTCTAATTGTGAACGTAATTGATTAACCACTTGATTTGTTTTGTCATTTCCTAAATCAGTATTGGCCTTCTCTAATCTGTAAAACTCTTCTTTGAGTTCTTCTTCTAATTTTGGCCATTCGGTTGTTTCGTTCAATTCGTCAATAGTTTTTAACGACTTTCTTAAATTGGTTAAAACTTCTTGTTTGCCATCAACATCATTTTTATTGTTTTCAAATGACTTTTCTAACTGCTCTAATTCGGATTCAATTTTTTGAAGTTTAGCATCATCAGAATTTCCGTCTTGTTTCAATTCTGAAATACTGCCTTTTGCTTTTCGTATTTCATTCGCTAACCAAGATGTTTCGATTGATGTTTTAGTACTATCAACTTCAATTTCGGTTGAATAATCCAAATAAGGGAAATAGGCGGTAACAGTTATTTTTTCTGACCTATCAATGTTCACAGTTAAATCAACATCACTATTTTCAGGTAATAAAGAAGGTAAATCTGCTCCGCTGATTCTTATGTCAGTTACGTGTTCATTATATATTGCTCTTGTGCCTTCTGAAGCGTGTTCTCCTTCATAAACTGGAATTTTTATGAAATCAGAATCCATTCCTGGGCGAATTTGTTTTTGAGTTTTTAACCCGTTTTTTGTTCCTATTGCAGGAATGGATTGATTTTTTTCTAAACCTTTGATTGTTTTGAATCGCACTTTGCCTGTGGTTCTGTCTTTTAATTCTATTCCAACATTATATGGTAAAGTGGCACTACCAATTTTTGAACCTTGAATTACACTAAAAGTGCTTGGTTCACTTTCTAAAATATTTCCTTTATCATCAAAAAGGACAACTGCAAAAATATTGGTTTTGCCTTCGTTTAGTTGAATTTCGACAACTTCTCCAATAGTATTTATTTCTATTTTTCCGCTTGACCAAGCTTTGTCACCTCTTGTAACTTCTGCAAATACTTTTTCAGGGATTTCCCCATCTGTTTTGTCTGCTAAAATTTTAATAGGTACAAATTCTTCTGTTTCTACTGTTGAAGATTCGTTTGCTATTTCTAATTGAATTTTAGTTTTGTCTCTTGTTTGTTCTCTTAATTCCTCCGAAACATCAACCGTAGAAGCGTACAATGCGGCACCTTTTGAAACTACCGTCATTGGGTCAGCACTCGTATCAGGTTTGCAGATTTGACCTTCTAACATTTTCCGTAAAACAGGCGAAAATGTTGGGCCTCCAACAAGTATTAATGAATCTAAAGAAGAGCTTTTTAAATTGTTACGTTCTAAAAGACTTTTGCTAACGTCTATTGCTTTTTGGAAAACAGGCGAAAGTGCTTTTGTAATATCTGCTTGTGTTACTGTTATATCTAATTCAAATTCTTCTCCTTCGTCATCTTCTCCGGGAATATCTCCTAAATCGGATAAAATGTTATGAGTATCGTTAAATGAAAGTTTGATTTTGGTTTCTTCTGCATAAAATTTCATTGCATTACGCAAAATTTGCTTTTTGGTATCATCAGCCAAAATGGAATCAATCACAAAATTATCTTCGATATATGGTAGAATGATTTCATCTACAATTGCAAAGTCTAAATTTTTACCACCAAGATAGTTGTCTCCTTCGGTATCAATCACTTTCATAATACCTTCTTCAACTTTCAAAAGTGCTGCGTCAAAAGTTCCGCCACCAAAGTCAAACACTAACCAAAAACCGTCTTTTTTGTCCGAATCTAAACCATAAGCCATTGATGCAGCAACTGGTTCTTGTAACAATTCTATATGATTGAAGCCTGCTAATTTCGCAGCTTCTCTTGTTGCTTCTTTTTGATTGTTTTTAAAAGCCGCTGGAACTGTAATAACAATGGAATTGACGTTTTCATCTTTTACAAAAGATTTCAAAGTTTTGAGAACTTCTGCTGATAATTCTTCAGAAGTTAAGTCTTTACCAAGGTTTGAACTTGAATAGGATTTATCACTTCCCATTGTTCTCTTAAATTCAATATATGAATTGGAATCAGAATCATCCCAAGTCTTCATTGCTTTGAGTTTATCTCTTTTCAAAGCATTATAGGCACTATCTCCAACTTGAATAGCTTTCTTTTTGTTGATATATACAGAAGAAGGCATTGTGTCTTTTAATGTGTCCGTTTTTTTAATGGTTGCTTCACCATTTTCCATTCTGGAAATAGCGGAATTTGTTGTTCCTAAATCAATTCCGTAGTCAATTTTTGTTCTTGCCATTTTTATTTTTTTATTCGCCTACACTAACTTCAATTTGAGCTGCTTGTATCATCTCTCCTTTAAAGTTTACTTGCGGTTTTATAATTCTTGATATAATTTGTTTTCCTGTTTCTAAATCTTCACTCGGTGTGAAATTTGCCGTTACTTTCATTCCCTCATTGTAGTCTTTACCTAACATTTCAACCAATTCATAACCGTTCGCTGCAAAGTTATCTTGAATACGTTGTACAGATGAATTTAATTGTTTTAATCCTTTCGTACTTTCATCCATTCGGCTTAAATTCTTTTGGATTCGTATGATTTCATCCGCAACTTTTAAGGCTAATGAATGGTCTGTTTTTTCAGTTGAAATATTTGGTTGTGATTTCGTTTCTTCTTGCTTTAGCTTCAATTGAGTTTCCAAAACTTCAACCAATTTATTGTCCAACTTCACACTTTCTTCTTCTAATGAAGCTTTGGTATTTCTGATTTGAGTTTCTACATCAGTTTTACTTGATTTGATGCGTTTACCCAATAACCAATAAACTAATCCACCTAATAAAAGCGTTGCCAAAGTGGCAATAATCCAATACAAACGGTTTTTATCTAAATTGCTATCCAATTCAGAAATTTTTGAATTGGCATTTTCTCCCGTTTGTTTAATTTTTGTTCCCAATTCGGTTGAGTTGGTTACAATGTTTTGGCTATTAGTTTGGATGAGTTGATATAAACTGTCAATCGAAGAATTTAAACTCTTGTTCGTATTCTGTAATATTTCTATGGATTGATTTTGTTTGCCGACAACATATTCTTGACTTTTCAACTTTTTGGTTAATGCATCAATTTCTTGTCTTTGCTGAAATACGTTGTCCTTTATTGTTGGTATTTCTCTAACCAAAATAGAATCTGGTTGCTGTTGAGCAAAAAGATTTGTCGCTCCAAAAAAGAGAGCTATGAGTAAAGTTTTCTTCATTATTTTTTAATTGCTTTAATAAATTGGTCTAATCCCTTTCGGATTATAAGGTTGATACTTTGCTTATTTTTTAGCTTTTCAACTAAATTGGGTGAATACCTGTAATAGAATTTGATAAAACTTCTTCCAATTACAGTTTTGCTTAAAAAGTCATCTCGAAATTTTCGCAACTCCATTACCTGTGGATGGTCATAATCACCATAAGCCATAGTTGCAATATAGCAACCTCCACTACTGCTTGATGATGAAGATGAACTTGCTGAACGGATTTGTCTTCTCACATTATCGAGTTGGCTATTTATACCGCTTATTGTGGATTTGTTTTCAGAATATCTATGTCGTGTTTGACTATTCATATCAAGTGAACCCATTGCTGAAATTGCTGAAACAGCATCTGAAACAATATCTGGTAGTCGAATTAATTTGGCTTTGTTGTATTCAAGTCCGCTTTGGGCTTCATTAACAACTTCTATAACCATTCCAAGAGCGTTGCTCACAACTGCACTACTAATGTTTAAATAGAATTCATCACTTGAGCCTAAAATATTTCTAATGTTTTGCAACCTACTTTTACAAGAACTAACCAATGACTTTGCATTGGATATAGTGTCGCTTGAGTTTTGAAATGATTTTAGTTTGCCCGTAATGTAAGCTAAATCTTCTTTAATTGGTGCAGTTTCCGCCCATTCTTGAATTCCTTCGGTGTTTTCTTTGACCCTGTCTTTTGTTTGACTTCCAACCGCTATTGATTTGGCATATTTCAGTAGTTTTAAGCCTTCTTCACTTGGGTCTTTCGTTTCTTGCCATTCTTTGAAATAATCAATTCCACATTGCATTATTTCTTTTGCCAAATTGTCGGCAATCATTTTGTATTTTAAGTCGTTTGTACCTAACAAAGATTTTAATAGAGACAAATCATCTTTACAATTTATGTAAAGTCTTAATCCAAATTCATAAGCTCCACCTTTGTTTTGGTTTCTCTTCTTTTTGGTGCTTTCAATTTGGCTTTCAATTTTGTGTATTGGTTCTTCTGTGAATTTTTTGGAAAGATATAATTGTGTTGAACCGTTGCAATTGCTAAACAATTTCAATGTTTCAGAACTTGAATATTGGTTTTTGAATTGCGTTAGCAATTCATCAACCATTTTTTCAATTTGTTTTTGATTGTCAATAGTAAAGGTTTCATCAGCAACAGAATGAACAAAATTTTCAAAAAAATCAGATTCAATCAGCTTTATTTTTGCTTCAATCCCTTCTTTTATATCGGTTTGGGTTTGGCTTAATAATTTATATGTTCCCAAATTGTTGAACGCAGAGAAATTTTTAGAGTTAACATCCTTGTCGGTGGTTACTTTTTCCCAAATCTCAACTGCTTTTTCTGCATCTCCATTTTTCAAGTATTCAATTGCCGTATTGTCAAAGGGATTTGCATTTAAAAACCAAAATAGTGCAAAGTTTACTTTGTCTTGATTTTGCTCAATAGTTGAGAATGCTTTATCAATGGAATCTTCTGTTCGGCTTATGCTTTCAAGAATTTGAAAATCATAGTCAGATTTGATTTCTTTTCCAACCTTTGAGTAGGCTTTTATTTTGGTCTTTTGCTTTTGTAGTTCTCTTTCAGTAGCGTTAGAGAGAATACCTGCAATTCTATAAGGGTTATTTTTTATTAACTCCATATTTTTTCGGTTGGTTTAAAATTCCTAAAAATACTATTCATTCTATTTCTTTTATTACGGTTCTCCGTATTCTGTTCGTTTTTTTCGAGCGTTGGCAAAAAACAGCTCTTTTAGTTTTTTCTGCGTTGGCTTTCGTGTCGGCAAAAAACCAAATGTGCTGTTTGTGCGGCTGGCTTTCTTTAATTGGGCATAACGACTTAGCTAAGAAACGGAGCCGTCCCGGAGGGCGGCTCTGTTTTCTTAGGTTTTGTTATGGTCTTTTTTCATTCAATTGTTGATGTTAAACATTATTTATCGAATTAATAAAATAGAGCCAGTAAAAGATTCGTTTTTACCATCTTCAAATTTCATATTTACTTTATATGAATATGTGCCTGATGAAGCGTTTTTACCATCCCAAAAATCATTTTGATTGTTTGACATAAATACTTCTTCGCCCCATCGATTAAATATCTGAATATTAAATTCACTTATCCGATTTCCTATAATTTGAAAAACATCATTTATACCGTCTCCATTTGGAGTAAATGAATTGGGAATATACAAATTTGGAATCTCATTAATTCTAATTGTCTTTGCAATAGAATCTGTACAACTAAATTGATTTGATACTTTGAGTGAAACAATAAAACTACCTGTATCGGAATAAAAATGAATTGGATTCTGTAAATATGAGATGCTATTATCGTCTTGAAAAGACCAACTCCAACTAATAACATCATTAGAAACAATACTATTAAAATTAATAGTTGAGTTCAATAAGTCAATTTGATTTGGTGAATAAATAAAATTCGCATCTGGTTTATGCGAAAAAATAATGTTTACAGAATCATTCGCGTTATTGCCACAAGCATCAATCGTAGTTAACAAAATTGGAGTTTCTTCATAATCTCCATTGAATACTGGATAATAGGTGCATATGGAATCTAAACAAACTCCCTTATTCCAGTTATAAGTTATAGGAGGAATTGCGCCTTGTATTTCACTTGTAAATGTAACCTCATCGCAAAAAGAACCAGAATTAGGTGAAATTTGAACAGAATAATTAGGCTTCTCGTAAATGACAAGTCTTAATGAAGTTTCATAAAATTGACCATTGCAAAGGGTGTCTCCAATTGTAATAATAATGTCTTCCATATTATCTGCTATAAAATCAGCATAAGGAGAAATTATTATAGTGTCTACAAACTGACTGCTTACCATAGATATTTGTGTAGGAATAGAATTATAATCAATACCATTACCAGCAGAGCCAGTCAAAGATATTGTATAATTTTTTGGTTGTTGTATATTGTAAGTTCTTTTCAATATAATTTTAGCAAAACCACAACCTTCATAAAGTAATGTGTCACCATTGCCATAACTAATATCTGATTCAATAGAAATTGGTTCAGAATTAAATGAATTTGATTCTAAAAAGACTGCTGAATTTTCACCATAATTATCTCCTTCGGCTATAGCTAATCTCAGGTGGTAAGTTTCGCAAGGTACAGTAGCAATTTTAGCCGTAAGAACAGTAGTTGACCCATTAAAAACGAAAGTTTGGTCTCCTACATGATTAACGTAATATTGGGGGAAATCTATAGTTGGGCAAATGCTTAGGTCAAAATTTGGCCAGTATGGAGTTGCCGATGTATCATTTATCGTATTTATTCCAACAGGAAAATTAGTCCCTGGTATTAATGCAATATTTTTGTTTCCTACTATGCCAGGGCCAGATACATGAAAAGCAAATACATCAAAATCATCAGAACAAATTTGTTGAGGATACTCATCAGATGCAAAAACATAGTTAAATTTTATTGAATCGCCATTCGGAATAAAATCAAATTCTAAAACTGCTGCTTGTACAGTTTCATAAGGATAAATCATTGAATCTAATAAAGAGTCACCATCTGTCATTTTCCAAAAACTAACATTTACAGACGCAGATTGCCCTAAACCATAGGGTGGATCTAAAACACCACCCGTTAAAATTAAACCTTCTTCAAAGCCCACCGTTGAATTTGCAGAATTAAATGTTCCAATGTCTCTAATAGGCACATTCGGAAGTCCAATTGGATAATGATAACCATCGAAATCAATATTAAATATTTGTACATTCGGAGAACCGAAAACAGCGTGAACCACTGAATCAATATTTGATGTATTGGCTTCTTTTGTAAATAATTGGGAGTAACAATTGCTACTCCCAATTATAAACAACAAAAATGAAACAATTGCAATATTGATTTTTAATTCAGCTCTATTGCTTAATAATTTTAATAGCTTTTCTTTCATTGTTGAAATTAATTGTAATGAAATAAACTCCTGACGAAAGCAAAGGTAATTCAATTACTTCAGTATAATTTCCATTACTTAAGCTGTTGATGGATTTTTCAGAAATCAATTTCCCGTATAAATCAGTAACAATATATGAAAAATTAGCATCAGTATTCAAATCAAAAGTCAATGTGATTTCATCGTTGAAAGGATTTGGATAAACTAAAACTGAATTTAAATTTAGAGTAGAGTTTGGGACACTTAAAACACCACAAGAGCTATAATAAAGAGGAGAAGTAACTCCAATTCCACTGCAGTTAGCGGTATTTAGATTTTGACTTTTATTTGAGACATAAGTACCTCCTTCTATGGTGTTTGGACTTGAATATAAATGGCTTCTCAAAGAAGCAGATATACCCGGTGATTCTGAATAATGCATCGTTTCGTCTGCTTTAACAACATGACTTAAATAATGTGCATGACCCAATTCATGTGTTATTACTGCGTAAAAATCGAATGTATCAGCAGGTACATCTATTAACATTGTAGTATCATAAAACCAACCTTCGGGCGGATTTAAGTCACTTACTATACGAATATCCGTTTCTTCAAAATAAATAATTTCTTCATTTGTATTGGCATCTATGCAAGAGTAACCAGATCTGGAAACTGTACTGGCTAGTTCAGTATTATTAGGACTACCTGCCATATAAATTATTGACTTTCCATCGGTCATTTGACCTTGTTGAGTAACTGTATCGTTTGCAATCCATTTAATAGTTGTTGCACAAGACCAATCTCTTAAAGCTTTTCTAATAATCATTGTACGCACAGGGTAGTTTGTAATACTTGTGTCAAGTGAAAACTCTCTTGCATAACCACCGTTGGAAATTGATTGATCTACATGTCTATAAGGTAATTTTCTAAAGTTAGGAGTGCCAAGCATACCAACACCTATGTTATTTACGGAATATCTAATTTCTAATGAGGAATTACTGGTTGTTATCACATTATCATCTCTTTCAACTCTAAAAAATCCAGAACCAGGATAGTAATAAGTTGTGGAAGATGACGGGTCATGTATGATAGAAGGTAAAATCAATTGAATCTCTGTATCTGTCCATGAAATATAATCATAGTCATTTAAAAATGAAAGAAATGTATTCCCTCCGTCATTTGCATTTGAAAAATGCACTTGTCCATTTCCCCTTACATTTCCGAATCCACTTCCACTAATAGTCAAAACAGATTTTGTGCCTGCGGTAATAGAACTGGGAAAGAAACTATTAATAGCAGGTGGTCCACATAATTCATATGGTAATGGCTGGATATATTCAGCATTGTCATACGCTAAGTATGGAGCAATAAAAGGGTCTATGTCGGGAGTGTCAGTGTACAAGGCAACTATAGAAGTATTAGCTATATCAATGAATGTTATGTCTGTGAATCCGATACAATCAATCAATTGTAACTTTACATGTAAAAGTTTCTCTGAAATGGGAGTTAATAATGTCCTATTCCAAGACGTTGCAGCATAATCTGAACCTATGCCGAATCTAATAGAATTAGGGCTGTCGTCTGTAACGGATGCCATAGGGTCAACATACGTTGCGTTGTCATAGTTTATACCACGAGTAATTGTAACCATATTGTTTGATGATAGATTTACTCCAAAAGCGAAAGTATTAAACTCAATAACGAAAGCTGAGTTGTCAAAATATGTATTTGAAGTACTTCCTTTAACATAAATATCAAATTCATAAAATTGTGTACCCGTTCCTGTAACGCTTTCATTCATAATTTCATACGTAATATCCTCAATTGCTTTTTCATGAGGGACAGATTGGTTGCTTTTCCGATAGTCAAGATATTCTTGATATTCTTTGGCAGTTTTAACTCTTTTAGCATATTGAATGTTATTCACTTTTATTCTTTCTAAATCTTCCACATCTTTTTTTTTTTCAAAAGATGTATTTTGAGTTTTTATTCCTTGACTTTTTAAGTATTTTCCAAATTCAGTTTTTGATGCAAATGTTTTATCAAAACCTGAAACAATTTCGCTAATATTCATTCGCTGTTTGTTCTCGTCAAGTGTTTTATTTTCCTTATACACATAAAGACAATTAGAATAGTTACAGTATGGTTTTAGAGAAAGAAAAGATTTTTTCATTGTATTAAAGTTAGCCATAAAAACCCCCTTAAGACCCAGTGCCAGACCTATACCTTTTATTTGAGATTTTGGTCGTTGTAAATCCAAATGGAGAATTTCACCGTTTTCCATGATTTCCCAATTTTCAGGTAAAATTGAAATAAAATTAATTGTGTCATTTTGTTGAATATTATTGTTTCCTTTTAATAAGGTTAGCACTTTAATATTGTGTGAAACATAATAGTTTTCATCATTATCTTGAATTATTTCAAGACTTAAAACAATTCCTTCAAATACATATTCAGAGTTTTTAATTGCTTCTTCAGACAAAGAAGTTTGAGAGAAAGTGTAATTTGAGGTTATTAATAGTAATAATATACTCGTGTAAAAATTTTTCATAGTTGGTATTTTTTGCAATATACTCATTTTATTATCAATGTCCATTTCAAATTGCATAGCAAATAAAGAGCCAGCTTTTTTTATGTTGAAGTTAAATTGAAGATATTTTGCGATTAATTTTTCTTCCCTTTTTTCGCAATGAAAGGAGTAAAACACTTGCTAAGCCTGCTAAGGTGGTTTGTTTTTTAGCATCAAAGAAAGTGAATTATATTTTTTTCTTGTGTTCATTTTACCGTCTGCTTTATTGACCATAACGACTCAGGTATGGTTATGTGAGCCGCCATACTAAAGTCAACTATAAACACAACAATATCAAAGGCTCATTAACTATACCGCATGTTAGCTTTTCGTTTTCGTGCGGTGGAAAAACAGAACAAAAATGACTGATTTAGAAAAACAAATTTTAGGACAAGTACAAGTATCAATTGCAAAAGCGATAGATAGCGAATTGGTCGGGTACAACAAGCCTCTAAACAAGCTAGCTGAAAAGGTGGTAGATGAGAACTTTGACGAGGTTTACGGAATAATGAATAAAGCATTTAAGGCTGTTGTACGAACTGAGGAGTTTGAGAAAACTATACTGCAAGAGTTTGAGCATAAAGTGGCTAAAATGCTAGTGGGGCAAATGAGCGGACACGTAGAAAAGGCAGTGAATAGAGTTAGGCAAGACCCTACATTGAAAGCAAAAATGATACTTGCAATTGAAGACATTATCGAGAGCGAGGGCAAATGAAAGCTAACATTGTAATATATGTGACTATTACATATATATCCTTTATGTATTTATGTTCAAATTTAATGAATCAAAAGGACTTTTAATGGATTTAACATGATTTAATGTTACGTGGGTATATATTTCGGTAGTTTTACTGCTGCTATGTCCTAAGAGGCATTGTATATACCTCAAATCGGCTCCATCTTCTAATAAATGAGTGGCAAAACTATGCCTAAGCATATGAGGTGTTACTCTTTTCTTTATTTTCGCCTTTAGGGCAGAAGTCCTTATTACATTGCCAACACTTTCAGCACTGTATTGTTGTTCATCTATTCCTTCAAACAGAAAGTTTTTAGGTCTATACTTTTTAAAATAAATTCGGAGTTCATCTAATACAAATGGACTTAATATCGTTACCCTGTCTTTTTTTCCTTTACCCGACTTCACTGTAATAAGCATTCTCTTTCCATCTATATCTTCTAGTTTCAAATTTAATAATTCACCTCGCCTTAGTCCTGCTGAATAAAGAAGACTTATAATACATCGATGTTTTATGTTTTTGGTTCTTTGAATCATTTCGGAGACCTCTTCTTTGCTAATAACTTTTGGTAGTTTATGCTCTGGACGAGGCCGTTCAATGGAGTAAAATCGATTAGGCATGCCCATCACTACTTCATAATAGAACTTAATACTATTCACGGCTTGATTTAGATAGGAATGTGAATGTTTTTTCTGAACCAAAACCTGTAAATAATTACGAATATCATTCTCATCAATACTCTCAAGAGGCTTTTCAGAATAATGGTTGATGAACTTTTCGAAAAAGTTGATATAAATTTTAGCAGTGTTAAAAGCATATTTCTTTATTTCAAGCTTGCGTAGAAACTCTTCTGGACAAACACGATAGTTACTTGGCAATTCTCTTTTTCGGTAAGAATTAATATCGATAGGAGCGTTCTCTTTGTGACTAGGTTTAGTATTAAAGAAATTACTGGAGTTGACCCAGGCTATACCTTTGAATAACTTAAATATTTTGCTGATATTTTCTTTTGTGTTTGGCAAGTAATTCATAGAGTAGGTAGTACTCCAGTTAACATCAGTGATAGAGCTAACAATAGAATCAACTACTGGGTTTGGGTAGTATTTTAAACCGATGAATTTAGATTCATCTATAAATAAATGCTTTAAAGTAATATTTCTTCCGTTGTTATACATAATGGCACAAAAATGGAATGTTTTAGAGATCTAATCCAAATTTAATAGTGATATTAGACGAATAAATAACGTATAATATACTTTTAATGATTAAAAAAAAGTTCTGCTTATTCTGCAAGGACCCGCTAGAAGGAAGGCTTGACAAACTGTTTTGTAATCCAAATTGTAAATCAGCTTACCATTATAAAAAAAATCATGAAAAAGAGGCAAGTTTATATAATCGCATAGATTATCAACTAAAACAGAACAGAAGAATTTTAAAAAACTTTAATAAAGCTGGAAAATCGACTATTCGAAAAGAAAATTTAATGACAGAAGGATTTAACCCTAATTATTTTACGCATTATTGGAAAAATAAAAAAGACGATGTGTATTTATTCTGTTATGAATATGGATTCTTGGAAATAAAAGAAAATGGTAAATCTAAATATGTATTAGTTCAATGGCAAGATTATATGGAAAAATAAGGTCAATAAAATCTATCAATTGGTATTTGCAAGGGCTAGCCAAAGCAAAAGAAGTGAAAAATGAGTTAATGACCAAGCAATTTTCTACATTGGTCATGTTGTCTTTGTAATTAAACCAACAACCGCTTATACATTTGTACGGTATTCTCCAAACCTAAGTAAAGTGCATCAGAAATTAATGCATGCCCAATGGAAACTTCTTGTAAACCGACTATGTTCTCTTTGAAGAATTTAAGGTTATTTAAGTCCAAGTCATGACCAGCATTCACCCCTAAATTTAATTCAACTGCCAATTTTGCAGCTAAAACATAATCCTTGATTGCTTTTTCAGGATTATTCTTGAACTCCTTTGCAAATGGACCAGTGTATAGCTCTATTCTATCAATTCCGCATTTGGCAGCGTAATCAATATTTTGAAGGTTGGTATCCACAAAAACAGAAGATCGAATGCCTTTTCTCTTTAATTCTTGGGCTAATTCTGTTAAAACGGCCTCATTTTTCACAGTATCCCAACCTGCATTCGAGGTTAAAACACCTGGAGGATCTGGAACCAAGGTTGCTTGTGCCGGCAGAACTTCAATCACTAAATCCATGAAGCGCTCATTAGGATAACCTTCAATGTTAAATTCTGTTGTAACAACTTTTGCTAAATCATACACATCTTGCTTGGTGATGTGACGTTCATCTGGTCGAGGATGCACCGTAATCCCATCTGCACCAAATCGCTCACAATCAATGGCGATTTGCACAACATTTGGTGTGTCCTCCCCTCTTGCATTTCGCAATGTGGCAATTTTATTCACATTCACACTTAACATTGTCATAATGGGTACAATTTTTGTCTTACAAAAGTAAGAACTTAGTTAGTATTTATAGTAAATTAGCACCATCAATGATAGCAATAGATTTAATAAATAACGAAATTCCACCTCTAAAACATTCAGACACAGCTGAAACAGCACTGAATTGGATGGATGAGTTTAAAGTTTCTCATCTTCCCGTTTTGAAGAATGAAAACTATGTAGGCGTCGTTTCAGAAAGTGACATCCTCGACCAGATGGAGATGAAAAAGACCTTGGATGATTTATTTCAAGTCCTACCCAGGCCTTACGCAATTTCTACTGACCATATTTATCAAGTTCTTTCAAAAATTTCTGAACTAAAATTGAGCGTAATTCCTATCCTTGATGAGAATGAAAAATTTCTGGGTTGTACTACCGTTCAACATTTGATGTCCCGAATTGCAAATACTGGTAGTATCAAAGAGAATGGAGGAATTTTGGTGCTAGAAATAGCAAGCATTGATTATTCTTTGGCACAAATAGCTCAAATTGTGGAAAGTAACGACGCTAAAATTTTGAGCTCGTACATTATGTCATCGCCAGACTCAACGAATATAGAGGTTACTCTGAAAATCAATAAAATAGAACTCGATAGAATAATTCGTACCTTTGAAAGGTATGATTATACAATTAAGGCATCATTTCAGAAGAGTAGCAATCAAGACGATATGAAATTTCGATACGATGCATTAATGAATTATTTGAACCTTTAAGTAATGAATGTAGCCGTCTTTGGAAGAAAAGTTACCAAGCAAAACTCAACGTATTTCGTTGAATTATTCAAAATTTTAAAGGACTTCGGGTGGAATCCAATAATACATTCTGACCTCAAAGAAAAACTAATTAAAAAAGTAGGGATTGCTGATAACTTTGATTCTTTTTCATCTCACAGTGATTTTCAAACGGGTGTAGATTTAAGTTTAAGCATGGGAGGCGATGGAACCTTCATTCAGAATGTAAAGTTTGTTCGAGATTCTCAAGTTCCTGTTCTTGGAATCAACACTGGAAGACTTGGATTTCTTTCCAATATTTCAAAAGACAATATTCAACAAGCGATGGATTTGGTGAAACGCAAAGAATTTGTTCACCAGAAAAGATCACTTATAAGTGTTGAAACAGAGCGCAATTTATTTGGTGAAGACAATGTTGCATTTAATGAAATTACTCTTCAAAAAAGAGAAACTGCGTCCATGATAACAGTTCACGCCTCACTGGAAGGAAAGTATCTTAACTCGTACTGGGCTGATGGATTAATCGTTTCAACACCCTCAGGTTCAACTGCATATAATTTAAGCTGCGGAGGACCTATTGTAACTCCTGGTTGCCAAGTGCATATCCTTACACCTATTGCACCACATAATTTAAACGTTCGACCAATGGTTGTCCCTGACCACATGCCTATAAAATTAAGTATCGAAGGAAGAAATAGGACCTATCTTATTTCCTTAGATGGAAAATCATTAAGCATTCGACAAAATGAGGATGTAGTTATTCGCAAGGCAGACTATATGATTAACGTTGTTAAGTTTGAAGAGAACAATTTCTTAGATACGATTCGAAACAAAATGTTTTGGGGTACTGATAAACGGAATTAATGAAGTTGTCTTTTAAACAAAACCAAAACTCATTTCAGAGTGCATTTATTTAACAAAAAAACTTAATTTTTCTACTTCGGCGCAAAATTTGCGATGGAATTCTCACAATTATTCAATACATTTGAAAACTGATTTATATTCAGCAAAAAAAAACAACTATGACAAAGATATTATTCGCATTATTTACAATCGTTTTTGCAACAGTAAGCATAGCAGAAACAACTGGTGACAAGAAGAAAAAAGCAAAGAAACCTAAATTAGAAAAAGGAATGTATGCAGAAATGACAACCTCTAAAGGTGTTATTCTCTTACAATTAGAATTTGAAAAAACACCAATGACCGTTGCCAATTTTGTGGGGCTAGCAGAAGGTGATTTTACAGTTGAGGATTCTATCAATTACGATACTCCTTTTTATGACAACTTAGTTTTTCACCGTGTTATTCAGAATTTTATGATACAAGGTGGCGATCCACTTGGAAATGGTTCCGGAGGACCAAAACATCGTTTTTATGATGAAATTGATCCTTCTTTGAAACACACTGGACCTGGAATTCTTTCTATGGCAAATTCTGGACCCGCAACTAACGGTAGTCAATTTTTTATTACGCACAAGGAAACTCCTCATTTAGATGGGAAACATACCGTTTTTGGTCATGTATTTTCTGGGCAAGATGTCGTAAATGCTATTGTTCAAGGAGATACTCTTATTGCATTAAAAATTATTCGTAAAGGAAAAATTGCTAAAAAATGGGATGCAACTGAACAATTCGCAAAAGCTTATAACGTTCAAAAAACAAAAGAAATCGAAGAAAAAAAAGCGTTTGATAAAATTGCTACTATGTCACAAGATGAATATAAAACATTTATGTTCGAAGAAGTAAAAAAGGTTTTTCCAACTGCGCAGCAATCTGCTTCTGGCTTGGTGTACATTATTGAAAATGCTGGAGACAAAAATGCAATGCCTGTTCAAGGTTCTGGACTTAGTGTTCACTACAAAGGTACATTTAGAGCTTCAGGTGATAAATTTGACTCTTCTTACGACAGAAACCAGCCGATGGAATTCAAATTTAAAGAGCAACGAATGATACCTGGATTTGAAGAAGGAATGGCAATGATTGGTAAAGGGGGTAAAGCAAAATTAATTATTCCTTACTACGCTGCTTACGGTCCACAAGGAAGACCTGGAGCAATACCTCCGTATTCTGATTTAGTGTTTGATATAGAAATGATGGATGTAATTGCACCGCAAGCTGTACCTGTTCAAAAACCTTCACAAATTTCTCCAACGAAAGAGACGAACTCTCACGAAGGTCATAATCACAAGTAATCGACGAGTGCGCGAGTAAGTGGACTGAGAATTAACAGGATTAATGACTATAACATTTTCCTGGTTCCCCCAAGCTAACCGTTAACATCATACCACCGAATAAGTACCAATCTTTATTGGCAGCATTTCCTCGTTGCCCATAAAGGTTCCCAGAACGGTTTGACAGTGCAACAGTTGTAGGACTACTTACTGCAGCTAATTCTGAAGCATCAAGATATGAATTAGAGCCAACATCGTCGATATAGTCGGTAAACGTTTTCCGAATACCTATTTCAAAATTAATTCCAAATCTTTTCCCCATTGACAGTTTAGCTCCAATGCCAATAGGAATTGACATTTGTGTGAGATTATAATACGACTTTGTACTAAGTGGAGTTCCCTGACCTTCTGTACCGAGATTTCTTAGTTCAATTTCTGAACCATTGTACATCGTTTTGGGGTTCATTCTAAAAACAGCTAATTCAGCCATTACATACATCGTCCCTTTGTATCTGTCATGTCCCAATTGAAAAGGGAAATAACTAAACTCGACACCCGCACCAAATTCATAAATTGTACTCGAAAAATTAAGATTTCGTTGCTGATTAATTGCTAGTGATGAGTTTGCATCATCCGCACTCAACTTGCCATACAGTAGATTCGCTCTAAAACTTAAGCGAGAATGAACGTTGTACCGATAAATCAATCCTCCTGCAAGATGTATATTCTTATAGGGTGCAAATTGATTTAAGTCACCAATATAAGAAGTGCCACCAATCATCACGCCTATTTCTGATTTAGATAAAGCAGTGTGATATTGCCCAAACGATTGAAAGGCAAGCAGTGTAAATATAACTAGTAATTTTTTCATTGTATTTCCATGCAAAGAACGCAAAAGTATCAAGAAAATTGTATTCAAGAAAAACGATCGAACTTTTTCGACCGTTTTTCTTGAATATTGATGTTAGACTTCTAAAAAGAAGGAGCACTTACCGTTCTGAAACGTTTCACAGAAACATGTAAATTCTTAGGATATTTAACCGTATAACCGATTACTTTGGACTCACCCTGATTAGGTGCGAGTTTGATGTTCCAGATAACTTCCCCTGTAGTTGGTGACTTCTCACCTCCCGACAATATGTCATCATAAATCGTGATGTCACTTGAAGTTGGAATTGGAACCTGATCATAGATTCTAACATTTACAGGTGTTTTTCTGTTATTTCTAACCGTTATATCAAAACGATATGCATCTTTCTTCGAACTACCGATTACTTTCTTAGTACTCATTTCAGAAAGTAATTTACGCACCACCATCACTTTGCTATCACGACCAAAAGAAAGACTCAAGGTATCCGATACATTTCTCGTATCAATTCTAGAAACTCCAACATATTGACCTCCAAAATACACATTTGTAGGCCCTGGGATTAACTCCAATTCTTGCCACCCAACGATGTTAGCCATTAAGAATACAGAACGATCTAATTTAGGAACAGTGATATGCGAGAATGTAGCCTCTAAATTCATCTCTTTCACATCAACCATATAGGGTTTAGCATCAGCTGGACATGAAAATTTGGATGCAATTTCGAATTCTGTCGATAATTCAGAAATTTCAATTTGTTGCATTTGTACTTTAGGCAAATTGCTCACTTGCTGAACCTCTGCCCTTGTAAAACCAGATGATATTTTACCTGAACTTTCTTTATCTTCATTCAGCATATAGTTATCATAAGCACGTTGGTTTGCGATATTTAAATTTGATACAGCACCTTCTCTATAGTCATCCCTATTTGCCTGAGGGGCGTAATATTTAGCCTTTTTATTACCCAAATGATATGCTGATGCACTCAAATACCATGGAGAAAGCTCTGGATGAGAAGCAGAAAGCTGAGGATCACTTGTCGATAAGAATAAATCAACATTTTTCCACTCATTCCCTGTATTGTTATACACTTTCGCTTTGTATTTTAGGTTGATTTTCTGACTTAAATCATCTGCGGACAAATCATAGGTAGCTGCCCAACCACAATCACTAACGATATACTTGAGTTGAGTGTTCATACTTTTTGCATTTTCAGAATCTATTAGTATGATTACTTGATTACTTCTTTGATTTTCATTGTAATTTAATTCAATTAATTGATAACGGGTATCTTCTAATGAACCTGTATTTACGCGTTGATCTTTTCTTAAAGAACTTATTTTTCGATTAATTTTCAATGTTCTTTCTCTAAAAAAATCTGCCGCAGCTCTAATTTGTTCAACACTTAGACTTGCATCCTTCCCGCTTATATTTCTATTCGTGTTCAAGACTGCTTGCTCAGCATAATAGGCATTCAATTCATCCTCTAAGTCTTGATGTTTATCCTTCAAAACCTCAAGTGAGTCATTAAGAATAGAAATTCGAGGGTTAAATTCTTCAGCAGCTAAAAAGTCCATTTCTGTGGATACTGAGACCAGTTTAAAATCACCCTCTCCTGTAAATTGGATAGATTGTGGGTCTGCATAAGTAGAAATTCCAGAAAAAATCAACTTATTTCGTCCCTTCTCAAGACTCACATCTTGTTGGCGAGATATTTCTCCTGCTGTCAAGTACAACTTAACCTCGTCAATGTCGGATTTGATAATTTGCTTACTTACTACCTGAGCTGAACTAAAAAATGGAAATAACAGAAGAAGAATTTGAATTTTTCTTGGATTAAAAGGATTCCATTGAGCCCTGCCTTGATGTGTCGTATTGTTCATCGTTTTTGTTTTTATCTATTGATACAATTAAGAGAATCAAAAGTTCAAAACAAATTTTTAATCCCCACTATTATTTACTGGAGTATAAAATACGTTAAAGTTTGAGAAAGTGAAGGAATAATAAAGAAAAGCTTAAATTTTTCCTTCAATTTTAGTGAGAAAACGATCTAAATTTGTATTCTTAACTAGTTCATCAGAACCTAGAATAAGAATATTTTTACACTTAAAATTGTGAAACCACATATCAAAATTGGAAATTGCTACTTGTAAAGTACCATTCACATCAATTTTTTGAGTTGGTAGATGTCTTTCATCAAAATAAGAGTGTATAGTATTGATTTCTTTATCAATGTCTTGATTCTCATTGATAAGAAGTAAACCATCAACGACTTGATCTCCCACTTTAAAAGTATGATCTACGGCTTGAATACCAATTTTTCCAGCCCATTCAGAAATATGCGCAGAAAATGGAGAGTTAGGTTGTAAATAAATATTCTCTAGTTTCATTCTTTGATCGCTGTATTTTTAGCGAGGGCAAATATACTTATTTAATCGCAACAACAATCTTGTTCTTAAAAATTATTCAACAATTCTTCGATTTTTTCTGTTGGTCGAGCGACTATAGCATTTTCTCCGAAAACGACAATAGGTCTTTCTATCAATTTTGGGTATTTTACCATGGCATCAATCCATTCGTTTTCTGAAAGCTCTTTCCCTTTGAAGTTGTTTTTATAGTCCTCCTCACCTTTACGAACAAGATCTTTCGCTTCCATTTTCAATTTCTTTAAAAGAACAACAAGTTCATCAAATGTGAGAGTTTGTTTGAGATATTCAACAACATTAACTGAATAATTTTCCTTATCTAAAAACGAAATAGCACTTCTACTTTTTGAACAACGTGGATTGTGATATACTTCAATTTCTTCTTTCATTATTCTTTCCATTTAACTACCATAACTCATTAAGTAAGCTTTTAAAAACTTATTTAAGTCGCCATCCATTACTGCATCAACATTGCCCGTTTCAAAACCTGTTCTTACGTCTTTAACCAACTTATAAGGATGCATTACGTAATTTCTTATTTGCGAACCCCATTCTATTTTTTTCTTGTTCGCCTCAATTTCATCTCGTGCTTCCATACGGGCTCTGTATTCTAATTCATAGAGCTGAGACTTCAATAACTGCATTGCTTTCTCCTTGTTTCCAAGTTGAGATCGAGATTCAGAGTTCTCTACTACTATTCCTGAAGGTGCATGGCGCAATCGAACAGCCGTTTCTACTTTATTTACATTTTGACCCCCGGCTCCTCCTGAACGAAATGTTTCCCAAGTAATATCCGCAGGATTTACCTGAATTTCGATAGTTTCGTCAACCAGAGGATACACATAAACAGATGCAAAAGAAGTGTGTCTTTTTGCATTCGAATCAAATGGAGAAATTCTAACCAAGCGATGCACTCCATTTTCTCCTTTTAGATATCCAAAGGCAAAATCACCCGAAAACTCCAAAGTAACCGTCTTAATTCCAGCAACATCTCCAGACTGATAATTCAATTCCTTTATTTTGAAACCGTTTTTCTGCCCCCACATCGTGTACATTCGCATCAGCATAGAAGCCCAATCGCAACTTTCTGTACCTCCTGCGCCAGATGTTATTTGTAAAACAGCATTGAGTCCATCCTCCTTTCCAGAAAGCATGTTCTTCAATTCAAGTTCTTCAATTTCGTCTTGTAAAGAGAAAAATTGCTCATCAACATCTTCTTCTTCCCCCTCTCCTTCCTTTGCAAATTCAAACAATATTTCAATATCCGCTTGAACATTATCCAATTTTTCATACGCATCGATCCAAAATTTAAGCCCTCTAATCGATTTCATTTGAACTTCCGCTTTTTTAGAGTCGTTCCAAAAATCAGGATCTTGCGTTTTCAACTCTTCTTCCATAAGTTGAATGCGTTTTTCTTCTATTTTCAGATAGCTACCAATGGCCTCAATCCGTTTTTTAGATTCTTTAAGTTGATCTTGATTTATCATTTCGAGCAAATTTAGTTAAAAAATTTACAAGAATGTGGAGAAATTAACCTACTTAGTTCTTTCTTTCATTGATAATAATTTTACATTTGCTAAATCAAACTAAAACAATAAAAAATGAACATTCCGGAGAATTTAAAATACACCAAAGATCACGAGTGGATTAGCATTGAAGGAGATATTGCAACTGTTGGTATTACTGATTTTGCTCAAGGTGAACTTGGCGACATCGTCTATGTTGAAATTGAAACTGAAGGGGAATCATTAGACCGAGAAGAAGTTTTCGGATCTGTAGAAGCTGTAAAAACAGTTTCTGATTTATTCATGCCATTAAGCGGTGAAATCACTGAATTCAATGACTCTTTAGAATCTGAACCAGAGACGGTAAATTCTGATGCTTACGAGAAAGGTTGGATGATTAAAATCAAAATGTCTGATACAAGTGAAGTGAGTGAATTACTTGATGCATCTGCATATAGAGATTTGATAGGATAAAAGCTAAATTCTTGAGTCTTCGAATAGCTCTTCTTGGTATTATATGGTTTTTTGCAATGGTGTTTTTATTTACAACACCCCTAAATTCTGAATGCTCATTATTTTTTAATATTATTCCTGATAGAGCTATTGTACACTTTTTTTTGTTTTGGGGGTTCACTCATATATGGATAGGCGCTTGCAAAAAACAGTTAAAATATGAAAGACTGAGAATAAACGGAATCGCACTAGTTTTTGGTACAGCTATTTTTATTTCGTTGCTTTCTGAGATTCTAATCTATTTTTCTGGCATGGGTAGTTTTTTTAACTTTTGGAACATCATATTTAACACTTTTGGAGCGGTCATTGGAGTTTTGTCCTTTCGTTTACTCTACGCATCATGTTATTGATTTATTGGTACACATTTTGTTAGTATTATTTTATATATTTACAGTCTAATTCAAATTAATTATGGAATTAAAGAAAAGTGAAAACGCAGATATTGAAAAACTAAGAATACCTATTCGGTTAATGGGATTACTTTTTATAGGGAGTTTTGTCTTGGCTTCGTTGACGTTCTCAACACCATCTGATGACAACTCTAAAGATGCTGGTGATGAACAAATTGCTGAAATTATTGATGAAATTCAACAGCAAGAAGATACACCACCACCGCCACCACCGCCACCTGCGGTAGATGCGCCACCTCCAATCACAGAGGATATCGTTGAAGAAGAAAATACAGAAATTGAACCAACACCTGTTGTTGAAACTCCGCCACCTGTTGCTACAGCTCCTGTAGAAGAAGTTGTTGTTGAAGACGAAATTATCGATTTCCCGGATGTTGAAGCAGGTTTCCCTGGTGGAGCTGCTGCCATGCAAAAATGGATTGCCGATAACGTAAAATATCCTCAAACTTCGATAGAAATGAATGAGCAAGGTAGAGTTTATCTATCGTTTGTTGTTGAACCAAATGGTTCTATTACCAACATCAAAGTAGAAAGAGGAGTTAGTGCTGATTTGGACAGAGAAGCAAAAAGATTGTTGCGTAAAATGCCAAAATGGAAAGCAGGTGAAGCGAAAGGTAGAAAGGCCAGAACACGTTGCCGTTTGCCAATTAACTTTACGTTGAACTAAAAACACAAGAAATTAAATAAAATAAAAAAACGCTTTGAATATTCAAAGCGTTTTTTTTTGTGCGCTACCTAATTAGTAAGAGCTTGTTGCTCCGCCGATATTCTCAATTGGGTGCCATGTTGTTTTTACTTCTTGGCAATCAGAAATCATGTACAAATTCTGGGCATTCACATCCATCCAATTCTCATCGTAATGATTAATTCTTTTTAAATTCAATGCGGCACTTTCTCTCAACTCCTTTATAATTGAAGAATCATTCCCAGCATATACCATTCCATTGACATCCATGTGAGTCGTCATTGGTTTTATCATTTCCGATGGACTGCCCGTAAGAAGATTGACAACACCTCCAGACACATCAGAAGAATGAAGGACCTCTGCGAAAGTTATTGCACACAAGGGTAAATTCTCTGATGCAATCACAACGCACGTGTTTCCCCCAGCGATGACGGGAGCGATGACAGATATAAGCCCTATCAAAGATGATGACTGTTCTGCAACAACACCGACGACTCCTTGTGGAACATGAACTGAGAAGTTAAAATGCGAAGAGGCAACTGGATTAATGGAGCTCAATACTTGGGTATATTTGTCACACCATCCAGCATAATAAATCAATCGATCTATCGACAAATTAACCTCCTTCTCTGCTTGATCTTTCGTAGAACCTTGAAACTGCAATTCTTCGATAAACTGCATTTTTCTGCCTTCCAACATTTCGGCAATTCTATATAGGATTTGCCCACGATTAAATGCCGCCCTTTCAGACCAGCCCCCAAATGCCTTTCTAGCTGCAACTACAGAATTTCGCACATCCTTTCTTGAAGAAAGGCAGATATTGCCCAATTGCTGTCCTTTTGCATTTTTTGGAGAGTAATAACGTCCCGATTCTGTTCTAGGGAATTTACCTCCAATATATATCTTATATGTTTTTAAAACTTCCAATCTTTCCATGTTTATTTCAATTTAACATAAGCACTGAGCCCATGAAGTCCACCCTCACGACCAAAACCACTCTCTTTATACCCTCCAAATGGAGAAGTTGGATCAAATTTATTATATGTGTTTGCCCAGATAACACCCGCATTTAACTTCGTTGTTAAGTTAAAAATTCGAGAACCTTTGTCCGTCCAGATTCCAGCGGCTAAGCCATACGGTGAATTATTAGCCTTTTCTATAACTTCATCAACCGTTCTAAATGTTTGGATAGTCAAAACAGGACCAAAAATTTCTTCTTGAACAATTGTACTAGATTGAGCAACATCCGTAAATAGTGTCGGAGGACAAAAATACCCTCCTTTTGGCATCTTGCATTTAGGCTGGTACATTGTAGCTCCTTCATCCAATCCAATTTTGATGTACTTATCGATAGTTGTCAATTGTTCTTTTGAATTGATCGCACCAATATCCGTATTTTTATCCATTGGGTCCCCAATAATCAAAGAATTTAAGCGATGTTTCAATTTCTCAATTACAACATCAGCAACAGACTCTTGAACAAACAGTCTTGATCCGGCGCAACATACATGACCTTGATTAAAGAAAATACCATTCACAATACCTTCAACGGCTTGATCGAGTGGAGCATCATCTAAAATTATATTCGCAGATTTACCACCCAATTCCAATGTTGCCTTCTTATTTGTCCCAGCAATAGCTTTTTGAATAATTTTACCAACTCCTGTAGAACCTGTAAATGCGACTTTGTCAACATCTTCATGATTAACAATAGCAGCACCAGTATCTCCATAACCCGTCACAATGTTGACTACTCCCGGAGGTAAACCAGCATCGTGTATAACTTCGGCCAACTTCAACGCCGTTAAAGGAGTTGTTTCAGCGGGTTTTAAGACAACTGTGTTTCCTGTCGCAAGTGCTGGAGCAATTTTCCAAGCAGCCATTAACAATGGAAAATTCCAAGGTGTAATTTGTCCAGCAACGCCTAATGATTCTGCCTTTCTATTTGGAAATGCGTATTCAAGCTTATCTGCCCAACCAGCGTAGTAAAAAAAATGATTGCATGCCAGTGGGATATCAACATCTCTTGATTCTCGAATTACTTTTCCAGAATCTAAAGTCTCGATAACTGCAAACTCTCTTGCTCGTTCTTGCATTAGCCTAGCAATGCGATAGATGTACTTAGCTCTTTCAGAAGGAGCCATTTTAGACCAAACATTCTTATATGCCTTTCGTGCCGCTTTTACAGCCTTGTCCACATCTTTATCATTGGCGTAAGCTATTTTTGCTAATTTTTCCTCATTGGAAGGATTTATGGTGTCGAAATATTTTCCTGAACTTGGTTTTACCCATTTTCCATCGATATATAGATCATATTTCTCTTTCAAATTAATATGACTCGTGCTTTCTGGCGCTGGAGAATAATCCCATTTCACCGCTTTCTTTTTAACTGTTTGTTTTTTTGCCATTGTTTAATCTTTTGAGAAATAATCTGCCGATTGGTACACTCCAGTTTTGGCTTTCATGATTTGCATTAGAACGTCATTAGCTAAGCTGCTTGCTCCAAACCTAAACCATTCATTAGTCAGCCAATCCTCTCCTAAAGTTTCTTTTACCATAACAAGGTTATGCAAAGCTAGTTTAGAATTAGAAATTCCACCAGCCGGTTTCATCCCTATTTGTATGCCTGTTTTTAATTTGAAATCCCGAATTGCTTCAAGCATTGTGTATGTTACTTGCATTGTCGCTGCTGGAGATATTTTTCCTGTTGAGGTTTTTATAAAATCTGCACCTGCATACATTGCGATGTCGCTTGCTCGACGAACGTTATCTAAGGTAACTAACTCGCCTGTTTCAAGAATTACTTTCAGTCTAGCCTTTCCACATGCTTCCTTAATGGATGCAATTTCATCAAAAACAAAATTATAGTCCCCGGAAAGAAATTTCCCCCTTGAAATCACCATATCAATTTCATCTGCTCCTTCAGAAACGGCAAATTTAGTATCCATGATTTTAACTTCTAACGGTGCTTGTCCACTGGGAAATGCTGTTGATACAGATGCTACCTTCACACCAGAACCTGCAATTGCCTTAGCAGCTACACCAACCATTGATGGATACACGCACACAGCTGCAACTGTTGGCAATTCAGGATAAACATCATGCAGATGCTGCGCTTTGTAACACATCTGTTTTACTTTACCAGGAGTATCTTTCCCTTCAAGAGTCGTCAAATCAATCATGTTCAATGCCATGTAAAGACCTTGCAATTTAGCTTCGTTCTTAATGCTTCTCTTCTGAAATCGAGAAACGCGTTCTTCTACACCAACTTTATCCACACAAGGTGATTGTGAGAAATCTGGAAGGGTTAAATGGCTTCTTCCTTTCTTGTTACTCATAGGTCAAATTAGTTCGTTTTTAACAAATATAGCAAGTTATAGGACAAAAAAAAGACCCAATTTGGGTCTTTTCTTACTATATCGTTTTTGTATTATAATTGTCCATCAGAATGATATACACCGTTCTTAAAGACTTTCACTTTTAAAAGAATTCCATCTGAATCATACTCATACACTTTACCATCCCACAAGCTTCCATTTCTGAAATCTCCATCTTGCCAAATTTCTGCATCTTCATTAAACACCTTGTTGTATCCATTTTTTTTGAATTCAACTCCCTGTGTTCTTATTACATTAATTTTAGGTGCCTTTTCTGCCGACTGACCGGGATCATTAACCTTTACTGGAGGATTAATTAATTCTTTCACTTCTGACTCACCAACTGAACCATCTTCGTTATAATTGATTAATTCTTTAATGTCACCATTTTCATAATAACGAGTTGCTTTGCCAGTAGCAATTCCGTTAGTTGCAGTATATTCAAATTCTAACTGACCATTTGGGTAGAAATACTGAACGAGTCCATCTTCTTTCCCAGTTTCATCATATACAGTTGAAAATTCAAGTTCCCCATTTTCATGGTAGCGTTGAAGGCTGTCTTCATACTTTCCTCTTCCCCACGTTCCTTTTTCTTTGACAACACCATTAGCATAGTACTTGATAAAAGGACCATTTGGTCGATTATTTTTATATGTTCCTTTCAATTTTCGAGTAACTCCGTCTCTTTGGTACTTGATCCAAGTACCTTCTTTGCGGTCGTTCTCATAAGATCCTTCCTCAATTTTCCCTTCTTCTGGATAACCTGCAGCAGGTCTATCTTTTCCGAAATGTATCCATTTCCCTTGTTTCCTACCTTCTGAATCTCGTTTGTTTATATCTCCTCCCTGGTCATCTCCACCGAATACCAAAGAAGTAGAGAAAATCCCTACTGTCAACAACAAAATTAGTTTTTTAAAAATCATAGTTCTAAACTTTAATACATGGAGAGTGTACAGTTCTATAACGAATGTAGTCATAGAAGGTTGCTTTTCAAAATATTTTTACATTTTTTCGGCAGACGTCTCTATTTCAACGATAAAAACTATGCTCGCATTGTATTGTTGCCTAAAAACTTATAAATCAACAAGTAGAATAGCTAAATCATAGTAGGATCCACGTTTTTGAGCATAATTCTCACTAAATCTTCCGTAGAAAAAATTTCTTTCCAACCCCAGTCTTTACGAGCAGAATCATCATTAATAGAATTAGGCCAAGTATCTGCTATTTTTTGACGAAAATCAGGCGAATAAGTAATTTTAAACTCAGGAATTTCCTTTTTAATAGAATTTGCAAGTTCTTTTGGTGTAAAACTACTTCCAGCAAGGTTATATGAAGACCGTATTTTGATATTTTTCTCATCCGACTCCATCAATTCAATGGTAGCTCGAATAGCGTCTTCCATATACATCATGGGTAATTTTGTATCTTCCTTCAAAAAACAATTAAAAGTATTTCCAAGCTTGGCTTGATAAAAAATATCCACCGCATAATCTGTAGTTCCTCCACCCGGTAAGCTGGTGTAAGAAATTAGTCCTGGATAGCGAATGCTTCTTACATCTACGCCATATTGTTCTGCGTAATATTCACACCAGCGTTCTCCTGCCAATTTAGAAATACCATACACGGTTGTTGGCTCCATAACAGTAATTTGGGGAGTATCATTTATCGGAGTTGTGGGTCCAAAAACAGCAATAGAACTAGGCCAAAAAACTTTGTTGAGGTGTTTTTCTTTAGCCAAATCTAGAATGGTAAACAATCCTTCCATATTGAGACGCCAAGCAAAAGATCGATTTTTTTCTGCCGTAGCACTTAATAAAGCCGCCAACAAATAAACTTCTTTGATTTTCTCAGAAATTATATAATTCCTAACTCGTTCTTTATCTAGAACGTCTAACTTGACATATGGCCCATCTGACAACTTATTTGGACAATCCTCTTTTAAATCTGCCGCGACAACATTTTCGTTCCCTTTCAATTTCCTCAGAGCGAGTACCAATTCAGTTCCTATTTGACCTCCAGCACCAATGACAAGTATTTTTTCCATAGATAAAATTCTATTACAAATAGAAGTAATATTTCATAGAAATCCAATTTTACTCAAATAAAAGCTTACAACTATCATTTTTTAGATGTCATTTTTAGCTTAATATTGCATTATTCTATATCTTTACTTCGATATGTGGATAGGACTAAAAGATTATTTGAATTATTTTATTAAAAGAAATCCAGAATGACGGTTTTTCTTTTAAAAACTGACTAAAATAAACACATACATTTTAAAAAATTATTTATGCCAAGATATCATACACTGGGTAAAATTCCACCAAAAAGACATACTACTTTCAAAAAAGAAGATGGTAGTTTGTATCAAGAAGAATTATTTGGAACTGCCGGTTTTGCTGGAATGTCTTCACTGATTTATCATTTATATCCCCCAACAGTCGTTTCAGAAATTAAAAAATTACAAGATGTTTCTCCTAAAATTGCTGTGGAGAAAAATATGAAAGCATTGAGCTTTAAAGGGTTTTCTTTGAAGCCAGAAAAAGACTATATTGAAAGTAGGAAGACTCTTTTTGCTAACAATGACTTGCATATAGGTTTAGCTGCACCCAAAGAGTTTTCAAAAGATTATTTCTATCGGAACTCGGATGCCGATGAAATGCTATTTATCCATATAGGATCAGGGAAATTGAGAACGATGTATGGTGATATCGACTTCAAATATGGCGATTACCTTATCATTCCGAGAGGAACAACTTACCAAATTGATTTTGACACAGAAGATAACCGCATATTGTATATAGAGTCATTTAGTCCAATAATGACACCCGATAGATATCGTAATAATTTTGGACAACTGCTTGAACATTCTCCATTCTGTGAAAGAGACTTTAGATTGCCTCAAAATCTCACAACCCATGATGAAAAAGGAGAATTCAAGATTATTTCAAAGAAACAAGGTGTTTTATGGGAATATACGCACGCCAATCACCCATTTGATGTTGTAGGTTGGGATGGATTTCATTACCCTTATGCTTTCTCAATTCACGATTTTGAACCAATAACTGGTCGTATTCACATGCCACCTCCTATCCATCAAACATGGGAAGCAGCAGGTTTTGTAGTTTGCTCTTTTGTGCCAAGAATGTATGATTATCATCCTGATTCTATTCCTTCGCCATATCACCATAGTAATATTGATTCTGAAGAATTATTATACTACGTTGATGGTGATTTTATGAGTAGAAATAACATTGATAAAGGTCAAATTACTCTTCATCCCGGAGGAATTCCTCACGGACCTCATCCAGGAGCTATTGAAAGAAGTATTGGAAAAAAAGAGACAGGTGAATTAGCAGTAATGATTGATCCTTTCAGTCCGGTAATGATTACTGAGGAGGCATTAAAATTAGAAGTTGACGACTATTACAAGTCGTGGATTACAGAATAAAAAAACGAAATTATCATGAGTAAAATAAAGAACGTAGAATACGGATTAGAAAAAATATTTGAAGGGGCACAAGATTTCTTGCCTCTTCTAGGAACCGATTATGTTGAGTTTTATGTAGGTAATGCAAAACAAGCAGCTCATTTTTATAAAACAGCCTTTGGATTTCAATCTTACGCGTATAAAGGACTGGAAACGGGATGTATAGATTATGCATCTTATGTTTTGAAACAAGACAAAATAAGAATTGTACTAACCACCCCGTTAAACTCCCAATCTCCTATTAATAAACATCTTGTAAAGCATGGCGATGGAGTTAAAGTTACTGCCTTATGGGTGGAAGACGCAAAGAAATCTTGGGAAGAAACAACAAAAAGAGGAGCCAAATCGTTTATGGAACCAACGGTTGAAAAAGATGAGCATGGTGAAGTAGTTAGAGCTGGTATTTACACTTACGGCGAAACTGTACATATGTTTGTTGAAAGAAAAAATTACAAAGGATCCTTTTTACCAGGTTATCAAGAGTGGAATTCAGACTATAATCCAGAACCAACAGGGCTTAAATTTATTGACCACATGGTCGGTAATGTGGGCTGGAACGAAATGAATACGTGGGTAAAATGGTATGAAGATATCATGGGGTTTGTTAATTTCTTGTCTTTTGACGATAAACAAATTACTACTGAATATTCAGCCTTAATGAGTAAGGTGATGAGTAATGGAAATGGTAGAATTAAATTTCCAATCAACGAACCGGCAGAAGGAAAAAAGAAATCTCAAATTGAAGAATACCTTGATTTTTACGAAGGTCCAGGAGTTCAGCATATTGCTATGGCTACCAACGATATAATATCAACTGTGGCTCAAATGAGAGCAAGGGGAATTGAGTTTTTATCGACTCCTCCAGAAGAATATTATAAAGCAGTTCCAAAAAGGTTGCAAGCACATAATCATGAGCTTGGAGAAGATATTGAAAAATTGAAATCTCTTGGAATTATGATTGATGCGGATGAGGAAGGGTATTTGTTACAAATTTTCACGAAACCTGTTGAAGATAGGCCAACCTTATTTTTTGAAATCATCCAACGAATGGGAGCTAGAGGTTTTGGAGCAGGAAATTTTAAAGCGCTTTTTGAATCGATTGAAAGAGAGCAAGAAAAAAGAGGTACATTGTAATCTATTTACATCACTAAATTTAAAAGGTCGTTCAAGTTGAATGGCCTTTTTTTATGAAAATATTTTTCCATTTGAAATTTGTCCCGAGTCAATAATCTGTGTGAACAAAGTCGATTATTCTCAAATAATAAATAAAAAACTCCCGTTTACCGAATAATAACCACAACTCACCTATTTAGCCTTTCTGGATTATAACGTACTATATACATTTGGAGAAACAAAAACAAAGAACATGGAACAACAATTAAAAAAAGAATCAAGAAGAGAAAAAATGGCTCGCCATCAAAAAGCAAAAATACTAACCGGTATTTTGATCGTTATTTTTGGTATTCTGTTTTTAATGAATAGAATTGGGGTCAATTTACCACATTGGATTTTTTCATGGAAAATAATATTTATTGCTATCGGAACAATTGCTCTTTACAAACACAATTTTAGGAATTTTGGTGGATGGATTATGATTACGATTGGGGTTGTATTTATAATCAACGATTACTCTAAAGATTTGATAGATGCGAGTCTGTTATTTCCAGCATTTATAATTCTTTTCGGCATCATGATGATTGGGAAATCACTCAATATTTTTGGAAAAAAAAAATCCAAAAAAAATTATTTTGTGAACGATCAATTTACTATAGAAGATGGTGAATATATGGAAGCCATCGCTCTTTTTGGCAATGTAAAGAAAAATGTAGTGAGTAAAAACTTTAAAGGTGGGGATTTTGATTGTGTTTTTGGTGGAATGCAGTTAAACCTTATCAAATCAGACATTCAAGGCCCTATAACCATAAACACGGATGTTGTTTTTGGTGGAATGAAGCTTTATGTACCACCAACATGGAATGTCACTACTGAAACAACAGCCATATTTGGAGGCGTTGAAGATAAACGACCAATGTTAAATGACGAAAATATTGATCCTTCAAAAACAATCACTCTTACAGGTAACTGCATCTTTGGAGGTATAGAAATTGTTAACTATTTCTAATGCAAGAACAAATTCAAGTAAATAGTATCAACCGAGCATTTCAAGCAATTATTTTAATTGCTAGCTTTTCGGTTCTGGACTTCATCATTCTTGCAGATTTATCTTTCACATTTGACTTCAGCTTGGCAGATTCAATTTCATTCTTTGTTTTTACCAGTTTATTTGCATTATTGATTTTCACTATCCAAAGAAATCATCATTCCAAAAAAGTTCTTAACTCTCAGAACATAGGAACCGTTATCCTATTTGTTATTTTGGGAACTTACTTTAATTACCTTGTTGTTAGTTATTTTGATGGTTCTTCACTTGTTTTTATCGAGTTTTTTTGGACAACAATAATTATTAAGATGCTTTTCATTCTTCTCCTTCTTTTTATTCTCCTATTCATTTTCTGGATTGATCAGCAAAAATTACAAGAAGTTCAATTTCAAAAATTTGTAATTGGGAAAGAAAAGGAAACATCTAAAATACAGCTGAATAGTTTACAACAACAATTCAAACCGCATTTCCTATTCAATAGTCTTAATTCTATAAACGCATTAACCATGCACAATCCTGAAGAGGCACGGAAAATGATACACTTGCTATCTGAATTCATGCGTGGAGCAGTAAAAAAAGATCAATCTACAATGATTCCACTAGAACAAGAGATCAACCATATCCAATTATACACAAATATTGAAAAAGTTCGTTTTGGCGATCGATTAACGGTGAATTTTAATGTTCCAGAAGAATGTCAATTACTGCTCATTCCATCTCTTATCTTACAACCAATAATTGAAAATGCTATTAAATATGGATTGTATGGACATACTGAAAATGTCATTATTGACATCCAAGTTAATTGTCAAAAAAAATACTTGGTCGTTAAAATTTCAAATCCTCACGATCCAAACACGCAATTGTCAAGCAAAGGAACAGGCTATGGATTGAGTTCCATCAGAAAAAAAATGCTTATTTTGTTTAATCAACATAATTTGCTGCTTACAACTGAAAAAAACGGTATTTTCACAACTACGCTTAAAATTCCTCAAAATGAAATTTAAAGTAATTATTATAGATGATGAGCCTTTGGCTAGATCAATTGTTAAGTCATTTCTCTTAGAAAAAGACGATATCGAGATCGTTGCAGAATGCAATAACGGATTTGAAGGAGTAAAAGAGATTGAGAAACACCAGCCAGACTTAATTTTTCTAGACATACAAATGCCAAAAATCAACGGATTTGAGATGCTTGAAATCATTGACGAAAACCCTTCTGTTATTTTCACTACGGCGTTTGACGAATTTGCAATCAAAGCTTTTGACAATTCAGCCATTGACTATTTGCTCAAGCCCTTTACGCAAGAAAGGTTTGATAAGGCATTGGCGAAATGGAAAAAATCTACTTCTTCTAAAAGTGAAAAAAATGCAATAGATAGTGTTGCTAGTAAACAACCCGATGAGCACTTAAGAATTGTATTAAAAGAAAAAGGAGCAATCAAAATCATTCCGACTAGTGAGGTTTATTATATAGAAGCGTATGACGATTATGTAAAAGTGCATACGAAAGAAAAATATTTTCTTAAGAAAAAGACAATGGTTTACTATGAAAAATCGTTGGATACAAAGGACTTTATTAGAATCCATCGTTCATTCATTATTAACATCAATCAACTAACCAGAATTGAACCTTATGAAAAAAATTCTTATCGAGCAACTCTGACTAACAGCGCATCTATTCCTATTAGCAGAAGTTCTTATGGAGAATTGAAGAGAGTATTGGGATTGTAGCGAGCTTCAGGACTCAGTCCACATCGCTAAGCTTTAATTTCTCTGCCTTATTCAAAACGATTATTTTAGTTTACCGTTTGAATTTTTTGGTTACCTAAGATTTACAGATGAGCTATGACTCCTTTTGTTTCTGAACTTAGGCACTCATTGTTAGTGGACTGAGGCACTCGAAATCCACTACAATCCCAATACTTGAGCGATGTCATTTTCTCCTAAAATAGAAATGCTTATTTTTGATTTCAAATAATTCAACGATGACAAGAGAAGAACTTTTAGACGCAATTGATAAGAAATACGCAGCAATGGGTCAAGATGCTGATGTACATTTATCCGGGTTGCTTCATGCAGAGCCCATGACTTACTGGGATTTTGCTCAAGTGGATGCACTATTAGGGTTACAAACTCAACGAACTCAGTTGCCCGATGAAATGGTCTTTATCATGTATCATCAAATCAATGAGCTGTTGTTTAAAATGATTCTTTGGGAAATGCAACAAATTTCCTTTACCCAAGGTATTAAACCTGATAAATTCGTGATGCATTTAATGAGAGTCAGTCGATATTTTGATATGCTTTCAGACTCTTTTGACGTTATGGGAGAAGGCATGGAACGGGAACAATACATGAAATTCCGTGATACTTTAACTCCTGCAAGTGGTTTTCAGTCTGCCCAATACAGAAAAATTGAAATTGCGTCAACGGAATTAATCAACTTAATTGATTACAGATATAGAAAAACAATTGACAGAGATACACCCTACGAGCATGCTTTTGATAACATGTATTGGCAAGCTGCCGGAGTTGACAGAGAAAACGGAGGTAAAACCATGTTACTGAGAAATTTTGAAAAGAAATACAAAAAAGAGTTAATTGAATGGATGAAAGAATACAATACAGTTAATCTTTGGACCAAATTTAAGGAACTTCCTCAAGAATATCAAAAAGATGTTGCCCTTCTGAATGCAATGCGCCATTATGACCATACTGTAAATATAGATTGGGTTATGCACCATTATGATGCAGCAGCTAAATATCTAGACAGTGGCAAAGTCGAAGTCGAAGCAACTGGAGGTTCCGACTGGCACAAATACATGCATCCGAGATATCAGCGTAGAATTTTCTTTCCAGAACTCTGGAGCAAAGAAGAGTTGGAAAATTGGGGACTAGATAATTTGAAAGGATATAGGAAGTTGCCATGATTTAATGTTTTAAGTCTTGCCTGTAGATAGGTGACATTTATTAAAACAATATATCGTTCTATCATTAATTCATTCTAACATTGAATCATTGAATTTCCTTATCTTTGTAAAAAAAAACATGATTGAAGTTGGAATTATTATGGGAAGTACATCGGATATGCCCGTTATGCAAGATGCTATCGATATTCTTAAAGAACTAGGTATCGAACACGAGGTGAAAATCGTTTCTGCCCATAGAACGCCCGAACTAATGTTCGATTATGCAAAATCAGCTCACACACGAGGTTTAAGAGTCATTATTGCGGGTGCTGGTGGTGCTGCGCATCTTCCTGGAATGACTGCTTCATTGACACCACTTCCTGTTATTGGGGTGCCCGTAAAATCTAGAAATTCAATTGATGGATGGGACAGTATCTTATCAATTCTTCAAATGCCTGGAGGGATTCCTGTAGCAACAGTTGCCCTGGACGGAGCCAAAAATGCCGGTATTCTAGCAGCAAAAATCATTGCTTCATCAGATGAAAAAGTGAGAAATAGAATGTTGGCATATATGGAAGAAATGAAGGAGAAGGTGCTGAATGCGAAGATTTAAGGTAGTAGATTTTTGTCAAAATTTTGAGTTATTTTGAGACCTTCTTTTTTTCCTTCTGATTTAAATTTTTATTACTCTAGAAAAATTGTTCAATAACGATTTATCCCATAAAGAAAAACAAGTTCAGCTTGTTACGAGTTTTCAAGAACTCGTTTCTACATCTTTTTATGGAGAGATGAATGCACTTTGTTGGTCGCGTCAACTAAAGGGTGATTTTTCCGAGATTGTAAAAAAGGTAGAATTTAAAGAAAACATTGCCGAGTTGAGTATGGAAGAACTCCATTCGCTTCAGTTGAGCGAACAAGGGCAAATTGCTCGTGAAACGTTATTAAACGATTTTCAGCTATTGACAACTCACGGCGCCTCGCCTACTCTTAATCTTATTAAATACTATGATCGAGATGATGCCTACCCTTTTTTTTTTCCAACCGACGTTTATTCTTTTCACATAGATCGTTCTCCCTTGCCAACTGACACATTTCTGTGCACATACCACGGCGAAGCGAGTGAAATAGTACCCAACTCGCAAGCTCAACAGAAAATACACATTCCAGAAATAAGAGAAGAACTCAAAAAATTGTATAATGGAGATGAAGAAGGTTTCGAAGCATTCTTAAAAGAGCATTTTTTTGATTTGCATTATCAAGAAAAATTTGATGCGATACCTATCAAGTTAGGCCAAGGTCAATTATGGAAACTAGCAATCGATCATCCCGAAAGTCAAGCTATGCCCTGTATTCACAGAGCTCCAATGGAGAAAAACAATAAGACTCGGTTATTGATGATTTGTTGACCACTCACCTATTTCACCAAAACCATTTCATCAACCAAATGCTTTGCTCCTGCGTATCTATCCATTACCCAAAGAACATAGCGAACATCTACTGCAATGTTTCGACATCGAGATGCATCAAACATATAGTCGCTCATAGTGCTCTCCCAGGTTCTGTCAAAATTAAGACCCATTAGATTACCCTCTGCATCAATCACAGGTGAACCTGAATTACCTCCTGTGGTATGATTAGAACCAGTAAAACAGACCCATAGTTCACCGTCTTGCGCATAACTTCCATAATCTTTCTTCTCAGCTAACTCGCGCATTCTAGGGAGAAGTTCATAATCAGGGTTGTCACTGTTATTCTTCGAGATGATACCGTCTAAAGTTGTATGCTCCGTGTATTTCATTCCGTCGTGGGGTGCAGAACCTTCCAATTTACCATATGTAATTCGCATTGTTGAATTCGCATCTGGCCACATTTTCTCATCTGGAAACATGTCCATTCTGCCCTTCACATAGGTCTTTAATAATTGATCCATCGCACCTTTATAAGTTCTAATGCCTGGAAGAATATTTGCACTAAAATTATCGTTCGCATCTGCCCAGAGAATGAAGCCAAGATCTTTTTTTTGCAACTTCTTGATTGATTTAGACTTCAATTTATTCAAGAATTTAATATATCGCTCTTCATCGGTTAAAATTGACTTATTAAATATCTTATCGGCCAACTCTTGTGCTGAACTATTTCTCAGACGGTCTGGTAGTGGTCCACTCCCAATCTGTTTAACGTATTCTTCGGTTAATAGAATAAAAATTTGTTTATCAATATCAGCATTGTAATTTTTGAAGAATCCTTTTGCTCCTTTAATTTGCTTTTCGATTTCAGCATCAAGTGTACCCTCCTTTTCTAATTTCTCAAATTTGGTAAGAAAAGAATTAAGATTTCTAGCCTGTTTGAATACCTCCGGACCAACATAAAGATACTCTATTGCCATTGAATAACCAAAATCAATGTCTTTATACTTAGCAACTAATAGATTCATGTCATTTATTACAGAACCGTAATTTGTTTGCCATTCAGGCTTCGTTGCTGCCTTATCATTGTACATTTTTTCTCGATCCAATTTAATTTGAATAGCATCGACAGTTTTTAGTCCTCCTATCTGCCCAATCCACTTTTTCCAACCATTTGCAATTCTTGCTTGTTTAGAGGAATATTGAATTCGTATTAAATCTGAAGAACGCATTCCCGCATTAATCACACTCAGTGATTTATCTCTCATTTTTATTCTAGCGGGACGTTCTTGATCCATCACAAATCTCAAATTTTCTGATGTCAAATGCTGTTCGGTAGAACCTGGAAAGCCATAGACCATGGTAAATTCTCCTGAAACTCTATTTTTCACCGAAACAGGCAAGAAGTGAAGGGGTTTGTAGGGAACATTATCATCAGAAATTCCTGCAGGCTCATTGTTTGAATTAGCATACACTCTAAAAACAGAGAAGTCACCTGTATGTCTCGGCCAAATCCAATTATCTGTATCTCCGCCAAACTTACCGATCGAATTTGGAGGAGTTCCAACCAAACGTACATCACTAAAAGTCTCTTTTACGATCATGTAAAAATCGTTGCCGTAATTGAAAGGTTTAATATCTGCAGAATAACCATTTCCTTTCTTGGCGTCATCGATAAGAGCTATCACATTCTCTTGCATCTTCAACAATTTACTAGATTGAGACAATCCATCAGTTCCTGCTAAAACTGCAGCCGTTACATCCTGAATACGCACAATTCTAGATGCAGTTAGTCCTGGGTTTTCTAATTCTTCACTTTTGTTTATTGCCCAAAAACCATTTTTTAAATAGTCATTTTCCAACGAAGAATGCGACTGAATTTGTGAGTATCCACAATGATGATTCGTTAATAACAATCCTTGAGAGGATACTAATTCCGCTGTACAGCCTCCTCCAAAATGAAGTATTGCATCTTTTAGACTAGAATGATTCACTGAATAGATGTCCTCTGCGGATAGTTTCATTCCCATGGCTTTCATGTCATCTTCAAAAGCGCTGATCAATGATGGGATAAGCATTCCTTCTTCCGCATAAGAAGCAAATGTAAATGCGATAAATAATGTAAATATGGCTATGACTTTTTTCATGTCTGCGTTTTTTTTGTTGTAAAAATAAGGAATTAATGAGAAGCACATACAATCGGTCTTTGTTAAATCGTTAAACCCCTTGCTTTTGATACCCTTAAAACATTTGTGTTGAATTTGTCCGAACGTTGAATCATCGATTTTCCGTACTTTTACCCCATGTATTTACTTGATTTTATTTTTAGACTAGGTGTTCTCTTTGCTATTTACGGATTTCTCTGGGGAATTTTCGAACTTGGAATTACGTTAGTTGGTTCAGGAAGAAAACGAACGTTGGTTGAAATTTATATCATTCGAGGAATCAAGTACTTCTTTTTAGTCAATGTAACCTTTCTATTTTGTTTTGATAGTATTCAAGTAAATATGCTAGAAGTAAATCGAGTAATCTTTGCAGGTATAATTCTCTTGACGTACTTCGTGGGGAAACTACAAAAGAATCAAAATCGTTCTTCCCTTTTCAACATTGCTGGAAGCATTTCAGACAGAGGCTTTCCAATAAAACAAGTCTATTTTAACATGCGTGCTGAAATTATTATAATTGTCGTATCTCTAGTTGCTTTTAGTTTTTTCTGGTTTTTCCCAGAATATGCGGTCAACAATATTGCTAAGTGGTTTCATGAAAGTATTATTAACATAGAAGATACACCTATTTTTGGTTTTATTTTCAAAATCATTGGTTTCTTCTTTCTATTGAGTATGATTTTCAAAATGGTCAACGCGATAACATTTCTACTGAATGGAGGTAAAGTCAATCGTAAAGATGATGACCCTAACAAACCAAATAGCTTAAGTGGTGATGACCACTTTGATGATTTTGAAGAAATTTAAACTGAGAGGAATGATTCAATGAAGTGATAAGTGGAAAAGTTCTTATCTCATTCTATTTGAGATAAAACTTCTTCTACCTGCTCAATTAAGGGGCTTTTCTCATCATTGACAATTTCAAAATCCGCAAGTTTTCTTTTTTGTTCATCTGTCCATTGCTTATTCATGCGAATCAAAACATCTTGTTTACTACAATTATCTCTTTCCATGACTCGTTGTATTCTCAAATCTTTAGGAGCCGTAATCAGAATCGTTTTATTTAACTGCTCGTGTCCCTTAGATTCAAAAAGAATGGCAGCTTCATTAAAAATAAGGTTACTCTTCTGAATTTTTGCAAACTCATTAAAAGCCTGTCGAACTAATGGATGAATGAGAGCGTTAATTTTCATCAATGCTACTTCATCATTAAATATGATATTGGCCAGAATGGGCCTATTAAGCTCTTCTTTGGTATAAACTGCTTTACCAAAAAGTTGGATTAACTGCTTTCTTACTGTGGGATTTTGACGAAGTATTCTTTTGGCTTCTTCATCAGAATCAAAAACAGGAAAATTCATCGAACGTAGAATTTTTGACACTAGACTTTTGCCAGAACCAATTCCTCCTGTGATTCCAATTTTCAGCATTAATAAATTTCTTCTACTTCGATGATTTTAAAAGGAAGTGACACAATAGCTTCATAATCTTCTCCAGCCTCAGCCATATCCTCGTCATCCTTTTCAAAATACCAGTTCACATGAACATACGTTTGATTACCATTAATTTTCTCTAGACGTTTGAAAAAATCTAAAATACATTTTGAAGAAGAAGTGTTGAAATACTCCAACTTCATATCGACTACCGTTTTTTCTTTAGGATGAGATTCATATAACTCTAACCAATTTAATAAAGGTGCAAAAAACTCGACTGAATTTTCAGGAATAGACCTTCCGATAAATTCTAAAATGCCTGTTTCACCATCAAAATTAATTGTTGGTGTTTTTGCTGAACCTGTAACACTAAATTTTTCCATAATTTCAAATATACTAATTATTCAATTACTACTTTTAAGCAAAAAAAACTGGTTTCATCATCCATTTCGATGAATTCATACTCTAATTTACTTTTCGATTTTCTGGCAATATCAATGAATCCTAGTCCTGCTGTTCCTTTAGTAGACCTCGGATCCTTCGTCAATTTTGTTCTGTATAATCCTCTCAATTCATCAGAATCAAGTGCGTTTACCATTGCCAATTTTCTTTTTAAATCCTTTATTCCATCATTTCCAACATAGTTGCCGGTCCTTACAACAAAATTACCAGCTGCGAATTTTACAATAATCAAAGCAGATCGTTTAAAACTCAAATTCTTCTCTTTGAAAACATCAATGTGGTGGTACAGATTCTGAAAGCTTTCTATTAGAACATTGAATACACGTTTCTTTTTACGAGTATCAGTGCCTATTTCTTTCATTCTAGCTTCTAGAATATGAAGAAATGAAGTGAGTAATTCAGATGTGAAATCTCCTTTAAAAGAAAGGATTACATCCTCATCTTCTAATCGTTGGTAAAAATCATATACGTCTGTAACTGCCATGGGTTAATACCCAAATATAAGCAATTCATCGAATATTGACACGTAAATAGAAAGATAATGTACCTTTGCTATATGACAAAAGAATGGTTTGCTACTTGGTTTGACTCACCTTATTATCACTTGTTATACAAGAATAGAGATGATAAGGAGGCCAAAAAATTCATAGATAATTTAGTCAACCATTTAAACTTACTACCTCAAGCGACTGTTTTAGATTTGGCTTGTGGTAAAGGAAGGCACGCAAAAATGCTTCATGAAAATGGCTTCAACGTTTTAGGAGTTGATCTTTCACCTAATAGCATCGAAAGTGCGTCTAAGCTCAAAACAAATGGCTTAAATTTTCAGGTTCACGACATGAGAGAAGTTATCGAGAATAAGAATTTTGATGTTGTTTTTAATCTTTTCACAAGCTTTGGCTACTTTGATGACGAGTCTGAAAATTTGAAAATGTTAAACTCCATTCATAAGATGCTAAACAATGAAGGACTCTTGGTTATCGATTTTATGAATGCAACAAAAGTGGTTAATAATCTTGTAGCATCTGAAACTAAAATTGTTGAAGGTGTTGAATTTGAAATTGATCGACGATTTGATGGAAAACACATCTACAAGAACATTCAATTCTCTGACGGAACAAATACACAAAAACATACTGAAAGAGTTCAAGCAATAAAAATAGAAGATTTCAAAACGCTGTTATCGAAGAGTGACTTTAAAATTCTTAGTACTTTTGGAGACTTTGATTTGAATAATTTCGATGAAAATTCATCTGATCGTTTAATTGTCATTGCTCAAAAAAAATAATGAATTTTATCCTTGTTAATATCGCTTTAATTGGCTCTGTTCTTTTTGGAGGAATGCTCGTTTCTTTGATCAATAAATCGAAGAATGAACAAATTATCAAGTTGTTGCTGGCTTTTTCTGGAGGGTTTTTACTGTCCATTGCATTTATTCATTTCATTCCTGAATTATATGAATTTCATGACTTTAACATCGGGGCTTATATTCTCGTAGGCTTCCTAATACAATTGGTGCTCGAATTCTTTTCTGGCGGTATAGAGCATGGGCATGTGCACGTACATGAAGGAGCGAAATTACCCATTGCTCTTATTGTTGCATTAAGTATTCATTCGTTATTAGAAGGAATACCTATTGGGAGCCAACTAGCTGGAATTGAAATTGCCACATCGCACCATCATGGCAGTGATAACTCTTTGCTCTTCGGTGTGTTGTTTCATCGACTTCCTGTTGCTATTGCCTTGATGACTTTATTAGTTGCTTCTAAAATTAGTAAAATACAAGCTTGGATTTTTCTTGCATTATTTTCCGTTACAACATCTGTTGGATTGTTGATTGGTTACAATACTAGTTCAATCTTAGAAGAAGGGAGTTTCGATGTGATTTTGGCAGTTGTGGTTGGTATGTTCTTACATATTTCAACGACAATTATTTTTGAAACCAGTGAGAATCATAAATTTAATTTCTTGAAATTATTAACCATTTTAGGAGGTTGTGGATTAGCATTTTTAATGCATTAATACTTGTTTTTTCTTAAGATCATCAGCATATTTCCTGGAGAACCTGGTAATATTTTTTCCATTATACGTACCATTATAGGAGGAAAACGCTTTACTTGATAAACAGAATGATATTTATTGAAAAATAGCTTAAAAAATGGACGGTAATAGACCAATTCAAATCCAGCTTTTTGCGCCAAATTAATCATTTGTCTTTTATTAAACCCCCAAGAATCAGAATTCTCGGGGGCAGAATAATGGTCCTTTGAAAAAATATCATACCATAAAAATAAACCGTCCTCTTGGAGGTGATGATTTACGTTTTTTAAACCCGTAATAATTTCTTGCTCAAATTTCATGTGAGAAAACAAATCGAATGATGTAATCAAGTCAAATTTTTCATCATCTAAATGAAAATTTAACGCATCACCACATTTGAAATTAAAATTTGGATACTGTTTTAATGCTCGTTGAATTCTAGTATCTGACAAATCAATTCCTTGTAAATTTTCGGGTAAGAATCCTCTCGCAGCAAAAAAACTCAATATTTCCCCACTTCCACAACCTACATCTAATACTTTTTTATCTTTTAATGAGCCTTGTTTATTTATAAACCAATCTACAAATACCGACAATCCTGTAAACAAGTATTTACGCGAATATTTTCCTATTGGATGATTTGGAGAATAAATAGAATCATTTAGATCTTCTTCATTATTAAACCTATCTGTAACAACATCTTGATATTCCTTCATTCGTCTAAAGTAGTAATTGTTTAGAATCTCAAATCCTTGAATTAATATTTGTTTAATTATTAGGCTATTATTTTCACAAATGTTCGCCACATAATTTTGAGGTCATTAATGATTGTTGGATCGTCTAAATACTTTTTATTCAACTTAATTTTTGCTGGCATAATTTCTTCAATATACACTTTTCTTGGATTATCTGTTTTTCCAAGAATAGCATTTTCATCAAAATATTCTAGAGATGCCAGATCTGTTATTCCAGGCTTTACCTTCAATATTTCAAGTTGCTCTTCTGTATATAAATCAACAAATTCTTCCACTTCAGGTCGTGGACCAACAATACTCATTTGACCAAATAGCACGTTTAAAAACTGGGGAAATTCATCCAATTTGTATTGTCGAAGAAAAGAGCCCACTTTTGTTATTCGACTGTCTTTACCTACTGTTAAACTCCCTTCTTTTTCAGAATAGGACTTCATCGTTCTGAATTTAACCAGTCCAAATTCTTTTTGATTCTTTCCTATTCTTTGTTGAATAAAAAAAACACCTCCTTTAGATGTGAAAAATATTAATAATGAAATAATGATTCCAAAAGGAAAGAATATCAAAATAATGATGGAAGATGCTAATATGTCGAAGATTCTTTTCATAAATGAATGAAAAATAAATGAATGAAAAATGAAAAATAATCGACCATGGTTATTAGTTGTTCAATTTTGAAGATTTTAAAATCTTGGTCAAGATATAAACTAATTTTTTAGATTCATTAAGAAGAAAGGATAACTTTTCAGACTTGAACACTTGTGATTCGATGATTAATCGAATCCAATAAACAAATTCTCTTGCTTTTTTCAAAGATATTTGTGTCTTAGCAATAAACTCCTTTTTTGAAATGGCTCCCTGTGCTTCTTCAATGTTCGCCCCTATGCTCGTGCCACTTTTCAATAATTGTTTAGTAATAATGTACTCCCTGTGTTGACTCTGCATTTCGTAGCAAAATTTGATAATTCTCACTGAAAAATCAAAGCTCCTATTTACAATGACGTTTTCTCTCACTTCCATAAATGAATTGTTTTCCATTTAAGTTAGAGAAACAACTTTTATCTACAAAGCAAAACTTCATTAATTTTTCATTACAATGGACACCGCGCTCTTCACAGATTCAACAACCACTTGCACTTCTTCATCAGTTAAATCAAAATAAACTGGCAAAGAAATTTCGTTTGCATAAGAATTGTATGCTTCTGGATAATCTTCCATTTTATATCCTAAGTTCTTATACGCCGTCAACATTGGAAGTGGCTGAAAATGAACATTTACCGATACATTTTGTTCAACTATTTCTTGAATAATTGCATCACGTTGTTTTTCAGTTGCCTCATTAATCCTTAATAAATATAAATGATAGCTCGAAGTTTTATTCTCTGTTTCAAAAACAGGATTGTTTACCCAACTTTCTGCTGAGAAAGCGTCTTTGTATTGCTGAAAAATTTCTCTTCTTCTATTTAAATTTTCTTGGTAACGACCCAGTTCTACTAAGCCAATTGCAGCTTGTAAATCGGTCATGTTGCATTTAAAACCAGGTTCAACTACATCATACTTCCAGTTGCCTTTTTGTGTTTTGGCCAATGCATCTTTGTTCTGCCCATGTAAAATCTTGGTACAGATTTCTGCATAAATTGCATCATGATTAAAAACATCTGGAAGATTAAAACACAATGCGCCACCTTCTGCGGTTGTTAGGTTTTTAACAGCATGAAAAGAAAAAGAAGAAATATCGGCTAAAGAACCTGAACGTTTACCACCATAATTTGCTCCAAAACTATGTGCAGAATCACTGAGCAATAAAATACGACCTAATTCTATTTGCTTCTCATTAGTAGGAGAAAATTGAGCTTTAACTTGTTCTTCATTTATCAAAGACATCAATTCGTTATAATCTGCTGGCATTCCTCCGATATCAACTGCCATGATTGCTTTTGTTTTTGAGGTGATTGCATTGCGAACTTTATCTACATTTAGGTTGAAATCTTCTTCATTGACATCTACCATCACAATTTTTGCTCCTGCATGAAAAATAACATTCGCACTTGCACAATAGGTATATGCCGGAATAATTACCTCATCTCCTTCTCCAATTCCCCACCAATTTAGTAAAACTTGCATACCCATTGTCCATGAATTAACAGCCACCGTTGTTTTGCAACCACAATAAGCTGTAATATCCTTTTCAAATTGCTTGGTTCGAGGACCAGTAGTTATCCATCCAGATTTAAGTGCAGCAGTCACTTCTGCTATTACTTTGTCATCTATGCGGGGTGGTGAGAATGGAATCATAGTATGTTGTTTGAAATCAAAGATACTATTTATCTAGACAATCTGTTTTGCTTTCCTGAGGGTTTTCTTTTGAATAAAACAAAATCAATAACCCCTCGTAAATAACCTAAGCCATAACTTAAGTGCAAAATTGGATAAGTAATTAATAACTGAATAAATTGCGTGATGTTTTTAGAAGTTCTAACACTAAATATACCATTTAGCAATAGGTACAAACAGAAAGGGATAGCACTCATTATTAAAAGAGTCCATCCAAAAATTGGTGTAAGCAAAACTAAAAACAGATAAACAACAAACAATGGTGGTATCAATTGACGATAGGTTGTTACTGTCTTATGTTTCTGATTAACATACACTTTCCAATAGCCGTATTGAAAAAACTGTTTCCATAAACCTGAAAAAGTTCCACGAACGTAGTAGTTCAGCGAAATTTCATTACAATAGTAAATTTTTCCTCCTGCTTTGGTTACACGATAATTAAAATCATCGTCCTGATTCCTTACTAGCTCCTCATCAAAAAAACCTATTTTTTCAAAAACCCAATACGGATACATTGGACTTGTAACAGTATCAGTGAATCCAGATTTATAAAGTACTCTAAAGTTCCCTATTCCCATGCCAAATGAAGTGGACATCGCTACTGATATAATTTCACTCACTGAATTAGTAAATTCATTGACTATTTTACCGCCAACGCACCAAATATCCTTATTCGATTGTAATATTTCAATACACGACGAAAGATAATTTTTACTCAAAATATGTCGTGCGCCTACAATTTGAATATAATCTGCATTACTGTCTTCGTATATCCCCAAATTAAACGCATATGGTGTTAGTTGCTTAGCGTTATCAATGATTTTCAAAGATGTATACCTTGTGATTAGCTCGGCTATTTTCTCTCTCGTTCCATCATCACTCATTCCATCCACAACAAAGACGTTTATCGATGTCTCAGGTGGAAGCTCACAAGTATAAATGGCATCAATGCATTCTTCAATGTAAGCAACTTCATTTCGGCAAGGTATAACGATGCTAATCTTCATTTGATTCACTTATTTTAGATGGAACTATCTCAGAAGCAACTAATAAACAAATCCAAAAGGTATAAAAAACAATACCACTTTGTCGTTGAAGCATTGACTCAAAAAGACAATTGAAAGCGAGATTACAAAGAATCAATAGTAACAGCCAGTTTCTTTTTTTAAAAGCAAAGTATACCCCATAAAAAATAATTGCGAGAAGTATGAGTACACCTAATATGCCGATCTCAATTCCTGTTTGAAGGTACTGGTTGTGAGGGTTTAGCTTTTTTTCTGCCAACTGTATTTGACCAATTTCACGTAATTTTTCCCCTAACACATCATCCACATTTCCAGTACCAACACCAAAAGGATGTTCCATTACCTGTAGGGTTGCAACCGTCCACATCACCAGTCTCTGCTCGCTCCCAGACATGTCATTGGTTCTTGATTTTACAAATTCATTCGGATTATCTATATATTTTTCAGCATACCACACAGCACCATTCCACTCTCCTTCTACTGCAGGAACTTCTGTAACCACAAAATATCCCAATAATGGAATAACTACGATAGAAATAAGTAGTGGTATAGTTCCTAATTTCCTATAAACAAAAACCATTATTAGGATAGCTACAACTAACAATAAAAAGAGCATCGCTGCTAAACTCATCGTAAGAGCATGAAATATAAAACTTGCCAACAAAAAAGGAATTATCCAAGACAACCGGAACATTTTCCATTTATTAATAATCCCTATCAAACTAGCAAAAAGTGCGAAAATAATGTAGGCATCAAAATATGACGGATGATGAATGGGTGAAATGCTCGTTGTTACAAAGCATGCTTCTCCTCCATTTAAGTAGCAAAAAAATCCATGAATAAAACCATAGACAATAACAACTACAACACCAAGAACAAAACCAAAAACAATTTTATCATATGCTAATGGATCTTTTGGAACAAAAGAAAAAAGAATAGGAAACAACAAAAAGGATAACTTGTATTCTAAATATTGAAAGGCAATTGCATTATTATTAGTGTAAAAAACACCTATTACATAAGCCAAATAAAACAAGGAGAATAACAGATAAACTATGTGGAACTTAAATTTCAATTCTTTAGAAATCAAGCCTTTTACAAACACTAAAAAAAAGAGCGCTATACCAATTGAAATCATTGATGGTATGGCAACTTGAACAAATGCAACAAGTCCCAAAACATATACTAATAAATTGCTATATGTTAAGTTTTTCATCATTTACTTTTATACAATTGAATAAATTTAGCTGTACATTCTTTTCTTATAGCTTGTTGTTTAATCAATTGTATGTTAAATTCTTTACATTTTTCTGCATTTAATTTCATTGCAACACGAATCGGATTATCTACTCCATTTTCGATGACTCCATTTTCACTGTTCTGAATCCATTCTTTTGAGACTTTAAGGTTAGGAACGATAGGTATACATCCAGCAGACATTGCTTCTAAAAGACTAACAGATGTTCCATCACTTTGGGGAATGGATATATAAATTGTTGCTTTTTTGTACCATGCAAAATTATCATCTTTCTCAACCCAGCCAACAAATTTTACTTGTTCACTCAGTCCTGCTTGCACTACTTGTTCTTTAAGTTTTTCTGTTTCTGAACCTGTTGCAGCAATTACTAATTTCCACTGTGGTAATTCCGTTGATACTTCTGCAAAATAATCAATGATTTTATCAATTCTATATAATGGATGATGCAAACGATTAGAATAAATGATTTTTTCTTTTTCACTCGGCTCAATTAAGTCAATTCCATATTGTAAATGAATGTATTTGTCATTCGATGGAACCAACTTTTGCATCTCGTTAATCATGTTCACAGAATCTGCAGTAACAAATCGAGAACGTTGCAAAGTTTTTTTGACTAAGAACCGGAAAAAAGAATTTTGTTGTGGGATAATCAACACATCGCTTCCCCAAGATGTTGATAAACAGTGAATATGATTTTTAACAGCAATTTTTGCCACAAAATAAGCCAAGCGATTAATCTGATGAATATGAATCACATCCGGCTGCATCTTTAGAATAATTTGTTTTAATTTTAGGTAGTTTTTAAAAATTGAAACTGGATTGAGTGAGCGAAAGTTGACGACAAAATTGTCTTTTATTTCTATATAATCTAGAGGTTCTTCACTCAAAAGAAAAGGAATGTACGACTGCTTGTTTAGTGCAGTAATAAAAGTGGCGATATGTATTGATTTAGAACCAACTATAAGTACTTTCAATCAGTGATCAGTTTTTGTATCAGTAATTTCACTTTGTTGACTTGATGCTTTCTGTGAAGTGTTTTTGTTTTGTCTGAATCTATCGGTAAAAATATCTTGTTTTTCCATAACTCATAAACAGAAATAATTCCTTTTTCAATTTCTACTTCGTCAGAGAAATCTGTAACTACTCCTCCATTATGCTCTTTAATTAAGGTCGCACCTACATCTGATTTATCAATCATAGCTAAAATAGGTTTCTCGACCGACAAGTAATCAAATAGCTTTCCTGTAAATCTCCCTTTCGCTTCCATTGGAGGTACTAGTAACAAATTACAATCAGCATTATTCATATACTTCACAGCTTCCAAATAAGGAACTTCCGGAATAAATTCAACAAGTGGTTGAATTTCTTTTGGAATTGTAAAATTGTTGTGAGTTCCAACAAATTTTATACATATATCTGAAGATATTTGTTTTGTTTTCATTAATCTCACAAGTACTTTGAAAAAATGATCTGGTTTTATTAAGCCATAAAATGTTCCTGCATAGACAAATGTGAATTTCTCATTAAAATGTTTTCTGGGTGTTATATTATGAGCAAATCCATTGCGGACTTCTTCAAAGAACTTAACCTTTGGAAAAATAGCTTTAAAATCATCTAAAATCGGAAGACTGACAGTTGTAATAGCATCAATTATTTCGCTAAATTCAATTTCTTTCTGTTGCATACGCTTTTGGATTGATGCTGAAATAAATGGATTTTTACTCATTTCATCTCGCATATCCGCCACCCATTTAACATCAGGATATTTATTCTTGAATGCAAATGCAACATTATGAGCCTCTACAGGTGCAAAAGAACTAATTAGTACATCAAATGATTGTTTTTCATGCTGATGCATTAAAGTATTGACAACACTTTTCTGCCAAGATTTTAATTTAGAAATATTGAGTTTAATTGAAAGAAGATTGATGATTGTTTTTAAATGATGAATCATTTTAAAATCTCCCTTTTTGTGCTCGATTTTACTCCATAAAGTACTATTTTTTATGTAATGTACTGTTCCGAAATTTTCTGCAATCGTTTTTGTTTCTTTCCCAACAGTAAAAATTTCTAATTCAAAATCATCACTTAAGTAGCTAGCAAAAGCTTTCATTCTATTGACGGCAACTCCATTAATAGGAGGAAACCATATTGTTATTAATGCTATTCTTTTCTTAGGCATCTAAGACTATTTTTAATTTCTCTACATAATTAGCAATAACAGATTCTCTAAGAAGGTGTTCTTTTGCGTAATTAATATTTTTCTGATTAGGAGACAAATTCCTATTGGCTATTAAGTTTGTCAATTCTTTTATTTTTTGATCTAGCTGCACACTATCTTTCTCAATATAGTGACAATTGTCCAATTGGTAAGTCCAAATAACCTCGCATCCTGCTCCAAGTGCTTGTGAAACAGTAAGTGCTTTTCCATCATGATCCGTCAACCGGATAAAAATAGCATGCCTTTTAAAATCGACTAGTAATTCATCCTTGCTAATCCAACCTTTAAAATTAACTGACGGAGGTGCATTTAACCCTTTTCCATCAGATCCGATTACTGTAATTTCTATCTCTGGATTTTGCTTCGCAAAAGAATAAATTTCATTCCATCCATAAAACTCTTCTTTATCATTTGCTAAATAGGTTAACAGCTTAATTTTATCATATAAATTTGAATTCCCAGCGGAATCTACATAACTAAAAGGAGCATAAATTGTTTTATCAATCACGTTTTTTAATTCTTCAGAAAACCAAGGTGCAGAAACAAGGTGTGTAGAATAATCAATGTATTTTCTGTCAATTGTTTTATTTTTAGTTCTTTGAACAGCTAAATCAACATCTGCTCCATGCCACTGCATAATTACTTTTTTTTTAAAAAGAATCACCCAGTCAAACAAATTACTTTTATCAGAAATTCCATTAAATGAAATTACCGCACTACAAAATGGCAATGTTAAAAGGAAACGAATTTTTTGCCAGTCAGAAGAATAAGTGTCAAAAAACACATACCTATTAACTTTGTCAAACTCGTTTAAGTCATCAACAATTTTTTTAGAAAAATAAGGGAGCCCATTAACGAGGATTAACATTTCTATTTTTTATTAATAAGTAGAACCAATATAAGTAAGAAATTTGGAAAAGTACAAAGGTAATGGCATAAACTGTTAATGCATCTAAGAAATTCCAACCGTAAATGGATGCTAAGAAGAGAGATCCCAACGTTAAAAAATAGCCTATAAATGCAAAAAGAAATGCTTTTTTTTGTTGATTCATTAGAATTGGAATACTTGAAATAGGAGAAAGTAAAAACGTTACACCAAGCATCGGAACAATTCTTTGGGCATATTTACCTGCCTCTCCCCACTCTTCTCCAAAATACCATGCGAATAATTGTGGAGCAAAAACCAGTAAGATAAGAATGAAAGGTATTGAAAAAGCAAAGGATGTTTTTAAGGTCTTTTTAAGGATTGGAATTGGACTTTTTCCTATACTCAGAGCTTCCCCTGTTTCAGTATAAAAAATGGAGGAGACTGAAGAAGTTATTAAGCTTATTGGTGCTTTAACATATTTATCCATCATTACGAACAAACCAAGTTCTATTAAACCGAAATAATTAGAGATTATCCAGAACATTACTACTTGTAAAGCAAAAATATCAGTGAATGCATGTAATGAGTTAATTAAAGGGAAGTCTTTGTATTCTTTTAAAGTGCTTTTAATTGTCAAAACATTAAAGGATTTTACATGGAATTTTCTATCTACAAAAAGAAGCATTACAATAATTCCTATAAACTGGCTCAACAGCCATCCATAGATTAAACCTTCAGGTCCCCAGCCAATGTAACCAAGAATCGCAGCTAATCCATTGTTTATCAGTGATTGTGAAATTTTACCAATAGACAGTAAGGAATACTTTTTCAATCTCAGCACCCAATTGTATGTCAAACCTAGAAAACTAATACTTAAGATCGCTATTGGAATAGAAATTAAATATTTTGCAAGACCGGGGTTGTCATAAAAATTAGCAATTTCAGTTGAAAAGACAGGGATTGCACAACTCAAAACAACTAAAACAATAGTAATGACTAGGCCCGCGAAAACAATATTTCTTGCACTGTGTTTATCTTTCGCTATTGGAATAGCAATTTCTAACCTTCCAGAAGAAACAATTCCAATTAAAGTCGCGATTGCAATGTAGTTAGCATAAACAGCAAAATCTTCTGGAGTATAAAGTCGTGTGAGAATTGGTGCAATCACGAAAGGAATTGCTTGACCAATTACATTTCCCGAAAGCATTGTAACAAAACTCTTATAATACGTCTTAGAGTCAGGCATTTAATTCTTCTTTATCCTCATACACAAAAATCAATAGAATGGGGATGCTAATCCAGTTGATATCTAAACCCAAAAAAGAAGAAGGTAGGGTTGACAAGCATCCATATAAAACGAAAAAGGCTAGTAACCAAAATCCTTGCTTAGTATGATATACTTTTTTAATTTGTGAAAGAAAAGCAACTAGCAAGAACAAAAAATATACCCACCCAAATACACCATATTGACTTATCATTTCTATTACATAATTATGTGGATTGATTACAGTTCCAATAGGAATGTCTTCTTCTCCTTTCAAAATTCTATGTCTAAATTGTCCTGGACCTAGCCCAATAACAGGTTGTTTTTGTATTTGATTCACTCCTATTTTAATCAAGTTTAAGCGTATTGAAGTTGAATTCAACTCTTCAGTTTCCTTACAATTATCCTTTAATTCAACATTTTGACTAAATTGTTGATTCCAATCCATCTTGATAAACTTTGGCCCATAAAAAAGAGGTTTATTGAACAGAAGAATTATAATTCCTAAAACTCCAAAAACTAAATAAATTTTACTTTTATGCAACCATTCCTTTCGTTGTTTTATTAGTATTATTCCTAAAAGAACTATTATAATTCCTACACTTAAAAATACCGTCAATTTCGAATCTGCAGCATCACTAAAAATGTATACTAATAAAAAAGAAGCGATTAACACCCAGTAATTATTCCTCACCTTTTCGAATAAAATAATCGTTAACAAAAGTAGTAAGAACAAATAAACAAGGTAATTATTCGGATTGTCAAATAGAAATAATGGCGCGTAAAAAACTCCTATAACTTCATCGATATCAAAAAATTTATTCGTTGCATTTCCAGCAAAATGAATTCCAGTATAATATTCAAAAAAACCAGTAACAACTAACAGTAAAAAGAAAAATAAAACTCCTTTTCCAACCAATTTAGTAAAACTTCGTTTGCCTAATAAGGTAAATGCCCCAAAAATATTAACCGCATAAAGGAACTGCATTGACAAGCTTCTGACATCAAATTTCCATTCATCATTTCGTTCATTTATTACGCCCCATGAAATTGCATAAACAACCAATACTAAAAGAATTAATGAATAGTTTTTTAAACTTTTCGGCCAAGAAGCAGTAGTGAATACAGCAAAAGGAAAAATTAAGACTGTTAAAATTAAATTTGGATATAAAGTAAATCCGCCAAAAGAAACTGAACCAATATGTGATCCAAATGGCATCGAAATAAACCAAAAAATTATTAAGTACTGAAAATATTTTTCATACCTAGTGTCTTCTAATTGCAAAACATTAAGTAATGATTCTTTACTCATCTTTAAAATCGTTAACAATAGAATTCATTTGTTTATTTACTAATAGTAAATTCTCCAACGAAGATAACTTAAATAAGTAATAAGAAACATTTGCGTTTTTAATATTTATCAACTTAGTTGATTGTAAAATAAAATTAACCCTGAATACAAAGCTAAACAAATTGCCTCCTTTTTTCTTACATTTGTTTAGCTAGAGAATCTCTCATTAGGAAATTTTCAAAAAAGATTAAGAAATTATAAATGACAACAAAAGAAATATTATCAATTCTGGATCGAGATTTCGAACTGTTTAAAGAAGATGTCGCTAGTTCTGAACAAAAAATGCAAACAACAATTCAAAAGTCAAAATTTCTTGTTTTAGGCGGAGCTGGCTCAATTGGACAAGCCGTTACCAAAGAATTATTCAAAAGAAACCCTTTGAAACTTCACGTTGTGGACATTAGTGAAAACAACCTTGTTGAGCTTGTTCGAGATCTGAGAAGTAGCATTGGTTATACTAATGGAGACTTCCAAACATTTGCTTTGGACATTGGTTCTCCAGAATATGACGCTATGATCAATTCTGATGGCCAATTCGATTATGTCCTCAATCTTTCTGCACTGAAACATGTTCGCAGTGAAAAAGACCCATTCACTTTAATGAGAATGATTGATGTAAATATCACAAATACCGTAAAAACAATTCGCCAGTCAATCGATAATGGTGCTAAAAAATATTTTTGCGTCAGTACAGACAAAGCCGCAAACCCAGTAAATATGATGGGGGCATCAAAGAAAATCATGGAACTGTTTTTATGGAAACTGAGTAGTGAAATTTCTATTTCGACAGCTCGTTTTGCAAATGTTGCTTTTTCAGATGGTTCACTTCTTCATGGATTTAATAAGCGAATTGAAAAGAAACAACCGATTGTCGCTCCAAGTGATATCACTCGTTACTTTGTGAGTCCTCAAGAATCAGGTGAACTCTGTTTGATGTCTTGTATATTTGGAAAGACCAGAGACATTTTTTTTCCAAAATTAAGTAATGATTTTAAGCTCATTTCGATGAACTATGTTGCTAAAAAGTACTTGCAACATAGAGGATTCAATCACAAAGAATGTTCAACAGAATCAGAGGCAAGAGACTTTTTCTCTACGAGTAGTTCAAATGATTCTTGGCCGTGTTTCTTTCCAAAGAGTGACACAACTGGTGAGAAGTCTTTTGAAGAATTCTATACAGAAAAGGAAACACTCGACCTCAACACATTTAAAAAATTAGGCGTTATAAAAAATGAAGCTCTTTTCGATATCGATAAGCTCATTCATTTTGAAAAGGAGATAAATCGTATGAGAGAAAAAGGTATTTGGACAAAAGAAGAAATTATTTCGCTTTTTCAAACCCTGCTCCCATCATTTGTACATGAAGAGAAAGGGAAAAGTTTAGACAGTAAAATGTAAAAATGAATAGATTCGAAAACGTCATAGCAAAAATTAAACAGATGTATGGGAAAGAAAGAGATTTCATCCCCTTGCACGAACCACTTTTTATAGGTAATGAAAAAAAATACTTAATGGACTGTATCGACTCGACTTTTGTTTCGTCGGTTGGAGTGTACGTTAACGAGTTCGAAAAAAAAATAGTCGAACTAACAGGTGTAAAACATGCTATTGCTGTTGTAAATGGTACAGCGGCGTTGCATCTTTCACTTATCGTTGCAGGAGTTGAAAAAGATGACATTGTGGTTTCACAATCGTTAAGTTTTGTTGCAACGGCCAATGCTATTAAATATACAGGTGCAACTCCTTATTTTATAGATATTGATCGAGAAAATCTAGGACTTTCAGTAGAATCGCTAAAATCGTTTCTTTCTAACGTAGAAATGGTAAAAGGTAAAGCTATTCATATACCAACTAGAAAAAAAGTCGGCGCCGTGGTACCCATGCACACTTTTGGTTTTCCTGTTAAAATTGATGAAATCGTTGAATTGTGCAGTCGGTATGACATTCCAGTTATTGAAGATGCTGCAGAATCATTAGGTTCATCATACAAAGGGAAGCATACAGGAACATTTGGATTACTTGGAACCTATAGTTTTAATGGAAACAAAACGATCACATCTGGTGGAGGCGGTATAATCGTGACAAATGACGATAAAATTGCGAAACTCACAAAGCATTTAAGTACACAATCTAAGATGCCACACAAATGGGAATATCGTCACGACATGCTAGGGTACAATTACCGATGTCCTAATCTTAATGCTGCTCTTGCATGTGCTCAGTTGGAGCAACTGGATAAGTTTATCCAAAACAAAAGAGAAACAGCAAAAGAGTACGCTCAATTTTTCGCAACAACTCAGATACAACACATTCAAGAACAAGAAAACAGCGTTTCCAATTATTGGCTAAATGCAATTCTTCTTGAAAGTGAGGATGACAGAAATACTTTTCTAAAAGAAACCAATGAAAATGGAGTCATGACAAGACCCGTTTGGACACTTTTACATCGTCTAGATTTTTTGTCAGACGCTTTATCTGACAACCTAGAAAATAGTATCTTTATTGAAAAACATTTGGTAAACATTCCAAGTAGCGTTCGATTATGACTAAAAAAGAAATTGTTTTATTTGGATATTCAGGACATTCGTTTGTTGTTAATGACTGTTTGAATGGAGCGTTTATTATGGGGTATTATGATCTCAAGGAGAAAGCGAACAATCCTCTTCAATTAAGTTATTTAGGAGAAGGTAACTCAAGTGATTTCTCTTCGCTTGGTAAAGATACGTGCGTCTTCCCTTCTGTCGGAGATAATCAATTACGCAAAAAATTAAGAACCACTTTTATAGACAATAGTTTAAATGAAACAAGGGTTATTCATCCTAATTCCACTGTGTCTGAATCTTCAACTATTGGCTTGAGCACATTAATTGGACCACAAGCGATTGTCAATGCATTTGCTAAAATTGGTAATGGAGTAATAATTAATTCGGGAGCAATCATTGAACACGAGTGTGTCGTTTCAGATTTTGTTCACATTGCCCCAGGAGCTGTTCTTGCGGGGTGTGTATCTGTTGGTGAAGGAAGTCTTATTGGTGCAAATACAGTTGTTAAAGAAGGAATTTCTATTGGCGTTAATGTAATTATTGGAGCCGGATCAGTTATTCTGAATGATATTCCCGACAATGAAATGTGGGCCGGTAACCCAGCCATTAAAAAGAAATCACTTTGAGATCTAAAGTTCTAATAATAGCAGAAGCGGGTGTCAATCACAACGGCGATTTAGACAAAGCACTCCAATTGATCGATGCTGCAGCAAATGCAGGTGTTGATTATGTGAAGTTTCAAACATTTAAAGCAAAAAATCTAGTTCAAAAATCAGCTAAAAAAGCAGATTACCAAATTGAGAATACTCAAAATAGTGACTCTCAGTTCGAAATGCTTCAAAAATTAGAAATGCCAGAAGAATGGTATGAAATATTGATCAAAAGGGCAAAAGAAAAGAAGGTGAAATTTCTTTCGACTGGATTTGATGAAGAAAGTATTGACTTTTTGGATGAAATAGGCTGTGACTTTTACAAGATACCCTCTGGAGAAATTACAAATAAGCCTTATCTTGAACACATAGCATTTAAAAGGAAGCCTGTCATTATTTCAACGGGAATGTGTGATTTAAAAGACATACAAAATGCGTTGTCTGTATTTACAAGTAATGGAATATCAAAAGGAGATATAACCATTCTTCATTGCAATACAATGTACCCCACTCCTATGGAGGATGTTAATCTAAAAGCAATGAATACTATTGCCACTGAATTTAATGTGCAGATTGGCTATTCTGACCATACATTAGGTATTGAAGTGCCCATTGCTGCAGTTGCTATGGGGGCAAAAGTAATCGAAAAACATTTTACACTGGATAGAAATTTGCCAGGGCCCGATCATTTAGCATCGCTAATACCAAGTGAGTTAAAAGCAATGACATCTGCTATTCGGAATATTGAATTAGCGATTTCTGGTAATGGTAAAAAAGAACCAACAGAATCTGAGACAGCGAACCTTGTCGCAGCAAGAAAGAGTATACATTTAGCAAAAGACATCAAAACCGGAGAGGTTTTTACAAAGACTCATTTCGTAATGCTTAGGCCTGGAAAGGGCATCTCTCCAATGGAAATCAACAATTTCATCGGAAAAAAGGCTAAAAACAACATGGAACAATGGGAATTGTTAAAAATAACGGACGTAGAATGAAAATTGGAATTCTGACAAGCTCACGCGCCGATTTTGGGATTTATTCTTCGTTGATTAAAGCAATGTCATGCGATAATTATTTCGACCTTCAACTTATTGCTTTTGGAACACATTTATCCAAAGAACATGGATTCACTGTTACTGAAATAGAGGAATCATTTTCTGGAAAAATTCACAGAGTTAAACACACAATGAGAGATGGCAATTCTTGTGATATTTCGCTTTCGGCAGGAGAAACGCATTTGGCATTCACACAATTTTGGAATGAAAATAACTTTGATTTAGTTCTTTGTTTAGGAGATAGATATGAAATGAATGCAGCAGTTCAAGCTTCCATTCCGTTTGGAATTAAACTAGCTCATTTTCATGGTGGAGAAAAAACATTGGGTGCATTTGACAACATCTATCGTCATCAAATAACTCTTGCATCACAATACCATTTTACAGCGACGGATGCATTCGCAGATAGAGTAAAAGAACTTCTAGATAAGAATATTAATCTTGTTTTCTCGGTTGGATCTTTAAGTCTATCAGAAATGAAGGATATTGAAACTATTGATGAAGAAACATTTAGAGAGAAATATCAGCTGCCAAATAAGCCGTTCATACTTAGTACTTTTCATCCAGAGACAATCGGAAATCAGAATGTTGTCTATTCTGAAGAAATGATTGCAGCTCTAAAAAATATTACGGATACGCATCATTTAGTATTAAGCATGCCCAACGCTGATACCAACGGAGTGATTTTTAGAAATCAACTGAAAAAATATCAAGCATCTTTTCCGAATAAAATAACCTTGGTAGAAAGTTTTGGGAAAACGAATTACTTTTCTGCTCTTAAACACTGTGAGTTTGTTTTAGGAAATTCTTCCAGTGGAATAATTGAAGCGGCCAGTTTCGGAAAGTATGTCATCAATGTTGGTGAAAGACAAAAAGGAAGATTACAAAGTGGCAATTGTATCAATGTGGAGTTCAATAGTCAGGACATTAGCAGTGCCTTGAGGAAATTAATCGATAATCCTGCAACCTTTTCAGGAGAAAACAAGTACGTTAAAACAGACACTGTGCAGAAAGTACTATCAACTATTAGGTCAATTGGAAATGGAGAATTTTGATAAATATATACTAACGGAAGAATCATCTATTAAGGATGTCCTTATTCGTTTGGATGAATTGGCAGCAGATGCCACTGTTTTTATCGTTGACTCAGCAAATCAATTACAAGGAGCCGTTACTGATGGTGATGTGCGAAGAGGATTTATTGATGGAGCGCAGGCCTCGGATTCTGTTCTAACTATCCTTAATAAAAACCCAAAATACATTCGAAAAGGAGAAAACTCTATTGACAAACTTATTGGGTTTCGTTCAAAAAATATCTTAATCGTTCCTGTTTTAGAAAAAAAGGACGACAGTATTTGCAATGTTGTTAATTTGAGAGTGCATCGATCGTACCTACCAATAGATGCTATCATTATGGCTGGAGGTAAAGGTCAGCGTTTGCGACCATTAACCGAAACCACTCCAAAACCACTTTTAAAGGTTGGAGGTGTACCTATTATTGAAAGAAATATCAATCGACTAGCAACTTATGGAATTGATGACATTACCATTTCTGTTAACTATTTAGGTAAGCAATTAGAAGACTTTTTCGGTAACGGAAATTCGAAGGGTGTAATGATGAATTATATCTGGGAAAAAGAACCGCTAGGAACCTTAGGTTCCGTTAGCTTGATTGATGGTTTTAAAAACGACTATGTTTTAGTGATGAACTCTGACCTTCTCACAAATATTGATTTTGAATCATTCTTTTTAGATTTCATTGAATCGAAGGCCGATATTTCTATCCTTTCGATTCCATATAAAGTTGAAATACCGTATGCTGTTTTAGAAACAGAGAATGGACAAATAAAAAGCTTAAAAGAGAAGCCTAGCTACACCTACTATTCTAATGGAGGCATTTATTTAATGAAAAAAGAAGTGCTAAATAGAATTCCAAAAGGCGAGTTTTACAATGCAACTGACTTGATAGAAAGTGTAATTGCCGACGGTGGGGTCGCTAAAACATACCCGCTTTTGGGTTATTGGTTAGACATTGGTAACCACGAAGACTTTAAAAAAGCACAAGAAGACGTGCATCGAATTAAATTCTGATGAAGCCGTTAATTGTCATACCAGCTAGAGGTGGTTCAAAAGGAATACCAGGCAAAAACACAAAGTTACTCAACGGAAAACCGTTAATCAATTATACGATTGATGTTGCTCGATCAATTTTTGATGATGAACGAATCATCGTTTCGACTGACGCCGAATCAATCAAATTAGTAGTCGAATCGACTGGTCTTTTTGTTCCTTTTTTGCGACCCAAAGAATTAAGTACGGACACGGCAACTTCTTATGATGTTTTACTCCATGCGATGAATTTCGCGAAAGATTCAGGAGTCGAATTTGATACCGTGATTCTACTACAACCCACTTCTCCTTTTAGAACCTCCATACATATTAAAGAAGCTTTGCAATTATATTCTTCAGATATAGACATGGTTGTTTCTGTGAAAGAATCAGATGAAAATCCTTATTATTCTCTTTTTGAAGAAGATCAGAATGGCTTCTTGGAGAAATCTAAAGAAGGTCAATTCACCCGACGACAAGACTGTCCAAAAGTGTATAGTTACAATGGTGCTATCTATATTATAAACCCCGAGAGCTTACATTCGACTACCTTATCTGAATTTAAAAAAATTCGTAAGTATAGTATGCCTTCTATCAATTCTATAGATTTAGACACTCCTTTGGATTGGGAATTGGCAGCGTTAGTTTCCAAAAAAATGGATTAGTCCATTTTTTGTTTGAATTCTTTCGCGAATCCGAAAATTTTATAAATCAGGAATAACAGATACACCGTTTGCGTACAGCTGACAATCCATAAGGTCTTTATAATATCCATCTCAAAGAAAATCGGTGGAAGGATTAATGTAGCAATCAATAAAATGACTGATCCAAAAGACAGAATGAAAAATTCCTTTTGTTTACGCAAAATAACTGGCAACGCACTTATAGGAGAATTGATGAAGCTAACCATTAGCCAAGGAGTCATAATCTCCGCATAGGTTCCGGCATTTCTCCATTTTTCACTAAAAACATAAGCAAATATTTCTTCTCCAAACAAGAAAATAATTGAAAAAGGAACAATGGACAATAGAGCGAGTGTTTTAACAGATTTGAACATGATCGGCAAAACATCTTGCTTGTTCATCACTTTTTCTGAACACCGCTGGAAAAAAACTTGTCCAATTGCGACACCAATAAATATCATGGGGACTTTAAGCATACGGTAAGACAGGTCATATAAGCCATAATCTTCGGTAGAGAATAGTTTAAGAATAAGGACGGCAATAAGTAAATCCCTTCCTAAATCCATAAGAACATGTGGAAAGCTTACCAGAGGAAACTCTTTGTATTCTTTTGCTAATAAGTAATTACGAGGAGAGTTTGATTTTACATTGTGCACTTTCTTTGCTTTAAAGAAGTCAATAACAAACCAACAACTAGCCAAAACTCCACCGACAAACATACCAATGATTAATCCAGCAGAACCCAGCCCTAACCAACCCAAACCTACTTTGGATAAACTACCAGCCAATGAATTAGTAATTCTGGCGTAACTTATTCTTTTATAATCTTTGTTTCTAATGGCCCAGTGTGTGCCTAAATTATCGATAGCCAAAAAAAGAATAGCAATAGGTATCAGCAAATAAAAAATAGCAGTATTTACTTGAATAGAAAGACCAACCGGCACTATTACGACGACTAAAGCTATCACAAAAACAATCAGCGTTGTTTTAAAGGCCAATCTGTATAGTCTAAATGAGTGTGAATCATTTTTAACGATTGGCAGAGCAATTTCATATCGTAATGTTGCAAAAGCTGCTAAAACACTAACTATTCGAAGAAAAAGCCCCAATTCACCACCTTGAGTTGGCGTATAAATACTTGTAATTAAAGGAGTAAATGATAAACTTATTATCTGAGCAATTGCAGTTCCAGAAACTAGAACTAGGATATACTTTAAAATTTCAGATTTTAGGTTGATCTTCTTAAACATTAACTAGTAGTTTGATACTGTTAATAACGTAAAAACTACGCTTTTAATATATAGTCCAGATAGGTTCTCATACCATCATTGAAGCGTATCGGATTGTGATAATTCAATTCTTTTGTTGTGTTCGAAATGTCCGCAAGTGAATCACGCACATCTCCAGGCCTATCAGGTCCGTTAACAACAATTGTTGACTCATTGAATCGATTATTCTCCGTTAAACCAATCTTGATTGCCTTAATAACTCCGTTCAAAGACAAATATTCGCCACAAGCGACATTGAACGCTTTTCCGTACGCATTCTCATTCTCCACAGCTAATCCTAAAACATTTGCCTTAACAGCGTTATTCACATAAGTGAAATCGCGGGTTTGCTCACCATCTCCATTAATCGTAATTTGCTCACCGTTGAGCATTTTATCAATAAACTTTGGTATTGCAGCAGCATAAACTCCATTAGGATCTTGTTTTGGACCGAAGACGTTAAAATACCTCAATCCAACTGTTTCTAGGTCATGAAGCTTATAATACACCTTTGCATACTCTTCGTTCAACTGCTTCGTAACAGCATACGGTGAAAGTAATTCGCCCTCCTCTCCTATTTTCTTGGGAGAATTGGTACTATTGCCATAAACAGAAGATGAACTAGCATAAACAAAACGATTAATTTTCATCTCTTTTGCTGCATGCAACATGTTCAAGAATCCTGTTGCATTAACAGCGTGTGTGTTGTGCGGTAATTCTATCGAACGAGGTACAGAACCCAACGCAGCCTGATGACTAACAGCGTCTATTTCTTTCATAGCATTTAAGCAAACATTAAAATCGGTAATGTCACCATTGATAAAAGTGAATAGCTCGTTATTTTCGAATTCTTCAAGGTTAGACATTCTTCCTGTCGCAAGATTGTCTAATACAGTCACTCGAATGTTACGTTCCAATAAGAAACCGACCAAATTTGAACCGATAAATCCAGCTCCACCTGTTACAAGTATGTGTCTTCCCTGCAAGCGATTGACTGCCTCATCCAATTCTCTATTTTGCATAGTTCACTGCTCTTTTCTCACGAATCAATGTTACCTTAACCTGTCCTGGGTAAGTCATTTCTGTTTGAATTTTTTGTGAAATCTCAAAAGACAATTCATCCGCTTTAGTGTCAGAAATTTTTTCGCTTTCAACCAATACTCTCAATTCACGACCTGCTTGAATAGCATAAGCTGTGCTAACACCATCATAACCCAATGCAAGGCTTTCTAAATCTTTCAACCTCTTGATGTACGATTCTACAACCTCACGTCGAGCACCCGGTCGAGCACCAGAAATTGCATCACAAACCTGAACAATTGGAGAAATTAATGTTGTCATCTCTACTTCATCATGGTGAGCACCAATTGCATTGCATACATCTGGTTTCTCTCCGAATTTCTCCGCTAATTTCATCCCTAAAACAGCATGCGGTAATTCTGGCTCCTCATCGGGAACTTTTCCAATATCGTGTAACAAACCAGCTCTTTTGGCCAATTTCACATTTAAACCAAGTTCAGCTGCCATAATAGCACAAAGGTTAGCTACCTCTCTTGAGTGTTGCAATAAATTTTGACCATAAGAAGAACGGTATTTCATTCTACCAATCATTCTAACCAATTCTGCATGCAGTCCATGAATACCCAAATCGATACATGTTCTGCGACCTGTTTCGGCAATTTCTTCGTTCAGTTGTTTTTTGGTTTTTGCAACTACCTCTTCAATTCTAGCTGGATGAATTCGTCCGTCCGAAACTAACTGATGCAAAGCCAGTCGAGCAATTTCTCTACGGATAGGGTCAAAACACGATAAAATAATTGCTTCTGGTGTATCATCGACAATGATTTCAACCCCTGTTGCTGCTTCTAGAGCTCGAATGTTTCTACCCTCTCGGCCAATAATTCTTCCTTTTACTTCGTCAGATTCAATGTTAAAAACGGAAACAGAATTCTCAACCGCCTGTTCAGTTGCTACACGTTGAATGGTTTGAACAACTATTTTTCTTGCTTCCCGATTCGCATTTAATTTGGCTTCTTCCGTAATTTCATTGATGTGTGCCATTGCATTCGTTCGCGCTTCATCTTTCAGCGCATCCATCAATCCGTTTTTCGCTTCCTCAGAAGACATTCCGCTGATTTTAGAAAGTTCTGCAACAATTTTTTGGTGTTGTTTTTCTAAATCCTGTTGCTTGGTTTTGTATGCTTCTATTTTGCTATCAAGTGATGCTTGAACTTGGTCAATTTTTTTGTCTTTACGATTAACATCCTCAATTTTATTTGATAGACTCTGCTCCTTATTACGCACTCTATCTTCAGTCGATTGCAACTTACGTTCCCTATCTTTGATCTTCTTCTCGTGCTCTTCTTTGAGTTGTATGAATCTCTCTTTTGCCTGAAGAATTTTACTCTTCTTCATACTCTCGCCCTCTTTTTCGGCATCTGTAACAATTTTACCTGTTCTTTTCTTTAGCATTGCTGCCTGAATAATGAAAGCGACGATTGCTCCAACCACTGCTCCAATTATTCCAAATATTACATTCATAGTTTCTCTAATATTAAATAAAAAATCCCACCACACACTTACTCGCATGAACTGATGGGAAACTCAAAAAAACTATATTTAGGACTCTTAATTTATGCTTTCATATCATTCGCAAGGGATTGCAGATCGTCTTCTATTTTCTTCAGAACTTCACCACTATTATCCTCGCTTGACCCATTATCACTACCCTTAGACGCTAATTGAAGCGCCGTCATAGCCAATAAATCTTGCATATCTTTTACCGCATAGTTGTCTTGCAATACTTTTATTGCTTTGTTAATGTCTGCGGCTGCATTCATCACTTTCTCTTTCTCTGATTCTTCAACAGAAAGGGGATATGATCTTCCAGCAACAACAACTTTAACCGACGACTTTGCCATATTTTATTTTTTTAACTGCCCTATACAGTAATCTATTTCCTTCACCAATTCATCAATTTGTTCATCCGATATCATTGTACCTTCAGAACGTGTGATGTTTTGTTCACTCAAACCGTTTTTGTTTTTTTCAGCGTCTTCCATTTTGTATTCGAGAGAACTCAACTCCTCTTTACAAACCTTTAATGAAGACTTTAATTCATCAATCTCTTCTTGAAACTTTGTATTCTTAGCTTGTTCAGTCAGTAATTGTTCATTTACGAGAGAATGTTTTTCTCTAATTTTCGTAATCAATGCATGAATTTGGTCCGACATAAAACGACTTTGAATACAAAAATAGCATAGTCTGTGTTATCGACAAGATTTTTGGTGTAATTATTGACTATATTTTATTGACTCAAACATGTTCAACAACATTGTAAACGAACGCAAGTGGATATCTTACCGATTATTTAGATGAACCAGTATGCGATAACACCTATCTTTGAAAAATGAACAGAATATTATTTTTTACTATTTTATTTCTTTTTAATTGCTTGTTATTAGTTGGACAACAAGATCTAAAAAACGGTTACCATCCACCGTTGAAAATACCGTTGATTTTGTCTTCTAATTTTGGAGAATTACGTCCCAATCATTTTCACATGGGATTGGATTTCAAGACAAATAATAGAATTGGATATCGTTTATATTCCATTGAAGATGGTTTTGTTTCGCGGATAAAAGTGTCTCCTACTGGATACGGAAAAGTTGTTTACATTGACCATCCGAATGGAATGACAAGTGTCTATGCTCATTGCAGCGAATTTAAAGGACAGTTGGATTCCATTGTGAAATGGACACAAATAGAAGAGCAAAACTATGCTATTGAGATTTTTCCAAAAAAAAATGAAATTCGAGTAAAAAAAGGAGACGTAATCGCTTTATCTGGAAATTCTGGAGGATCAACAGCTCCTCATTTACACTTTGAAATTCGAGAAACAAAAACCGAACACGCTTTAAATCCGTTGGTTTATGGTTTCGATATTGCCGATAAAAGAAAACCTGAAATTCGAGGAGTAAAAGTCTATGGATTAACTAAAAATGGATACCAGTTCAATAAAAAGTCGGTAAAAAAAACAGCCTCTAAAGGAAAAACAAATTATTATATTTCTGGAAGTACTATTACTATTCCTGCACATTTTATATCAAAACAGGGAGGGCTCGGTTTTGCTTTTGATGTTATTGATAGATTTGACGGGGCAAATAATCAGTGTGGACTATATGGAAGTCATTTAATTATTGATGGAGACACCATTTTTGGACAACAAACAGACAGAGTGCCTTTTGAATCTTCCCGTTATGTCAATTCTCACAAAGATTATTACGAATATGCGCACCTACGTAGAAAATATCATAAAACCTTTAAAACAAGAGAAAATCCCTTACCGATATACACAAAAGATGGGTTAGGCATCTTCAAAAAAGCAAAACCGGGAGGGAAATACAAAGTCAAATACATCGCGTTTGATGCAAAGGGAAATCAATCCATTTTACAATTTACTTTAATCGTCTTGGAAGGGAAAATAAACCCTAAAAATACAATTGCAACAGATTCTACCTATTTACTTCCGTCAAAAACAATGCGTGTAAAGAAAGGAAGAACAGAAGTTGATTTTGGAAGAACAACAACTTATGAGCCCATTAAAATTGATGCATCAAAAGTAAACTACAAAATAGGAAATGCTGAAACACCCGTTCAGCAAGTTTATAAAATTAAGATTTCCAAGAAAGTGAAACAAGATGGAAAACACTATTTAGACATGACAACAGCTAAGGGGAGACACCGTTCCATTGCCGTTTTATATGACAATGATTTATTGATTTTTGAACCAAAATATTTTGGCAGTTATAAATTGAGAAGAGATACAATTGCACCTAAAATAGGTGCGCTCAATTTAAAAAGCAACAGTACTTCTTTGGTTGGGAAAACGTTACAATGGTCTATAAGAGATACTGAAACAGGAATCGCCGATTACGATTTATTTATTAACGGAGAGTGGGTCCTGTTAGAGTTTGATGGAAAAAAACATAAAATCACCTACACAAGGGAACTTTCCTTTAAAGGAGAAAAGCAATTAGTACTTAAGGTAGCTGATGATTGTGGAAATGTTAGAACTTGGTCGAAGAAGTTAATTTTTAAGTGAAAGTGGTTAAATAAAAAAAAGGCTGCTGTGCTGGATTTGCAATCCTGCACAATATTTTGTTTTCGGTAGATTTTGCTGATGGTAGACACAGGATTGCAAAGTGCAGGCACAAATCTTTCCGTGGTCTTGGCTTCTCATTCATCCCAATATACAAAAAATCCCGTCTATCATCAGATAAACGGGATTTACAATTAGTTGAATGTTCTTAACCACCGAAATCATCAAAACGAACGCTTTCTTCAGGTACTCCCCAATCATCGCACATTTTGAGAACAGCTTGATTCATCATAGGAGGCCCACAGAAATAGAATTCTATATCTTCAGGAGATTCATGCTTTTTTAAATACTGGTCAATAACAACTTGATGAACAAATCCTATGAATCCGTCACCTTCATCATCATTTACATCCTTCTTTTCTTTCCAATTATCTGATTCCAAGGCATCCGAAAGAACTAAATAAAATTTGAAGTTTGGAAATTCTTTCTCTAAATCTCTGAAATAATGAATGTAAAAAAGTTCAGCTCTAGAACGACCTCCATACCAATAAGTTACTTTACGGCCTGTTTTAATTGTTTTGAAGAGTTCATACAAATGAGATCGCATAGGCGCCATTCCTGCACCACCACCAATGTATAACATTTCTGAATCAGAATCATTGATGAAGAATTCTCCATAAGGTCCTGAAATAATTGCTTTATCACCTTCTTTCAAGTTGAAAATATAAGAAGACGCAACACCTGGATTCACATTCATCCATGTATTTCTATCTCGATCAAAAGGTGGAGCTGCAACACGAACGTTCAACATCACTCTTCTTCCTTCAGCAGGATAAGATGCCATTGAATAAGCACGAACCACTTCTTCGTCATTCTTCATTACTAAATTACGCAATGCAAATGGTCCTTCTTCCCAATCTTTTACAAACTTGTCTGGTTCTCCAGGGTGATCTTGCGGATGCGCAGTGACATCCATTTCGGAGAACTTAACCTCGCATACAGGAATCTTAATCTGGATATAACCACCAGCTTTGTAATCCATGTCTTCTGGAATCTCTACAATAAATTCTTTGATGTATGTCGCAACATTGTAATTAGAAACTACCGTTGCTTCCCACTCCTTGATACCGAGAATTTCTTCTTCGATTTCAATTTTCATGTTCTCCTTTACTTTCACTTGACAACCCAAACGCATGTGAGCCGCAATTTCCTTTCTAGAAAAGTGAGGTTCCTCCGTTGGGAGAATTCCACCGCCACCTTCAAGCACATGGCACGTGCATTGAACGCACGTTCCACCTCCACCACAAGCAGAAGGTAAAAAGATACCATTACTACCTAAAGTACTCAATAAAGTTCCACCTCCATCAACTTCAAGAACACGTTCTCCTCCATTGATGTCAATTGTAATTTTTCCTGATGGAGAAAGCTTAGCCTTAACGAATAAGAGCATTGCTACGAGTATTAATACTACTAATAAAAATGCTGCAATTCCAATTCCTACAGTTAATCCCATTTTTATAACGATTTATATGTGTTAGTATTTGTTGTTTGCGCCATTCCACTGTTGATTGGTGCTTCAATAGATCCATTTAAATCTGCATCATCTTTTGCTACTTCAGAACCGTATTTGATTCCCATAAAGCTCATGAATGCGATTCCCATTAATCCAGTAATGATAAACGTGATACCCAAACCTCTTAATGGAGCTGGCACTTTTGAATAACGAATTTTTTCTCGAATAGCAGCGATGGCAACAATGGCAATAAACCATCCAATACCAGAGCCCAATGAGAATGCTGTAGCATCCAAGATCGTTGAATACTGACGGTCTTGCATGAACAATGCTCCACCCAAGATAGAACAGTTTACCGCAATCAGCGGTAAGAATATTCCTAATGCTCCATATAATGCAGGTGCAAATTTCTCCACTAACATCTCTACCAATTGCACGATAGAGGCAACAACTGCTATAAACATAATGAATGATAAGAAGCTCAAATCAATTTCAGCTAAAGATGGATCCAACCATTCTAAAGCTCCATCTTTTAACATGTAGTTTTCGAGTAAGTAATTGACAGGAACTGTTACCACCAATACGAAAATTACTGCTGCTCCTAATCCCACTGCGGTTTTTACAGTCTTAGAAACGGCCAAATAAGAACACATTCCTAAGAAGTAAGCGAAAATCATATTCTCCGAGAAGATCGCTTTGATAAATATATCTAATGTACTTTCCATAATTTCTATCTATTTCTCCTTAATGCGTTTCGACTAAATCTTTGTTTCTAATACGCTGCACCCAAATAATGATACCCACAATAACCAATGCCATAGGAGGTAGAATCATCATGTTGTTGTTCATATAACCCATTGCATATAAACCTGTTCCAAGTGGATAACCGTCAATTGGAATTGGGCTTCCGAAAATAGGAAAACCGTACAACGATCCTGATCCAAATAACTCTCTAAAAACAGCTACTAAAATAAGAAGCCCTGCATAGCCAAAACCATTACCTATGCCATCCATAACAGAAGGCCATGGTTTGTTAGCCATCGCAAATGCTTCGAAACGTCCCATGATAATACAATTGGTAATTATCAGTCCAACGAATACAGACAATTTCTCTGAAACGTCTGGTAAGAATGCTTTTAGTACCTCATTTACGATAATTACCAAAGCGGCAACTACTACTAGCTGTACAATAATTCTAATTCTTGATGGAATCAAGTTCCTTAACAAGGAAATAATTAGATTTCCAATCACCAATACGAATAGAACGGCCGCACCCATCACAACTCCCTGTTCTACCTGAACTGTAATTGCTAAGGCAGAACAAATTCCCAAAACTTGAACAGTAACTGGGTTGTTGTCTAGTAAAGGATCTGTAACCAGCTTCTTATTCTTCTTTGAGAATAAAGGCTCGCTTGGTGCTTTTGATTTTATTTCTTCGCTCATATCTAATTACTTTTTGAGTTTATTAAAATAAGAAATGTAAGGTTTCAAGCATCTGTTCACCATTTCTTGAACACCCACAGATGTAATTGTTCCACCTGTAATACCATCTACTTTTTTGGGTTCTGAACCTGAATTGTTTTTTACAATTTCAAATTTTGTTGGTTCTCCATTCTCATCAGAGATTACCTCTCCCAACCATCTATTAACAAAAAATGCTTGTGTGATTTCTGCTCCAAGTCCAGGAGTTTCTCCTTTGTGTCCGAAAGAAGCACCTAGAATTGTCTTCATATCTTCTCCAACACTAATGTTTCCCCAAATTGGTCCCCAAAGTCCATTTCCAACAATAGGAATTACAAACATGGTTTTCCCTTCTTTCTCACAAATAAAAAGCGGATAATTTTTATCTTCTTCAGCCAAGTTTTTGTCTCTTCTTTCTTTACGAATATCAACCTCAAAAGCAGGAGTTCCTTCTTTTAATTCTCCATTCATATCAAGTACTACCGCTTTATCTAAATCAACATACTTATCGAACTCATCAGAAGCATTTTTTCTGGAAATATTTTTCATTTCCATTTCGGTAAGCATAGCTGAAAGAATGTCTAATTTCTTTTTAACAACTTCGTTCTGCTTTTGCATGGGCTTCAAACCAGTTGACAGCATTGCAAGAATTGCTCCTACAACAACAACTAAAATGACTGCAAAACCAATCGTATAACTGTTACTATCTTTATTAATTGCCATAATTAAGTTGTTTTAAGTCTTTTAAGTCTTCGTTTAACATTCGCTTGAACCACGTAATGGTCAATAATAGGAGCCATAACGTTCATAAACAGAATGGCCAACATTACTCCTTCTGGATATGCAGGATTTAACACTCTAATCAGTATAGCCAACATTCCACCTACTAAACCGTAAATAATTTTACCTGTTGCCGTTTGTGACGCTGTTACGGGATCTGTTGCCATAAACACAGCACCAAATGCAAAACCACCAAGAACTAAATGATACAATGGTGGAAGCATAATGTAATCGTTTCCTCCGACAACGTTCATTAACCATCCCATTAATAGTCCACCTGCGAAAAATGAAATCATTATTCTCAATGATCCAATTCCCGTCATTATTAAAATACCTGCACCAATTAATATGGCAAGAACAGACGTTTCGCCAATTGAACCTGGTATGTAACCAAAAAATGAATCTGATAAGGAATAACTATTTGCGAACTCCGTAAGATTATTGAAAACAGGTTTTTCTGTCATAAAAGAAGCCAAATCACCCAATGCTGTAGAACCAGTAAACCCATCCACATTTGTATTTTCAACACCTGCCATCCATACTTTATCACCAGACATAGATGTTGGATAAGCGAAGAATAAGAAAGCTCTTGATAACAAAGCGACGTTTAAGATATTCATTCCTGTTCCACCAAACACTTCTTTACCGATTATCACTCCAAATGCAGTTGCAACACCAACCATCCACAATGGAACATCAGCAGGCATAATCATTGGAATCAACAACCCTGACACTAAGAATCCTTCGTGCAGTGAGTGTCCGTTTTTCATTCCGAATATGAACTCGATTGTTAAACCAACTCCATACGAAACAACAATTAATGGCAAAACAACTATCAAACCAGCAATCATTTTATCACCTCCATTCGACCAGAAATCTAAACTTCTATCACCTGAAGCCGCAACCATTTCCCAATGCCCAGTATTGTAAATGCCGAATAAAAGTGCTGGAAGCAAAGCAATGATAACAGTCATCATCGTTCTTTTTAAATCTACACCATCTCTAATGTGTGAGCCTTTACTTGTCACATGAGCTGGAGTAAACGCTAAAGTCGTAAACGACTCAAATATTGGATTCCATTTTTCAAGTTTCCCTCCTTTGGTAAACTTAGGTTCCATTTTATGAACTATATTTTCTAAGAATTTCACTGTAATTTATCTTTAATTTATATTACATGCATTCTTCCGCAATCAGGTCTAAACCTTGACGGATTTTATCTTGAATGTCTATTTTAGTCGTACACACATATTCGCACAATGCAAAATCTTCAGGAACTACTTCGTAAATTCCTAAATTTTCCATTCCATCAATATCATCAGTGATTGCAGCTTTCGCTAATTGCATTGGAAGAATATCAAAAGGAAATACTTTCTCCATTTCTCCCGTCATAACAAATGCTCTTTCTTCACCGTTGGTGTTTGTATCTAATCTAAATCTCTTTTTCGGAGTTAAATATGTTGGAAATAAGCGAGAATTTGAAAATTTATCAAATCCAGGTCCCATCCATCCTTTTGTCACAACAAATTTCAATTGATTTCCTTCTGGAATGACTGTTATTTGACTCGAGTAAAATCCTAAATGTCCGTCTTGCGCAATTTTATCACCAGTCAACACATTTCCACTAATCACACGAACATTATCAGAAGTAATTCTTCCTTCTAAAATAGAAGCAACGTTTGTTCCTTGTACAACCTCAACATATGCTGGGTCTTTTATTTCAGAGCCTGTAACTGCAATTGTTTTTTTTGCAGAATAAACACCTGTTAAAAAGTACGAACCAATATTTGCAACATCCTGTGCATTCACAGTCCACACAAATTCTCCTTTATTAATCGGGTCAATATGATGGATTTGTGTCCCGACATTTCCGGCAGGATGTTTTCCATAAATTGTATTCAGTTCTACTCCTTTCGCTTCTTTAAAAGTAGCATCGGCAGGAAGTTTTCCATTTAATGTAAGATGAACTTTACCAGAAGTTAGTTTTGCAAGTGCATCTAATCCAGCTTGAAACTCTGCACTCTTACCATGCAAAACATAATCCAAATCTGCAGCTAGTGGAGCCGAATCGAAAGCTGAAACAAAAATTGCTTTCGGTTCATTTTTTGGATCTGCAATCACATCAAGAGGGCGTTGTCGCATAAATGGCCACAAACCTGCAGCTAACATTTTTGCTTTCACATCATCTCCCGAGAGTGAGTTAGTATCAACCGCACCAGGGCTAGATGCTTCTTGATTTTCATCCGTGGTAATAACTACTTCAAGAATGCGACGTTTGTCGCCACGCACAATTGCGTCCACTTTCCCATTTACTGGAGAAGCGAATTTAATTGACTCCTTGTACTTATCATGAAAGACAGCTGAACCTATTTTAACTGATTCTCCTTCTTTGACGAGCATTCTTGGTGTCATACCATGAAAATCTAATGGTTTTATAGATATTGTCTTAGGTGTTGCTGCATCCGTTTTTACCTTGTTTGCAACTCCAACTAATCGAATATCAAGCCCTTTTCTAAGCTTTATTGTTTTAGACATGCTATTAAAGCGTTTAAAATTATTCCGAAGACAAAAATAAAAAATTCAAAGCGATGTTGTCATTTGCTTGACTTGTATTCGTCGAAAAGCTTCAATTTAGAATGATTCTAAATAAAGAAGTAAACTAACTATCTAAAAATTAAAACTTAACAACCTTTTGTGAGGATAAAAGAATCTCATCTCCATACACTTTTACAATGTATAATCCTGACGCATAATTAGTCTTAATTTTTAATTCTTCTGAATATAAAAAATGACGCTCATCTATCAAACGTCCAGTGCTAATTTCTAATACTTCTATACGTATTTTTTCTGCTGGAGAATTCATTTTAATTGAGAGTTGATCATAGAACGGTGAAGGATATATTACCACATCTATTTTACTTTCTAAAGTTGACACCGCTAGCCATGAAGAGTCAGATACAAAGAAGTTATCGAATCCGGCCTCTGCAATATGCCCAGGTGACAAATCCATCGCTCTAATTCTCAACTGCATAGTTGCTGTTGGTGCAATAGCATCAGAAACCCTATAGATTTTAGAAACCCATTGGCCTAAATCATTATCAGACGATGTTGCAAAATCCAAAACGGTCGTTGTTGAACCATTTAACAATTCAATCACTAAAGAATCATTCGGAGTCCCCGATCCACCATCATTGAAAAACCATCTTTCAAAATTAATATAAGGATTATTATAAGACGTCAAATCAAAAATTGGTGAAAGTAAAACAGTCTCTCCTCCATCGATATCATCAGAACCAGCAGAACCTCCTCCGTTTCCAGTTACATAAGCTTCATCACTACAATCGCCTGAAACATCCAACCCTGGGTTCGCAGGATCTGATCCAAAAGTAGTACCATTCGGCACTCCTTTCTCCCAATCTCCTGTAGAGGCATTCCCAGAGACGGTCCACCCGAAATCTTGTGAAAAATCATCCGAATAACCCGTTGATAACTGATATACGTGTGGATTGCCAGCGGCCACAAGATTTTGATTACTTAAACATAAATTATCAAACCCCCATTTTCCTACTTTCACGTCATATAAACCTTCGATAAAACCAAGAATTGAAAAATTACCTGTTGCATCTGTTGTTTGTGTTATCGAAAAGCTCGTGCTCGAAATATCCACAACTGCATTTGCAATTGGATTCGAATTAGCATCTATTACCTGTCCTGTTAGAGTAATTGTTCCTATTGGTTGCAATGCGACATCCACTGTGGTTGTAACACCACTCAATAATGAAACGTTGTTTATTGTTTGAGAAGTATAGCCAAACTTTGAAAAAGTAACATTATAAGTTCCGGGTGTTAGTGTGCCCGTTTCATAATCTCCTAATGTATTAGACAAAGTTGTGGCAGAAGTTGTCACAATATCAACTTGCACACCATTTAAAGCCAATAAAGTAGAGGCATCAGTAGTATTCCCATCCAAATAAGCAGCCCGTGTGTAATTTGCCCCTAAAACAAAAAGTCCTTTTTCTATATCACTTGCTATTATATTCCCTGAAGGAAGCCAAGGATAAACCCCCCAGACACCATTAAATCCATCACCTGACATAGAAGGTGATGTATCATAATTTCCGACTTCAATCATATTAGAAGGAGATGAAACGTCATGAATGGTGACTCCATCCCTATAATAGGATGATACGACATAGTCGTTGAAAAAAAAAGCGTTATGAGGGATAACATTACTCCCGGGACTGGACTGGACACGATCTAATTCAGAAATGTTTGATATGTCACTTACGTCATACGAAGTAATAAATCCACCACTAACTTCATCTGTAGTAAACAAAGCTCTACCGTTATCAGATATCCAACAATTATGCGTAAAATTGTTTGCAGTAGGATATGTTGCTATCGTCGCCGAAGTTCCTGGGTTGCTGATGTCAGCAACAACAAATACACCATCACTTATAGCAGCTCCCCAGAGTGTATCTCCTCTTACCATTGCATCGTGCAGGTAGTAGTCATTATATCTTCCCAATTCGATAGGTGCCAGAGGATCTGTAACTAAATCTAAAATAATTGCTCCTCCGATACCATTGTCAGAACCAATGATAAAACCCTTGCCAAATTCGTCAACAAAGAAATCATGTGCACTAGAAAAGGGATAAGAAGACCCTGAATAATTGTAAACATCTGCTCCAGTAATCGCGCCAGGTAAATTAGACATATCTATAATCATCAATCCTCCTGATCCTTCATTTGTAATATAAGCTGTGTTATTCCAAACCTTTATATCTCTCCAAAAATTAACAGCTCCGGGAGCATAAAAAATCTCATTTGGACTGAATGGGTTTGTAACATCTACAATGGCAACACCAGTTTCATTACCTACAATGGCGTATTCATTCCCCGATTGATCGACGTGCCCCCATATATCACTGCAATCTCCTCTAGAAGGAGCAAAGACATGATTTGACAATAAGCTCATATTAAGCTGAGCAAAACTTGAAATTGACAATACGACGAAAAAGGATAAAAAAAGAGTTCTTTTTAACATTTTGGAGAGTTTAACAGTTTAGAGTACTAAGTTATGATAATTGAATTGAAAAAATCAACTTTACTTCGTAAAAAAAAATCCATTCTTGTAATCTTAAATCGCATCCATATATAATCGACTGTTTTTAAATGAAATAACAAGCTTTTGAACAAAAAAAAGATCAATCTAATTACCCCCAAATTGTCGAATACATAGATTTGACAAGATTTCATCTCAAAATACCACCTTATTTTAAAAAAAAATTATAACTTGTAATGGTATTTTAAGAAAACCAATTTGGAAACATTAATCACATCTGGAGTTCAAATATCTGTTACAACACAGTTTAGGCAAGACTTTTCTTCACTAAGTGATCGTGTGTTTTTCTTCAATTACAGAATCGACATTCATAATTCCAACAATTTTGAAGTGCAGTTAATATCTAGAGAATGGTACATATTTGACTCTCTAAACGATGCTCAAATTGTTAATGGGGATGGAGTTGTCGGTGAACAACCTGTGCTAAAACCAGCGGATAATTTCAACTATACAAGTGGTTGTGAATTGCGTTCTGAATTAGGTGTAATGAAAGGCTTTTATACATTTAAAAATCTATCGACTAACGCACTTTTTGAAGTGGTTGTTCCTACGTTCAAATTAGAATTCCCAGGTAAGCTAAACTAAGATGGCAACCATTTTTTTGCTTTCAAGAGTATCAACCCAAAAATCAAAACAATAAAAACCCATAGGTAAGAAAAGGAGCTATTACTTTTTTCAACCAATAAATCCTTCTTCTCCAATGTGTTGATTTCATTTATATAACTTATTAAATCTTCATTTACAGTTGACTTATCTTCTAATGTCGATTTAAGTGATTCCAATTTCAAGCGAACTTTTGCATTTTTTGCATCTTCATCAAGTTCTTGATAAATTTCACTTAGTAAAACATAGCCATCATATTCATCGGTGATAAAATTATTGTTCTTTGCAATTTGAATAGTCCGTTCTGCTTGAATAATTGCCTTGTCATAATCCTTCACAACAATGTAATAACTCGATAAATTATAGTGTCCTTCCACAACTTGTCTGGGGCGATTTAGTTCTTTTCTTAATTTTAAAGCCTGTTGAAACAAAATCAAACTAGAATCTATTTTTCCAAGATTAATGTACAAAATAGCCTTGTTAGTAAGGCCGTGGGAAATAAGCAACTTAGATTGATGTTTTTTACCAAAACGAATACTTTCTTCCAAATAGATCAGCGATTTTTCTAGGTTACCCTTATCTTGCTCAATAGTTGATAAGAAAGAACTCGCATTAGCTGCTGATTCGTATTTTTTCAACTTGATCGCTTTCCTTTTATAAGACAACAAAGCTGATATTCCGTTAATAGTGTCTTTAGTCGCCACATAAGCTCTACCAAGACCTATTTCTCCATTAAAAGCATCGGTTTGGTCGCTAGAAAGCTCCCCAATTTCGAGGGACATTGAGAAAGCTTCGATGGCATTGTTGTATTCACCTAAGAGTAAATAAGCATTCCCAATTTCATTAAAAATTTGAGACACTCGTGACCAATTCTCCTTTCTCTCAAAATATTTGAGTGCTATTTTTAAATTGTCAATACCTGAATCAACTGAACCTGACAAGATGCAATAACTTCCGAACCCAGATAAGCCTGTTGCAACTTCAAATTGGTTTGAGTTTCTTTCACCAAACTCAATCATCTCGACAGACACTATTTTTAGAGAATCAAAAGCATTTACTCGGTAAAACTCTATTAATTCTGCACCGATTTCTGATTGAATTGTTGCATTTTTTTCTGTTAAAAAAGAAGTATAGCTAACTTGAGACCAACAAGGTGCAACAAAATATAAAGCAATATAAATCAGAATTATTTTCAGCATTTTAATGCATTAATTTGATAGTCGCAATTTAATAAAAAAAATAGATTGCAGAGCTTAGGAACAATGTGTATTTTTGCATCACTTAAAAACAATTAATATGTCAAACGCACTTTTCAAAGTACCACCAGCAGTAAATGAGCCCGTAAAGGCTTATGCTCCAGATTCTTCTGAGTTGAATGATTTACTTGCAGAATATAAAAACATGTATAATCGTGAACCTATTGATGTGCCTATGCATATTGGCGGGAAAGAGGTTAGAACATCTACGAAGAAACAGATGTCTCCGCCACATGACCATCAAAAAGTTTTAGGGCATTTCAACTTAGGAGATACGACGCATGTCAATCAAGCGATTGATGCTGCAATGGCTGCAAAAGAAGAGTGGGCAAATATTCCATGGGAGCAAAGAGCATCTATTTTTTTAAGAGCCGCTGATTTATTAGCAGGTCCATTTAGAGACCGAATTAACGCTTCAACGATGTTAGCGCAATCAAAAAACGTCATGCAAGCAGAAATTGATGCTGCATGTGAATTAATCGATTTTTTTAAATTTAATGTTCAATACATGACTGAAATTTACAGTCAACAGCCAGATTCTCTTCCAGGAATGTGGAATAGAATTGAATACAGAGCTCTGGAAGGGTTTGTTTTTGTGATTTCTCCTTTTAATTTCACTTCTATTTGCGCAAATTTATGTGCGGCTCCTGCTATGATGGGAAATGTTGTGGTTTGGAAACCTGCAGAATCACAAATGTATTCTGCTCAAGTTTTAATGGAATTATTTAAAGCGGCAGGAGTTCCAGATGGTGTCATCAACTTAATTTCAGTTGACGGACCTGTTGCTGGAGATGTTGTATTTAAGCATCGCGATTTTGCTGGATTAAACTTTACGGGTTCAACAGGAGTATTCCGGCATTTATGGAAAGAAATTGGAAACAATATCTCAAACTACAGAAGTTACCCAAGAATTGTTGGAGAAACGGGTGGTAAAGATTTTATCATGGTACACAAATCTGCAGATGTTAAGTCTGTGGCTACGGCTTGTACTAGAGGTTCTTTTGAATTTCAAGGGCAAAAATGCTCTGCTTCTTCGAGAGCTTATATTCCCTCAAATCTTTGGGAAGAAGTTAAAAGTGAAATTATTTCTCAAGTCAATTCGTTTAAAATGGGTACAACTGAGGACCCATCTAATTTTATGAATGCAGTCATTGACGAACGCTCTTTTGACAAAATTGCAGGTTATATTGATTACATCAAAGAGCAAAATGATGCAACGATTATTGTAGGAGGTAATTATGATAAAACAAAAGGATATTTTATAGATGCAACGGTTGTGGTAACAACGAATCCGAAATTTAGAACAATCTGTGAAGAAATTTTCGGACCTGTATTAACGATTTATGTGTATGACGAAGATAAATACGAAGAGACTTTAGAATTAGTTGACAACACTTCCGAATATGCTCTGACTGGTGCAATTATGTCTAATGATAGGTACGCGATTAACCTTGCTATCAAAAAGTTAGAAAACGCCGCTGGTAATTTCTACATCAATGACAAGCCAACTGGAGCTGTTGTTGGTCAGCAACCATTCGGAGGAGCAAGAGGTTCAGGCACAAATGACAAAGCTGGTGCACCAATGAACTTATTGCGTTGGACTTCAGCAAGAACAATTAAAGAAACTTTCGTTCCTGCAACAGATTACAAATATCCATTTTTAGGATAGGAAGAAAAATAGTCACAAAAAAAGGGGATGAATAATTATTCATCCCCTTTTTGATTCCATTTTTTTTTAGTTATTGTAACTCTTCGATAGATTGAAGGATAGCATTTGCTTCTGCTTCAAAATTTCCTTTCGACGATTCAAGTGTCCAAGCCATGATAGTATATAAGTTTTCTTCACCTACATAATATCCTGTCCAATAACTAATTCCCTGTTCAATAGACGGTACCAAACCGTCAAATGCAAACAATCGGGTATCCATACCATTAATTTTTGTCTCAATCACTTTGGACTGACTACTAATAGTTAAATTCTCACCAAAACTGGTTATTTGAATATCAGCCAATTCGTCTGCTAAACTTTTATCTTCATCATAAACTCCAAGTGATTTTAAAACGTCAATGAAATCTTGTTTGCTTTCGTCAATAACAATGACATACTTTTCGGCATATGTATTATTATACTGCAAAGACGCATCATCATTTAAACTTGTCGTAATCGTCAAATCAGATGGGATTTCAACTGAGTACAAATCTCCTACTTCCTTTTTGACAGTATTTGAAACATTCAAGTCAGTCTCTTCAATATTCTTTAGATTATCTAAAATGTCATTATCAACATCTGAGTTAGAGTTTGAATTGCAACTGAATAAGGCGAGTACCGCGGAACTTACCAATAATAATGTAAATATTCTCATAAGTAGTTATTTAAGTTATTTGGACAAATGTAGTGTTTTACTTCAAGCATTTAAAATAGTCGAATGATTCCAAGCATTCATTACATTGGTACAAAGACTTACAAGCCGTGCTACCAAATTGGGATAGCATTTTTGTGTTTTTAGCATTGCATCTTGGGCATGGAACAATAATGGGGTTCGCAAAAAGAACGCTCTTATCAGGTTCATGTTCTGGTGGAGCTATTCCATATTTTCTTAATTTAGTTCTCGCATTTTCTGTTAACCAGTCTGTTGTCCATGCAGGAGAATATTTCATTTTAACTTCCACATTTTCGAAACTATTCTCCTCTAACTTTGATTTGATGTCTGCAATGAAGACTTCGGTTGCGGGACATCCACTGTAGGTAGATGTTATTTCAATAAGAATTCCATTAGGATTGACGGCAACTGTTCGAACAACTCCTAAATCTACTACAGAAACTACTGGAATTTCAGGATCAGGAACTTCTTCCAGCAATTTCCATATTTTATCTTCATCTGTCAACGAAACTTGTTTTTACCATTTTGCATCTGGATATGCTTTTTGCAAATATTGCATTTCGCATAGCAGGTGCCCTAGATATTCTGAATGAACTGCATTTCTGCTTCCCATGTGCATATACCCATCCTCGGGTAGAGTTAATTTTGCCTTAGAAAGAACCTTTTTTATTGTTTGGATCCATTCAGATTTAACTTCATTTAAATCAACAGCAATTCCAGCGCTAATCAATTTATGATCTCCATCATTTAAGTCAAAAAGATCACCAGTATATACCCATAAATTATTCAAAGAATCTTGAACTTTACTCTTGCTTTCCTCCGTACCATCACCTAATCGAATTACCCATTCTGAGGAATGACGCAGATGATACGTAACTTCTTTCAAGGATTTCTCGGCAAAAGCAGATAAAGTAGAATCTTTGCTCTCTTTCAATTTTGTGTAAAAGTGGTAATTAAAGGCATCAACTAATAGTCCTCTTACAATAGTATCACCAAAATGGCCATTAGGTCTTTCTGCCAATAAAGCATTATAAAACGAGCGTTCATTTCTTCCAAAAGCCACTGTATCTTCAGTTTCCCCATTTCCTTTTAGATCAGCAATGTACGAATAAAGCATTCTAGACTGACCGAATAAGTCCAATGAGATATTCGTCAGAGCGATGTCTTCTTCTAAAATTGGTCCTTTACTACACCATTCAGCCAACCGTTGACCAAGAACTAAACTTGTATCTCCAATCCGAAGGCAGTAGTTGATTAAAGCGTCTTTATTTTCCATAATTGATTAAATGTTTTTTGCACCTTCAGGCATTACGTAATGCGTTGCATGTCTGTAGATTTTATCATTTGACGGTTCAAAAAATGATCCATCCTCTTCAGGTACAGACGCAACAATGTCTTCATGTTTTGCCACCCAAATACATGTTCCTTCTTGTCTCCGTGTGTACATATCCCTGGCATTCTGTAAAGCCATCTCTTTACCCATTGCATGAACATTACCAACGTGTTTGTGCGCCAAACCAGGTTTACTTTGTATAAAAACCTCCCAAATATCTCCTTGATTATCCATTGTCTTATTTTTTAATTGTTCTTTTTTGCATAAGCATTTGCCGCTTCTCTCACCCAAGCACCCTCTTCATGCGCTTTGATATGATGTTCTATACGTTGATCGTTGCATGGTCCATTTCCATTAACCACATTCCAAAATTCATCCCAATCCATTTTTCCAAAATCATAACCCTCCTTTTCTTCATTCCACTTTAAATCTGAATCAGGAATAGTGAGTCCTATAATCTCTGCTTGCTGAACTGTTTTATCTATAAACCGTTGTCTCAACTCATCATTTGACTCTACTTTTATCCCCCATTTCATTGCATCACCGCTCCTTGCTGAATCTGCATCGTGTGGTCCAAACATCATAATAGATGGCCACCAGAATCGATTCAATGCATCTTGTGCCATTTCTTTTTGTTCAGCTGTTCCGAATGCCATTTGAGACATGATTTCATAACCTTGACGCTGATGAAAACTTTCTTCTTTGCAGATTCTAACCATAGCTCTTGAATAGGGTCCGTAAGATGTCTTTTGTAAAGAAACTTGATTCACAATAGCCGCACCATCAACCAACCAACCAACAGCCCCCATATCGGCCCACGTTAATGTTGGGTAGTTAAATATACTCGAATACTTCGCTTTTCTGGTTTGAAGTTCGTTTATGTATTCATCTCTACTTTTACCTAATGTTTCCGCCGCAGAATATAAATATTGACCGTGACCAGCTTCGTCCTGAATTTTCGCCAACAAAATAACTTTAGCTCTAAGACTTGGTGCACGCGTAATCCAGTTTCCTTCTGGTTGCATTCCAATTACCTCAGAATGTGCATGTTGAGACATTTGACGTTGCAAATGTTTGCGATATCCATCTGGCATCCAATCCTTAGGTTCAATTTTTACATTGTTATTTATTTTTTCTATAAATTTATCTAAATCTGACATCTAATTGAAGTGTTTTGTTTATCGGAACGCAAGATACTATATTTTAACTAAATAAATACTGACAATTGTCATCTTTAACCATGGGAGATTGAAGAATGACGCAAATACTTAAAAAAAACGAAATTGACGAATCGATGTAGAATGACTCAATTTTCCAACTTTCAAATCCTAAACTAGGTGTCAATAACTCAATAAAAGTGTTAATTTTGTCCTCTGATTATAAACTTATTTAGCACATGGATTTTCATAGTCTTCCAATCAAAGATATACAGCGAGAAACAAATGATTCCGTTTCAATTACATTTGATATACCCGCAGAGTATAAAAAGAATTTCCTTTTTGAAGCAGGTCAATACCTGACTTTAGAAACTGAGATTGATGGTGAAAAAGTGAGAAGAGCTTATTCCATTTGGAAAGCCCCTTTTGAAAACGAAGTTTCAGTTCTAGTCAAACAAATTGATGGTGGTAAATTCTCAACTTATGCTAACAACGAGTTATCAATCGGAGCGAGAATAAATGTTGCAACTCCAGATGGCAATTTCAAAATTGCGCAAAATGGAAAATCATCAACATTCTTTGCTGCAGGAAGCGGAATCACCCCCATTATTTCCATAATCAAACAACAGTTGTTTAATGCTAAGAACAATAAGGTTGTGCTCTTTTATGCAAATCGTAGTGAAGAAGACGTTATTTTCAAAGATGAATTGAATAAATTGAATACTACCTTCCCTAATCAATTGACTGTCCATCACCTTTTCACGAGAGACAAAAGTAATTCGAATACGTTTTCAGGTAGAATTGATAAAATAAAATGTCAAGAATTTCTGATCTCAAAAGATTTAAACATTCACTCTGATGACTTCTATATGTGTGGTCCAGAGGAAATGACTCTTTCAATCAAGGAATTCTTGTTGGAAAATAAAGTCAACGAAAAAAATATTCACTTTGAATTGTTTAACAGTTCTGAGGCAACCGATGGTAAATTTGAGTCATCCATTGAACAAGCAATTGTAGTCGCTATAATTGATGACGATGAATTTGAATATGAATACACAATTGCAGAGGCGGACTCATTGTTAGATGCTGGGAATGACAGCGGGTTAGATTTACCATTCTCATGCAAAGGTGGAGTTTGTTGTACCTGTAAGGCAAAAGTAATAGAAGGTGAAGCAAAAATGATAAAAAATTATGCACTTACTGAAGAGGAAGTTGCAGATGGATATATTTTAACTTGTCAATCACACCCAACTACAGAAAAGTTGATTGTCTCGTTTGATGAGTAGTAAATAGAGCCTTCAATAGCTTGAAAGCTCTAAAATTAGAATAATCGAATCTTTAAGTTATGGCATTATTTAAAAAATTATTTGGAAAATCTGAGAAAGAAAATTCTTCAAAGGGATTTCATTCCTTGACAGTTACTAAGGTCTCTAAAATAGGGAGGGATACAGTAAAAATTGAATTTTCCGTTCCAGATAACATAAAAAAAGATTTTGCGTTTATACCCGGTCAATACATCAATTTTAGCATTGATATTAAAGGTGTAAATTATAGACGCTCCTATTCTATTTGCAGCGGTCCTGAAGAACAATTGGCGGTTGCAGTTAAGAAAGTGAAAAAAGGTATTATATCAACTTGGTTCAATTCTGAAGTTCAAGATGGCACCCAAATTTTAGCTTCTAAACCAGAAGGTAATTTTATTCTACCTAAAAATGCAAGTAAAATTGTAGCCATTGCTGCAGGAAGTGGAATCACTCCTATTGTGTCGATAGCAAAATCAATAGAAGATACAAAAGGCTCACTAGAATTATTCTACGGCAACAGAACTTCAGATGGAATACTGTTTGCTGATGAAATTCAGACATTGACCAAAACCAATTGTACACATTTTTTAAGCCAAGAAGAAAAAGAAGGTTACAGAAACGGGCGAATTGAAAAAGAGTCATTCACCAATATTATTAAATCCAATTTAGACATTTTAAAATCTGATGTGTTTTTTATTTGTGGACCTGAAGAAATGATTGTTGCGATTAATGAAACATTGAAACTATTTGGAGTAGCTGAAGATAAAATCAAGTTCGAATTATTTACAACTCCTGTCTTAATGAAAAAAGACGGGCCTACTGAAGACATTAACTTTGAAGGAACAAGTAATGTGACAGTAGTGGTTGATAGTGAAGCTACCACATTTAAATTGGATGCAAAAAAGAACATTTTAGAGAAAGCAATTGATGAAGGTGTTGATGCTCCATATTCTTGCAAAGGTGGTGTTTGCTCTTCTTGTAAAGGCAAGGTGATAGAAGGAGATGTTTTCATGAAGATGAATTATACGCTTACGGATTCTGAAGTGGAAGAAGGGTATATTTTATGCTGTCAGGCTTTCCCGCGAAGTGAGAAGGTATTGATTAGTTTTGATGAATAATGGAAATTGACTCATGAAGAAATATGAGTTAATAATTTTTGATCTATGAGAAATAAATCAATTGTAGTAGTTGGTGCAAGTAGGGGTATTGGCAAAGAAATTGTGAATCAATTAGCGGAGAATTCCGAATATACAATTTATGCTTTGTCAAGAGACTTAGCGAAAATGCAGGAGAATTTTTCTTCAATGGAAAATGTGCATTGCTTCGCATTTGATTTAGTGAAAAATGATGTTCACAAACAAGCTGAGACAATTTTTGGGAATATTGATTCTATTGATATTCTCATAAACAATGCTGGGAAGTTAGTCAACAAACCGTTTTTGGAATTAAGCAAAGAAGATTTAAGTGATTGCTACCAAATTAATGCGATTGGAGTCATGCAAACTGTGCAAGCTGCTTTACCTAAAATGAAAGTTGCTCACATCGTTAACATCAGTACTATTGGAGGTTTTCAAGGAAGCGTTAAGTTTCCAGGACTGATGGCCTATTCTACTTCCAAAGCTGCCGTGGTTAGTTTTACAGAATTGTTTGCTGAAGAATACAAAGACACAACTATTAAAATGAATTGCCTTTGCTTGGGTGCGGCACAAACAGAAATGTTAGAAGAAGCTTTTCCAGGTTATGAGGCTCCAGTTTCTGCTAGTAAAATGGCTGAGTATATTGTAAATTTTGCATTGACGGCAGACCAATGGATGAATGGGAAAGTAATTCCTGTGAGTTTGAGTACTCCGTAATCGTTGCCACGAGTAACATTATATCCAGGTTTTAATTTAATCTTGTTACTTTTAAAAATAGTTGTATTACATTATTAAACTCTCCTTATTTGAACCGGAAGAAAAATATCAAACAATTAACTGAGTCAGAAGTGATTTCTCTATCTAAAAAAAAGAGCAAGCACTTCGGAATTTTATATGATCGATATTTTGAGCAAATTTTCCGTTTTGTTTTTAAGCGTTTAGGAGGTAATGAACATATCGCTGGTGATTTAACACAACAAACTTTCATTAAGGCAATGGCTAATTTGCATAAATACGAAGATCGAGGTTTTCCTTTTAGCAGTTGGCTCTACCGCATAGCACAGAATGAAGTCTCCATGTATTTTAGATCCCAAAAAAAAGTATTTACCGTGGAAATCAATGAAAATCAACTTTCTGGAGTCACAAATGAAGCAAAAATTACCAGTTATATGTCATCCAGAGATCAAGAAAAATTAATTGAAATGATGAACGGATTAGAGCCAGAACATTTGGACATTATTGAACTTAGGTTCTTTCAAGAAATGAGTTTTAAAGAAATTGCAGAGATATATTCTATCTCAGAAGCCAATGCTAAAATGAGAACATATCGTATATTGGAAAAGATTGCCAAAAAGTGGAAAGAAAAGCAATGAGAAAGTTTAAATTGAATACCGAGAAAAAGGATAAATCCCCTACTGATGCTCAAGTTAAGAGACAGAAGGATTTCTCACGCCTTCACCACGACTATGAAAAGCTGACAAAAAAAGGAAAAAAGCCTTTGTATAAAGATCCTAAATTGTTTATCTTATTTGTTTTGTTGGCCGTTATTCTGTTACTTGTCTTTTTAGAAGGATAATCGGGATCAATGAGTGATTTTTAATAAGACATGGCAACAGTATAATTTCAACATTCAATCTTTTTGCCATTAAACCATTCTATCGAGCCTCAGCTTCACCTTAAATCATTATTTTTTAGTAACTTCAGCTCATTAAATGAGTCACTTAAAGAAAATACTACAATTACTAATTGTTTTGCTACTGGTTAATGGAGCATTTTCTCAAGATATTCACTGGTCTCAATTCAATGACAATCCAATTTTTCAGAACCCTGCAAACGCGGGCCATTTTAAAGGAGACTACCGTTTTGTAGGCAATTATAGAGACCAATGGCGAAGTGTTACTGTCCCTTTTCAAACGCTTGCACTTTCTGCCGATGGTCGTATTGAAAAGTATCAGAATATTGGGTATGGTCTGTCCTTTTTTCAAGACGTAGTTGGTGATGGTCAATTCAGAACTATTGAATTACAAGGAAACGTATCCTATCACCTTCGTTTAACAACTGACTCGATGCATAATATTCGACTCGGGGCCAATTTCGGTTTAAACCATAGGCAATTTAATGCAGACCAATTTTATTTTGATAATCAATTCGATGGCATTTCTTACAATCCATCACTGGCAACAGGTGAAGCATTCCAAACAGATAGAAAAAGTAATTTCTCCACTGGGATTGGAGCAACGTACCAGTATTATGTCAATGAACGATTCAATTTTACGGGTGGTGTAGGCGCCTACAATCTCAATCGACCCAATCAAGGTTTTTTTGAAGATGTAATTAGAAGAGAAATTAGAATGAATATTTTCGGAAGAGGCATCTATAAATTAAACTACGATTTTGACTTAGTTCCAGGAATCAACCTTTCTTTTCAAGGAAAATACCGAGAAATTGTAGTAGGTTCTTCTGTAAAATATACCTTGGTTAATCGTTTGGGAGAATACCGAGCGGTTTATGCCGGTTTATGGTGGAGAAATCGTGACGCTGCTTACGTTTCTGTTGGAATGGATTATCAAAGTTGGTTTGTTGGTCTAAGCTATGATTTGAATTTCTCCAAATTAGTTCCTGCGAGTAGAACCAGAGGAGGTATAGAAATTGCTGTTCGTTACATTCTTAACCGTTTTAAACCAAAAAAAGTAGTTCATAGGATATGTCCAGATTATATCTAGTTCTCATATTTATAGTGGGTGCTTTTGCATCATTAGGTCAAAATAATTTGAAAAAATATTTGGCTTTTGCAGAAGAACAATATAACAAGGGGGATTATTTCTATGCATTAGAGTATTATCAGAAAGCAATGGACTTAGATTCTAACACCATTGATATTCTTTGGAAAGTAGCCGAAACACATCGAGCCTATAAAGATTATAGGAAAGCGGAGTTTTACTATGCAAAAGTGTATGACAGAGAGGAAGCAGCAATATATCCAGCTAGTTTGCTAAATTGGGGACTCATGCAAAAGCAAAATGGTAAATATGATGAAGCCATAGCAACGTTCAAGAAAGCCAAGAAAAAATACTACAAAAAGAAGAAAAGTTACCTTTATCAAAAATCAAAAAGAGAACTTGCTAGCACTGTTTGGGCAAAATCAGCAATCATCGATACAGTAGATGTTACTTTCTCACAATTACCAGAAACAGTTAACACGAAAAACTCTGAATTTGGCCATGGAATTTATAACGGCGAATTAATCTTCTCTAGTTTACGAGCAGATTCTATTAGTGCCGAGGAAGAGGTGTATGGAAAAAATTATAGAACCCTTATTTACAGAAGTGAACTGAAAGATTTGAAGTTTCAGGCATCCGAAAAAGTCAAAGATCTACTCTTAGAGAAATTAAACACGGGAAATGGTTCATTTTCCCTTGACGGTTCTCGATTTTACTTTAGCAAGTGTTCTGAAGAAGGTTATAATTACACTTGCAAAATCATGGTGGCCAACTACAATAATGGAAAGTGGACCTCAATTGATTCTCTTGGAGAAATCATTAATGAACCTGGAGCCAATACAACGATGCCATGTATTGCAACTATTAAAGGCAAGGAAACATTGATTTTTACATCTAATAGAGAAGGTGGAAAAGGGGGGTTAGATTTGTACTATAGTTCTATCACCAACGGTAATCAATATGGAAAAGTTCGAGCGATAAAATCTTTAAATTCTCCGGATAATGAAATTACACCTTGGTGGGATGCAAAGAATAGCCGGTTGTATTTCTCTTCATCTTGGCACGATGGTTTTGGTGGATACGATGTCTTCTATTCCGACTTTTTGGATCGATTTAGTCCAGCCGTAAATCTTGGATTGCCAACAAATAGTCCGGCAAACGATTTATACCTTTTCATTGAAGGTGACACGTCTTATGTAACCTCTAATAGACTCGGAGTGATGTACAGTAAAAATCCTACCTGTTGCAGTGATATATTTGCAATGATTCCACCAGAAAAGGAAGAGCCACCTAGCAAAGAAGAAACACTCGCTGATTTGAACAAACGATTACCTGTTACTCTATATTTTCACAACGATGTCCCTAATCCTCGTTCTTGGGATACTACGACTGTGCTCAATTACATCACAACGTATAATGAGTACACCGAAATGATTGACAAGTATCAGAAAGAATATTCTAACGGATTAACTGGAGAAAAATCAGACGATGCCAAATTGGACATCGAAAGTTTTTTCATCGAATATGTGGACAAAGGTGTCGCTGATTTACAATTGTTCAGGGATTTGTTGCTCAAAGAATTAGACCGAGGTGCAAAAATTAATATTACTGTAAAAGGTTTTGCCAGTCCATTGGCAAAGACGGACTACAACGTAAACTTAACTAAACGAAGAATTGCGTCTTTGGTTAATTACATGCGAATGTATAATGGTGGTGTTTTTTCCAAATATCTTGACAATAATGCTCCCAATGGAGGTAAAGTAATTTTTTCACAAGTTCCTTTCGGAGAATATACAGCAGACCAAACAACTTCGGACAATCCAAATGATGTGCAAAATTCTGTTTATTCGCGTTCCGCAGCTAAAGAGCGGAAAATTGAAATTCAAAGTGTCAGTTATTTAGAAGATGACAAAGAATTTGCGCTGACAACAAGCAAACCTGTGTTTGACTTTGGACCTTCCAAACGTGGAGATATTATCGAACACACGTTTATGGTGAAAAACAAATCCAATGAAGCTATCCTTCTAACCGATCCAAGAATTCCCTGTGAATGCACAACTGTGAGTTTAGATAATCGCGAATTACAACCTGGAGAAGAAGCAAGTGTAACATTAAAAATTGACACAAAAAATCTAACTGGTTTTATGGTGAAATCAATTTATTTGCAGCTACAGGATAGTAAAGAAGAGCTACGTTTGTATATTTCCAGTGAGATCGCTGAGTAATAGTAAGAATATCTTATTTTTGCATACTCTTAATGGAAGAACTACAAATACCCGTTGGCAAAAAAAAGGTCAGGTTGAAATTTATCGACATGGCAAGATCAGTTGCTATTCTATTAATGCTTGAAGGTCATTTTGTAGATGATTCTTTGTCTCTAGAGTTTAGAGATCCTAATAATCCCATTTATGCCACGTGGTATTTTATAAGAGCATTTACTGCTCCAATATTTCTGAGTGTAACAGGAATTATATTCACTTATCTTTTACTTAAAACAAAACAGCAACCCTATTTCAAAAGCTTAAGAGTTAAGAAAGGATTTAAAAGGGTACTTGAATTATTTTTTTGGGGATACTTAGTTCAAAGTACAGGTTTTCATGTGTTAGAATGTATAGCTGTTGGTATTTTTTCCATTCTTACCTGCTATGGACTGTTTAAGCTCATACGATTCATTCCACTGTGGATATTCTTCTTCGTTTCTTCAATTGCTACCTTCTCATTCTATTTGTATTTAGGGGAATTACCTGAAGGCGCTCCATGGCCGGCAGGTTTTCCTCATTTTATACAGAATGCGTTTCACGGCACAATTCAACATGCTATTTTCCCGATCATTCCTTTCATGGGATATACTCTTTTCGGAGCAATGATTGGAACAATCATTTACAACTATGAAAAAGACGTTAAAAAATGGGGTTTCCTACTAAGCTTTATGCTCTTTGGGGTTCTCCTATTCTTTTTTACACAGCAAATATTATGGGGTATAGATGGGGCTATTCATTATTTCCATCCAGATTTTGGTTATCCTTATACAAATCTTGTTTGGGTATATGAACGTTTAGGTTTTGTAGTTATGGAACTAAGTTTGCTCATGCTTATTGATAAATTGTGGGGAGAAAAAATTATAGAAGGCAATTTATTCTTGAGAATTGGACAAAATACATTAACAATCTATGTATTGCACATGATCGTTCTTTATGGTTCTATTTCTGGACTAGGTCTAAATAAACACTTCAGAAAAGCACTTGGTCCATGGGAAGTGGCAATAGGAGCATCTCTCTTTATTCTTCTATTCGTTATTCTCATAATCTATCTAGAGAGGATAAAAAAAGCACTTTCATTTGTTCTTTTACCCATTAAAAAGTTCTTTAATCGATTATTCTTCATTTCCAATTAGAACACTCTCCAACTTGGCACGTTTTTTCTTCTTACGTTGCCACCATTTTATTTTAGTTTCTTTAGGAGGAATAAGAAAAACAACAGTTCTAGAGAATTTTTTCTCCCCACAGCTATCTTCAACTGTTAACTGGAGGTCGTATTCACCTGCAACTTTATAAATATGTTTTAAATGAGCAAATTTTGATGAGTTCCCGTCTCCAAAACTCCATGTCAAACTTCTAGCATCAGGATAATTTGAACGAACATCTACTTCATACTCTCCCACTGACGACGTGTAAAAGGAAACACTAAAAGTATTCACATCTAACTTGTACTTATTTCGATTGACATCAATGAAATCTGCTATTAGATTTTGTATTTTGACTCCTTCATCGAGACCAATATTACCCTTATATGCATTCAATGGACTTTCATTGAAGATACTTGCGAAAAATGTTGCTGCTATGATATAAGAAGCTGTTTTCGTCGGATGCTGGGAATCACTTTCATATAGCTGTATTTCCGGTATATCCAAACGGAACTGTCTATAGATTTGACCAACAGGCACAATTGGAATTGAAAATTTGTTACTTATGTAAGCATAACCCTCTTCCACTTTAGCCGACATTTTAGGGTAAGTATCTAATCGTTCATCATGCACATATCCATTCTCATAACCCCATGTCATATAAAGCATAACTTGAGTACAAGAATTATTTGCGTAAACCGCCTCTATTATTTTTCTGATATATGGAAGGGAAAGAGAATCGATTGTAGCTATATCTTGTCCAAGTTCTCTACTAAATCCTTGAAGAATAACATAATCCCATTTTTCTAACTCAATGTCGTTAAATAGTTCTTTACGTTCGGAATGCAATTGAAATGTAGAACTACTTACAGCACTCATTTTTACTTGAGTATTTCTACCTTTTGATTTTGCAATTTTTTCAACAGTTGCTGGCATGTCATTCATGTGCGTATAACTATTGCCTATGAACAAAATCTTAACTGGATCAGTTGTAGCATATGCGCTTACACTTAAGAAGAAAAAAACAACAAACGCAGTTAATCCCTTAGCCAAAATGTTTTTTATTTTCATTTGATTTAACATGCTTATACAATATGTTTACACTTTACAACAGCAAATTGCGCTCCAAACTAGATAAAAAACACACGAAATAATATAATTAACTATTTGTCAGTGATTTGCAGAGCTGTTTTTTGAAGTTGTTCATCTGACATTGACAGCTTCTTATTAGCGAAATTCATGTCATCAAGCGTATGAATAGGAATTAAATGAATGTGAGCGTGAGGCACTTCAAGACCAATTACGGCAATTCCGATGCGATTGCAGGGAACAACTTTTTTAATCTTTTTAGCTACTTCTTTCGCAAAGATCATCATTCTTCCCAATTCATCATCTTCGACATCAAAGATATAATCTGTTTCTTTTTTAGGAATAACCAAAACATGACCTTCCTTTAAAGGCATGATGTCCAAAAAAGCAAGAAAATCATTCGATTCGTGAACCTTATAACATGGTATTTCCCCAGAAACAATTTTTGAAAAAAGAGAAGACATTATCGTGTAATTTCTATGATTTCGAATTGAATAATTCCATTTGGAGTGGTTACATCAGCAATGTCTCCAACAGACTTACCCAAAAGTCCTTTTCCTATTGGTGAATCAATACTTATTTTCTTTTCTTTGAGGTCTGCTTCGTTCTCGGCCACCAAGGTGTATTGCATAACTGCACCATTTTTTACATTCTTCATTTTAACGGTAGATAGAATAAAAGCTTTGGACGCGTCTATTCCAGCGTCATCAATTACTCTTGCATAGGCCACTATTTCCTTTAAACGAGCAATTTTTGTTTCTAAAATTCCCTGAGCTTCTTTTGCCGCATCATATTCTGCATTCTCTGATAAATCTCCTTTATCAATTGCTTCACCTATTTGCTTTGAAATAGAAGGACGTTGAACTGTCTCCATTTCGAGCAGTTCATCCTTCATTTTCTTGAGGCCTTCTTTTGTATAATAGCTAATTTGTGTCATTCTGTGTGCGTATTAAATAAAAACAAGAGAGCCCATAAGGACTCTCTTGCATATCAAATATAATAATTTTTTTCTTATTTTAAGCTAATCGTTGCACCTAGAGTGTGAATTACTCCAAAAATTCCTGCGAATCTAGCAGTGTACTCAATACCCAGTGCATTTTTAGTCTTTCCTACAAGTGCATCAACTGAGAAACCAGCTGTTGGACCTACTAAAGCATTTGATCTGTTTTCAACATCAAATAAACCTCTTTCGTAAACATAACCCGCTCTTAAATTAAATGCCATTTTTTCAGTTGTCATTCCGTAATTCAACCCTAAAGCAAATTGATCACTCATAAAAGAGTTAGCTGTGAAACCAAAAGCAACATTTAATTTATTTTTCTCATTAAAGATAAAATCATAAGCAGCTCCAATCGCAAGCAATGATGGCAATTCATACGTAGCTGTTCGTTGCTCTAAAGTTGCAATTGCACCCGTACCAACATAATTAACTTGGTTAGCCAAACCATCACCTTTATAGCGCATTACCGGACCAACGTTTCTAAGAGTAATACCAAATTTCATTTGATCTTGTTCTCCGGTTACATATCTAATTCCAGCGTCTATTCCAACACCAGTAGCTTTTAAATCGGCAATGTTTTCCGAGATTACTTTGAAATTAATACCACCCGAAATAGAACTTGAGAATGTACGTGCATAACCAACATTAAAAACATTTGCTCTTGGAGAAAAGAATCCAATATCACCTTCTGGATTTGCTACAGTTGTGATTGGCACATCACCAAAATTCATTGATTGAATACTAATAGCTAGGAAGCTAGATTCTCCAACTTTCATTGCGATACCAGCACTATTTAAACCGATACTAGCAGAACCCATCCAATTAGTATAATTGAATTTGATTTGCGTTTTATCTGTGAATGCTACACCTGCAATGTTTAAAAACGATGCTTCTAAACCATTCACACTGGCAATACCAGCACCTGCCGCACCAGAGCTTCTTGCCCATGGGTTAACAAGCATGTGAGCTGCACCCGCAGAACCAACACGATCTGGATTTCCCGCATTGGTCGAAAAACTTGACAGAATTGCTACGCCCACTACAAATGTTTTCTTTAATTTAATCATTGAATTATTCATTTCAATTTATTTTATTACGTTTCAGTTAAAAATTTTAACTCTCTTATATTCCTTGTAAATCGACTTGTCTCATTCCTCCGAAGAATTTTAATACTACTTCTCCAACATCCGGGATAGAAACGTGTATTAAATACACCCCACCAGCAACTGGTATGCCTTTGTGATTATTTAAATCCCAATCAACACTTGTCATCGGACTATCTTTCTTAAAAGTACGAACTAGTTTACCATTCGATGTAAATATTTTCACCGTCGCGATTTCAGGAAGATTTGTAATCTTAACACGAGTATCGATTCTGTTTCTCTCATACTCCGAATAAGCGTAATATGGGTTTGGAACAACATTAATAATGTCAAGTACATCCGCCAATGCACTAACATCATTGAATTTTGTGCTAGCATCATCCATATTCCAAGAGTACATTGGTTTACCTAAATTAGGACCTCCAAGCTCGTTACCCTCAGTATAGAACGTGTGGTATTCTTTTGCAACTCGCAAACTCATTACTGCATCAGCCGGAACATTTCCATTATTTACAGAAAAACCAGGAGCTGTTAGAGGATAGGCAACCCATGATATGTTACCATACGTCTGTGTTTTTTGAGAACTACTTCCACCTTCAACTAATAGCATATCTTGATACAACTTGTTAGTTGCATTGTTTTCAGCCACACTAGGTATGTAAGCAGGGTAATCGCTTGTTGTGATATCTTTATTAATTGCCTTTTTCTGGTAATTAAACACATATATCGGATGCATACCACCCATAATTGGATTACCAAGAGCATCTCTAGTTCTAGATGTAGGATTCCAAATCATATCGTGACCGTTATCTTGGGTCAAAAATGAATTCTCACCAAACATCATATATAATCTAACACCCGACTCGATGTCAACAGCATATCCAGGGAACCATCCCATTCCAGTACCTGTTCCATCAGGATTACCATTTTTATCAACACTTTGACTTTTTCTAAGTTCTCCAGGTTGTGCTCCTCCAATTGAAAAAGCTGTTTCTCTACCTAACTCAACTACAGGACACCTTGTCCATAAGCTTTTGTCATTTGTAAATACAATATCCACACTTGGCGAATATTTAATTGAAGATCTTGTTCTTGCCTGTGTACCACTGTAATTAAAATAAGCTAAGGGCGCATATCCAGCTTGGAATCCAACCAATCGATGAGGTGCAACAATACCTCCTAATATTTTTGACCATTTTTTCTGAGGATCATAGCCAATTTCATCAGGGTAAGCACAAGCCTCTCTCCAATCCGCTGTTTGAATTGCTGTACATGCAGTAGCACTACCTGGATCAGTCGTTCCTGAACGAATCCAATTTGTTGGATAAGTATTATCAGTATCGGTAACACCCGAAAGCCATCTTTTTGAACTATCCGTATAACTTATAGTTGCCTCTAACAAATCTGTAGTTTGCGACTCAAAAGAAGCATTCCCTTCTTCTGGCGAATAATACTTGAATTGATCAATTTGAACCGAAACACCCCATTTTGGGATAAGTTGTTCGTTGTTTTGATTAATCGTAACCTCAGAAGATACAGATTCTATTAGAGAACCACCTTTCGAAGTATATCTATTAATAACCCAAGAAGCAGTATCTGCACCATTAAAGTTAGAAGAAGGCACATAATCTGTAAATAAACATTCAAAATACCCATCAGCAACATTTAAAGGGTCAATAACCTTCATACTGATTGGTCCTTTACCTTCCTGGTACTCCGGATTTAACATTACTCCATTTCTTGCAATTGTGTTTCTAGAGCTAGGTGTTAAATCAATAATATTACCACCATTTCCATTACCATCTAATCGAGTAATTTTAGGGCTATATCCATAGACAGAATTTTGAACTAAACCACCCGACTCCGCAGATGGATTATGTGGAATTGCCTCCACTGCTTGAATAGAACCACCATCAAAACCTATTCTAGAAGAAATATAAGGTATTTTCTGACCGTCCAATTGTAGTGGATCATTCGGATCATAAGGAGCATACTCATTATGCGCATACGCCGTAGCGATATAGTAATATCTCTTGTGATTCACTAACGCTTTATCTCCTTGCGCAAATGCATCTTCCGTCATCAAAAATGAATGTTGAATACCTTTGTTAGCTGCAGTAACCATTCTTGATCCAATTGCGAAACCAAGTTCCTCGTTGTAAACAAAATTATCTAAATCTGTAATATCATTTTTAATATCAACTTGAGCAACTAAGACTGCTTTTGTGTCATCACTAATATCACTTACGCCAGCATCTTCATCAATCATCTGGTAAATTTGATAACCTTCAAATGTATAAAATCGATCTACTGTAGGATCAACGATGTTGATTTTGTCTTCCTCGTAATAAGACTCTAGGTAGTTATTTGAAGTAGCAGGATTAGAAATCATCAATACTAATTCATTTTCTAATTCTTGAATAGATAGTGATGGAGCATTTGGTGGCTCCAATATTCTAAAACAAGCATCAAATAACGCCTGTGCTTTAGTATCCGCATTTTTCATCACATCGATAGATGCTAAATTACCTCCTGAACTTGCTCTACCATATACAATACCGATTGTAATGTTATTAATAGCACCTGGACGAAGCGTAAAAGGACCTGCTGACTGAACAAAACGTCTATCACCAGGAGCATTAGAACCTCCACCGCCATCGGTCTCTGTTTCACTCCAATCAAAACCCAAATCTACACCACCCGTACCCCAGTTTAATGGGTCAGAATCACCTGGGAATAAATAATCCGAGGGTGTTAGTGTTCCTCCACTTGATCCTACAGCTCCAGTTCCACCATAAACCATTTCAGAACCATCTGACCATGAGCCGCTCATGAAGTTGTAATATGCTGAAGCATTAGAAGGGTCAGTATATGGAAAAGGAGATGTACTGTTGTAATAAGTAAATCGACGCATTCCAAAACGCTCGTTATCTATCAAACCATCAGAATAACCTAGTCCAATACCTTGGTAAACAATACCGGTATCGTTAATCGCTTGCGGCACAGTTGGGGTAACAATAACACCTGTAATTGAATCTATATAAGGCCCAACATTATCTCTACCATCAGCATCTTGATAAGGTCCCTCAAAAAAGTCACAACCGATAGCTGGAGGATTCAATCCATAACCCGGAGCTCCCAGACTTTCATCATTTGCATCACCATTGTACATATACCCTAATCCTCTTGAGACATCACAACCTGCAAAATCATCCGTGTAGCCTCCAATATCTGCATCAATGTATTGAGAGAAAAAAGTATTCGTCAACGTTTGTGTACCTCTATTGATTAACTCATAGTTATAAAATGTCATTCTATTAACCTCATCATTGGTTGCAAAAGAAAAAGCTTGCGCTCTAATTTCCATACCAATAGGATCTCCGTTAGACTCACCATGCACATTTCCTGCATCGTTGAATACCCACCAGTGTGTTTCATCTCCAAACAATGAAATTCTCCTATCAAAACCACACTCGATATCATCTCTGTTCAAAATATCATCGTACCACGGATAATCACCATCTTCAGCATTATACGTTAAATCTGCACCAGCTGGCCCGTTAGGATTATCATAAAACGGTGCTAAGAAATTATCCTGTCCTTTTGTGATGTCACCATGAGCTGGCCAATTGTTAATTCTATTCATCACTTCAGAACCCGGTTTTACAACATCTACACAACTCGTGGCAGGTAGAATACCTTGATCACAATCCCACCAAGTGCTGTATTGAATAATTTCAGATTTTCTGACAGTATAAAATTTATCATACGCCACACATTCATCCGCCTCAATAGTAGCAGCACCAAAATCTCTTACCGCATCATCTCCAACAGGTTGAGAAGGATCATAAGTCCCGGTCCCTGGCGTAACAGTAAGAGGTCCAGGCCAAAAATCTTCTGCTTGTCTGTATCTCAAAGCAGCCAACTTCAATTGACCATTAATATCAGTTCCACCCATCCAAAGCGCACCTGCATATATAACTGTTAATCCACTTCCTTTTGGAATTTGATAAGATGCAATTGCCGGAGACGAATTCTTGTCAGTCCATAAACTACCACCCTGTTCAATGATACAACTTACATCATTAAATTCCATCCTCAATCTCGCGGTAGCTGGAGAACATCCAGCTCCTTTCACTTGATTTGGGTTTTGTACTATTCCTGCTCCCTCATTATTATATGAGAATGCACTACTTGAAGTCAGCATAAATGCTGTCCCTAATACTATTGCTTTTATTTGTTTTTTCATAATGACTTTCTAATTATGATTAAAAATCTAACTTAACACCTAATCTTATTGTTCTAGGCGCACTTATATTAAACGGATTCTGAATCTTCATTGCATAATAATCTCTGTAAGACTGCTCATCTGTTTGATTCTGAATGGAAATTTGACTAGATGCCGCCGCTAACCAACCATCATCATCCCAGTTCCCTGTAGCACGATAAACGCTCAACAGATTTTGTTGGTTTAATAAGTTAGTCACACGAAGATAAACGTTAAGCATTGCCGCTTTCTTTTTATCCTCTTTACCGAACTCTAATTCAAAGTTACGATCTATTTGTAAATCTAGTCTATATGACCATGGTAAACGAGATCCATTTGTTGTACCATCCAATCCAGCATTTTGAGGAGAAAATGAACCTTGATCAGTGATAGTCGTTTGTTGAGAATAAGGTGAACCTGAATAAATATTAGAGATAATATTCAACCCCGTATTCTCCAAAACTTTAAAATCACCAATTGATGGCCCGTTATAATCTAATCCACCTCCATAACGATAATCCGCTGTAATGTTAAACGCATGTCTTTGATCAAAACTGTAAGGGAAGATAGCCCTTAAATTTGGCAAACCTGCACTTATAATAGCTGCAGAAGAAGTAGCACTTGAACCAGTACCGTCAGCAAATTGTAATGTATAATTGGCTGTCATTCTAAGATTACCTGTCCTTCTTAAATCGTAAGAAATTGTCATTCCTTTGACTGTACCAAAATCAATATTACCAAAAGTATTATATGATCTTGGATATGCCCCTGTAACATTCACTAACTGAACGTTATCTCTTTGCTCACGATAAAATGCTGAAATCTTGATTGAAGACGTCTTCGTTAAAACTTGTTGGAAACCAAGTTCGTAATCCGTCGTTTGCTCCGGATTCAAATTTGAGTTATTAATTGTAGAAGTACTGTTATTAATAAACTGATATTGGAAAGGATCAAATCTCACTCCCGAAGTAGGTCTTTTAGTTAACACATCATAATGTGCAAAGAAAGATGCTTCATCCGATATTGGGAAAGAGAAAGAAATTCTTGGCATAACTCTTATTTGTGCTTTGTAATCTTCAAAAGCACTTGCAGATGGAGTCGTTTGTCCTGGGTTATTAACATAAGGCGCTATTCCACCTGCTCCTTGAATTAATTTTGGATCAGAAATCTCTGCACCTGTGGCATCGTACCAAGTATCTCCGTCTCTAAAACCATTAATCGCAGTTGGATTATTCACATCGTTGACATAAACTACATAATCAGAACCCATATTTGTTGGAATATCTTCTAACCAATTTAAACTTGGATCGTTATTAAAAACCGCTCTAGCTTCATCAACAGTTTTGGCAGTATAAACTAAATACTTATCTTTCAATACGGGTTGATTTGCATCAAAAACATCTACACGAACACCTACATTAAAGACGATATCTCTAAAGGAAAACTTATCCATTAAATAACCTGAAATATAAGTAGGCTGATAGGCCCCTACGAATCTAGCAAAATTTCCGTTTTCATCTTTCTCTTCAAAATACTTATTAATATCTGTCTGCCCTCTTACTTTTTTACCTGTATAGTCATAACCCCAGTAGGAAACATAAGAATTACCGCTATTCAACAACTCATCTGGAGAGAACATATCTAAAGAAAGTATATTTGGATCGTATTGATCAATATTCAATAACTCAGTACCAGCCACACCACTCGTTATGTAACCATTTTCAGTCAAGTATTTTCTTAAGTTATAATCAAAGAAAAATTGACTATCATCCGAACCACCATATTCACCTGTCCCACTTGTAAAAGCGTTTCCTGTGTTCAATGGATCATAACTAATGTACACATCTCCTGACCCATCTGTAAACGTAGTTGGATTAGATAAATCAATTTGATTTAATTGTGCATTGGTATATTGTCTAGCTAAAGTCCAAAGACCCATTGGTCCAGCTGCTCCAGCAGTCCAACCTCTATCATAACGTTGCTCATATTCAAAACCAAGTGATATAGAGTGATCTCCAATATTCACTGCCCCGGAACCCGTAGCGCGAATTTGATCAAATTCAGCTCTCTGAAAACTATTGTAAGGTGAACCTATGTTACTCCATATATTATATATAGATTGTGGAGCATCTCCATTTCGGAGTGCATTACCTTGTAACAACTGATCAAAATTTCTGTAATTTTCTTCTGTCTGCCACGTTGGCGCATATTCATATAAATTAAAGTACTGTTCAGTTTGAGCCGCCAATTGAGGATTCACTTCAGAAGGCGTGAACTGTACATTCGTTACTGGAGCATTTACATCCTGCGCAAAACCTGCACTTGTAACGTTAGCATACGTTCTTTCACGCTCAATATCAAATTTACCTACGTAACCGTAGTTAAATAAATTGTACTCATGCTTAGGATCAAAGCTATTTCTTTTCGTTTTAGAATAATCGACCATTAAAGAATAGAAGGCGCTTTTAATCTTAGAACTGCTTCCTTCAGTATCGTTAGAAAAACGTTGAGTTAAACGCCCAAAAACTCTCCAGTCAGTATTCTTAAAAGACCCAAAGTTAGAGAAATTAAACAATGAACCTGTTCTATTATATATAGATCCCCATCCGTAATTTAATGAACCACCAAATGTTAAATTAACAGAAGGTCCAGTGTTTACATCGATTTTTCCTTGTGCAGAAAACGCTGATGTTCTTGCGTTCATTCTATAAGCAGTATTTTCAAAATCATCTTCTCTTAAGGATAAAGCCGCATATCTCGTACCAACACCATCTGGATTAACATTCAATGGATTCGCCAAGATTTCATCTCTAACTTCTTTTTTCACTCTAAACGAACCTCCTGACAGTGGACGACTATCTAATTGAGTAGTGTAATTAGCAGAAATTAAGAAACCTAATCTCGGTTTTGTTTTTTTACCTGTAGAATCTTTCTGCATCCATAAAGGGCCAGAAAACATTCCCTCAACAAGATTATAAGAGTACTTATCCAAACCAAAAACTTTACCGTCGTACCCATCTGGATCACTTCCTTTAAAGTAAAACCCAGAAGTCACACCTTCAATAGAACCAAAGTACTTCGCTGAAGGTCCTCTAGTAGTAATAGAAATGATACCACCAGTTGCATCACCATAATTTGCAGGAAGTCCACCTGTAATAACGGTAACTTCTTGAATCGCAGATTTAGGCAAACTAGAAGAACCACGAACCTTAATACCGTCAATATAGAAATAAGTTGCATCTGAACGAGACCCTCTAATACTAATTGCTCCTGAACCTTCTTGTTGATTTACACCCCCAACAGTTCCTGCCACATCTGCAGCAGAACGAACCGGGAGCCTTGCTATATCTTCTCTTGTAATTGTTGCACCTGATGCGCCACCATCTCTATCAATTAGTGGAACACGGTAAGCAATGACCTTTACTTCTTCTACTTGTTGAACATCTTTTGCTTTTCCAATAGCTAAATCATAAAGGAAAGTGATTTTATTCGCACTTACAACAACTCCCTCCAATCTTTGTGGTTGATATCCTTCTGTTTCATTTCTAACTTCGATGTCATATTCACCTGGATCAATTGAATTGATTTGGAAATTTCCGTCAAAATCTGTATTTGCTCCTCCTTTAACTTGACCATTCTTCTTTAAAAGAACCTTTGCGAAAGCAACTGGTTGTTTTGTGTCAGAATCAGAAACAGTTCCTTTTACGGTTCCAAGACCTCCTTGAGAAAAGCCGTAAGTCAGTGTGAGCAACATACTCACAAATAATAAGTTTAATCTTAATAACATAAGTGCAGTTTATTTTATTGTTTATTTGCCTCAATTAAGCCCGTAAATATAGAAAAAAATCAATTTCACACAACATTTGTTAAAAAAAATATTTTTCTACTTTACTTAACTTTCATTAACAAATTTAGTAATATCATTCCTTTATAAAATCCATTTTTTGACAAAAAAAACCATAATTATACACGTCTAAACAAAATATTGTCATTGCTTTTTTACCTTTATAACCAATATGACACCGTTTAAGTTTGAAAAAATACAGATTAAGGATTCAATCATTTATTTTTGTTACTTCAGTACGTATTCACCTGACGCCTTTTTTAAGTACCTTTCTTCTGAAGAGATTAATAAAGTAAAGTCTTTTGCAAGTGTATCTAGGAGAATGGAGTTCGTTGCTACACGGGTACTTAAACACACCTTTTTTGGAGATAAGTTAATTGAATACAATTTAATAGGAGCTCCATATATTGAAGGACTTGGTTTTATATCTATAAGTCACACACATAAAATGGTTGCTATAGCCCTCAACGAAAGTTACAAAATCGGACTTGATCTAGAGTCTCCTCGCGATTCCATTTTGTCGGTCAGCTCCAAATTTCTTTCGCCAGAAGAAAAACAGAACTTCAATGTAACCAATAGGCTAGAAGTTACAAAGATATGGTCTGCTAAGGAAACATTGTACAAATTAGCGGGAAGAAAAAAAATTATTTTTAAAGAAGAACTTATTCTTAAAAGACATAATGATAATCTATGGGAAGGTCTTATTCTAAATTCTGACCACTCTATTTCAGTAAAATTGAATATATTTGAACACAACGAAATTATTGTAACCATAAACAATGAGCCGATCAACATCTTCTAATGATATCTTACAGAAATTCTCAGAGAGAAGAGGGCAAATAGCTGTATTAATTGACCCTGATAAATTTTCTACAGAATCTTCCCTCTTAGAACTCTTAAAAAAGGCCTCGTTCGCCGCTATTGATTATTTTTTTGTAGGAGGAAGTACTGTATCAAGAAGCTCATTTCTGCATGTAGTTAAATTAATAAAGAAAAACTCAATTATTCCTGTTGTTTTATTTCCGGGTGCAGCTCATCAAATATCGGAAGAGGCAGATGCACTATTATATCTAAGTCTTATATCTGGCAGAAATCCGGATTACTTAATAGGACAGCATATTATTTCTGCGAATGAAGTCTATGATATGGATATTGAGGTAATACCTACGGCCTATATGCTTATAGAAGGTGGTACTAAGTCTTCTGTGGCATACGTGAGTCAGACAACGCCAATTCCATGTGATAAGGAGTCTATCATTTTGGATACTGCTAAGGCTGGTATTCTGCAAGGAAAAAAGCTATTGTATTTGGACGCCGGAAGCGGTGCTAAAAATCACGTCCCCGTAAAAATAGTTAATTCAATTTCCAAATTAAGCACCCCAATTATTATTGGTGGTGGAATTAAGTCAAAAGAAGCTATTCTATCCTTATCTTCTGCTAATGTTATTGTTATTGGCAACAAGATAGAAGATGATATTGATTTTTTATTAGACATTAAATCTCTAACAACTGCAAAACATGAATAAATCAGGTCCTATTTTAAAGAAGATAGCTGGAATCGGTTTTGCAATCGCCTTCTTGATGGCCATTGTTTTATTTACGGGATATGGCAGAAACTTCATTTCAACTGCTACAGCAAAGAATATTTTTTTAGTTAGTGGCGCAATAGGTCTCTTATTCAATTTGTTCTCTTTCCAATCTGGACAAGCCTCCATTCTTTTTAACTTTCTTTACTGGACGGGGAGCATCGTTCTTTTTGGTGGACTTACATTCTTGACGCTTAGACTCCCCTATGGCTTCTACATCATAATTGCGGGAATGGTATTGTTAGGAATTTCTTTTATTGTACCTGAGAAACTGAATGAAGATAAGTCTTCAAATGATATTTTAGACGATCTCTAAATTAACTATACATAGCCTTCAACGACATATCTAAACTCTTAAAACTGTGTGTTAATGCTCCAACAGAGATGAAGTCAACTCCTGTTTCTGCATAGGAACGGATGGTTTCAAGCGTAATTCCTCCCGACGCTTCTACTTCTATCCCATCAGGTATAGAATTGATAACGGCTTTAATTCTTTCTGGAGAAAAATTGTCTAGCATTATTCTATCGACCTGTCCTATTTCGATTGCTTCTTTAAGTTCCTTCTCATTCCTAACCTCGATTTCTATTTTAAGATCCCTTTTGGATTCTTTTAGATAATCGTTCGCCCGCTGAATTGCCAATTGAACACCCCCTGCATAATCAACATGGTTGTCTTTCAACATAATCATATCGTATAAGGCAAAACGATGATTATAACCCCCTCCTATCCTCACGGCCCATTTTTCCATATAACGGATTCCAGGAGTTGTTTTCCTCGTATCCAATAGTTTGGCTTCTGTCCCTTCTATCAAGGATACAATTTTATTCGTTTGAGTCGCAATGCCACTCATTCTCTGCATAAAATTAAGAACGAGTCTTTCTGTACTTAAAATGGACCGAGATTTTCCTTTTACCTCAAAAGCGATATCACCAAACTTGACTTTTTCTCCGTCGTTTATAAATACGTTGATTTCTATTTCGGGATCAAAAGTTTTGAAAATTTTCATTGCTAACTCAACACCAGCTATTATCCCGGCGTCTTTCACTAATAGTTTAGCAACACCCATAGCATTCTCTGGAACACAAGAAAGTGAAGAGTGGTCACCATCTCCAATGTCTTCTTGAAGAGCATTTTTTATTATTTCTTCGATCATTGTTTGAATTAGGCAGTGAAACCGTTAGTCCTTCTCTATAGTGAGAGATTCGATTTTATATTCGTCATCTAGTTTCTTGAAATGAATAGTGACCCTGAATTTCTCATTTTTACTTGTATAATTACCAATCGCGAAAGTTCCTTCAAGGGACTCTTTTCCTTTAAAAACGAATTCAAATTGATTCCCCGGTTTGCGAGTAAAAAAATCTTTTAAAACAAGGCCAGCTTGTGACTTATTGTACACTCCTTCTTTTCCCAAAACATTCAAAAGCATTTTTGATTTCCCGCTAGAAACAATGCCTGAATAATTATTTGACTCAAAAGCCTTCTCAATTGCAGAATAGGGTATTCCATAGATTCCTATGGTGAAAGCGATGGTTGTTACGACAGAATAAGCTAAATTCATTTTTTATAGATTTCGTTTCGAAGTTACAAATTTAATGCCGAAAAACAATGAGTGACTGATTTAATGGTTGCGTTGTTGATGCTTCTTTGTTAAATCGTTAAATCATCGAAACATTAATTACTTATCTTTGCTTCAATGAAAATTAAACTTATCTGTGTTGGAAAAACGAATTCACGTCACCTGATTGAAGGCGAAGATGAATACATGAAACGTCTCAAACATTTTGTGTCTATTGAAAAAATTGAAATTCCTGAATTGAAGAATGCAAAAAAAATGAGTGAAAATGAAATTAAAAAGCAAGAAGGAGAGTTGATACTAAAAAAAATTGATTCTTCCAATTACTTGATACTTTTGGATGAAAATGGAAAAGAGTATAACTCAAAAGACTTTTCTCAATTTTTACAAAAAAGAATGAATTCTGGAGCAAAGACCATTGTATTTGTAATAGGTGGTGCGTATGGATTTTCTGAAACTGTTTACAACAAATCTCATAGTACAATAGCACTGTCTAAAATGACTTTTTCTCACCAAATGGTGCGGATGTTTTTTTTGGAGCAAGTATATAGAGGCTTTAGTATTTTGAACGGATTGCCGTATCATCATGAGTAAATAGTATATTTACACTAAAAAAGTATTGATTTCTGCGTTTCTTTTTCTTGAGACTGCCCCTGTAGGTGTTTTTGATGTGCTTATCGGAATTTTATTTCTGAGCGTTCTGTTGTTTTTGGCAAGCTCAAAAAAAAGCAAAATGCGTTCTATTCCAGGAAACGAACATTACAAATATTACATCTACAACATCTACTTCAAAGTATTTTTTGCAATTGTTTATGGCGCCATTTACAAGTACTATTATCAGGGCGGTGATACAATGGCCTATTGGAATGGAGCGGCCAATTTGAATAATCTATTTTGGGAGTCACCGTTGAACTATTGGAATGAAATTCTTAGCACACCGGATAAAGGAACAGAAATATTAAGATTTACTAGTAAAACTGGCTACCCACCAACTTGGATTTATTATGATTCAAATAGTTTTTTTATTAGTAAGATTTTTTCTGTTTTCATGATTTTTCTAAGCCAAAGCTATTTACTACTCTCCATATTTATTGGATGGTTATCAGCAAAAGCTTCATGGAAAATTTACGAATTGGTATTGTATTATAAAATCACATCCCAATGGCTTGGAGCAATTTCAATTCTTTTTATACCATCTGTCGCTTTTTGGTGTTCAGGAGTTTCCAAAGATACTGTCATTCTATTGATGGTGTTTTACATAATACATTACACATTTGGTATCGCCAACAAAACAGTTAAAAACAATTATACCGCTGCCTTTGTTTCACTCATTGCGCTGTATGTCTTACTGCATACGCGATCTTTTATGGCATTTACTGTTGCGGGCCCTTTATTTATTGCTTTAAGTACTAGAATTGTTCAAAAATATAAAGAGAGCAGGGTTATTGCTATTTCATTAAAGTTTTTTATTCTAGCATTTTCTGTTGGTGCCTTTCTATCTATTCTAGCAATTCAAGGCGAAGAAATATCAAAAATATCAAACTCATATCTTGATGAGGCTTTAATTCAGCAAGATGACTTCTTAAAAAACACATCATACGGAACAAAAAAATATGACTTAAACATTACTGATTTTACTCCTATTGGTATGATTAAAGTTGCTCCAATGGCAATTGTTACTGCCTTTTATAGACCTAGCATTTGGGAAGCAAGAAGTCCGCTCCTCATTTTAAGTGGCTTGGAGACACTAGGCTTCATGATTCTGACATTCTATTTCTTTTTTAAGGGTAAAATTATTGAAAAAGTGAAGTTTATCCAAAATAATGAATTGTTAATGTTCAGCTTGACATTTGCTTTAATTTTAGCTTTTTTTGCTGGATTTACTTCCATTTTATTTGGAGTATTGGTTCGAATTAAAGCACCATTACTTCCTTTTTTATTGATGGTTCTGACAGTCAATTTCAATCTAACAAAAAAAATCGAATGATCTTTTTAAAGAAAAACATCATACAACAAACTTATAGTCAGCTAAAGAAAAAATTATCTGCTAAATCTTGGAAAAAAGTGCGCCTGCTACTTCCAATTTCTCTTTTTTCGAACATCATCGAAATCTTGGGGGTTTTCTTGTTATATCCAATTATTCAATTAATACTTAAGCCCGACCTGATAACTGACGATAGTATCTTCAAAACTTTTTTTAACTCATTCGGAATAAGTAATCATGAGGATGCCATTTTGTTTTCATTCATTTTCTTATTCATTTTTTTTGTTTTGAAAAACGGCATTTCTTATATTGTAATAAAGAAAATTACGACTCTTCAATATTCCATTGCAACAGAATTAGTTTTAGAGAGTTTTGATAAACATTTGAACGAAAGCCATTCCTTTTATTCTAAAAATAACATCGCCGTTATCTTAAGAAACATTAGGCAGATACCTTATGAATTTGTAGCTTTTGTCCTTCTTCCGTTCATTAACATAATAAACGAATGTATAGTTTTACTTATTGCTTTAGGCATTATCTTTTTGTACAGTCCCGTTCTTTTTATTTCAATCCTTTTATTCGCTGTTCCTACATTACTAATCTATTCTAATTTTTTCAAAAAAAAACTAAACAGAATAAGTTCCAAAAAAGACAAGTTTGGAAGTGATCAGTATCGAATTGCACTCCAAGCATTGGAAAGCTTTGTAGAGATAAAAGTTTTTCAAAGTAGGGGTTTTTTCATACCTAAATTTACGAGAACTTCCCTTGAGTTTGAGAATGCTTTAAAAGAAAGCACCATTCTAAATACTTTTAGCCCAAAGGTAACCGAAACAGTTACAATTGGTTCTATTTTACTAATTGTTCTAGCAGGTAGATTCTTTCAAATTGAAACGAGTGAGCTTGCTAATTTTCTAATTCTTTTTGCGGTTGGTTCTTTCCGGATATTACCTTCTCTAAATAAAATAACACTCTCTTTGAACTACATAAAGGGGAATAAGCATGTTGTAAAGCATTTGCCTGATGTTATTGAAAAAAAGATGGCTAGTTTTTCTGAGGATGAAAAGATGAATTTTACTTCTGCCATTAGTTTTAGGGACTTGACTTTCTGTTACCAATCAGAGGGAAAAGTGTTTGAAAACATGAACTTTGAAATACAAAAGGGAAGTAAAATTGGAATAATTGGTGAATCTGGAGCCGGGAAAACAACATTTTTAGCTTTGTTGCTTCGATTCTATAAAGAGAATTCTGGAGGAGTTTTTGTCGATGATATTAAGCTTACTTCTCAAAATATTAATTCTTGGTATAAACTTATAAGCTACGTACCACAGAGTGTTAAAATAATAGATGGTAATTTAGCACAGAACATTGCATTTGGAATACCTGAAAAAAATATTGACTATGATCGAATTATAGACATCGTGCAAAAAGTGCATCTGCATGATTTTGTAGAAAAATTGCCAAAAGGAATTTACAGCACTTTTGGAGAAAACAATTCTGACATTTCTGGAGGTCAAAAGCAAAGAATTGGTCTTGCAAGAGCCCTTTATCATGGTGGTGAGTTACTAATTCTTGATGAGGCCACAAGTGCTTTAGACGTTGATACTGAAAAGAGTATAATGACGGAAATTAATAATTTAGAAAGCTACACTGTCATTTTTGTTACACACAGAACAGGTGCATTAAAAGGTTTTGACTCGATTTACGCAATGGAAAATGGAAAACTAAGAATACAATGAAGAAAATAGCTATTCTAAGTATTCGAAACTATGACAAGGCACCAAGAATTGACCGAGAAATAAAAGCTTTATCAAATGATTTTGAAATTGAATTGTTTGGAGAAAATCAAAACAACTTTACAAATTATAAATTCAATAACATTTATGATTTTCGAACGAATTACGATCGAATAATAAATAAATTTTTCAAGAGGAGTCGCTTTTCACTTCTAAAAAAATATTTAGTCGATAATGGAATATCAGTATTAATAATCCATGAGCCGATTTTTTTAAAACTAGCTGTTCAATTGAAAAAGGAAATTGGGATTAAAATTGTTTTTAATGCCCATGAATATCACCCACTAGAATTTGAAGACATTCCAGGATGGATTGAAACGAAAGGGAAAAAAATGAGGTCTCTTTATGAAACTTACTTAAGTGAACTTGATTTATTCATCAATGTCTCTGCTGGGATTAAAGAAAAGTGTAAGCAAGAATTCGGGATTGATTCTATTGTAATTCCTAATGCATCATACTATCAAGAACTTCCAATAAAAAATTGCGGCTCCTTCCCTATTAAGATGGTGCATCATGGTGTGATTTTACCTTCTAGGCAAATTGAAAAAATGATAGAAACCGTAAAAATATTGGGTAAAAACTTTACACTTGACATTATTGGTGTGACTTCTGAAGAAAATAAAAAATATGTGGAGGAGATAAAAAAACAAATCGATAAAACAACCAATGTTTGTTTTCTTGAACCGGTTGTGTACAGTGAAATAATACCACGATTGAATAAGTATGATCTCGGGTTTTACTTTATGGTTAATAATAGTTTTAATAATTCTTTTGCACTCCCCAATAAACTTTTCGAATTCATTCAAGCCCGGCTGGCAATTGCTATAACTCCCATATCTGAAATGAAAGTAATTATCGAAAAACACAACATTGGAATTGTTTCAAAAGAAAGTAATGTAGATTCTATGGTTGAAAGTTTAAAAAACCTAAACTTTGAAGAAGTACAGAAATATAAAGAAGAAACGGTTAAAGCCGCAAAGATTGAGAGTGCAGATGAATATCAAAAATTGTTTCTAAAAAACATCTTATCTTTGGTAAGCAATTAAGTTATTATGTGTGGAATAGCAGGTGTTTTAAGTTTAAATAACGGTCATGTTGATTCGAGAATTGTCTCAAAAATGACAGATTCTATTGCACATCGTGGCCCTGATGGTTTTGGAATATGGCAAAATACGGAACAAAAAATTTGCTTGGGTCACAGGCGTCTTTCCATCATTGACCTGTCAGAAAAAGCCAATCAACCTTTTCACTACAAAGACCGATATTCTATTGTCTTCAATGGTGAAATTTATAATTACATTGAGTTAAGAGAAGAGCTTACCTCTAAAGGTTACTCATTCGAAACTGAATCTGACACTGAGGTTTTAATTGCTTTGTATGACTTAAAAAAAGAAGGTTTTTTAAACGATTTAGATGGGATGTTTTCTTTTGCCATTTGGGATAAGAAAAAGGAAGAATTATTCTGTGCAAGAGACCGTTTTGGCGAGAAACCTTTCTACTATACCGAAAGCAATAGTTGTTTTTATTTTGCATCAGAAATTAAAGCCCTTTGGTCTGCTGGGATAAAGAAAACACCAAAGAAAGAAAGAGTTTTTCAATACTTAGCTTATGACTTAATAACAGACTTCGATCAACCTAAAACTACTTTTTTTGAGAATGTTTTTCAACTAAAACCCGCTCATTATATTACGATTAAAAATGGTAAAATTAATACACAAACCAAATACTGGGATATTGATTTATCAAAAAAGAATACAGAAACAACATTCGATGATGCTGTAATAGAATTTAAGCGATTGTTTTCTATATCCATTAAAAGAAGACTTCGCTCAGATGTTCCAGTAGGCTCTTCACTCTCCGGTGGACTAGATTCATCAAGCATTGTTTATACCATTCAGGATTTAAAAGATGAAAAACAAAGGCAATCAACATTTTCAGCTAGGTTTAAAGGGTTTTCAAAAGATGAAGGAGAATTTATCGATCTCATTACTGACGAGTTAAAAACAGCATCAAATAATGTTTTTGTAACCGAACAAAGCCAAGAAGAGGTGTTTGATAAAGTTTGCTATCACCAAGACGAACCATTTGGAAGCGCAAGTATTTTAGCGCAGTACCAAGTTATGGAATTGGCCAAAGAGAATGACGTCACTGTTTTATTGGATGGACAAGGAGCCGATGAATACCTTGCCGGTTATACACGTTTCTTTCAAAACTATCTATTCTCATTAAGAAAACAAAACAAAGCACTTTTTAAGAAAACAAAAATTAATCTTGATAAATTCTATCAAAATGATATCTCGTTCCATTATTCTAAATACGTACTGCTCAATCCAACCAATTTCATCAGGAAGATTAGGAACAGGACCTTAAAACCCGATTATATTCAACAGTTCAATCCTTCATTTTATCAAAAAAACAAAGGATACTCCTACAAAACTACTTTTGCTAAAGATTTAGACCATGCCTTGTATGATTCGTTGCTTTTAAAAAGTATCCCAACCTTACTTCGCTACGCAGATAGAAATTCAATGGCAAATAGCAGAGAAGTTCGCTTACCATTTTTGTATCACAAATTAGTTGAGTTTGTTTTTTCTTTGCCCGATGAATACAAAATCAGAGAAAACTGGACAAAAGCAATACTTCGGGAGAGTATGAAAGACGTTTTACCTGAAAAAATTTGTTGGCGCAAAGAAAAAGTAGGTTTTGAGCCGCCGAATAGTAGAACAGTTGACCCCGAGATTCTTAAAGAAAGTATTGATCTCCTGGTGAAACATAAGATTTTAAATCGAGAGAAAATTATAGAATCCAAAAGTTGGGACTACGTTCAAACAGCAAAATTATATGAGTAAGAAGACACGTATTTTATTTGCTGCAGTTGATATTGGTTATCGCATTCCTCATTACTCACGTTTTTTGGAAGAAAATTACGGTGACAAAGTAAAGGTAGAATCCTTCTCTAAATATATTTTACCGAAAGAACATTACAAGATATCCTTTACCTATGAATGTCCTATTGACAAATGGAGTCCAATAAGAGTTTACATCTATTCTTCCTTTTTCTTTTTACGAGCATTATTTAAATACGACGTCTTTCATTTCTTTTCAGGAGAAACCATTTTAACGAGAAAACTAAGGCGTTTTGAATTAATGACCTATAAGTTGTTTCGCAAAAAAGTAATTATGCACTATGTAGGTTCAGATATTCGCTCCAATGACTATTTGAAAGACAAAAATGAGCACATCATTGATTATCTTAATGGGAAGAAAATTAAGACAGCTATAAGTGATCAACAACAATTGAAACTTATAGCTAATACAAGGAAATACGCCAATAAAATCATCGTTTCAACTCCTGATTTGTTAGAATTAATTCCAGAAGCAATCTACCTCCCCGTTTTTCTTGATGTTGAAAGTTTACCAAAAACAGAAAGTAAAATAAGCCGAGAAAAAGGAAAGGTTCAAATATTACATTCTCCGTCAGGAACGCTAACCAAAGGTTCAAAGCACATTCACGATGTTTTAACAAAAATATTATCCCACAGAAAAGAAGAAATTGACTTGATTATACCATCGTACAATAAAAAAGGGAGGGAGTTGAATTATTCTTTCAGTAGATATAAAATGATAGAAACAATGGATAACTCTCACATTGTCATCGATCAGATGATTATCGGTTGGTACGGTCTTAAAACAGTTGAAGCATTGTATCATGGAGCAAATGTTGTCTGCTTCATTGAAAAAGAAGAATTTCAATTTGATGACTCCCCTATTATCCAATCGGATGTGTTAAATTTAGAGCGTGTATTAAACACTTTAATTGATCAACTAATAATTGAGAACAACAAAAAAGATAGGCTAAATACAAATAGAAAATGGATTGATAAAAATCACAGCATCGATTCTTATAAGGAATTTTTACATGATTTGTGGTTGAACTAAATGACCTATGAAAAAAGCATTAAAAAAATTATATAGCATCATTCCCTTTAAGAAAAGTATCTTTTCCTTTATCAAGGTTGCCTTTAAGCCTGGACACTCTATTTACAAACACTTACACTTTAAAGGTGTATTTGAAGTCAATGTTAATAAAGAAAAGAGTTTTAAAATTAATCACTATGGCTTTGAAATTGAAAATGAAATCTTTTGGAACGACATCTACAATGGCTGGGAGAAAGTTTCTTTAAAAATTTGGTCGGATTTGTGCGAGCAGTCAGAAGTTATATTCGATATTGGAGCAAATACAGGAGTTTATAGTTTACTTGCAAAAACCACAAATCCAAAAGCTAAAGTCTATGCCTTTGAACCTGTAAAAAGAGTTCATGAAAAATTAGTTGAAAATATTGAGCTAAATAATTTTGATACAATTGCAGAAAACAAAGCAGTTTCTGATAAAACAGGTGTTGCAACAATTTATGACAAAGACACAGAGCACACCTTGTCAGTGACAATTAATAAAGATTTGAGTCCTAATAAGGAAGATTCAATTCCCGTTGAAATTACTACAATTAGATTGGATGAATATATTACTGCAAACAAAATTAAAAAAATTGACTTGCTAAAAATTGACGTAGAAACTCATGAGCCTGAAGTTTTAGAAGGCTTCGGAATGTATTTAAAAGAATTTGAACCTACATTAATAATAGAAATACTCAATGATGAAGTTGCCAATAAAATAGAAGGTTACATTTCTGATATTGACTACTGTTATTACGTTATTGATGAAAAAACAGGTGTTAAGAAAGTTTCCTCTTTGAGAAAAAGTGATTACTTTAATTTTCTAATCTGCAAACCAGAGATAGCAGCAAGTCTTAACTCAATTGCCTTATTCGAAGGGAAATATTAATAAAAGTCTATCCCGTGAATATTACTTACATCATATCGGACATCAATAAAGCAGTTTATTTCGAAGATACTGCGATTGCTCTTCGTGGCAAGGGGCTTACAGTTAGTTTTATTCTTATCAATGCAAAAGGTGGAGATTTAGACACCTTCTTAACCGAGCATCAATTTAAAGTGAAATACATTCGTTGCGAAAAAGTCTCTAAATCTTTTTTTCCTATAAAAAAATGCATCTCTCTTTTAAAAGAATTAAAACCTGAACTCATTCATTGTCATTTAGCGATGGCAAATTGGATAGGACTTTGGGCAGGTAAATTTGCAAGAGTAAAAATAAGAATTTATACACGTCACTCTGGAGAACCTCTCCATATCCATTGGAAAGAAAGGTTGATTGATAAAATTCAAAATCGCCTTGCTACAAGAATAATTGCAATTACTAAAGTAATTGAAGATTTACTATTACAGCAAGGAGTAAATAGAAATAAAGTATCATTAGTACATCATGGATTTATGCTGAATTCATTCTCAGAAGTTTCTGAACTTGATAAAGATGAGATAAAGAAAAAGTACAACATCACGACAGAACGACCTGTCATTGGAGTCGTTGCTCGTTGGATGGAATGGAAAGGTGTACATTTCATCATTGATGCTTATAAAAAGCTTCGTATCGACTTTCCAAACTCAAAATTATTCCTTTTTGGAGCAAGTGAAGAAGGTGATTTTGCTAAAAACCTTTCTAAAGCATTAAAAGGATTACCAGACTATAGTGTTGAGGTCGTTAAGTATGAAAAATACGTACATGCAATGTACACTTTATTTGATATTTACATCCACGTTCCTATCAACAATTCTTGTGAAGCGTTTGGTCAAACTTACGTTGAAGCACTTGCTGCTGGAGTCCCTTCAGTATTTACTCTCAGCGGTATTGCCAATGAGTTTATCATCGATAACGAAAATGCTTTAGTTGTTCCTTACAAGGTTTCAGATGCCATCTACAAAGCAACCAAAAAGCTGATAGAAGATAAAGAGTTGCAAGAGAAGCTTAAAGAAAATGGTTTAATTTCAGTGAAACAGTTTAATTTTGATGACTACATCAACAAACTAATCAAGATTTATGAGTAGCCCATTTTTTTCCATCGTTATCCCAACATACAATCGTGCTGCTTTCTTACCGAAGGTTATTGAATCGTTTTTACAACAAAGGGTTCAAGATTTTGAATTGATTATTGTTGATGATGGAAGTACAGATAATACTGAAGAAGTGGTTGCGCCTTATTTGTCAGAGAAAATTTACTATTATAAAAAAGAAAATGCGGAACGTGCCGCTGCTCGTAATTTTGGAACACAAAAAGCAAAAGGAAAATATATCAATTGGTTTGATTCTGATGATTACGCGTTGAATAATCACTTAGAAACGGCTTTAGAATTTTCAGCTAATAAAGATGTCTTCCATCTGGCCTATAAGCACGAGACACCTAATTTCGAACTTCTTAGAAATGTCGATGATTTACCTTCGCTTATTAATGATTGTTTGTATAAAGGCAACATCTTAAGTTGTAATGGTGTGTTTGTCAAAAAAGAAATTGCCCTTGAGAATCCTTTCAATGAAATAAGAGAACTTTCTGCCAGCGAAGATTTTGAATTGTGGTTGAGGTTAGCATCGAATCACACAATCTATCATCAAAATATTATTACTTCGGTAATCGTGAATCACGACCAAAGAAGTGTTTTATCCATGTCATCTGCAGATAAATTAATTGAACGGTTTACCACCTTTAACTTATTAATAGAGAATAATAGAGGATTAAAGAACTATTATTCTGGTAAATTGAATTATTTGTTGATGAAAAATTATTTATGGTTAGCCGTTGATTTGGCCAACAACGAGCATAAAAAAAAATCTTGGCGCTTTTTAAAGTTGGCTCTCAAAAAAAGTAAATCTGCTTTATTTCAACGTTCTTTCTTCGCAACTATTAAGCATTTAATTATTAGATAGTATAAAAGAATTCTCTATTTTTACCTAAAACAACTTATGCGAATACTAATTACCGGTGGTGCAGGTTTTATTCCAAGTTCATTAGCTGAAAAACTACTTACGATAGATGCTAAAGTTGTGCTAGTTGACAATTTTGTTACTGGAAAGAAAGGAAACATTCCTAATGAGGTAGATTTTTTTGAGGTCGACGTAAATGAATTTGATGAAATTGCCCCAATTTTCAGAAAACACCAATTTGATTACGTTTTTCATTTTGCAGCTCTAGTGGGGGTGAAAAGAACTCTAGAGAATCCGCTAAAAGTTTTAGATGATATTCAAGGTATTAAAAACATTCTATCCTTGGCAAATGAAACAAATGTCAATAGAGTTTTCTATTCTTCATCATCTGAAGTATATGGTGAGCCTGTTCATTTGCCTCAACATGAGGAAACAACGCCCTTGAACTCTCGTTTACCATACGCTATAGTAAAAAATGTAGGAGAATCTTTTTTTAAAAGCTATGAACATACTTACGGTTTAAAGTACACGATATTTAGATTTTTTAACACCTATGGACCTAAACAGAGTCCTGATTTTGTCATGTCTAAGTTTATTAATGATGCTTTACAGAACAATGATATTACAATATATGGAGACGGCAGCCAAACTAGAACCTTCTGCTACATTAATGACAATGTAGATGCCTGCATTAGTGCTTTATTAAATGAGCGCGCCGTAAATAAAGTCTACAATATTGGGAATGATAAAATCACGACCATAAAGGAGTTGGCTGAATTAATTATCAAAACGTGCAATTCTAAATCCAAAATTGTTCATCTACCTCCTCTTAAAGATGGTGATATGACCAGAAGACAACCTGATATCAGCAACATGAAAAAACTATTGAATAGAGAGTTGATTCAGATAGAATCAGGCATTCAACTACTTCTAAATGAATTGAAAGAAGAATGAAGTTATTTGAGCAATTAAATTATACTCTTACATCTTCAAATAGAAATTCGAGCGTTGATGTCTGGCGAGGAATTGCTATAATTTCAGTTGTTTTATTTCATTTTGACGGCTATTTGCCGTTTGGCTCTATTGGCGTAGATTTGTTTTTTGTTATCTCAGGTTTATTAATTGGTGGGATTCTAACAACTAAATTATTTAAGCGAGAGCCAATTAAGTACTTCCGTTTTCTTCTTCAAAGAGGATTTAAAATATGGCCATCATATTATACTTTTATTATCCTCGGAACATTAGTTGCCTATTTGTTATATAGAGAAGATTATTCAAATCAGGTTATACCGTTTTCAGACATGAAACGATATTTGCTATTCTATCAAAACTATACCGGAGAACCCTTTCATTGGAGTTTTGACCATATTTGGTCTTTATGCGTTGAAGAACACTTTTATATATTGCTTCCTTTATTATTTTTAATAATTCGATATTTAGGTTCCAATAGAAGATTATTGATTATTGCGTTAGTGATAGTGATTCTTTTAGGATTTTTCTTTAAATTTTTCATGTTGAATTACACAATCGGAAAAGATACGTATTCTGCAACACATAACAGAATTGACGCCTTAGCATGGGGAGTGTTACTAAATGTTATAATTAAATTAAATTTATTTAATTTAAGAAATAATCCTTATTTATCTTCTTTGTTTTTTCTAGGCCTATTTGGTACTGTTTTAAGTATCACAGCAGATTACCAATTGAATTCTATCTTCTACTCTAAAGTAGTCTATCATTCTATACTTCCTTTCTTCTTTACACTAATGATTTTAGGGACTTATTTTACTGATTTGTCGCGTCTGAAATCTATTAGGATTCTTGGTTACTACAGCTACAATTGGTATCTATGGCACCCTATAATCGTCGTCTTAATAAGTCAAAGTGTTGGTTCAAATTGGTTAGGCTTGATAATTTATTTATTTTTAAGTTTTGCTACTGGAGTTTTGTTCACAATTGGGATTGAAGAGCCATTTTTAAGGTTAAGAAAAAGACTATTGTAAGATTCTTTTAACTTTCTACTTTTACTGGTGCGTTACTTTTGTTTTGAAATTCGGACACAACAAAGACTACAAAGTGCTATTGTATTGATTGTTTGCCACCAGATATTTCATGCCACAAAAATATGTGATCAAGAAAACTAATTGAAAAGTATCCTTCCAATCACAAAAAAATTATATCAACCTAAAACATCAAATGCTTCTTGCCACTCTCTCTCCACTCTGCATCATACTTACTTTTTGAAAAATAAATAATCAAATCAGCATCGTACTTACTGCTCACAAAAAAAACTTTCTTGTCGGCATCATATTTACTATCTGCAAAAAACCATAAACCCTTATTTCCATCAGCATCATACTTCGAAGAGCATTTGTACACGATTAAATCTGCGTCATATTTGCTACTAGCAACAAAAACTTTTATATCCGCATCGTATTTACTATCTGTTGAATAAACCTTTTGTGAGAAAGACATGCTAATGAACATGATCACAATACCTGTTAAAATATATTTTTCCATTTCATCTATTTAAAGCACTAAACTACATTAAATTATTGGAACACAAAAATGGAATCTCTTCAAATTAGAATATCGATAACCTTATGAAAAACTATGTCGGGCGTTAATTTTCGATTCGTTTTAGAGAAAGGTATTTGATAATTTACTACCTTCATCCTCGATTTGAGTGAACCTAACAATCATAGCGCATGCCTCATATGCAATTCTTCAGAAATAGAAGAAATGGATGCGTTTAGTGTTCACCAACTTTCTAAATGCAAAAAATGTTCTTTTGTTTTTATGAAAAGAGTTCCATCTAAACCAGCGCTTATTGATTTTTATGAAAACGACTATAGTAGAACCGAGTTTTTTTCCTCAATTACCATTAAGCGCTACAATGAGATTCTAGACAGTTTTGAAAATTACCGTAACACCAATAAAATTCTTGATGTTGGAGCAGGTAATGGATTTTTTTTAGAAATCGCGAAAGCAAGAGGTTGGGAAGTACATGGCACTGAATTGACAGATAAAGCTGTGGATGTTTGTCGTTCAAAGGGAATTAATATGAATCAAGGTTATCTTGATGAAATTCATTTTGAGAGCGAGTCGTTTGATGTGATTACAAGTTTTGAGGTAATTGAACATATAAATAACCCCAAACCTATTGTTGCTGAAATGCACCGCATCCTTCGTAAAGGTGGTAAATGTTACATTACAACACCAAATTTTAACTCATTACTTAGGTATCGATTAAAGGAGGCCTATGATGTTATAAGCTACCCAAATCACCTCTGTTATTTCACCAAGAAAACGTTGCGAAAACTTTTCCAAGAAGAAAAATTTAAAACTGAACAGATTAAAACCACAGGTATCAGCTTGACAAGAATAAAAACAAGTAAGGGAAAAAGCAATCAAGAATATGTTTCCGAGACCTCAGATGACGAAATGTTCAGACATAAAATAGAGAAAAGTAAAACGTTACGTTCTGGTAAGCATTTTGCAAATTGGTGGCTGAATTTATTTAGTGTAGGGGATAGTTTAAAGGGGACATTTGTAAAGTAGGCTTCGAGAGCCTCAGCCTACAACGAGAGCATGAACTTACTCCGATAACTCAGCCTACAACTATAACTCATAGATCACTGCTCGTAATTTCAAGTAATACTTGTGTCATTAAAATACAGACTAATGCTTTCTTTAGTGAACTAGAACCGATGTGTCTATAAACTGAAATTCTTTGCTCTATAGACTAAGGTTTTAAGATTTGTGATGCAATCTCGTGTTTGTAGGCTGAGGTTCTCGAAGCCTACAAATCCCTAAAAGCCAAAGATAATTGAGGCAACCAGTTGCTCTTCCCTGAAATCAGAGCCTCTTTCTTTTTTCTACTCCAACCTTGTACTTGCTTTTCCCTATAAAATGCCTCTGCCACATAATTATACCTTTCACAATAAACCAATTTAACTGGAGAATACTTCTTCGTATGATTAGCTCCTTTTCCATTTTTATGCTGGCGAATCCTTCTTTCTAAATCATTTGTGCTTCCTGTATAATAACTCTCATTTGAGCACAGCAATATATACATCCATCCTTCTCCCATAGTCTATTTCTTATATAAGTTAGTGAAAAATATTAAAGTTGACTGAGAAAAGGAAAATATTGCAGGCTGAGGCTCTCGAAACCCGCAATATTTTTATCTTTACCCTATGTGCGGAATTGCTGGATATATCGATTTTAATAAAATTTCAACACGAGATAATCTGGTCAGTATGACAGACGTTCTTTCTCACAGAGGACCTGATGGAGCCGATTACGAACAGTTTCAGTATAAAACCGCAATTATCGGGCTGGGCCACAGAAGATTATCTATTATTGACCTGTCAGAGAATGCGAAGCAACCCATGCATTACAAACATTTTACACTCTGCTTCAACGGAGAAATCTACAATTTCGAAGAAATCAAGGCACAATTGACAGAATTGGGACATTCATTTAAGATGGAGTCTGATTCTGAAATGATACTCCACGCGTATGAAGAATGGGGAGAAAAATGTATGGATAAGTTCATTGGGATGTTTGTCTTTAGCATACTTGATGAGAAAAAGCATCAGTTTTTTTGTGTGAGAGATAGAACCGGTGTAAAACCATTCTTTTACTATTTCAAAGATGGATTATTTCTTTTTTCTTCAGAATTAAAGTCCTTTCATGAGCATCCAAATTTCTCAAAAGAAATTAATACAGATGCCGTTGCTTCATATATGCAATATGGCAATGTTCCAACACCTCATTGTATTTTCAAAGATTGCAAAAAAATGAATGCGGGTCATTATTTCACAATTGATTTGCAAAATCCTCCAAAAAACATTGAGCGTATTAATCAAATACAATACTGGAACGTTTATGATTTTTACAATGCGCCAAAATTAGATTTAACCTACGACGAAGCAAAAATACAAACCGAAGAACTACTTCTGTCTTCTTTTAACTACCGCATGGTTGCTGATGTTCCAGTTGGTGTTTTTTTGAGTGGTGGTTATGATAGCGCTTGTGTTACTGCCCTTCTTCAAAAAGATAGAGCAGAAAAACTAAAAACATTTACAATCGGTGTTCCTGATATTGGATTGAATGAAGCCCCTTATGCAAAAGATGTCGCCAAACATCTGGGAACAGATCACACGGAAATAAATTGCACAGAAAAAGAAGCCATTGACATGATTCCTGATTTGCCTTACTTTTTTGATGAGCCTTTTGCTGATTCTAGTGCAATTCCCACAACTTTGGTCAGTAAAATGGCTCGAAAGAAAGTTACTGTTGTATTGAGTGCAGATGGTGGAGACGAAATTTTTGCAGGATATAATCGCTATGATTATATGATGCGCTACGGCAAGAAATTAAATGGTATTCCGAGCATTGTCAGAAAATCGATGACAGGAATTATGGAAAAAGTTTCTTCAGAGAAAATTCCTATCCTAAAAAACAAATATAACTTTCACAATCGTTATGAGAAATTGAAAAATGTTTTAAGCAATCCTTCTAATGAGAACATCATGTTAAGCTTAAGTCAACAGTTTACTAATTTTCAAATGAAAGAATTCATGAATCTTTCTTTCAATGAATTATCAACCAACTATTTAAGTAAAGAATTAAAAAACGAATATTCGCCACTTTCGTATATGATGGCAATTGATTATCAGACCTATTTAATAGATGATATTCTCCAAAAAGTAGACCGTGCAACCATGACGCATAGTTTAGAAGGACGAGAACCATTTTTAGATCATCGAATTATCGAATTCGCTGCCCGTTTACCCAATGAATTCAAGTATCATGAGGGAGTAAAAAAAAGAATTGTTCGTGATATAGTGCATCAATATGTACCAAAAGAATTAATGGACAGACCAAAGATGGGCTTCGCTATTCCTATTGCCAATTGGCTAAACAATGAATTAAAAGAACTTGTGGAAGAATATATTTCGGAATCAAAAATAAAAGAGGACCAAATTTTTAATTGGGAATATATCTCAAAAATAAAAGAAGGCTTCTTTAATGGTAAGAAAGAATATGATACGAAAATATGGTACATCTTGATGTTTCAAATGTGGTATCAAAGATGGTGTAAATAATTTTAATGAAAAACAAAACTGTCCTTTACCTCTCTTATGACGGAATGACCGACCCCTTAGGTCAATCACAAGTTCTCCCCTATCTTAAGGGTTTATCAGAAGCTGGGTATGATATTCATTTGGTGAGTTATGAAAAAATGGAGCGCTTCAAAAAGTTCAAGAAAGTAATCCAACAAATTTGTGATGGAGCAAATATTAATTGGCATCCACAAGATTATGTTCAAGGTGGCGGGCTAAAAACTACATTGAGGCAAGTACGAAAAATGAAAAAGATAACCTTCTATTTACAAGGCCTACACAATTTCAATATTGTTCATTGTAGAAGCTACATTGCTGCACTTTCAGGATTAGAATTGAAAAGAGAAAAAGGAGTGAAATTTGTTTTTGATATGCGTGGCTTTTGGGCAGATGAAAGAGTCGATGGTAATATTTGGAGCTTAAACAATGTACTTTATAAATCAATCTATAAATTCTTCAAACGCAAAGAAATTCAATTCTTTCGAGAATCAGATTATACAATTTCTCTAACAGAAAATGGTAAGAATGAAATAGAATCGTGGGAGGTTTTCAAAACGAGTAAACCTAAGATTAAAATTATCCCATGTTGTGTTGATTTAAATTTGTTCGACCCCAAAAAAGTCTCATTAGAACAAAAAAAAAGAGCAAAGAAAGAGTTGAATATTGAAGAAGAACAATTTGTTTTGGGATATGTAGGTTCTATTGGAACTTGGTATATGCTTTCTGAAATGCTAGACTATTTCAAAGTGTTGAAACAATCAAAAGTAAATGCCGTCTTTCTTTTTATTTCAGGAGAAGATCCTCAAAAAATTAAAGCAAGAGCCAAAGAAAAAGGAATAGATGAGCAAAATATTATTGTAAAGTCCGTTTTGCACACTGAAGTTCCATTGCACATTGCACTGTTTGATGTATCTATCTTTTTTATTCGTTCAACCTATTCAAAAAAAGCATCATCTCCTACAAAGCAAGGTGAGATTATGGCTATGGGAATTCCTTTGATTTGCAATTCGGGAGTTGGTGATACAGATTCTATTGTGCATGAATACCACGCAGGAAAAGTAATTGAGCATTTTACGGAAGAAACTTATCATTTAACAATCAACGATATAAGTTCTTTCGACCACCAAAAAACTATCAATGGTGCAAAGGACTATTTCTCATTGGAAGAAGGAGTAAAACGTTATCTTAGTGTTTACAAAGAAGTTGATGAGTAAGCGAATTCTATTTATAACGCCCTACCCGCAAGGCGAAGCTCCTTCACAGAGATTTCGTTTTGAGCAGTATTTTGATTTTCTCAAAAAGCAAGGCTATGAAACAGAAATGCATTCTTTTCTCAATCAGAAAACATGGAATTCATTGTATAATCATGGCTCCTTCTTTGCTAAGGCAAGTGGAATTATTGGTAGTTTCTGGAGAAGAAAATTATTAATGTTTAGCATTCGGAAATTCGATTACATCTATATTCACCGAGAGGCTTCAATGATTGGACCTCCGATTTTCGAATGGTTCATTGCGAAAGTTCTTCGCAGAAAATATATTTATGACTACGATGACGCAATCTGGTTAACAAATTACAGCGAACAAAACGCAAAATTTCAAAAACTGAAAGCATACGGTAAAGTAAAAAAAATTATCAAATGGGCGGATGTTGTCACAACAGGTAATTCTTTCTTGCAAGAATTCGGAAAGAAATACAACCAGAATGTTTTAGTTATTCCGACCACAATCGACTTGAAAAAAAGTCATAATCAACCAACAAATCATTCCCATTTTCCAGTAAACATTGGTTGGACAGGTTCGCATACGACTATGTCCTATCTTGATTCATTAATTCCCGTTCTCCAAGAATTAGAAAAGGAAAACGACTTCACTTTTACCATTATTTCAAATGAAAAACCAACCTTTAAACTGAACTCTCTGCGCTTTATAAAATGGAAAAAAGAAACTGAAATTCAAGACTTATCAAGCATTAATATTGGTATTATGCCCCTTTCAGATAATGAATGGGCGAAAGGGAAATGCGGATTCAAAGCTTTACAATATATGTCTCTAGAAATCCCTGCTCTTGCTTCTCCAATAGGTGTGAACACAGAAATCATAGAAGATGGAAAGAATGGTTATCTTTGTGCAACTTCTGAAGAATGGAAGGAAAAATTAAGTATCCTCTTAAAAAATCAACAATTACGTGAACAAATTGGTAAGGAAGGCTATGACACAGTTCGTAAAAAATATTCAGTTGAAGCCAATTGCGGCAGCTATTTAAAATTATTCCAATGACAAAATTAGTATTTGCAACAGCCAACCAAAACAAGGTAATAGAGATTGATAACCTTCTCCCTGAAAACATTCAGCTCTCATCTCTAAAGGAGTTGGGACAGAAAAAAGAGATTCCTGAAACATCAAAGACGATCGAAGGAAATGCCATTCAAAAAGCGAATTTTATTGCCGAAAAATACAATGTGAATTGCTTTGCTGATGATACTGGATTAGAGATTAATGCCTTAAAAGGAGAACCGGGCGTCAATTCTGCAAGATATGCAGGTGTAGAAAAAGATGCCGACCTTAACATTAAGCTCGTTCTTAAAAATATGGATGGCGTTTCTAAACGTGGTGCTCAATTCAAAACTGTAATTGCCCTTAACCTTGATGGAGAACAACATCTTTTCTTTGGAGTAGTGAAAGGAACGATTCGCAAGCAAAGAATTGGGAAAAATGGCTTTGGATATGACCCAATTTTTGAACCAGAAAATTGCGGTAGAACATTCGCCGAAATGACATTGGAAGAGAAAAATAAGTATTCTCATAGGGCAAGAGCTTTTAACAAAATGATTCGGTTTTTAAATAGCAAGAAGGGATAGATACTTCCGTCTCGACTACGCTCGACGTCCGTAATTAAACCAAACGACATTCTCAGTAAATAAATGATTTCGTAATTAAACGACACAACTCTCATAGTTAAAATGCTCAATGATTGTAGTTGAAACCGAACGACTACAAAACTACGTCGCACTCCTACTCGTTGACAAGACAAGCAACGATAAGCCACTTTCACGAACGTCGAGCGTAGCCGAGATGGTAGTGAAAGTTATTTTTCACCATCCCATTTTTCACAGTGGCTTGTATTCATACATTCAGAATTTAACTTTAGCACGTCAATTTCTCCTGCAATTAATGCTTTTTTCTTTGCTTGGCTCCAATTTTGAATTTGTTTTTCTCTATAAAACGCTACATCAATTCTGTTGTATCTTTCATAGTAAACAAGTTCAACAGGAGAATGTTTATTGGTGTAATTTGCTCCTTGACCATTCTGATGCTACTTAATTCTTCTTTCTAAATATTTCCAGTATAAAAAGTTCCATTTGAACATTTTAGTATATACATGTATCCTGTCATTGATTAGGTTGTGTTAGGTTAATAGAAATAAAAGTTACGAAAAAACAATTGATATTGTGATGACTGTTACCTGTTTATTTACCTTCCGTCTCGGCTACGCTCGACGTCCGTAATAAAACCAAACAACATTCTCAGTAAATAAATGATTTCGTAATTAAACGACACAACTCTCATAGTTAAAATGCTCAATGATTGTAGTTGAAACCGAACGACTACAAAACTACGTCGCACTCCTACTCGTTGACAAGACAAGCAACGATAAGCCACTTTCACGAACGTCGAGCGTAGCCGAGATGGTAGTGAAAATCTCATCTATTTACTTGTCATAATCTCAATAGATTGCTAACTTTACATCCTACTTATTTATCAACTCGTTTTCTCTTTATTTCAGTAAAGAATTAGCGACTAAAAAAGCACAAATGTCAAAAATCATTTACACAAAAACGGACGAAGCACCAGCTTTGGCGACGCAATCATTATTACCAATTCTTAAAGTGTTTACATCAACGGCTGGAATCGAAATAGAAACAAGTGATATTTCCCTTGCGGGCAGAATCATAGCGAAATTTGGTGATTTTTTAAACGAAGATCAAAGAATTCCAGACGCTTTAGAGGAGTTGGGAAAAATGGTTTTAATGCCGGATGCGAATATTATTAAGCTTCCAAATATTAGTGCTTCCAATCCCCAATTAAAAGCTGCGATTAAGGAACTCCAGGAGCAAGGATTTGCCATACCTGATTTTCCAGACAATCCACAAACTGCTGAAGAGAAAGACATTCGTTCTCGTTTTGATAAAATAAAAGGTTCAGCTGTGAACCCTGTTCTTCGTGAAGGAAATGCGGACAGAAGAGCTCCGAAACCAGTCAAGGAATACGCGAAAAAGAATCCTCACTCCATGGGTGAATGGGCTTCTGATTCGAAAACGCATGTTGCACATATGACAGATGGAGATTTTGTTTCAAACGAAAAATCTCTTACCCTTAAAGAGGCGACAAATGCTAAAATTATTTTTATAGATGCAAATGGAAATGAGACTGTATTAAAAGAATCTACTCCATTGTTAGCAGGAGAGATTATTGATGCCACCCATCTTAGCAAATCCAAATTAGTTACCTTTCTGGAAGAACAAATGATTGATGCAAAAGCAAAAGGTGTACTGTTTTCTATCCACATGAAGGCAACAATGATGAAAGTTTCAGATCCTATCATCTTTGGTCATGCAGTTAAGGTCTTCTTCAAAGAGTTATTTGAGAAACATGGTGAAACATTCGATAAATTAGGTGTTAATGTCAATAATGGGTTTGGAAATTTATTAAGTAGCATACAACAACTTCCAGAAGCACAACAAAAAGAAATTGAAGCTGATATTGCAAAATGTTATGCAGATGGTCCAGATTTAGCAATGGTGAATTCTGACAAAGGAATTACTAATTTGAACGTTCCGAGTGATGTAATCATTGATGCTTCTATGCCTGCGATGATCCGTACTTCTGGACAAATGTGGAACAACGAAGGAGAGCAACAAGATACAAAAGCTGTTATTCCAGACAATACGTACGCTTCTCTGTATCAAGTTGTTATTGACTTTTGTAAAAAAAATGGCGCTTTTGACCCAACGACAATGGGTACTGTTCCTAACGTTGGACTCATGGCTCAAAAAGCAGAGGAGTATGGTTCGCACGACAAAACTTTTGAAATTTCGACAAATGGCTCAGTGAAAGTAGTAGATAGCAGCGGTTCAACTTTATTGGAGCACGCGGTTGGGAAAGGTGATATTTGGAGAATGTGTCAAGCGAAAGATGCCCCAATTAAGGATTGGGTCAAATTAGCTGTTACTAGGGCTAAAGCAACAGGTTGGCCTGCTGTTTTCTGGTTGAATGACGATAGAGCTCATGATGCTGAAATCATTAAAAAAGTAAACATCTATTTGAAGGAACATGATACAAGTGGATTAGATATACGCATTATGTCACAAATTGAAGCGTGCGAATATACTCTAGAAAGAATCGCTCGCGGTGAGAACACAATTTCAGTAACAGGTAACGTTCTTCGTGACTACTTAACTGATCTCTTCCCGATATTAGAATTAGGCACTAGTGCAAAAATGTTATCTATTGTACCATTAATGAATGGTGGAGGACTTTTTGAAACGGGTGCTGGTGGTTCTGCACCAAAGCATGTTCAACAATTTGTTGCAGAAAATCATTTACGATGGGATTCACTGGGTGAATTTTTAGCCATTGCTGTTTCGCTAGAAAACATGAGTGAAAAAGATAGCAATCCGAAAGCAAAAATTTTAGCCGATACACTTGATCAAGCAACAACAAGAGTCTTGAATGAGCGCAAATCACCATCAAGAAAAGTAAACGAATTGGATAACAGAGGTTCTCATTTTTACCTTGCGTTGTATTGGGCAGAAGAATTAGCCGATCAAAATGAAGACGGTGATTTAAAAGCTAAATTTCAGTCTCTTTCGACAGAATTAAAATCGAATGAAGAGACAATTGTTAAAGAGCTCATTGCGGTTCAGGGATCACCAATTGATATAGGCGGTTACTATTTTCCAACCGATTCTTCTGTAATTAAGGCAATGAGACCGAGTAGCACATTAAATGCGATTATTGGAAAATAGGATGATATTCCTCTGGGTATTGAAGCGAATAGTTTAAAGGTCAATCACTTCTTGTTAAAAAAAACAATTACTTCAGAAGTTTTTCTACTTCATCTAATGCAACTACACCAAAATTGTCGTTCGACCAGCTTTTCAAATCTTCACCAACGAAAACAAAAGTTGGAAAGCTATGTCTTGCTAATTTTAACAAGCTAGAGGTGTTTTCTGCAAGAGTTACTGTCAATGCATCACCAGCTTCATCTTGATACCAATCAACATATGAAGTGCTATTAATAGTGTCAGATGTGCATACAATGTATTCTATTTTTGCGTTAGGAATACGTTTTTTTAATGTTTTTAATTTTTCAATCGCCTCAAAACAAAAAGGACAATTCGGTATTGCCAGTACAATCAATTTACCATCTTCAAGTTCGGCATATTCACTTGTTTTATTTACTGTAAATGATTGAGAAGAAAAATCACCTTCGTAAATGGGGTTAAAAATAAAATATATGGCAAATGGAAAAAGTAACAAAATTAAAATTGCCCCCCATTTAACGATTCTAATTCTATTCTTTAAAAACTTTCTTAATGGAACAATCAATACAATACCAATCAAAATGGTGAACGCATAAGGCAATAGCTTTGACATAGTCCAAGACATTCCCATATTCAAAAAAAAGTTTTCAATCAAATTCATTTCAAATTCATTTACATTCTGAAGTCCGATTTCAAAAAAAATATTGATTAAGACATATTAATTATTGTAATAATACAACTAAACAATACCATCAATAAAATAGTAGGTATAAAAAAAGGAAGCCGAGGCTTCCTTTTTCTGTGTCGTATTAAATTACTTCACAGAAACAGTACCACCTGCTAATGAGCAAGTTGTATCAAATGCCGATTTTGTAGTTTTTCCACAGTTAGTACATTCTGAAATTACAACTCCGTCAGCTGTACATACATAATCTTTCTTACAAGAAGATAAAGCTAACATTCCCAATACTGCAAATGCAGCTACTCCAATAACTTTTTTCATAATGAAGTTGTTTAAAGTTGTCTAAGTAAAATGACAGAAAAAGCTAATAGGTT
>CAXBMR010000004.1:0-123208 GCA_963976995.1 uncultured Fluviicola sp.
TTTGATAACTTTAACCTAGAAAATAAAAAACTTGCATTAGCTAGTTGAATCTACCATACAGTACAAATTGAAGTTTTAAGTGAAATTGAAGTTAAACTTTTTATAACCATTGATATTAAATATAAATTGAATTCTACGTACAAAAACAATGAATTATTTTTTAGCTCCGTAACAACCTATGTTAATGATAAGGTAAATTCTATTACGACTACTAAAAAGAATGAGGAATATTATTCTGTAACTAAAGATGAGCACTCTACAAAATATTTAAATGAAATAAAAATTTCTGATGCTTTACTCTATTTTGTTGAACCAAAAGGAATGACAAAATTATTTTCTGAATTTGATGGAATATCAAAATCAATAAAAAAAATAGGTAAAAATAAATATCAAATTAGAAATCCTAAAAACGGGAATGTAAGTGAATATCAATATAAAAATGGTATTCTTCAATCCTCAATAAATTATCATAACTTAATGACTTTTAGTTTAACAAAACTGTAACAATAAAACAACAACGTTCACTTTCTCCACAAAACTATTAACAACTTTCCACCAAAATTGTTAGCAAATACCTTTAAAAAGGTATACTTTTTATCTATTTATGCGTTAATTTTGTAGAGTTAATAAAGCGAAAGCTATAAACTAATTTTATGAACGTATTTGGTAAGAAAGCTGAAAATGCCAATTTAAACGAGTCAATTGGATTAACCAACCTAGGAAACCAATTCTGGAATCTCTCCCCTTCTGAACTTATTGAAGACACTATTATCAACGGACAAGGAGTTCTGACTGATACAGGTGCCATTGCAATAGAGACAGGAGAATTTACAGGGAGATCTCCTAAAGATAGATTCATTGTTTGCGACGAAAAAACAGAAGATGCTGTTTGGTGGGGAGACATTAACATAAAGTTTTCTCCTAAAAAGTTTGATGCTATTTACAATAGAATGAAAGCATACATGAGTGGTAAAGACGTCTATGTAAGAGATGCTTCTGCTTGTGCTGACCCTGAACACAGAATGAATTTAAGAGTGGTAACTGAGTTCCCATGGTCCAATCATTTTGCTCACAATATGTTTTTGAGACCAACGGATGAAGAAATTATGAATTTTGATCCAGAATGGACGGTTGTTTGTGCTCCTGGCTTCATGGCAGATCCTGAAATAGATGGAACGCGTCAACATAACTTTGCTATTTTAAATTTTACACGTAAAATGGCAATTATCGGAGGAACCGGTTATACTGGAGAAATTAAAAAAGGTATTTTCTCCGTATTGAATTTTATTCTTCCTCATGAAAAAAATATCTTATCGATGCATTGTTCTGCTAACATTGGAAAAGATGGCGATACGGCTGTATTTTTCGGTTTATCAGGAACAGGTAAAACAACATTATCTTCTGATCCGGATAGAAGGTTGATTGGTGATGATGAGCACGGTTGGGCGGACAACACTGTCTTCAATTTTGAAGGTGGTTGCTATGCTAAAACAATCGATTTATCACAAGAGAAAGAACCTCAAATTTATGATGCTATTAAATACGGTGCAATACTTGAAAACATTGGTTTTGTAGAAGGTTCATCTAAGCCTGACTATGAAAATGTAGAGATCACACAGAACACACGTGTTTCTTACCCAATTTATCACATTGACAATATTGTTGAACCTTCCATTGGTGGTTCTCCAAAAAATATATTCTTTTTAACAGCAGATGCTTTTGGAGTATTGCCTCCAATTTCTAAGTTAACTAAAGAACAGGCAATGTATCACTTCATGTCTGGTTACACTGCTAAAGTTGCAGGTACAGAAATGGGAGTTACAGAACCACAGACAACATTTTCTGCTTGTTTTGGCGCGGCATTTTTACCTTTACATCCTGCTAAATACGCAGAATTGCTAGGTAATAAATTAGACGGTACAGACATTAAGGTTTGGCTAATCAACACAGGTTGGTCTGGCGGATCTTATGGTGTTGGTAGTAGAATGAAATTGTCTTACACAAGAGCAATGATTACTGCTGCGATGAATGGAGAATTGGACAATGTTGAGTTTAAAACACAAGCAATTTTTGAATTAGCAATACCTACTTCAGTTCCTGGTGTTCCTTCTGAAATTTTAAATCCAAAAGATACATGGGCTGACAAGGCTGGTTTTGATAAAACAGCGAATCATCTTGCCGAAGAATTTGTTAAGAATTTCACTATTTATGAAGCGGAGACAAGTGAAGCAATTCTTTCAGCAGCACCGAAAGTAATGGTTTAAGAATTAAATACTATTTTATAAAAAGTACCCTTCGAGATTCTCAGGGTACTTTTTATTGTCACAAATTTGCCATTAAGTATTTGTACAAATCAACCATTGTTGAAATGTCTGACTTATATACTTTTTCATCCGGAGAATGAACATTGTCTTCAGCGGCTCCGATAAAACACCAATCAATTGGTAAATCTGATTTTTGAAGTACCCCACCATCACTCCCTCCTGCTGATTCAACTTCTAGTTGATAATCAATCCCCGACTCTTCTGCTAATTCTATGATTCTATTCAAATAAGAACGTCTAGGTAGTCCGACATCTCTCATCGAAATCGCAACGCCTCCACCATGCCGAACACCAGGAGTTACCCATGTAATATCTGAAATTAACGCTTGATAAACATCAAACTTTTCCATTAAAAATTTTGCGCAACTAGCAACAGTATTTCCTCCGTGTTCTTCATAAGTGCCAAAAACAATAGCGCCATTCTTCATTGATTCGGAGACTCGTAGAGCATTCCAAACGCCTAAGCGATTATCCAAGTAAGGTGATTGAACATATTCATTTGTTTCTCTGAAGTCCGGCTTAAATGTTAAAATAGTACCTCTTTCTATTTCTCTTTCGAAAACATATTGAATCGTTGATTGACCAGTTTCTTCTTCGATCACCATCAACTCTGTTTCAATTTCTCCGAGAGAATCTGAACCTACCAACTGCATTCCGTCAATGGTTCGAGGTCCTCCAATTTTTATTAGTTCTTTATCATAGCCGACAGAAAAACCTATGCTATCCATATGCGCATAAATTGCTGTTGTCGGTTGACCAAAAACCAACACAATACAATCCTGAAACTTTCTGCCTTCAAAAATTTGCGGTTGAGCCTCCCATTTCGATTGATTCTGCTTAATGTAATTCAATAAAAATTCTTTCATCCTGCCTTCATCACTAGATGCAGAGCGGATTTCTGTAAGTTCTTTTAATAATTTCAAATTATTTGTTTTAGAATAGCAAAGAAAGTCAAATTCTTTGAGAAGATTTAATAGATGCCTAAATCATTGATTTTAATAGAAGAATAACTTAGTAATTTAGAATTGATTTTCTTAGAAATAAGCAACGGTACTTTAATTTTAAGTTCACAATCAATTTCAAATTTCTTTTCTGAAATAGAAATATTTTGCTTCTTCAAATAGTTCATTATGTGAGGCATATCTTCATAGTTAAATGAAATTATGGACCAATGATGCACTTCTAGTTCAACAATTTTACCATTTTCAATCGCATCTTTTGAAGCAGTTCTGTAAGCGGTAATTAAACCACCAACACCCAAATTAACACCTCCATAATATCGAACTACTCCGATAAGTATATTTGTTAAGTTGTACGAATCAATTTGCCCCAGAATTGGTGGACCAGCAGAGTTTGAAGGTTCTCCGTCATCATTAGCTCGATATACAATACCATTAAGTCCTAGTCGATAAGCATAACACAAATGTCCAGCGTGAGAATGCTCTTTTCTCCAAGATTCTAACTTTTGTTTAACCTCGATCTCATTATAACAAGCAACTGCATAAGCGATAAACTTAGAGTTCTTCTCTTTGTAAAATCCCTCTGTCAGTTTCTCAACTGTGCGATATTTGGTCAATTGTTCCACTCGTTCTCTCTAGAAGCACAAAATTGCATTTTTTTAATACAAATATTACTATGCCTACACAGTGGATTTTCGATGGGAGATGGAATATATTAATTCTCTCATTCAAAATATACATTCTCTCTGACGATAGATAGAACTATTTCGTCTTTGTATTGAGGTGTAACTTCTACTAAAACAAATTGTTAACTATTAAAATAGGAAAAACATGAAAAAATCACTAATCGCATTTACTTTATTAATTTTTGCGTTTACAAATAGCTCGATTGCACAAAATACTCAATCAAAAAAAGCCATTCCTATTCCCGTTCAATCAAATACCGAAAGGTATGGGATCGATTATGAACTGAAAGATTATGTATTTATTAATGGCGATTCTTCTATACTAAATCTCTTAAACTTAGAACCCTTAGAACCTCTGAGAAGTGAAACACAAAACACCGAAGTAATTGACACTCTCAATGGGGTAACAATCATTCTTTTTTATGAAAAAAAAGAAATTAACAGAAACACCTACTTATACGAAAAGCTATGAAAACCAAGAAATCATCTACTAAAATAAATCTTGTAGTTCTAATTCTGTTATTCACGATTACCGCTCAAGCGCAAACATATTTCCATCCAACTGTTGGTATTCAAAGTGAATTTGTTGGGTCATGCCTTGTCAGTACATGCTCTGGAACCTATTACGACAACGGTGGGGCTGGAGGAGGTTACTCGAATAATATCAATCAAGTTTATCGTGTTTTCTGCCCAAATACTGCTGGTCAATGCATGCGGGTTACATTTAACTCATTTAACATTGAAAATGGCTGGGATTTTTTACTTGTAAATAATGGACCAACTCAAAATAGTCCCACTTTTACTGGCTTTCCAGCAGACCCAACAGTTTACGCAGGAATAACAGGACTCAATGGAAATTTAGGATTTGCTACTCCTTTTTCTTATACATCTACGGATCCTAGTGGCTGTTTGACGTTCCGGTTTTATTCTGACAATCTTTTTAATGGTCCTGGCTGGAATGCCACATTACAATGCGTCCCTTGTGCTGGAGGGCCAAACGGAACGGACAATAACGATTGTATTAATCTCACTCCGCTATGCTCTGGTACAACCATCAATGGCGCATCTTCAGGTCCAGGTATTGTGGCAGAAGGATGTACAGGAGGTACTTGCCCTGCGGGTGGAGAAAACTTCTCTAATTGGTACACCATAACTGCCCAGACAACTGGATCTTTTAATATTACCCTGACCCCTACAGTTGCTACAGGAGATTATGATTTTGCGATTTACGGTCCCAATGTCACGTGTGGAGCATTGGGCGCACCAATCAGATGCACAGACTCAGGAAATACGGGAACAACGGGTATGACTGGATCAGCTGGAGATTTCACAGAAGATGTTTCAGGCGATAGCTTTCTTCAAACAATGAACGTGGTTGCCGGAGAAACATACATTATCGTTGTCGATGAATGGAGTCCTAATTCTGCCGGTGGTTATTCATTAGCATTTGGAGGTTCTGCATCCTTGGACTGCACAATATTGCCAGTAGAGCTTTCTGAATTTACAACAGAGTATAATTCCTCCAGAGATGTTGTTGACGTTTTTTGGATTACAGATACAGAAAAAGATAATGATTATTTCGATGTAGAAAGATCAAGCGACAACATTAACTTTGAAACGATAAATCACGTTAAAGGAGCAGGGAATTCTACTTATGAAACTCAATACTACGTCGAGGATAGCAACCCATTACCTGGTGTAAACTACTACCGATTAAAACAAGTAGATTTCAATGGTGATTTTAAATACTCAGAAATTAGGTCTCTTAATATTCTTAATGATGACTATGATTTAATCACCGCTTTTCCGAATCCAACTTCAGGAGAAACAGAAATTATTTTTAATAGTTACGATGATGAAGGCGCATTACTCAGCATAGTCAGCGTTGAAGGGTCAATTATTGTAAATACACCAATTGAGACAGTTGCAGGAAGCAACAGAGTAAATGTTAACTTAAAAGGTCAAGACAAAGGAATATATTTGATAAGAGTTGTTACGAAAGAGAAAGCATTTGTAACAAGGTTAGTCAAGAAATAACGTGAAAATTTATGTCCAAAAAAAAGCTCACTAGTGTGAGCTTTTTTTATTCCTTTGTCTATATAACTAGAACGAGATATTATTCATTCACATCTTTATCCATCTGGTTTCCGACGTAAGTCCCTTTAATGATCTGATCTTGAAAATCTCTCATTCCACCTGGGGAATGAGGCATCAAAATAGAAGAGTTTTTAGAATTGGCTCCGATATCCTTAATTGTATCAAAATACTGCGTCATCAAAACAAACTGCATTATTTCTTCGTGTGTTACACTTTTCAATGATTTTTTAAAATCTTCTACTGACTCTTTAAATCCACGAACAATCTCCAAACGTTGTTGTGCTATTCCTTCTCCAGAAAGACGCTTAGCTTCCGCTTCTGCCTCTGCTTCTTTTACAATTCTAATTTTATTTGCTTCCGCTTCTTCTAAAGCAGCTTCTTTCTCTCGTTTAGCAGCATTTATTCTATTCATTGACTCTTTCACCTTATGATCAGGGTCAATGTCTGTTATTAATGCTTTAATGATGCTATAACCATACTCATCCATACTATTAGCAATGTTTGATCGAACAGCTACTGCAATGTCATCTTTCTTAGCAAAGACATCATCCAGCTCTAATTTTGGTACCTCGGCACGAACATCATCAAAAATGTACGAAGCAATTTGATTTTTAGGGTTCTCCAACGAATAATAAGCTTGCTTTACCATACCTTCACGAACAGCATATTGAACAGACACTTGCAAATTGACAAATACATCATCCAAGGTTTTCGTTTCAATAGTAACGTCTAACTGTTGCACTCGTAAATTAACAGAGGCCGCTTTCTTGTCAATAAATGGGATGATGGGATTTAATCCTGAATCGGCAATTTTAATAAATTTACCAAATCTTTCGATTACAAAAGCAGATTGTTCTTTAACGATTAGTAATGCTTTAAAAGCTAATAAAAATACTATTGCTACAATTACAATTGGTATAATACTTTCTTCCATGATAGTTAAATATTTAGATTAATAAAAAAAGCCACCCCTCACGGGAATGGCTTATAAAAATTATTGAATTGTTAATTTCTTTTCTAAATCTTCCAGATAAGCTCTAAATTGCTTATCCGTTTCAGAAAGGTTTGTTACTGTTCTACAAGCATGTAAAACCGTTGCGTGATCTTTCCCTCCACAATGAGCTCCAATGTTGGCCAAAGAAGATTTAGTCATTTTTTTAGAGAAGTACATCGCAATTTGTCTCGCTTGAACAACTTCTCGTTTTCTCGTTTTCGATTTTAAAATTTCCAACGCTAAGTCGAAGTAATCGCACACCACTTTTTGGATGTATTCAATAGAAACTTCTCTCGCCGTATTTTTAACGAACTTGTCAACCATTTGCTTAGCAAGCTCAATCGTAATTGCTTTTTTGTTTAATGATGCCTGTGCAAGAAGAGTATTCAAAGCGCCTTCCATCTCTCGAACATTGGTATTAATGGAATAAGCCAAATACTCTGTTACGTCTTTTGGAAGTTCAATTCCGTTACCATACATTTTCTTTTCTAGAATAGCCATTCTAGTTTCCAAAGCAGGTGCAGCTAAATCTGCTGACAAGCCCCATTTGAAACGAGACAATAATCGCTGCTCCATTCCTTTCATTTCAACAGGTGGCTTATCACTTGTCAAAATTATTTGCTTACCATTTTGGTGTAAATGGTTAAAAATATGAAAGAACACATCTTGTGTTTTCTCCTTACCAGAGAAAAACTGAACATCATCTATAATCAACACATCTATCATTTGATAGAAATGAATAAAATCATTAGTTGTTTGGTTCTTGATCGCATCAATAAATTGATGAGCAAATTTTTCAGAACCAACATAAAGTACAGTTTTATTAGGGAACTGATCTTTGATAGAAATACCAATTGCGTGAGCAAGATGTGTTTTTCCAAGTCCAACACCACCATATATCAATAAAGGATTGAATGCCGTTCCTCCAGGCTTATTAGAAACAGCATAACCTGATGCTCTCGCCAATCTGTTGCAATCACCTTCCACAAAATTATCAAAAGAATAAGAAGGATTCAAGTTTGAATCTACATTCACTTTCTTCAATCCTGGAATAATAAAAGGATTACGAATTTGTTTCTCACTAACATCCAAAGGCATTGAAATAGGTGCATTTTTTAAAGACTTGTTGTTGAGGGCAGGTAATTTAACCGTGTAAGGTGTAGAATTGGTGGTGTTATTTTCCATAATAATGCTATACTCTAACCTACCTTCAGTTCCTAATTCTTTTTGAATCACTTTTTTTAGAAGAACAATATAATTCTCTTCTAACCACTCATAAAAGAAGTGAGAAGGAACTTGTATTGTCAAAACACTATCTTCTAATTTTACTGGAGCAATTGGATTAAACCAAGTCTTATAAGCTTGCAAAGAAACATTGTCTTTGATAACTTTTAAACAGGCATTCCAAACTCCGTCGTGATTTTTGTTCATGTGCATTAAGTTTCTAATAGACTTTACGGATCAATCTGTAAAGTCCAAATTCGTTAGTTAGTTTTGTCAGGAGATATCTTTCTCTCAAATCGACATCACAAATATTTACATAAAAAAGTTAAAAAAAAAATGAAATAGGGGTTGACTTTATAGAAAGTTTTACAGTATAAGAAAGTTTTTTTTTTGACCACTTTGGCATGCAACTATAAATATACACAAATAATCGATTACGTATCAACCTAATACACATATTTATCTCAACTTTTACCTTTATCGTTTCCTTAATAAATTACAAAATCGGTAACAAAAACAAAAGGATTAATTATTTTTGAAATGTACACTTTTAAACAATTAATATGAAATTTCAGCACAGCATTCAATTAAGAGTCAGATACGGCGAAACCGACCAAATGGGTTACTGCTATTACGGTAATTATGCACAATACTTTGAAGTTGGGAGAGTGGAAACATTACGAGAATTAGGGACGAGTTACAAAGAATTAGAAGCCAATGGATATATGCTTCCCGTTTCTGAACTTTCAGTCAAGTATAAATTACCTGCTTTTTATGACGATGAGTTAACAATCACTACTACAATTAATAAGATTTCAGGAGCAAGAATTTTCTTTGATTACACAGTTAAAAATAATACGAATCAGATAATTGCTGAAGCAACAACGACTCTCGTTTTTGTTGCAAAAAAAACAATGAAACCAACCCATCCACCAGAATCATTCTTAACGCTTTGTAAGCAATTCTCCTAATTACCCTCTATAAACTTGTAATTCTCACAGAAATTTCGTATATTCATTCATGAAAGAAAAGGAAAAAAAAAAATCGACTATCGGCTTCATTCGAGCGTTTTTCCCCTTTCAATTAATCGTGTATCAGCTCAAATACAATCTGTTTTCCATATTTTTTTGGGTAGCACTTTTTTTAATCATTGGCGACAGACTGGGGTATTCGTTTGGAATCCCCTTGCTATTTCTTTCTCCTGAATATCTTGGAGAAGTTAGCTTTACGTCCTTTTTACTGCTTGGAATAGCCGTTGGTGGATTCATTATGGGATTCAACACTTTTAGTTACATGAGACTGGGACAGCACTTCCCATTCTTAACCACTGTTTCCAGACCATTTTTTAAGTTTTGTATTAATAATGCGACTGTTCCCCTGCTCTTTATTATTTATTACATTATACAGATGGCTCATTTCCAAAATCACGAAGAACTAGAGAGCGTCGGACACATAATCTCCTACTCTTTTGCGTTCGCCATTGGAATATCACTATTCTCCGCCTTGTCTTTTTTATTCTTTTTTAGAGCGAATGCTAACAAAATCATTTCTTCAAATCAAGAAACCAGTTCTAAGCCTATCTCTTCAATGCTTCATAAAAAAGAGAAATGGTACAATCATTTTAAAAAAGACAAAGACAGAACTTCAATCTACATAGGGAAATCGTTTCGCATTAAACAAAGTAGAAGTCTAAAACACTTCGATCAACAACTTATAGAAAATGTTTTTGCTAAAAACCGGATAAACTCATCTATTTATGAAATTGCGACAATCACGATCTTTTTAATTCTAGGTGCATTTAATGATTATGACATCTTTATCGTACCAGCTTCTGTTAGTATCGTTCTGCTATTGACTATTTTTCAAATGCTCTTTAGCGCCCTCCATTCATGGTTTAGAGCCTGGGTATATCCTTTAATTCTCATTGTAATTTTTAGTATGGATTATATCAGTCAAAATTCTAGCTATTTTCATTACATGAATACAGCGTATGGCTTAAATTACACACAGCGCAACAGAGACGAGTACAATATTGGGAGACTGCAAGAAATTACAGAAGACAGAACATTGAGTAAAAAGTCTCTAATTTCTTACTTACAAACGCTTGAAAATTGGAAAAAAAACACGGGAGAAGACAAACCAAAATTAGTTATCATAAACTCATCCGGAGGTGGTTCAAGAAGTGCACTGTGGAGTTTAACGGTTTTATTAAATTCCAATCAAGAATTGAATGGTGAATTATCAAATAAAATTCAATTAATAACAGGTGCCTCAGGAGGAATGGTTGGTTCAGCTTACTATAGAGAACTTGTATTGCGAACACAAACGAATACCTTTAGCAACTTATATGCTTCAGAATTCAAAAACAACATGGGCAAAGACATGCTCAACCGACTATCTTTCATGGCCTCAACCAATGACTTGTTCGTTCGATACCAGACCTTTAAATACAATCAGCAATCGTACACGAAAGATAGAGGCTACGCCTTTGAAGAACAGCTTCTTAAAAACACCAACAATGTCCTAAACCACTCTTTAGGTTATTATAAAGACTTAGAGAAACAAGGAACGATACCAACAATGATTTTTGCCCCTACCATTGTGAATGATGGGCGCAGGTTGCTCATTTCATCGCAATCTCTTAACTTTCTGGCTATACCGGCAGTGGATAGAAAGAATTATCCGAGTGCATTTGAAAATATCGACTTCCACTCATTATTAGCAAAACAGAACACCGATAGCATTCGATTTTCAACAGTTCTGCGCATGAGTGCAACTTTCCCGTTTGTAATGCCAATGGTAACTCTTCCAACGGAACCAGAGATACAAGTTATGGATGCTGGGATTAGAGATAATTATGGAGGCAAAGTTTCCAGTGAATATATTTTCGCATTGCAAGACTGGATTAGAGAAAATACCTCTGGTGTAATTATTATTCAAATTAGGGACACTAAAAACATATTGGAACATGAATCTTATCGACAAATATCCTTTATAGATAAACTTTCCTTGCCATTTGGGAATATGTATAAGAATTTCCCTAGAGTACAGGATTTCAATCAAGAAGAATTATTAAAAATTGGTTTTCAATTCAACGATTTCCCCATAGACATAGTTACATTTAACTTAAGAGAAAGAAAAAACGACAGGATATCACTATCATGGCATCTCACTAAGCAAGAAAAGAACAAAATAGAATCTGCCTATTACAGCAAAGGGAATCGTCTCGCATTCGAAAAACTCAAAGAATTGCTTCAATAAAAAAAGGAGCTCCCGAAGAAGCTCCCATTTATCATTAACCTGTAAGTGTTAATAATTGATCCGTGACTATATAAACGGGTAGTCACCTAAAAGGTTACGTTTCTATTAAAATAGACTGAGAAACAGTTAGTTAATTTCAGTAATTAACATTGAAGCATTCAAAAGTATTATCTCACTTATTAAATCAACTCTTTTTCTGACTTAAATTTGTACAAGTGAAAACAGATAAATCAATAGCAGCTTTAGTCAACCTCATCGATGATCCAGATGAGAATATTTTTGAACATGTCCGTGACCAGCTTATAGGACACGGTACTCAGGCAATTCCATTTTTAGAATCTTCTTGGGAAAACGATGACTTTGGACTTGTATTTCAGTTAAGAATTGAAAGCTTAATTCATGATATTCAGTTTTCTAATATTAAAAATGACTTAAAAGCATGGATTATTTCTCCACAAAAGGACTTGTTGGAAGGAACAATCATCATTTCTCGTTATCAATATCCCAATATCGAAGAACAAGTCGTTAAAGACGAAGTACAAGCAATTAGAAAAGCTATTTGGTTAGAAATAAACGAAGGACAAACTGCCTTAGAAAAAGTACGAATTTTTAACAAAGTTTTCTACGGGGAATATGGCTTTACTGGTAATTCGAAAGATTACCATTCACCAGAAAATTCTTATATCTATAAAGTATTGGAAAGAAAGAAGGGAAATCCTTTAACTCTTTGCATTCTTTATTCAGTAATCGCACAATCTCTTGATATGCCGATATATGGAATTAATCTTCCCAATCATTTTGTTTTGAGTTATCTAGATGAAAACAACACTTTTGCTGCCATCAATAAGGAAAGTAAGTACGGGAGCCTCTTTTACATCAATGCATTCGCGAAAGGAGGTATATTTGACGAAGCGGAGATTGATGAATTTTTAAAAGGACTTAATAAACCTAAATTAAGGGAATACTATGAGCCTTGTTCAAATTCTGCCATCATAACTCGAATGCTAACCAACTTGATTGCATCATTTCAACAAACGGGAAGTTCTGAAAAAGTTAAAGAATTGATAGAATTACGAGAATTATTCGAATAAACCTATTTTTCTAGGACGATTGAAGCACTTTACTATATAGCAACTCGTATTGGCTTACGATTTTATCAATATCAAACTCTTTCGCCGTCAGAATAGCATTTTTTCGATAGTTCAATAAAGATTCCTCAGTAGATAGAATTTTTAGCGCATTTTTTGCCATATCTTCCACGTCACCGACATTAGACAGCAAACCAGAAATTCCGTGCTTATTGACTTCAGGGATACCACCAGTATTTGACGAGACTACTGGCACTCCCACCGCCATGGCCTCCAATGCTGCTAATCCAAAACTTTCTGTCTCAGAAGGAAGTAAAAATAAATCAACAATTTTAAGAACCAAACGAGTATCCTGGATTTTTCCGAGAAATTTTACTCGATCGCATAAATCTAGCTCTCTGCACATTTCCTCCATTAAAAAACGCTCAGGACCATCCCCTACAAGCAGTAGATTTGATTTTTTAACCGCATTCACATTAGCAAAAACCTTCATCACATCCTCCACTCTTTTTACTTTTCGAAAATTAGAGATATGACAAAGTAATGGCTCTTCATCTTTCGCATATCTTCTTCGGACTTCCATATCGATAATATGACTTTCTTCAAGTACAGGAATAAAATTAGGAATTATATGAATTTCTTTATCTGTATCAAAGTGAATGTAAGTATCTTTTTTTAGACTTTCTGACACGGTGGTAATAGCATCGGATTCGTTCAGACAAAAGGTAATAACTGGCTCAAATGCTGGATCCTTTCCAACTAGCGTTATATCCGTACCATGTAATGTTGTTACAAACGGAACAACAATACCTTGTGATTTTAATATTTGTCTTGCCATAAAGGCCGCCGATGCGTGAGGAATTGCGTAATGGACATGCAACAAGTCCAAGCCTTCATGTTTCACAACATCAACCATCTTGCTCGCAAGAACTGTTTCATAAGGTTCGTATTCAAAAAGTGGGTAATCAGAAACACTTACTTCGTGATATTGAATATTCTTCGTAAAAGAGCCTAAACGAACAGGATGTGAATAAGTAATGAAATGAATTTCATGTCCTTTCAGCGCTAAAGCTTTTCCTAATTCAGTGGCTACTACACCACTCCCACCATACGTGGGGTATAAAACAATTCCTATTTTCATTTTTTATATTGATTGAACGACAAATCTAGTCTTTTAGACCAAAACTTTACGTCTTACTAACGCTAATTCTTGGACGAATTTTACAGTTGCCTCTTACAGATTAATCTATAAATTTCTAATTAATTTGCTCGTCAAAAAAGTTACTAATTTGACAATTAAATAACTAAAAGGCAATGCAGCAATTATATCTATGGAATAATGCACCCGTTGAATCATTAATAATAATCCAATTGTTCCAGCTAAAATTGCAAAAATCCATTTTTTTGAAAGGAAGAAGAAAATAAGAATGAGTCCTGTGTGACCACTAAAAAACAAATCTGAATCAATCTCACCGGGATAAATCAAATTGTTTAAAAACGGATCTTGCAAATAAATTATATCCCCCGATTCCTTTAAAGGTAACAAGCTTAAAGTCAGAATCCTTAACAGTAGCATTAAAGTATATGCCAACATTAATTTCGATAAAAACAGCTCCTTTTTCCGTTCTAAAATAAAATACAGAAGCAACGATCCATAAGTGATTGAAAAAATAGGCAAAGAACAATCCCAGCGCGGAAGAATTACAAAAATGTGATCATTAAATAACCAACCCGAAGTATCTACTCTGACTTCATGAGCAGCAAGAAATTGCACAAAAATATATGTAGCAATAATGAGTAATGCTCCAGATAGAAAAAACAAATATTGTCTTTTCATGCTATTTTGCTGCGTTAACGGCTTCGTAGATGACACGTTGAATGTCTGTACGAATATTCATGCTCACTATTTTCCAATTCTCAGCGTTAGGATAGACTCTATTTGACAGAAAAACATAGTTAATCTCCTTCACAGGATCTGCCCAGACAATTGTTCCCGTAAATCCAGAATGCCCAAAGCTTTTCAAAGAAACCAGATTACAGGTTGGTCCTCCTCTTAATGTTGTCACAGGCTTATCAAAACCAGCCCCCCTTCTATTACTAGGGCAATATTGGCAATCTGTATATTCTTCAATTACCTGAGGCTTGATGTATTGCACACCTCCATAATTCCCTTCATTGAGATACATCTGCATTAATTTAGCTAAATCGTTGGCATTTGAAAAAAGTCCAGCATGCCCACCAACACCTCCCATCATAGCCGCGCCTTGATCATGAACATATCCGTGAATAAGGGTTTGTCTAAAAATAGTATCGTTTTCTGTTGGAGTAATTCTACTCAAAGGAAAGAATCTGGAAGGGTAATAACGCATGGTATTTAATCCCATCGGCTCATAAAATTGTGACGTGACAAAAGCATCCAAGGTTGTTGACGATTTATTTTCAATGATTTTCTTGATAAAATAATAACCCAAGTCTGAGTATTTATAATTTCTTGAGCGCAACAAAGGCGTGTGTACGATAGAATCGTAAATTTTATGAGTGTACAAACCTAGAATCCACATATCCTTTGCAACTCTTTTATTGTAAAGAGCACTAGAGTCTTTAGCATAAATTGTTGGGTTAGGCCTTTTATTTCTTAATGTTTTTACATAAAAAGGAATCCATGGTTTTAATCCCGCTTGGTGCGACAACATTTTACGCAACTGCATTGAAGAATAAGGTGTTCCTTTTGTTAATTCTGGTAAAAAGTCTTGCAAGTGCTGATTCAGGTTCAATTCTTCTTGACTATTATAATGCATCAAAGACAATGTAGAAGCAGCAATTTTGGTAATTGAGGCGATGTCATAGACATCGCTATTTCGAACCGGGCGATCATTGGAATAGGTGTGATTTCCAAATGATTTTCTATAGATGACTTTTCCTTTCACTGCTACAACAATTTGGCAACCAGGGAATGCACCTTCTCTTATTCCGTTCATAACTATACTGTCAATTTGAGCTAGCTGTATTGGGTTAATGCCTAACTCTTCTGGTTGAGATTCTTTTAAACGATTACCCGAAACAACTTCAATCCCTGCTCCTCGTTTATAGTTCGGATTGATTGTTATTGGCAACTTTCCCCTTGACCCAAGTGCACCCATAATAAATTGACCCATTCTATCATTCACTAAGTTGTTATTCTCGTATGCAATCACTACCGATTCAATATCAGTGAGATTCACTCCTTCTTTCAAAACATAAGGGTTTCCGAATAGTGCAAAAATATTCTTCTTTTCTGCTGGAAGATGTTGTAACCAATTTCTCCAGCCTTTGGGCATACCATAATCTGCTCTTTTAGAGACTCGCTTTGCATGAATACTTGTAATAATTAGGTCGTACTCACTTAATTTTTCACTCATCCTTCGTATTGCCTCATCCCCTGTGTGAAAATGAAAATGGTCAATCTCAGAAACTAAATCCATTGAATTGACCAATGACTCCACATGCAAACCTATACTAACATGAGCAATTTTTTTGTCAAAACGCTTTATGGGAAGAGCATCGTTCTCATTTTTTAGAACAGTTATCGCTTGTTCATAAACTAACTTCTTTGCTAATTCAACTTCACCCTTTGTGTATTTTTTATAGTTTTTTGGAGCTACAATTGCTTTGTGTTTTGCAATTAGCAATTTTTTGCATCTTGCATTCACTTCCTCCAGGCTGATTTCACCAGCATTAACTTTAGAAACAATTGCATCTATTGCTTCACCGACACTTTCTGGGAGTAAAAGAATATCGCAACCCGCTTTAAAGCTTTTAACAACAGCTTCTACTGCTCCATATCTATCCGCAATTGCTTTCATTCTAAGTGCATCGCTAACAACAAGTCCTTTAAAATCCAACTCTCCTCGTAAATAATCCTGAATAGTTGGTTTTGACAAACTACTTGGAGCACCTGTATTATCCAACGCTGGAACATTGAGGTGCCCTATCATGACCGTTGAAGCACCTGCAGTAATACCTGCTCGAAATGGAAAAAAATCAATGGCGTTGATGTGATTGTAAGAATTATTCACAATGGGCAAATCCAGATGCGAATCAGTATCAGTATCTCCATGACCTGGAAAATGTTTGATACTTGTTAATACACCTTGGTTTTCAATACCTATCACAGTTGATCTAACATGAGTTGCAACATTTTTAGGATATTCTCCAAATGAGCGAAAACCAATCACCGGATTGTTTGAGTTACTATTCACATCAGCCACAGGAGCAAAATTTAAGTGAATACCTAACTCTCTGCACTCCTGCCCTATCATTTCGGCTATTCTCTCTGTTAGTTTTGGATTATTTGCAGCACCCAATGTGTAATTATATGGAAAACGATTTTCTCCAAAAAGACGCATACTTACTCCCCACTCAGCGTCCATAGCTATAAGTAGAGGAACTTTACTCTTATTCTGGTAACGATTTATGCATGATTTTAAATTTTCTCTATCACCTTGGAAAAATATGACTCCTCCAACCTCTTCATTTGCGATTAACGAGTCAACTTCTCTAAAATGTTCTTCATCTTTGTTAGATGAAGATCCGATCATAAAAAACTGTCCTACTTTTTGACGCAAAGAAAGTGTTTCCAGTTTATTATTCGCCCATGTTTCCCCTGCACCAGGCACAATTGTCTTTTTCTCTTTGATTTCGACCGATTTTGGAGTAAAAAAAGAAACCAAAGAAGAACTTGATTGTCCAAAAACGAAAAATATCAAAAGTGCAGAAATAGAAAGAGTTAAAAACAGTTTATTGGAAAGAATATGCTTCATTTAGTTGATGAAAATTTGATTTTAAGGATGTGCTGTAAATATAGTAATGATTATTAAGAATTGGAGCGAGCCGTCAATGTTATTGAAAGAGCTAATTGATAAATCTCAAATTTCCAAATTTTCACATCCTTTAACAGCCTATTCTAATAGAAAACGTTAAGTTTGTATTAGATGAAAATCCGATTCTTAAATAGAGGCATTGAAAATCAAAAATTTCAGTACAATCCGCGTTATTACGACGAAAGGAAAGAACGCCTTATGGCAAAAAAGAAGCAATACGAAGAATTGGAAAGTAAAAACATGAGTAACGAAAGAAGGAAAGAGGTTTTTCGAGAGAATATTCAAGGAGAATGGAATCGTGCTCAATACAGACAGAGTCAGCAAAGAACATCTAATTATCGCATTGTAGTACTCATCGTAATAATCGTTGTTTTAGGTTATTTTGTTTTCAATGGAGTTGATGAAGTGGACACAATTGTTAAAAAATTGTACTAAGTTCCAATGAGTGATTTTATACAGTTATTACCGGACAACATTGCGAACCAAATTGCCGCAGGAGAAGTCATTCAGCGCCCTGCATCTGTTGTAAAGGAATTAATGGAGAATGCGATTGATGCAAATGCAACAAAAATCGAAGTCAATATTAAAGATGCAGGAAAAACACTTATTCAAGTAGTTGACAATGGCAACGGCATGTCGAAAAGCGATGCTCTACTCTGTTTTCAAAGGCATGCTACTAGCAAAATTAGAAAAGCTGATGATCTATTTTCGCTAACAACAAAAGGATTTCGTGGAGAAGCATTGGCTTCGATAGCCGCTATTGCTCACGTAGAAATGCGGACGAAATTATCAGAAACAGAAACAGGGCAAAGCATTATTATAGAAGGTAGTGAAGTCAAATCAAATGAGGACACTGTTTGCCCTAAAGGAACTTCTTTTGAAATCAAGAACTTATTCTACAATGTTCCCGCAAGAAGAAATTTCTTAAAGAAAGACAGTACTGAATTCAATCACATTGTGGATGAGTTTGAACGCATAGCCCTTTCTCATTCAGAGATTCATCTAGTTCTAACACATAACGAGATAGAAATTCATAATTTACCTGTAGCTGTGTTGAGAAAAAGAATTGTTAACGTTTTAGGAAATAGTGCGAATGATAAACTCGTTCCTATTGAAGAAAGCACTGAGATTGTTCAGCTAAAAGGATTTGTTTTAAAACCAGAAAATGCTAGAAAAACAAGAGGTCAGCAATTCTTCTTTGTGAATGACAGATACTTTAAGAGTCCCTACTTCAATCATGCGGTATCAAAGGCTTTTGACGGACTACTTCCACAAAAATTATTCCCTGGTTATTTTTTATACCTCGATGTTGATCCTAAAAAGATAGATGTCAATGTACATCCTACAAAGACAGAGATTAAATTTGAGGAAGAAAAATTCATCTACTCTATCCTTATGAGCAGCGTGCGATTGGCTTTGGGGAAATATAATATTACTCCGACGTTGGATTTCGACAGAGAGAATAGTTTTGACATTCCTCATGCTATGAATTCTCAACCCACGATTGAACCTACTATTAAGGTTAATGAAAATTACAATCCTTTTTCAACATCAACGAGAACATATTCTAGTGATGGAGGAAAAACGAAAGATAACTTCTCTAAAGCTATTACGGCGGAAGGTTTTGGAACTAATAATGCGTCAACGAAAGATTGGGAAAACTTTTATTCGATTGAGGATGACAAGAGTCAGAATGAAAAAGAAGTGCCTATCGTTTTCGAAAATTTCTCAGAATCTGGCAAAAAATTTATCATAAAAGGGAGCTACATCATTTTCTCCAGTAAATCTGGATTGATGTTAATCAATGCTAGAAGAGCTGTTGAACAAATAGTTTACACAGAGATGACTAATAGCTTTATTTCCAAACCAATAGATTCACAATCACTTCTTTTTCCTATAGAGAAGGAAGTGTCAAAAAATGAAACTTCTTACTGGAATGACAATCAGTCCCTACTGAAACAATTGGGATTTCACGGAGAGATTGAGGATTCTAAATTAGTTATAAGTGCTGTGCCATCCGTTTTGCAAGAAGAATCAATTTCGAGTGCGATAGACGAACTCTTTGCAACTCTTGCTTACAAAGACATCGAAAAAGGAGAAATTGCACATACGTTGATTGCATCTATTGCAAAATCGTCTTCTATGAAGAATTTGAGTTTATCTAATAACGAATCGATTCAAGGTTTAATAGACCAATTATTTCAATGTAAAAACCACACCTACTCTCCACGTAATAAAAAAATAATAGAGACAATTTCTTTAGATGAAATTGCCCAAAAATTCAACTAACTATGTTTCAAAATATACCACCAGTTACTAAGAACCTACTTCTAATAAACGTTCTTGTTTATATTATATCATTGGTTCTCAGTAGCAGAGGCATCGATATGATACATATTCTTGGAACGCATTATTTCGGAACTGTCTTCTTTGAGCCTTATCAAATAATTTCGCATATGTTTATGCATAGCATGACAGGATTCATGCATATTTTATTTAATATGTTACTCTTAGTAATGTTTGGAGCTCATCTGGAGAAAATATGGGGAGCAAAGCGCTATTTTATATTTTACATCGCTTCTGGTCTTGGAGCTTTTGCACTTTACAATGGTATAGGTGTCTGGCAGATTATGGTACTGAAAAATGAATTAGTTGCTCTTGGTTATGATGTTCAACAAATTGATATTGACTTCAGTAGAAATATGGTTCCCGTTTCAACTTCACCAGCAATTATCAAAGAATATTATTCCTATAACGCATCGAGTCTAGTCGGAGCCTCTGGAGCAATTTTCGGCCTACTAGCTGGCTTTGCTATTCTTTTTCCCAATACAGAATTAATGCTTCTATTCCCTCCTATTCCAATCAAAGCGAAATATTTAATCGGAGGTTATATAGCATTTGAAATATACAGCAGCATTTATAAGTCTGGAGACACCATTGCACATCTGGCTCACGTTGGTGGAGCAATTGTTGGTGTGATCCTTGTCCTGATATGGAAAAAACAAAATCGCTAAATTTTTTACTAAGATGCAAACACAAGCTACATTCATAGACAACATTAGACACCAGTTGAAACATGGCGGGATGACGTTTAAACTAATTTTCATCAATATTGTGGTCTTTATTGGCATCCGTGTACTGAGTATATTCTCTAATTTATTAGGTTCTTCCGATGGAGCCTTCATAGATTCTTATATTGGTCCATTCCTTGGTTTGCATACGGATTTCATGGCATTCATCACTCATCCATGGACACTTTTTACTTATATGTTTACTCATTTTGGTCTTATGCACTTACTTTGGAATATGCTTTTCTTGTACTTTGCAGGAAAGTTATTTGAACAAATGTTCAGTGCTAAAAGACTTCTAGCCACTTACATATTGGGAGGAATGCTAGGAGGAATTCTAGAGATTGTTGCACATGCCGCATTTGAGAAGATGCAACTATCCAGTGATAGTGTTGTTGGTGCATCAGGGTCTATCATGGCTATATTCATTGCCATCTCTTTTTACAGACCTAATACAAAAGTACATTTATTTGGACTTTTACCAGTCAGAATTATATTTCTAGCCATCGCATTCATCCTCATGGATTTCTTAAAATTGGGTTCGGCTGACAGTACTGCACATTTTGCACATCTGGGCGGAGCAATTCTTGGGGTTTGGTCAATACAGAACCTTCACGCATCAAACAACATCGTTACTCTATCTCAAGCTTTCATGAATAGCGTTTTAAAATTATTTTCTAAAAAAGATGCAACTCACATGAAAGTTAAAAAAGGAGGAAAGTCCGTTCGACACAAATCTGATGAAGACTACAATGCCGAAAAGAAAAATAAGCAAGAAGTTATTGATAAAATTTTGGATAAAATCTCAAAATCAGGCTACGAGTCTTTAACAAAAAAAGAGAAAGATTATTTGTTCAATCAGAGTAAAAAATAGCTTTCCAAGCTTATTTTGCTTATATTTAGTTTAAATAAACAGAGATGCTTATAGAAGTTAATGCCAATAACATTGATCAGAGAATCATACAACAAGCCGTTAGTATATTGCGACAAGGTGGCTTAATTATTTTTCCAACGGACACGGTTTATGCTATCGGATGTGATTTGAATAACAAAAAAGCATTGAACACATTGGCAACTTACAAAGGAGTTAAATTGAAAAAAGCCAATTTCTCTATTATTTGCCATGATCTAAGTCAAATTTCTGAATATGTCAAGCATATTGATCGGCCAACCTATAAGTTATTAAACAAATCGCTCCCGGGACCATTTACATTCATTCTCACAGCTACTAGTGAAATCCCTAGGCGATTTGATACAAATCGTAAAGAGGTGGGCATTAGAATACCGGACAATCAAATAATTTTAGAAATTGTTAAAGAACTAGGCAATCCGATCGCAACTAGCTCATTGCATGACAATGAAGATGAAATAAAAAACTACTTCATTGATCCATACATCATCTACGAGCGTTTTGATGACAAAGTAAATCTCATTATTGATGGTGGACCAGGTCGCCTGGATGTTTCCACTGTTATAGACTGCACTGATGGTGTAGAAATTTTGAGACAAGGAATTGGACGAATTAATTAATGCCGAGCAATTTGCAATAACATTATGAAAATTCTAGTTATAGATTCTGGTAGTAACAAAACGAAATACATTGAAGAAATCGTTGATCAATTCATAGATGTCAAAACATCAAAATTAATGGATTTCAAAGAAACTGACCTAGACAATGTGGTTGGCGTAATTATCTCTGGCGCACCTCTACTTGTGACCGAAGTTGACCCTTCGCCATATATCAATCAACTTAAATGGATAAAGACAAGCCAATTATCCATTCTAGGCATTTGTTTCGGACATCAAGTCATCGGTTTAATGCATGGTGCTTTCGCTACTCGAATGAAGGAGGACAGAGATTGGCAAATAATTGAAGCTCATGTCGATTGCCCTCTTTTTAATCGACTACCCAACGAAATAGAAATGATGGAAGATCATTGCGAAACCATTTCTATTCCTCAAGGTTTTGAGTTAGTTGCTTCGTCTGACGCTTGCGTTAACGAGGCCATGCAACACAAAGAGAGAGCAATTTTTGGTGTTCAATTTCACCCAGAAGTTTCAGGCAATCATGGTAGAATTTTAATTGAAAATTTTATAAAAGTTTGCCAAAGAAATACATAAGTCCAAAATTTAAGAAACCAGCTACTCCATACTCAATTGTTAATACTTCATTGCTTTTCTTTCTTTTTGCATTCAATAATTGTTGATATTTGAACTATGATTTTGAATCGTATATGGATTGGAATGTTTTTAATTGCCTTTGTGGTTGCATCGAGCAAGCTTATTTTTTGGCATGATCTTGATATTTTTAAAGACCTAGTCGATGCGTTGATGAATTCTGCAAAAGTAGGTTTTGAGATATCACTTACTTTAACAGGAGTGATTTGTTTTTGGATGGGAATCATGAAAATTGGTGAAAACGGAGGAGCTGTCAAAATTCTCACCAAACTAGTCTCCCCTCTATTTTCTCGACTGTTACCTGAAGTTCCAAAAGATCATCCTGCCGTAGGATCAATGATGATGAACTTTAGCGCGAACATGCTAGGACTTGATAACGCCGCTACACCGCTAGGCTTAAAAGCAATGAATGAATTGCAGGAATTGAATCCAAAAAAAGACACTGCGTCCAATGCACAAATAATGTTTTTGGTTCTCAATACATCAGGTTTAACAATTATTCCTGTTTCTATTTTCGCACTTAGAGCAGGGTCTGGATCACCCACTGCTGTTTTCTTACCAATTTTACTAGCTACGTTCCTGGCTTCTCTAGGAGGGCTTATCTATGTTTCTATTCGTCAGAAAATTAATTTATTCAATAGAGTCATATTGGCATACATTGGTACAGCTTCTTTGTTAATAGGCTTACTGCTGTTTTATGTTGTCAATCATCCGGAACAGGGAGATGTTATCTCAAAAGTCGGTGGTAATCTCATTATTTTCTTAATTATAATTGCATTCATTACGTTGGCTGCAAAAAGAAAAGTAAACGTCTATGAATCTTTTATTGAAGGGGCTAAAGACGGATTTAACGTAGCAATTAGTATCATTCCCTATCTCATTGCTATCCTTTCTGCTATTGCTGTCTTAAGAGCTTCAGGTTCTCTTGATATTTTACTAGACGGAATAAAAATGGCCGCTATTTACATGGGACTGACAGTGACCGAATGGATAGATGCATTGCCAGTTGCATTTATGAAGCCACTAAGCGGCAGTGGGGCTAGAGGAGCATACGTAGAAGTTATGGCACATTATGGAATCGATTCCATGCAAGAAAAAATCGCAGCTACTTTTCAAGGAAGTACGGAAACGACGTTCTACGTTCTTGCTGTTTATTTTGGTTCTGTCAAAATTAGAAACACTCGATATGCTGTAACAGCAGGACTTATAGCTGATTTTATCGGTATTGTATCAGCTATATTTATCTCTTATTTATTCTATTCGCATGGTTAATTGGTTTAGAAAGAAGAAAAAAGTCAACCTGGAAAAAAATCAAAAAGTTCCGCTAAAGAATATCAATTATTCTCCTAAAATTATTCTTGCATGGGCAAAAGCGATAGAAGGCAACGAAGAAATAACGCGTTGGTTAAAGGAAAATGGATATGAAGAATTATCTATGGCAACATTCGCTATTTACCTAAAAGAAGAAGCTAGATTATGGCTACAAGAGAATGGATACTACCAATTAATGGCCATGATCAACGCTGCAGAGGGAAACGAAAGCGCGCAAAGATGGTTGTTGAAAAATGATTTTGAAATCCTTTTTCATATAGCATTAGCCGTTGAAAACGAACAATCTAGCTGGGCCTGGCTAAAGCATAACACTACACAAGATATTTTCATTTTAGCCCAAACTATCCAAATTATTAAAGACAAAATTGAAGAGCATCACAATGATGTACATACGTTTAGGAAAGACTTGTAATCAATTGTTAATTATTAATTAACTTTGAGCACCAATTTAAAGAAGCATGATTAGAGGAAAAAAATTAATTGTCATACTGCCGGCTTACAATGCTGCCAAAACGTTAAAAAAGACCTATGATGAAATTCCTTTTGACATTGTAGATGATGTTGTTCTTGTTGATGATAGAAGTAGTGACAACACTGCAGAATTAGGTAAGGAAATCGGTATCAAGCATATCATCGTCCATGAAGAAAATAAAGGCTACGGAGGAAACCAGAAGTCTTGTTACAACAAAGCACTCGAATTGGGAGCAGACATAGTTGTTATGTTGCACCCTGACTACCAATACACTCCGAAGCTTATAGAATCTATGGCGTATCTCATCGCAAATGATGTTTATCCTGTTGTTATAGGCTCTAGAATCCTTGGAAAGGGAGCATTAAAAGGTGGAATGCCGATATATAAATACATCGCTAATCGGTTTTTGACATTAAGTCAGAACATTTTAATGAGACAGAAGTTATCTGAGTACCATACCGGCTACCGGATGTTCTCTAAAGAAGTGTTGGAAGGAATCAATTACAACATCAATTCAGATGACTTCATTTTTGACAACCAAATGTTGGCACAAATATTTTACGCGGGCTATGAAATTGCTGAAATTACATGTCCTACTAAATACTTTGATGATGCTTCATCCATTAACATTGCACGCAGTACAACCTACGGCTTAGGTGTACTTAAAGTCTCTTGGATGTATTTTTTTAATAAAATTGGAGTCACAAAATCAAAAATCTTTCACGCTAAAGCTGAAGTAGATTGAATTTTAAGAAAATAGTCGCTATTCTTATGAAAATAATCCTTTCATTGGTTGTTTTTGTATTCTTGTTCGCTTCTATTTTCTATATTAATACAACTATCTACAATTTCCCTGAACCCGAAGCTTTCTCAGGAGACACTATTTTCAATCCTTATGAGAATTTGCCTGATTCATCCTATCGCGCCAATTTTCATGCGCATTCCGTCGCTTGGAAATCAGTAACCAATGGTCATAACACTGAAAAGGATTTATTTGACGGGTACACTGAGCGAGGATATGACATTGCAGGGATCTCGAACTACCATAAAATCAGTGTGTATGCAAAACCAATGACTGACTTGTACGTTCCTGTTTATGAACACGGTTACAATATATTCAAATCACATTATCTCGCCATTAATTCTCCTACCGTTTCATATTTCGATTACCCATTGTATCAACTGACCTCTCACAAACAGAAAATCATAGAAAACATAAAAGAGAATGGAGCAATGATTGCGATGGCGCATCCAAAATTTGCTGGTGGCCGTTCATTCAGTGATATGCAACATTTAGTGGGGTATGAATTTACAGAGGTTTTAAATCACTACCGAATTTCTGAAGAATATTGGGACGAAGCATTGTCTGCCGGTCGATTGACTTGGATTATGGGAAATGACGACACCCATGACATTGTGAATGAAGCCACCTTTAGAATATGGAATATCATTCATTCTGATGTGCGACATCCAGATTCTGTGATGCAAGCAATGAAGCAAGGGCAGAATTATGCCATTTCTAGTAAAAATGAGTTGTGCGACAACCTACTTGAAAGTTGTAGCCTGGTTGATTCTACCATTTCTATTCGCCTCACAAACCTAGCAGATTCTATTGTTCTAAAAGGTCAAAATGGAAAAGTGGTCCATAAGGTTATTAATTCTGACTCGATTAATTATTCATTCAAAGCAACAGATTCTTATGTTAGAATGGTTGCCTACAACGCAAATAGTCACTTGTATATGAATCCAATATTGAGGATTGAAGGAGCATCTGTCCCTTTAAATTCTCACGTAAAAGCAGAAGTAAATTTTATTAAAACATGGCTATTTAGAATAGTTGCATTTTTCGTTTCACTGACATTATTATTTTTGATAAAACGAATTTGGAAGAGAAGAAAATGATTAGTAACTATTTCAATATCATTGCGAACAATACTAGATATAGCTTATTATTTCTGTTTGGTCTTTCTTTATTTTTCTTTGTTGGACTAGGGAATACGCATCTTTTTGATTGGGATGAAATAAATTTTGCGGAATCTGCACGAGAAATGATTGCTAGCAATGATTATTTGCGCGTACAAATAAACTTTAGTCCTTTTTGGGAAAAACCCCCTTTCTTTTTCTGGTTACAAGTGGGAGCCATGAAAATATTTGGCATCAATGAGTTTGCAGCAAGGTTTCCCAATGCATTGTTTGGATTAATCTACCTTTTCACCTTCTATTTTATAGGTAAAAAACATTTCACCGCCACTCTCGGACTTATCTGGGCGATTGTATTCTTTGGTTCTTTCTTGCCTCACCTCTACTTTAAATCTGGAATTATTGATCCTGTTTTCAATTACTTTATTTTCATGTCCATCTATTTTTTAATGCGTGTCTTATCCAAGGAAGAAGATAAACTGGGCAGACTAGCTCTATATTCTGGCATATTTAGTGGTTTGAGTGTCATAACAAAAGGTCCTGTGGGTTTTTTGCTACTGGGCTTGACATTATTCGTCTATCTCCTTCTAAAGAAATTTAAACCTTTCCCTAAAATTAAACACATTCTTCTTTTCTTCTTTGGTTTGACGATAATTATTGGAGCATGGCTAAGTATGGAAGTTGCGCAAAACGGTTTTGCCGTATTGCAACAATTCATAGAGTATCAAATAGAATTATTTAACCAACCAGTTGCTGGACATGATCAGCCTTTTTATTATCACTTTATCGTTGTTTTTATTGGCTGCTTTCCCATTTCTATTTTTGCCCTGCCTTATTTCAGAAGGAATTCGGAACGTTTAACACTTGACTTTCGTGTCTGGATGCTTAGCCTTTTCTGGGTAGTCATCCTCCTTTTTAGTATTTCCATAACGAAGATAATTCACTATTCTTCCATGACTTACATTCCATTATCATTCTTAGCAGCTTATTTTTTGTATCAAGTTGTTTTGCAAAAGGAAACATGGAAAAAGTACCAAACTATTCTTTTCATTGTTGTTGGTTCTTTGTGGGGAATAATTCTTGCTTCACTTCCATTGATTATGAAGAATAAAGAATTGCTCTTTCCGTATATGAATGATCCTTTCGCTGTAGAATCTATGAAAACTCCTATTTATTGGTCAGGATTTGAGTCTTTAATTGGCATTCTTTTTCTTGTAGGAGTAGTATTTTCGGCAATATTCTTTAAAAAAGGAAAAATACAACAAGGACTTACTACAATTTCAAAAACAGTTGCATTTTCTTTGTTATTAGTGCTCTTTTTTATACTCCCAAAAATTGAAGGCTTTACACAAGGACCTGTTGTTACTTTTTATGAAAGCATACAAGATGAAGATTGCTATGTAGAATCCTATGGATATAAGAGTTACGCACAATACTACTATTTTCAGCAACCTTATGGGTTATCTGATAAGCGAAAAGATCAAAATTGGTTACTTAATGGCGACATTGATAAACCAGTCTATTTGGTTTCAAAATCGAATAACTTAGAATTGGATTCAAACCCAAATTTTAAGTTATTGAAGAAAGTTGGCGGATTTCGTTTTTACAAGAGAGAGAAAATTTAAGGATTTATGGGATCAGTGACTGAATAATGAAGTAAGTACGAGTTTTAAAAAAATCTTTCTCAAAAAGGCTATTCACACTTCATTTTACCGCCATCAATCTCTACACACTACAATTCTACCACTGTTGCTCCCTGTCCATAATCAAGATAATCTGCATCATAATACTCAACACCTTCTTCCCTATTAAGAAAAGACCGAACTTCATAGCGCAGTACACCTTCTCCTACTCCATGGATAATTACTATCTTTCTTTTCTTTTGTGATTTTGCACGCTGATAAAACTGCCGAAAAGCAATCATTTGTCGAGAAACGATTTCATGATTACTCAATCCCTTATGTGATTCTATCAACTCTTCGATGTGTAAATCAATTTCAGGAATATCTTTTTTTCTTCTTTCTTCAGAGTAAGTGTTTTTTCTTTCCCCCTTCACCCCACTATCTTCCATAGTGATATTCATCAATACATCTTCCTCAACAGGATAATTTTCATCCTGAACTATAACCAATTGAGAAGGTAAATATTCTCGTGTAAAACCATCTTCATCAAGAACAACTATTCTTCCATTTTCAGAAATTGAATCAACCACTCCACCTCCATTTTCATGTAAGAATACTATTTTATTTCCAGGATTAAATTGCATTGACGTGTAAAAAAGAGAGTCCTATTTAGCTAAATGGGGCAAATACCATTGAATATCAATATTCATAAAGAGAATGACTGGTACCATAAACGAAGCAATCCAAAACAATAGCAAAAGGAAACGAAAAAGTAAACTCGTATCCCTTTTTAGAGGAGTAATCAAAACGCTATTGACCTGACTTGCAAGAACAGGATCTAATTCTTCTGTAGAAACTTGATCGATATATTTTTGTAACGCTGGGGTATAGTCAATTACTACTTTTTTAATTTTGGAATAGGTTTCGTTGCTCAATAGTTTATATGTGGTTGCAAAATTCACCCCTTTTTGCTTCAACTCTTTATGAATTTCATACTTCTTCTGCATTGCTCGAACACGAAAGCCCATAAAGAAACCAAAAATCATTAAGATATAACTGCTAATATACCATCCAATTCCAATCATAAACAAAGATGAAACGAATGCAAAAATCATTAAGAATAGTTCATTTTTATCTTTCACAAAAAGTTTGAATAATTGTCCTCCGTCTAATGGATCAAGTGGCAAGAGATTGATAATATTCAACAAGAGAAACAATAAACCAGTGGTCATCATCCAGGATTCTTGACTGGCATTTGCAAAATAGACAAATAGTGCCCCTATGACAATTCCAGGCAAAGGACCTGCTGCGGTAACAATAAAACTCTGTCTTTGTGAGTAGTTTGTTTTGGTTCCTTGCACAAAAGCACCCATTAAAGGCACGAAGAGCATTCTCACATTTTTATATTTAAATGCTTTCATGGCAAGAAAATGACCCAATTCATGGATTAACAGCACTATGACCAAATAAATAATGAAATTGATTTCGTCTCCAAAAAACAATAGAAAGATAAGCACGAAAAGCACCAATGAAAAGAAAGTCAAAGATAAACCACCTTTGGGCGCTTGTTCTGCCAATTCTGGCTTTTCAGGATGAAAATCAAATGAATCCATGTTTAAAGATAGTTAGAATTCTTTGAATAAAGAAATTGAGATGGAATAAGAGAACGAAAATGGGATTAAGTTCATTAGATTACTTAATCCCTAAAGGTTCTTAGAATTTCCCTACAACGCTAAAATCTTAAACTCAGTTCTTCTGTTCAACTGACGACCTTCTTTGGTTTCGTTGGTGGCAATAGGCTGCTCTTCTCCATATCCGGCAGAGACTAACCTACCTCCAGCAATACCTGCTTTAGTAACAAAGTCAACAACCGCTTTTGCTCTTCTTTCTGAAAGTGATTGATTATAACTAGAACTACCCTGTGAATCTGTATGGCCGCCCAACTCAATTTTAAGAGTAGGAACATCGTTCATTAATTTAATTAGCCTGTTTAACTCAGCCGTAGATTCTGGTCGTAAAGTTGCTTTGTCTAAATCAAAGAAGATATTTTTCAAGACAATTTTGTTTCCAACAGCCAAATTTTTTAACTCGATATTTTTTTCAACGGTTTGAAAAGCTGACGTTTTCGGAATATCAAAATTCTCAGAATGAAAAAGGTAATTCTCTTTTTTCACTGCAATACCGTAGTTTTTACCCGCTGGTAGAGACACCAAGTAGCGCCCTGTCTTGCTGTTAGACTTGAAAGTAGCAATCACTTTGTTTGCCTCGTTATCAACAATCTCTATTTCTGCCTCTAATAAATCTTTTGTAAGGTAGTCAGAAATAACTCCTTTCAAAATAGTTAACTGTGCTTCTTTTACAGCAACTACAGGAGCGACAACAACTTCCTTAATAGGTGCAGCGACACTTGCTAATAAGTTATCTTCATTATTCAACACCATGGGTTTTTCTTCTCCCAAAAATGTAACCACAAATAAATCTCTCAATCCCTCTTCTGAAACAGATGTGTAATATCCACGTCTTCCACTTGCAGAGATAACAAAAAATACATCATCACCGGTTGTGTTAACCGGATAACCAATATTTACAGGAGTACTCCACGTATCATTTTCTTCGTTGTGAACGGACTTAAAAATATCATATCCACCCATAGAATTATGACCTTGAGAACTAAAATACAATGTTTTACCATCTGGATGCATGTAAACACCTTCTTCTGAATATTGTGTATTGATTGTATTACCTATATTCTTGGCTTCACCCCATTTTCCCTTTTCATCTTTACGAGAAATATAGATGTCATGATCGCCAAAACCTCCTGGCTTATCAGAAACAAAATAAATCAGATTTCCATCGGGAGAATAACACGCAGAGGGTTCGTGGGAGTCTTTCCCGTTGATATTTTTACCCAACGATTTCGGTTCACCCCAAGAATCACCTTCTAATAAACATTCAAATAGATCGCCCATTCCTTTCTTACCCATGTAGATTAAAAATCGCTGTCCATCAGCAGAAAGACCAGAATTTGCATCATGGTCATTCGTATTTACGGGTTCCCCCATGTTTTTAGCCGTTGACCAAGAACCATCGACTTGTTTTTCAGAAATATAAATATCCTCAAAATTCTCATTCAATATTGGATCAATTTTTCCTCCTGTAGAATTGGGCCGACGTGCCGTAAAAATTAGCACAGACTCATCCGCAGAAATTACTGCAGCGTATTCATTGTATTTTGTGTTGATATTGCTTCCTAAGTTGTCAACGAATACTCGAATCGGCTCTTTCACTATTTTTTTACCATTGTAACATTGTTGAATTCTCAATTTCAGTTCTTGTAAAACAGAAGGATCTTGATTTGCCATGGCTGCTCCTTGATAACGGCTATATGCTGTAATCGCTTTGTCAAATTGTTCATCAATATGATATGCTTTTCCCAACAAATAATATGCATAAGAATCTATACTTGGATTTAATTTTACAGACTTCGTAAGATATGGCAATGCCTTGTATTTATATATTGAAGCGAGATAACACTCTCCTATTCTCATGTTTAATGCAGCATTATTTGGATTAAACTCGTTCGCTTTAACATAAAACGGAATAGCATCTTTAAAGAACATAGGGCCTTTCTGATAAATATCATCTCCCTCTTCTATGTTTTTCTTTGCTATCTTAAAGCCATCTTTGTCGTCTTTAAAATTAGATTTCTCGAACTCTACATTCTGCGCAAAAACACCTACTGAAAGGAACATCATTGCGATTGATATATATTTTCTTAACATTTTAATTTCTTTATCTGGTTGATTAATCGCAAATACCGATGTTTGCTTTAGCTCCTTCCGCCCCTAACTCTGCTGCTTTGTTCCAGTCTTCGCAAGCACCTTCATCGTCTCTGAGCAATTCTTTAGCGTTCCCTCTATTCAAATAAGCATAGGCGTAGTTCGTGTCAACTGCAATGGCTTTCGTACAATCTTCTATCGCTCCTTTGTAATCTTTTAATTTGAACTTAGCAGCTGCTCTATTGTTAAGAGCATAAGCATAGCTAGAGTTAATTTCAATAGCCTTGCTAAAATCGGTAATGGCTCCTTTGTAATCTTTCGCATCAAATTTAGCTGAACCTCTGTTGTTATAGGCAATGAAATATTTTTTATCCAAACTTATTGCTTTTGAATAATCCATGATTGCACCTTTAAAATCGCCTTCCTTTCTTTTAGCACTGCCCAGATTGTTATGTACGAATGCCATTTTGTTATCGATCATGATTGCTTTCTTGTAATCAGCAATTGCACCTTTAAAGTCGTCTAATTGTCTTTTAGCAGATGCTCTATCGTTGTATGCATAGGCAAAATCCTTTTTTGCGGCGATTGCTTTTGTATAATCATCAATAGCTGCTTTGTAATCTTTGTCTGAGAATTTGAAAAATGCACGATTGTAATATGCTTTTGCATGACTTGCATTTAACTCGACAGTCTTAGTATAATCTGCGGTAGCGCCTTCCTTATCATTCAATGCTTGTTTAGACTCGCCTCGTTTAAAATAAGTTTCTGCATCTTCTCTCAAGGAAATTGCTTTGTCAAAATCAGTGATTGCTTCTGCATGTTTATCGATAGAATAATAAGTCAGCCCTCTATTGTAGTATGCCTTTTCAAAATTTTCATTCATTTTGATGGCCTCGGAAAAATTGGTTATCGCATCTTCATATTTTTTTGCTCCAAATGCTTCTACTCCAGCATTGTAAAATTTATCTGCCGCGGTGTCAGTACTGTCAAGAATAACAGCTTTGACAATGGTGTCTTCTTGCGCTATCACTCCATTTACGAAGAATAATAAAGACGCACAAAAGAGAATTCTTTTTGTTAAATTCATTGCTTGTTAGTTGATTCGTTTTCAATTTCGGTCTAAATTACAAAATTCAATCCAAAAATGAGGAAGTGAGTAAAAAATATACTAAAAGTTGAAGGGATTTGAGATGAGATGAGGAAAATGCGTTGGTTTGATAGCTGTTTAACTTCAGAGGTCAGGACAACACGAAAGATTCGTGAAGGAGATGATGCCGAACGCGTTACGAATGCAAACGAGCGATTTAGTTTATTCTTCGGGCGGGAGCAGGGGAGAAAAGAAGATTACTCTACTTTAATAATACGTTTCAATGTTGGAACGCTTTTGTTGTGGAATGCGTGGAATGAGCAGGGGAAATGGTTACTTGTGTTAGATTATGCTTATTTATACGCAGGATTGCAAATCCAGCGCAGCGGGTGAGGTTAACAATATTCGCATCCAATATCTTTAATTTCTGATAATTTTGTGTTTTGGAATATTTCTGTATGAACTATAATTTTTTCTTCAAATTCTTCCACCCTTATTGAATCAGCATAAAAATCATCGTTCTTCCAAGAAAAAAAAACAATCGACTATAAACTTTTCGATTATTACCTGAATCAAAATCTCTTTGAAGAGTAAATACACCGTCATTAAAATCATAACCTAGTTTGTTCCAGACTTCATAAAACTTTGAAACTTTTACGTCATGAATCCTATAAAAGTTTAACGCAATTTCCTTACATGATAAATCTAAAGTATTTGGATTTGGATATTCAATAATAAGACTTTCAGTACTTGAATTTTTAAAATCGTGCTCTTTATTTGGATTGATGGTACGTAAGTTATCACATGCAATTAGAAATATTAAGAGTGTCAGAGTTAACATTCGAGTTATAATCTTCATGAGTAATTAAATTTTATTTATTATGCTGATATCTCCAGAAAATTGTACCTCCATGAACACCTGTAGATATAATTTGTGAAGAAGACTGTTCCCTAGAAGATTGTTTACTAGCCTTTCTTCTTCCTATGAAATCACCACCTGTCCATGGATTCCTTAATGTATAACCTAAGCTTGTTTTATTCATTCCATAGTTTAAATATTGGTCAGCTAAAATCTTTGATTTAATATTAATGTATTTTCTATTTGAAGGGTCTGACCAAAAAGATATCATTTCTTCAATATCACCGCTTTTAATTTGTACAGAGCCATATTGTTTATATTTAGGATGGTCTAAGATATCTGTTTTGCCAACGTAATTAGATACTAGATCCATACCATCTCACAATACAGCTCCTCCAGTAGGGTTTTGTTGCCCTGTTAAAAGACTTATAATACCAGCTCTAGCGTAATTATCTTTTGGATCACTAGAGTTTTCCGATAATATACCATTTTTGTCCGGCATACTAGAATATCCAGTTTTAAATAATGCATTAAAACTAGTTTTTCCTCTGCTGAGAGAATTTTAAGGTTTATTCTTTAATTAATTCATCTATAGCTTCCTTTAATTCTTCTCCGTGTAAATTTTTATACCTCAGTTTATGTTTTTTATCATAAATAAAATTTTGAGGTACAAATTCAATGTTGTAATTTTTACTCATGCAACCATCATTAAAATAAGTATTAAGTGTCCCTAATTGATCCTCATATTTCTTAAAATAGTCCCATGCGAGCTCCGGTTTATTATCAATAGAAACTGCTATAGAATATACTGGAGAATCGGAATAATAAGTTCGGTTTAGTGAATCCAAGTAGAACAATTCTATTTTACACGGACTGCACCATGTTGCCCAAAAGTCGAGAACAACAACTTTATTCTCATACAAAGAAGGATGAATGAATGAAACTGACGATTGTAAAAATAAATCATCTACGGAAACATCATCGCAATTACTATTCTTTTTAAAGTCAGGATTTTTATAGTCACCACAGGAAAGCTCATAAATACCTTCTTGACTGCAAGCAATAGAATCAATTTTGTTTATAATATCCTCAAAATCATTTTCGCCATCACGTAATAAGTCATTCTTAAACATCAACAAAAGCATACCTCCAACTTGAGAGTAATCACTCTTGGTAATAAATTCCTGTAGGCCTTTAAAATAATCTAATTTAATTTCATCAAAATCGTTAAAGTTTTTAAAACGACTCATACTCGATATATAGGACGTATAATTGCGTAGATGCTCACTGCCTTCAAACAGAACTTCTATCTTTTTGTCAAAAAAATTAAAAGTATAAGAAGAGTTAGATATACTGTCAGGTGCGTCCTGCACAATGTAAATGTTACCTGCCCTTTTTTCAAAAGGACAGGTAAAGTTCACTTGCTTAGTATTACTATCTATAAATAAATTGATTTGTATTAAATCCTTATCAAATTTCAATTCATTTGAAAAAAATCTTACATCGATAACCTTTGCGCTAGAGGAATCTATAAAAAGAATCTTTCCTTCAAAAGTTTTTATTATAACTTTACTATGATTGCCTGAAAAATTAGTCAAATCAATTGCTGCTTTTTCTACATTTTTCGCACAACTCGAAAATGCAAAAATGAATATTGCACTGCTTATAAATAGTTTAATAATCAGATTCATCAATATTAAATTCTAGTACACGTTTTGCATCCTCTTTCAATAAAAGTTGCAATATGCTGAGCTTCAGATTCAGTTACTTCTTCTATCGCTATAAGAAATTTACTAACTGCATTTCCCACTGATGGATTGTTATTATTTGCGACATTAATAACTACGTTTAGTTTAGCTCTTAGCTTATTCATAGTAGGCGAGTTAATACCTTGAATCCAAGTTTTAAAGTTTTCAAAGTGAATAATATTTTCATCATCCAAATATAAACCTTTAACAGAGCCTACAGTTGCACTACCACAGCCACAAATTGCAGTTGTTCCAAAACTTAATCCCCAAACAACAACACTTGCACATGAACAAACTGCAGTACAAACTCCATTAGTTACAGGACATCTCGTCTCACAACTTGACCAAAAGCAGGAAACAGAGCAACTACATTGAGGACCTTTCTCAATTACTTCATAATTGACATCCTCAACAATTCTCTCATCAACGATTGACTGATAGGTAGAATTAGTGGAGTTTTCCTTAAAGTCATCGGGACCTAATTTCTCACAAGAATTTGTAAACAAAATACTAGTAACAGCAATAATAGAAAATAAAATAATCTTCTTCATAATTGAACATTTTAATTGGTTAGACTTCAATAATAATAATAATAATAATAACCAAATTAAACACGAACTATTTTTGCTAAATCATATCCTAAATTTCACGTAAATTATACAACAACAAGCGAATTATGGTTTAAATCTACTCGTTTTTCTTCTTTACCTTATAGAGCTATTCTTGCTAATTAATACAATCTTTGTTTGATCCAGTTCATTGAGCTCCAAATATTTCTCTTTAAATGACTCAAACTCTCCTACTTCTATTCTTTGTCTAAAGAAAATCTGCGTTTTCACCACTTTTAATTCATCTTTCTCTTTGGTGAATTTAACATCATACGAAAAGTATTCATTTTCCATGTGGATATCCTTTGGTAATTTATATAGTCTCAAATTCTTCGGGTAAGAAAAATAAAGTGTCTCTTTAGTTGGGGCCGCATCAATAATCTTATTCAAGTTAATGGTATTCATTCGCTTATCACTTGAGAACACAACACTGTTCGAGATAACATTCATAAAAGGTATATTCATGAAGTAGATATCCAAAATATGCTCAGAATATTTTTTTGCTTTGAACTTATATGTCCCTTTAAGCGGATCTGAAATCGCGTCTATATTGGTAAAATTATAACTTTCAAATTGAATATTACTATAGATGTCATCTCCAATCATAGAAAGGATAATATTCTCCATTTCATTCTTTGGCAATGATTTTAAATTCTCTCTAACGTAACCCGCATTAATTCCATGATAAACAACATCAACTTCTACGTCAAGCATGTGGTCAGTATCTATTGCTGCATGAATCTCAAACTCCATCATATTTTTGTCAACATTCAAATAGTCATTCGGTAGTCTAAATAATTCTTCATCTTCTCCTCTCACTTTTAATGCCCATGCATAACTGTCAGAAATGTTAGTCACAGTATGAGGATAATTGTCAGTTGTTAGATCAAAATAATGTTGCTTTCCATTCATTTCAACGCCTGCAATGACATGGTTAAAGTATAGACTCGGAGTAATTTCCATATCAAAATAGTTGTTGGTTTTTACTAAAACATAGTAAGCATTAATCCCTAATTCATTTAGCATGTTAATCATTACCGTAGCGACATCTTTACAATCACCAATTTTACTAGAACAAGTTAAATCAGCATTTTTAGGAATGTAATTTGAATTCAATAGTGAGGTAAAAGAATAGTTAATCTCTTTGGTAACATAGTTGTAAACCGCAATCGTTTTCTCCATTTCTGTCATCCCTCCTTTAATCAACGTGTCCAACACTTCTCTGATTTCATACTTAGAATCAAGTTTACGGTATGTTTTGGCCTGATACCAGTTCACTACTTTACTCCAGTCTTCAATTGTACTCAATTGGATATTTGCATAAATATCATTGTCATCAATTACTGCTTCCTCAAAAGTGCTCTTTGGCAGGTTTCTATATTTCCATTTGTAGAAGTCCATTCCATTTTTTGTATTCTTAAGATGGTTGTCTTCTAGCTTATGAGTTAAAATGTTAACCTTCTTCCCTTCTGGTAACGCTACTTCCAATTTATAGTCAATAATGGGTGCATGAAAGGAGGCGTAATTGAAAAAAATCAAATTATTCCCTAAATCGTTGGATGGAGTCCATTTGGAACTTGCTTCGATTTGGATAACATCGCCAGGCTCCAAAGTTTTAAAAACGACAAAACCTCTTCTCACATCGGGTATTTGTTCTGAACCATTCTCTTTAATCACTTTTACTACATCAATGCTTCCCAACCGTGAGAAATCGTATTGTACCCAGCTAGATGCTCCCGCTTCGGTAAGAATAAGAATCATGATTTTAGAATACATGTTTGCTTTCCCTTTCTTGTCATAATGCAAATCGGTTGAGTAACCAAGAATCAAAGACTCTTCATCCCTTGCCTGATCAACCCACGACTCATCAGACATCCAGTCATTGAATGAAGTTTGTTCAAATTTCTCTTTTAGCTTCGTTTTTCCTTTTATTTTATCTATTTTCTTCTGAATACTATTTCCACTAGAGTATCCGAAGTAATCCACTTTTTTAGACAGATCAATAGCAATCAAATAATTTTCTAAAGCTTTTTCTTCGTTCTTTTGGTCGAAATAAATATCTCCTTTTAACTCAAAAACGCTATGACTTCGAGGATTAATGGTCAAAATTTCTTCCAATGTAACAACTGCCTCATCATACCTCTCAAGGTTGAATAAATATTTAGCTTTGTCTTCTCTTGGGTCAATTTTATATGGCTCAACCTCTATCAATTCATTGTATAATGCCAATACTTTTTCTTCTTTTTCGTCTTTCTTGTATTTCTTAATTAATTTATTGTAATCCCATGTCACAAAACGCTTAGTGATGTTCTTTTTAGCTTCCTTCAAGTCCTTTTTTTCATCACTTTCATAATTATTATTCAGGTCATAATCGTAGGGTTTATAATTTTCATCCAATAGTAACTCTAGGGAATAATTTTCATCAAATTCAGGATATGTCAACATAACACTCTCTATAAAAACCTTTAATAAATCAGTTTTTCCTTCTTCTTTAAGATAATTCCCTTTCAACATGATTAAACCTAAATTTGTAGGAGCAATTTTCAAAAGTTCTTCTAGCTTAGGAACAAATTCTTCGGAATTATTAATCGGATCAATTTCCTTGAGTTTATCACTGTAGGTCGCATAAATTGGATTTTGCTCTAAGTCAATACCATCCAATACATAGTACCCTTTCTCTCGTTTACCATTGATCATGAAAATTTTTGCAGCAATGTATTTATAAAATACACTTTCTGAGTTGTCCTTATGCTTCAGGTAGAAATATTCTTCCATTTGATTTAGATTGCCATGTTCTAGGGATGCAGCTTGCAGCAGGTATAGATTAAAAAGATCATTTGGATTTTCCTCGATATTTTTTTTCAATTCATTAATATAATTACCCTCTGAAAACGCGGGCGAATAATTCCCCTTATCATAAGGCTGAGTATCAAAACTAGAAGTCATTGCGATTGGCTCTCCATTTTCATTCGTAAAACGAATTACATTGATGAATTTATTTTCACTTTTGATTTCCATTGATTTCATTACATCAATACCTCCTTTATAATTCTGATACAAATCATAAGAAGTGCCATAAGAACGTGAGGTTAAATCACCATCGAAATAATCACCCACAATAGACTTGATAAAAATTCTGTGTGCACCTTTTTTGATGTGTAATTTCACAAATTCTGCATCTAAATCATAATTAATGGCATTGTCTTGCCCAAAAACCAGTTGATCATCCAACCAAATTTTCATCGGTGAATTTCGGGCAATGCGAATAAAAACATCCTGGTCTTTATCTGTTGTAAAAAATGAGTTCGCGAAACAAACTGCATTATTGTAACTAACACCTAAGTGTCTTTTAAAGTTGATACTGAACTTAGGATGATGGTATTTCGGCTCCACCCATTTAAGACTTTGATTCATAACATTTTCATAAACCAAGGTGTTGTCGTAGTTTTTTCCTTCAACTTCAAATTCCTTTACATAACCATAACCATTAATATTTTGAAAAGGCCCTAAATAACTCCAAACGAATGGACTGTTGACTTCGGCATATTTTTCTTTCGACTTTTCGAATTCTCTTTCTTCTAATAAGTCAATAGCCTCATTGTATTTGTCATAAATTTGAAAGCGAAATGAGCGGTTTTCCAATTCTTCACTTTCTAAAGATGTCTGACTACGTAAGCTATAGTACAATTGATCAGAATAATGATTCCTAAGTAAAGTATTGACCATTCTTTCATGGATTAGCTTATCCTGAGCGACCTCTGTAACGAAAATCATACCGGTGAGTGCTTGGTAATTTATAGAATCCTTTTGAAGCGTTTTTTCAAACTGAATTCTTGCATCAGAAAGTTTGTTTTGTGTAATTAATTCCCAACCTGATTGACCAACAACACTAAAAGATGCTAGTAGAATAATGATTAATAGTTTCATACTTAGTTTTAAATGGTTTATAAAAGCTTTTTTCAAATCAATGAACTAAAGATAGTAATTTAACTTTCTATCAAACGCATCCAATGGATATTAAGAATGAAAATTTATGATTATTCTTTACTGAAGAAGTATAAAACTTGATGAAATGAGTTATTTAGCTGTACTCATTGACCAATAGTATCCAAAAGGAGAATCCTCTACATAATAAACACCGATGCCTATTTTTGTACTAATAGGGTTAAACATTATGTTATAATGGCCTTTACTATTGAACCATTGCATGTATGTCTTCTGGGGTGAGCCGTTACCTGCAGCAATATTTTCTCCATTGACAAATGATTCACTGTAGAATCTCTTAATTCTATCAAAAGTTCCTCCAATTTTTACTAATTTCCCATTTTTTCTATCATAGGTTGAATGATTGAAGTAATTTTGGGTTCCTAAATCATAGGCATGGTACCGACTTGCTTTTGCAAGACCTTCTGCCCATTCCAGTGGAACCATTCCTAATTTTTTTCGTTCTGCATTAATATATCCAAGCAGTTCTTGTTCACCAGACTCACTCTCAGATTGGATAACCTCATTTCCTTTCGGCATTCCGTAAAACATTTTAGTAGAATTACTTGCTGTAAACACTTCTGATATCTTGTTTTTACTCAGTTCATTTGAAGCGAGCTCTTCTGCCGTAATATCTTCTATGAAGTATTCATTATTCATTTTGGAAAGCTCAGTATCTAATCTTTCACTAAAAGCAAATTCATTGTCCTCTTTAAGTTTAGAAATCAATACTGTGGCATCTTCGCTTAGTTCAGCTTTTATGTGCAACCAGTTCACTTCATTTTGGAGTGCTTCGTCTTTTTTATTTTCAAACTGGACTGCATAACTGATTGCTTTTTTCAAATGCAAATATTCTCCGCGACTGTTTCTGGCATTTTCAGCTTTGTACTTATAGACTATTGATGCAAAGTAATAAGATGAAGATTCTTTGGGTAAATACTCCATGTATCTTTTCGCTACGACCAAGCACTTCTTCTTATCCTTTTTATACAGATTGTCTAAGCGGTTGAATAGAATGTCAGACGCTGAAGCGTTGAAAAATAACAATAAAACGATTAAGGTGGAAAGTAATTTTTTCATAACTCTGGTTTATTATATAATAAACCAGACCAAAAAAGTTACAGTCAATTACTTCAATAACAAAGTTACCGGATTCTCCATGTACTCTTTAAACGTATTTAAGAATGCGGCTCCAGATGCTCCGTCAACGACGCGATGATCACAAGACAAGGTTATTTTCATCACATTACCTGGTACAACATGACCATTTTTCACAACGGGCACTTGTTTTATACCTCCAATAGCCATAATACAGCTATCTGGTGGATTTATTATTGCTGTGAATTCTTCGATACCAAACATACCTAGATTAGAAATAGTAAACGTGTTACCTTCCCACTCAGCAGGTTGTAGTTTTTTTGTTTTTGCCTTTATCGCTAATTCTTTCACCTCTGTACCGATAGCAGTTAAGTCTTTTCCATCTGCATATCTAATAACAGGCACCAAAAGGCCTTCATCAACAGCAACGGCAACTCCAATATGGATATGATCGTTTCTTCTGATAAAATCACCCATCCATGAACTATTTACAGTAGGGTGCTCTCTTAATGCTAATCCACAGGCTTTAACAACCATGTCATTAAAGGAAACTTTGATTCCCTCAATCGAATTCATGGAAGCTCTGGTTGAAATGGCGTTATCCATATCAATATCTAGTGTCAAGTAGAAATGAGGAGCTGAAAATTTACTTTCTGCCAATCTTTTGGCAATTACTTTTCTCATTTGAGAAACAGGTTCATCTGTAAAAGATTCAGTACCAACAAATGCTCTGCCTCCAGCTGCTCCAACATAAGGAGTATAATGATCGATGTCAGCTTTTATTATTCTACCATTTTCACCCGTTCCTTTAACGCTGGACAGATCGATACCTTGATCATTTGCCATTTTCTTTGCAAGAGGGGAAGCGAAAATTCTACCATTCGTATTTGTAATAGTTGCAGATGGCTTCGGTGAAGACTCAACCGCTTTAACATCAACTATTTTCACTTCTTCTTTGACAGGTTCTGCCTTGACCTCGGTTTTAGGTTCTTCCTTTTCTTCGGCAGGCTTAGATTTTTCAACATCTGCTAAAATTTTCTTTACATCCTCTCCTTTCTCTCCAATAACGGCTAGAATAGCGTTAATAGGCGCCACTCCTCCCTTTTCAACACCAATATGTAGTAGAATTCCATCGTAAAACGATTCAAATTCCATCGTTGCTTTGTCCGTTTCGATTTCAGCCAGAATCTCTCCAGATTCTACTTCGTCACCAACTTTCTTTAACCATTCAGCCACAACTCCTTCCGTCATCGTGTCACTTAATTTGGGCATGTAAATAATTTCCGCCATCTTAATTCTATTCTTTTAATATTCTACAATGAAAGGATAATTTTCCTCCATATAAACGTCTTCGTATAACTCTTTTCCTTCTGGGAATGGAGAATTCTCTGCAAATTCAATTGACTCTGCGACTTCTTTCTTTACCCATTCTTGAATTTCTTTGACTTTCTTATCAGTCAACCATTTATTGTTTTGAATTACTTTCAAGCAATTCTCAATAGGATCTTTCTCCGTCCATTCAGCCAGTTCTGCTTTTGTTCGATATTTCTGAGGGTCAGACATTGAATGCCCTTTATATCTATATGTTCTAATATCTAACAAAGTGGGTCCATCACCTTTTCTGGCTCTTGTCGCTGCTTCTTCAATTGCTTCATGAACAGCTTCTGGAGACATTCCGTCAACTGATTTTGACGGCATATCATAAGATAGACCGATTTTTGATAAATCCTGAACATTGGTTGTTCTTTCTACAGAAGTCCCCATCGCATAGTTATTATTTTCTATGATAAAAATCACTGGCAATTTCCAAAGCATAGCCATGTTGAATGTTTCGTGTAAAGCTCCTTGCCGAACAGCTCCATCACCCATTGAAACGAATGCTACATTTCCAGTTTCATTGTATTGTTCTGCAAAAGCAACACCAGCACCCATGGCAATTTGAGCACCTACGATTCCATGACCTCCCATAAAACCAACTTCCTTGTCAAAAAAGTGCATAGAACCGCCTTTACCTTTAGAACAACCTGTCGTTCTACCATACAGTTCAGCCATTAAAACACGAGGATCAGTTCCTAAAGCAATCGGATGACCATGACTTCTATATGCTGTCATGTGTTTATCGCCCTTTTTGCTTCCGCTAACTGTTCCAGCAACGATTGCTTCTTGACCTATGTAAAGGTGACAAAATCCACCAAATTTTTGTTGAATATAAAGTTGACCCGTTTTTTCCTCAAACTTTCGAATGAGTAACATGTCTTTGTACCACTTTATGTAAGTTTCTTTAGAAAACTTAGGCTTTCCAACAGGTACTTTTTTCTTAGCTGTCTTAACTGTTTTCTTTGGTGACTTTATAGCCATATTCTTAATCTTTATTTTAATGTAAAGGCAAATATATAAAATTCTTAGTGGAAATTGACCTTGAATTAATTTGCCGAAATTATCTTTACTATTTTAGTGTTCTTTTTAATAGGTGCTTAACCCTTTCTATAGGAATTGTAACTGTTAATGGTCCATCCACGTAGCTTGCAATTTCATAGGTATTGAAGAAAAAATTTATTCCTTCATCATTGAAAAAAAAAATATCTGTAAAACCAAATTTATTTTCGTCAAACCAAAAACCTTCTTCCGCCAAGTCAGTATCTTTCGAAATATTGACCGCTTCTCTAAAAAATTCTTCTCCTATTTTATTTAATTCGGAAGTATCAGTGATGAAATCGACTGTTTTCAATGCCCTACCATCTATTTTGTCGGTCAAAAAATATGAACTAAAACCATTCCCGTGTGCGCCGCCGGTATAGGACCACGTCCAACAGGACAATTGCGAAAAATCTTTAAAGTCATTATTGATTTTGACAGACGCCTCATAATGCCAAATTGATTGTCCACTATCATAAAGATCTACCCTGTAATAATCGGCCATTTTATTGATTGACTTTTCAAAAAACTGTTCCGAAATTTTAATGCTATTATCCATCGACTCCATTGAAGTCGAATTATTAATAAAATCAACAACTTTCTGATTTACAGAGTCTTGATAATTAAGAGAAGATTTTCCTGTTAACGGGTCATATTGGAAGTACTGGTAGTCCATTATCATTAGAGAAGTATCCTTTTCATCAAATGAATATAATTCTACAGAGGATGTATCAGAAATAATTTTAGACCCTCCATCCTTTACTGAATCTTTACCTTTCATAGAGCTACAAGATACAATTACGGTAAGAAGCATCAACGAACAAAATAGTTTCATACCTCTCATACACCAAATGCTAATGGCAATAAGTCAACGGCAGAATTAAAGACAACGACTGCTCCATTCTGACTGACCAAAATAACTCTAAAAGAATTCCCTTGTCGTTTTTCTGACTCTACCATTACTTGACGGCAACTACCGCACGGAGATAATATCGTTTCTACCGGCACCAAGTCACCTTTTGCAACGATACATAAGGTTTTGATTGATTCATTTGGGAAATTAGCACCTGCATAAAACAAAGCAACTCGTTCCGCACACAGTCCAGAAGGGTAAGCAATATTTTCTTGGTTATTCCCTTTTACAAGCTCTCCATTTGAAAGAAGAGCAACTGCTCCAACATTAAAATTACTGTAAGGAGCATATGCCTTGCTCATAGCATCATTCGCTGACTCAACTAATGATTGGTCATTTTTATCCAATTCAGTCCAATGACTGAATTGTTTATATACTATTGAAAATTCCTTTTTCATTCACTAATTTTTATTCTATTCGCCAAAACGAAGGTTTTAACTATGAATTAGACGTAAGATAAATAATAATGTTACTTTTTTCAAACTTAGAATTCTATATTTGTATCAAATACATTTAAACTATGGAATATCTTTTTCAAATTGCTTTAGTACTAATTCCTGCAGGAGCCGTTTTATTGACAGCTATATTCTTTATGAGAAAAACTTATGAGAAAGAATTACTAGTTTTAAATTCTGAGTTAAAAAAAGAAAGACAGAGCTTCTTTTTACCAAATCGAGTAGATGCTTATCAAAGAGCAATCCTACTCATGGAAAGAATTCATCCCAATAGTATGGTTATGCGGTTAAATAACCCAGGATTGCCATCTGCCGGTATGCAAGTTAAGTTATTAGAAGCTATTCGAGAAGAATATGAACACAACATTGCTCAGCAAATGTACATTGCACCAGCTACTTGGGACCTTGTAAAAAAAGCAAAAGAAGAAACGATTAAAATTATCAATTTGGCTGGGAGGCAAATGACTGCAACTTCTAACGGTATGGATCTATCGGGAAAAATATTTGAGATTTGTTCAGAAGTTGGGGTTCTTCCTACCGAAATTGCTGTAGATGTATTGAAAAAAGAAGTCCAGCAGTTGTTCTAATGCTCACTTCGAGAGCCTCAGTGAGCATAAACGAGTGCCTAGGAGAGCATTGACTTCATTTGACAAACAACTAAAGAGTCTCTGAGAACGCTAATAGATTGTTGATTGGGGTTTTTAAAGATAACAATGCTAAGTCAAAGTAATCCGATTGTCTTCAATTTCAATCACATCTCCTATAATCAATTTTGCTCGTTTTCTAGTTTCTAACTCTCCGTTTCTAAAAACAACATGTTCATCCACAATTATTTTTGCATGACCTCCTGTTTGAGCAATTCCTGTGGCTTTTAACAATTGAATGAGTTCAATATAGTCTCCCGTTATTTTAAATTCTTCGGTCATTTTTTATAAGATTGATAAATTTTTTCTGCCGCTAAAAAAGGAGACAACTCTCCTTTCTCCACTTGATTTTGCATTACTTTTAATTCAGTGAGCATTTTGGGATTTAAAAAGAAATCGTTCAACAACATTTCTTTTAGTGTTTCAATAAGCCACATTTTATCTTGCTCATTTCTTGTTTTCTCAAAATGACCATTCGTTATCATTTGATTTCTAAACGACTCAATTGTATCCCAAATCTCTGCAACTCCTTCATTCGTATAAGAGCTACAAGTTTCTACTTGAGGAATCCATTCATTTTCATTTGGAGGAAATAAATGCATCGCGTTTTTGTATTCTCTTGCAGCCATCTTTGCGTTTTTGGTATTATCGCCATCAGATTTTGTAATGACCAAGGCGTCTGCCATTTCCATAATACCCTTCTTGATACCCTGTAGCTCGTCTCCTGCTCCAGAAAGCATAAGCAATAAGAAAAAGTCAACCATGGACTTCACCACTGTTTCCGATTGCCCTACTCCAACCGTCTCTATTAATATAACATCAAAACCGGCAGCTTCACAAAGAATGATAGTCTCTCTTGTTTTCCGAGCAACCCCACCCAAAGTATCCCCAGCTGGTGACGGTCGAATAAAGGCATTTTTATTGACAGATAGATTATGCATTCTTGTTTTATCTCCAAGAATGGAGCCTCCAGAAATAGAACTTGAAGGGTCAATGGTTAAAACTGCCAATTGATGGCCTTTCTCGATCAGAATTTTACCAAACGATTCTATAAAGGTTGACTTACCAACGCCCGGTACCCCAGTAATACCAACACGTATAGAATTCGTATTGATTTTCAGACAACGTTGAATTAATTCATTCGCCCTTTTACGATGATCTGGATTCTGACTCTCAACAAGTGTAATTCCTAAACTTAAAGCTACTCGATCACCACGTTTAATTCCATCAAAAATTTCTTCCGGATTCATTTTTTTTAAATGTTCCTTTCTTTTATTGACCCAATTATTGATGTCTTTTTGTTTCATCTTAGAAATTCCACTGTCTCGATTCCTTAACTTCAAATTTACAAGAAAATTCATCATATCAATCAGAAAATTCTGCTTATCTTGTCACTCTTATTTACAAAACCAGAAAATGAAACAAATTAAAATTACATTGATTACATTATTCCTATTAGTAGGAACAATAGCGAAGGCCGACGAAGGAATGTGGCTTCCATTCTTATTGGGTAGAAACTATGAAGACATGAAGAAACATGGACTTCGACTGACACAAGAAGAATTGTATTCCATCAACCAATCATCTATCAAAGATGCCATAATCTCCTTTGGCGGATTTTGTACAGGAGAAATAATTTCTAAACAAGGCTTAATTTTAACGAATCATCATTGTGGATATGAAGCAATTGCTGAAGCATCTACAAAGGAGAATAACTATTTAGATGATGGTTTTTGGGCAAAAAATAACGCAGAAGAAATACCAGTTCCAGGTTTGCACGCAACATTTATTGTGAGAATTGAAGACGTTACTCAAGCTATTCTTAGTGAACTAAATGAGAATATGACTGAAGATGAACGCAACATGAAAATAAGAGAATTATCAAGAGTTCTCCAGGATAAAGCAACTGAAGGAACCAATTACAGCGCTTCCATCAGTTCATTTTTTGAAGGAAATGAATTCTACTTATTTGTAAAAGAGAAATTTAACGACATTCGTTTTGTTGGAACTCCTCCTCAGTCTGCAGGTAAATTTGGAGGTGACACAGACAATTGGATGTGGCCTAGACATACAGCAGATTTTTCTATGTTTAGAATTTATGCTAACAAAGACAATAAGCCTGCTCCTTTTAGCTCAGAAAACAAGCCGTACGTGCCTAAACATGCACTTCCTATTAGTATAAAAGGTGTTGAAAAGGATGATTTTGCGATGATTCTAGGTTTTCCAGGCTCTACTGACAGATACTTGAGTTCTTGGGGCGTTGAACAGGCAGTTACCCTAGAACAGCCAAAAAGAGTGGATATTAGAGCAAAGAAGTTAAAAATAATGAAACGCTATATGGACAAAGATGATGCGGTTCGATTAAATTATTCGGCTACATATGCACAAGTTGCTAATTATTGGAAGTATTTCATTGGCCAAACAGAGCAAGTGAAAAACAATGATGTTGTAGGAAAAAAGCAAGCTATAGAAACAGAGTATAGAGACTATCTCAAAAACATAAAAATGTCACATGATGTTCTTGGCTCTATGGAAAATTACTACAAAAGCACAAACGATATAGTTAACATTAAGGTCTATCAATCCGAGTATATTTATACTGTAGGGGCAAATGTTACTGCTTTTCGTTATAAATTCTGGGCAGATGCTATGATAGCAGGACAAGAAGATAGAGCTAAAACGCTTGCAGGTCGCTTTGGGCAAATGAGCGATGATTATTTTGAAAGTGCAGATATGGACATTGAGTTGGATATCATTCACAATGTATTGCACATGTATTTAAACGATATTCCTGAATCTCAATTAGGACCATTGGCTAAAAAAATAGCAGCAAAAGGAATGAAAGGTGTAGAAAAATACATGAAATTAATCAAGAAGAAATCAATGTTTTTAAATAAAGAAAAGTTTGATTCTTTCAACGCTGCGCCTTCTTTGAAAACGATGCAAAAAGATCCATTATTCAAGTTAATAGTTGATATCAATGGTGCTTATGAGAAAGCTACTGGTACTGATAAATTGAAGGATGCAAAAGATAATTTACAGAAAGCAAACCGTTATTTTATTGCTGGATTAAGAGACATGAATCCAAAAAAAATGTACTATCCAAATGCAAACTCTACTTTGCGATTAACTTACGGTAATGTATTACCATACAATCCTAAAGATGCAGTGGCGTATGATTTTGTTACAACTATTGATGGGGTTATGCAAAAGGAAGACCCTTCTAATCCTGAATTTGTAGTTCATCCAAAAATAAAATCAACATGGAAACAGAAGGATTACGGTCAGTATGCTGATAAAAATGGTAATTTAACTGTCAATTTTCTTTCTAACAACGACATCACAGGTGGTAACTCTGGTTCTCCGGTTATCAATGGAGACGGTCAGCTAATTGGCACAGCCTTTGACGGAAATTGGGAAGCAATGTCTGGAGATATCTTTTTTGAAACAAATATCCAACGAACAATTTCTTTGGATATTCGCTATACTTTGTGGTTGGTTGATAAAGTATTCGGTGCAACGAACCTCATAGAAGAAATGGAGTTGGTGAAATAAAAAATCCAACTATATTAAAATCCTGCGCAATTTGCGTGGGATTTTTAATTTTACACCAATGCTTTATACAATAATACTTCAGAGCGGATACAACCAACCAAATGATAACGTTACGGAGAATTTTGGTTTTTGGTTTTTCTTGCCTTTTATAATCGGAGGAATATACTGGCTAAAAATAAGGAAAGCTGATTATGACTGGAAGAATGGTATTTTTGACAGCTCCCTTCCTTATTCCCGTGATAATCTGCTAGAAGCATATATTTACCTTGCTGCACAACTTATAGCTAAAGACAGAGATGACGTTAGTGGGAAGATAAAATACATCTCAAGCTATTTCCGGAAGTATTTTAAGACAAGTAACTATGATTTTAGGGAATCATTGACCGCTGCTTACCGAAACCCTGAGAGAATTAATGCTGTATCTAGTTGGTTGAATTTTAAAGTCAGAAAAAAGAGTGAGCGCATTCAAATCATTTATTTTCTCGCAGGACTTTGTATGGTCGACGGAAGGTTGGTTGCGTCAGAGCTCAAACTTTTGGAAACCATCGCATTCTTTTTAAAAGTATCACCCAAAGAATTTCAAAGTGTTATAGGAATGTACCAATCTTATGAGAAAAGTTCACGAGAATCTTTCAAAAGTAAAGTTAGCCCCACCACTCGACGTGCTTTATCGTGCAAGATACTTGGGGTTTCAGAAAAGGAATCTTTTGACGAAATAAAGAAAGCATACCGTAAAATGGTTAAGTTGCATCATCCAGATAAATTTCACAATGCATCTTCACAACAGCGAAAAATTGCAAAGGAAAAATTCATCTCTGTTCAAAAGGCGTATGAGTACTTAGAGAACATTAAGTGAAATTTTTTTTGAGTATTTGGTTTTTTTGTTTTAAGTTTATATCAATAATAAAATAAAAAAACCTATGAAATCAATCACTACATTAAAAAAACACCTATCATTTTTCGCTCTGTTATTATTTGCGAATTTTTCTTTTTCACAAACATTAACTAACATTGATGCAAGTGGAGTTACTTTCACTCCATCTAACATCAGTATCAATGTGGGTGACACTGTTCGATGGACAAATTCTTCAGGTACTCATAATGTGAATGGAACAACAGCTACTTTCCCAAGTAATCCTGACTCGTTTGGAAATAATATAGGCTCAGGATGGGTTTATACCTACATTTTTACAATTGCTGGCTCATACGATTACAGATGTGATGTGCATTTTGGCTCAGGTATGACTGGCACTATAACTGTATTACCCTTAGCAGGAGTTGAAGATTTATCTATAATTAATGAAAGTTTAATCTACCCAATTCCGGCTTCAAACTCAATCACGGTTGAATTAAACCAAGTTAATTTGGAAAATTTACAACTGAAAATTGTTGATGCAAAAGGCGCAGTAGTTTATGAGAATGATAAAATATCAGAAAAAGTAATTACTATTAACACAAAAGAATGGAACGGGACTTATTTTTATCAATTATATAGAGATAATCAAGCCATTGAGAATAAAAAATTAACAATCAACTAGACAAATCATACTTTTAATTGAATATATACAGAATCCGTGACCATTTATAAATAGTCGAAATTTCCTGCTTTTTTTTAAAAAAATTTGTATGTTTAGTAACTAATTTGTATATTTAATAACTAGATAACAGTAAATTTATGAAAATACTTATTTTAACTTTGTTTCTATTCCTTGTCGGTGAAGGAAGAGCATCACAAACATACCCCCTCTCTCCTAGAGTTCTTTTGGTTCGATTTAATCTTAAGTTAATAGATTGGACACTAGTCGATGATGATAGAATACAAACTGTACTTATTAGAGACCTTCTAAATGCGAATGGGAGAAAAGTTTTAAAAGATTTTGAGCAAAAAGAATTATTTGATATTTCTATTCTATCTGCAACCAAAGCGTTTCCGCATCTAAAAACCTCCGATTCAATTTCAATTAGCAGGCAAGGTAGTAAAGTTTATATGCCACCTTTTTGGGCAACCTTTGAAGTGGAAATACCAGACAGTTTAAAGTACAAAGAATTCTCTAAAATTTTAGAAACATTGTATCCTTTGATTATCTTCTCTGACTTACCTTTGGATATTGTTTACAACGATGCACCAAATGATTCGTTGTTTCCATATCAGTTATCATTAATCGACACTCTTGGATCGTCGACTGACATAAACATTGATAGTGCTTGGAACATTGAAACAGGCAAAAGATTTATTAAAGTAGGGATTTTTGATACCGGGATTGACTCGTTGCATCCAGATCTTGATGTTTTAACTGGCTTTTCATATTATGATGATCTTATTTTGGCCAATCCAACAGATTCCTTTTTAACCCCTTCATGGGGCACAGACACTTATGGACATGGCACTAGAGTTGCAGGTATTATTGGAGCTAAAAGGAATAATTCTATTGGAGTAGCAGGTATTGCAGGAGGGACAGGGTTAGACACAACGGGTGTAAGTTTAATCGACTTTAAATTAGGGTTTGGAGAAGGAGCTTATGCTAGATTTATGGCGCAAAGCGTAATTGATGCGGCTCGAGCGCCTTACACCTACTACTCATGGACACCTAACTCTCCTTTAGAAACGTCTTATTTTGACAACGCTCCAGGTTATGGAATATATGTTGGCAATCATAGTTACGGGATGAGAGTTGCTCAATCCTTGGATACAATTAAGCATACAGAGCTACTACCTTATACGACGGGAGTTAATGATTTACCCGGTGACTCTATCCCTCCCCAGCCTCCCGTAGACGATGTCGCATGTAGAATTTGTCGAGAATCTTTTCTTTTTTCTTTACAAAATGGTGTTACAAGCATTGCTTCTAGAGGTAATAATTTTAATTTACAAGATCAATATCAACCAATTGGATTATTTCCTGCAAGTTATCATGATAGCTGGGTAATTTCTGTAGGTGCATCAGGTACAGATGGAGAAAGACTAGTCGCTTTTTCTGGAAATACGGCGCAATTTGAGAATTATTCATCGCCGCTTGGCAACAATATTGATGTAATTGCACCTGGGACAAAAAGTTTGATAGCCACTACTTCATCCACTAATAATCAACCTTCTAATGACACATTAATTCCGTACAGAACATTTAATGGAACATCTGCCAGTGCACCACATGTGACAGGCGTTGTTGCCCTCCTAATGAGTTACTTTAATAAACCATGCTATAATAATGGGAATTTAGATCCTGCTGACATAGAATATATAATAGAACGATCTGCTACTAAATTAAGCCAAACTTTTCCAGATGATTCTTCTGGGTGGGGTAGATTGAATGGATATGAAGCTCTAAAAATGATTAAGTACCCAGAATTACAAATAATTCACCCGCAAGATTCTCCAATATTTTCTAATCAAATAAGTAAAGATACTATCACAATTCGCGTTGACACTCCACTGAATCCTTTGGGCCTTGGACCAATTGGCAGTAGTTTTCCTATAGAAATCAACAAAGACTATGTTGTTGAAAGAATTAAATATGAACTTTTTTATGACTTTGGTCAATACATATCACCAACAACATCACTTTTAGACACATGGGTTCGCCATTCACAAACTAACTCTTTAATGCGTTATGAAGATACTGCAACAGTCTTTGTTGGTTCTTTTCCTCCTTTGCCAGTTTTAACTCAAGATAAATTCGGGGTAGAACCAATGGCAGAAATTGATTATACATTTGGTGATTCCGTGATTAGACTAACTGGATATTACTATCATTTTATTGGTCAATATGAAGATACTAGTTTACTTTGCTGTGGAGTACCGATTCCTCTTATTATTGTGCCCGTTGACTATTGGTATCCGATTAACCCGTCTATTACTGCTCCAAAAATGGCTTTTTCTATTTATATTCAAGATTCTACATTAACATCTCAATATGATTTCCCATGTGACTCTGCCAATCCTCTAGTAGACTCTGTACTATCTTTAAGCGAAATTGAAATTTTGGATAATGATATCTTAATATTTCCAAATCCTGCAAAAGATCGATTAACAGTAATAATACCTGAAACACTCGAAAATGGCAGCGTAGGAATTGTTGACATCAAAGGTCAGTTAGTTTTGATTGAAAACGAGCACCTAACAAGCGGTAAATATCAATTTAACATTAAAAATTTAAGCAACGGGCTTTACTTTGTGTCATACGAATCTAAGGGAACAAAAATTACAAAAAAATGGATTAAGTTATGAAATATTTAATAATTTTAACGATATACCTATTAAGCTATTCAAATAGTTTTGGTCAAACATGGCAAGTTATAAATGGAAGTGACTTTGTTACCAATAGTAGTGAAGCTTTTGGGAGTGTGCCTTATGTTAACAAATATTTCCAAATTAACCCGTATGACAATTCTATCTGGTTCTCTTTAAGCACGCCCCCTATGGGAGTACGAGTGCTAGATACCAATGGGTTTTACCAAGAATTTGATTATCAAAACAATGCAACCTTCAATGGAACTTTCGGTTTGGAATTTGGTGATTTTGCCTTTACAACAGATAACGTTTTTACTTATCATCAAAACATAGGGCTTTATTCCTATAACGGTAGTAATTGGTCAATTGAAAGTGCTTCAATAAATGGCTGTGACATCTATGCTCAGAAAGATACTGTTTGGATGGCAATTACAAGCGCTCCATTTCTTAAATGGGTCAATGGCTCAATTACCCCATCAACAATTTCAGGATTGAGAAGAATACGTTCTAAAAATGGTATTTTTTGGGCTTCTACTGGCACTACAAATATTATTTTAACGTATGATTCCATTAACGGATCTCTATATTACTCTCCTGACACAACGAATTTACTGAGCTGGAACAACTATGATTTCAAATTTTCAAAACGAACAGATTCGCTTTACTCTGCAAGCGACCAGGGCATTTCAATCGCATACGACGGCATCTTTGTGGATTCTATTACTCCCAGCAACTCTATCAATATGCCTAGCGCAGGAATTATTGAGTTTGAGTTTGATAGTTTAGACAATATTTGGGCAATTTTCGCTCCCGATTTTTCAATAGCCAATAAACCAACCGCAATTGGATACTATGACAAATCGTTAAATACATGGACAAATATTTATACATCCAGTAACAGTATTCTTGATTTCAATAGGCGGATGACAATTGAAGTCGATAATCAAAATAATCCTTGGATTTGCGATGCAAGCAACATCTATGTGTTAAAAGTTGGCAACTTACCCCAATGGCTAGGAATAGATGAAAATGAGCAATCAAAGATTAAAATATATCCTAACCCCACTAGCGAGTTTGTAACTATTAAAATAGAAGACAACATCAAAATAACTAACCTAAATTTACTTGACGTTTCAGGGAAACAGGTCATGCCAATTGACTCGAGTTCTTCAGTAATAGATATTTATTCGCTACGAAAAGGAGTTTATTTTTTAGTTATAAATTATGATGGTGGAGTATTAACGAAGAAAATCATTAAAAATTAAAGCTTATTTTTCGCAATAATTTTACAAAAAAAAATCCTGCCCAATTTGGAGCAGGATTTTTGCATTAAACCAAAATATAAATTAAAAATGTGTTACTAGCTCATGTTTCTCAATTAGTTTTCGAAGATTAATCAATGCATATCGCATTCTGCCCAAAGCAGTATTGATACTGATTCCTTCAACATCTGCTATATCTTTAAATGACATTTCCTTAAATATTCTCATTTTCAAGATGTCTCTTTGTGTATCTGGCAAATGCTCTACCAATTCTACCATTTGACCTTCCAACTCAACGCGGGTAATCTCTTCTTGTACGTTTTCGTCTTCCAACTTTAACGTATGAAAAACATTATAATCATCTCTCATTGAAGAAGACTCTGAAACGAGGCGTACCTTATTGTGTTTTCTGAAATGATCAATTACCAGATTATGAGCTATTCTCATCGCCCAAGGTAAAAATTTACCTTCCTCATTATAATTACCGGCTTTTAATGTATTAACAACTTTTATAAAAGTGTCTTGGAAAATGTCTTGTGCTAAAGCATTATCACGAATTTTCATATAAATAAATCTGAAAATTCTTTCTTTATGACGCATCAACAAAGCTTCAAAAGCTTTCTCATCTCCACACAAATATTTACTGATTAACTCACGGTCATCGATATTATTCATAGTCATAACTTACTTGTTTAGTAGTTCAATTTAATGATCAAACTTGTTTAAAGTAATTTTTTAACTATAGGCTACCGTGTTTTTTAATTGTTATTAACTGACAAGATAGAATAATTTTCTGGAATACCAAAATTTAATTCTAAAGTGTCGTTCTCAAATATAGTAACGAAGGTCATTTTAAAAAGGTTGGGTTGAATTGAAAGTTTTTTCAAAATTCAATTATCCCAAACAATTCCCTTCCCTCTCGGGGCTTAATGGAATTGTAACAATCTTCAAATTGGACGGATGAAAAATGAGGGTCAAAATAAGTGTGGTATTCTTTTCTGTCGCCACCAAAAGGAGGTCCTCCATCCAGTTCAAATTCAAAAAAGAGTCCTATCAGTTGGCCATTTGGTTCTAATAAGCGTTTCACATTTTCTGCATATTTCTTTCTTAAACTAGGGTCGATAGCACAAAACAAAGTTTGCTCAACGATTAAATCGTATTTTCCTTGATGTTCAAAAAAATCACCACAATGCACATTTTCTTTTGGAAAACTTGGAACTCTATGCGTCAGTGCATCTAATGGAGCTCTTGCGAAATCAAGTACATGAACATTCGTAAATCCATGTTTATGCAAATACTCAGCTTCGTGACCATTGCCACAGCCAGGAATTAAAATAGTTAATTTTTTGTTCTCTACTTGATCAAAATAGGCTTTAATGGGCTTTGATATTTCTCCCAAATCCCAACCTGTGCTATCATCGGTATAACGTTGACTCCAAAATTCTTTTGATAATTTTTCCATTATATTTTTATTATTCGTTGTACAACTAACGCACCTTCAACAATAAAAGTTAGAAAATACACTCCTTTTTTTTCATCGGTAAGGTTTATTTTAAAACTTCCTGAAAATTGAGATTGCGAAACAATTCTACCTTGAGTGTCTTTTAAAGTATAGCTTCCATAATTCTGTGTGCTTATATTCACGATTGAATTTGTTGGATTGGGAAACACTATATAGTCATTGATAGCCATTTCATTTATCGTAAGTGGAAGCTCATGCAATACACCAACAGCATCTAAATCAAAGCCACTTGAAGAAAAAGGAGTTGGAAATGGATCATTGACATAATTTCCTTGACTATCCGTTGTTCCATACTGTGAATTTACACTTCCTACCACATCGATAATCTTTACATGAGTTATTGCATTTACATCCAGATTAACAAATCCAGACACACCATCTAACTCGAAAGGAGTTCCATAATTGGCAATATATTTCCCAGCGAAGTTATAAAGATATCTAGCGTCTAAAGAACCGAACCCACCAATTTGGATAGCAGTCTGTGTTTCTGAAACAGCTGGAAATCTAAAAAAATTAACTCCATCAGAACTTACCTCTACAAAAGCTAACTCTAAGAAAGTTTCTGAAAAAGAATTCTCAAAAACAACAAAGTCAGGTCCTGGAACATTCGTAATTGGTCGATCAAAAGAAAGCAAGGCTTCTCCCCCATCACCTAACGACACAACATCAGAACCTGTTGCATAACCTATTGCATTTGTATCAGTGCCATAGTCAGCATATCCTAAAATTGTATCAGACAGATCCATAAAACCTCTTGTCACTGTACAACTGGTTGCCCAATTAATAATGATAGATGAATCTTTATGAATAGCGGTACTCCCTACTTGACCTGCAGGAGGGGCGAATGACTGCCCATGAGTGAACTGAACTATTGTGCAACTGAGAGTGAATAAAAATAACTTAATCATAAAATAAAATTTTACTTGGATTCAACCCCACATGATAACTTTTCAAAGCATTTCCATTCGCAAGGTATGAACGGATATAACCTGTGTTTGAGTAGCCCATTGCGTCAGAAATAAAAATCAGATTTTTAGAGGAATTATATTGGATACCGTATAATGTTGTTACTCCAGATGTATTAATAAAATTGGAATTACTAATGGTTTCGGTCAAAGGGTCAAACACAATTACTGAACTATTGTTCGTCGTAATATCAAGGTCAGCAATCAAAAAATCTGAATTCATATGAGTAATAACCGTCGCATTGATTGATAATTCTGAAAGAACAGCATCTGTTTGACTACTAACCCTGGAAATAGACGAAGGAATTGCTCCATAATTACCTCTATTAATAACATATATTTCTCCTTGTGAATCTGCAATAACGGAACCTGGATTTTTCCCAATGACAATTTTCTGTAATTCAGTATTTGTCGATAAATCAATAACAGACAAGGTAGAATCTACATTCGGGAAATTCAATCCGCCAGAATTAGCAACATATAATTTATTGTTTGCAACAGCCATACCTTCAGGATTTGCACCAACCTGTATCCTTTGCGTAACAAGCATTGAAGTAGTATCTATGACATCCACAAACCCGTCATAACAGCTAACATAAGCATTAGAACCATAGAATGCAACACTTCGTGGTTGTTTGGCAATACCTCCATTCTGCATTAAAATCTGCTGTAAAGGTTTAAAACTTAAAGCGTCAATTATTTCAACGGTGCTTGACGCATTCACAACAATATAAATCTTATTACCATAGCGTTGCATGTCGTTTCCAGTATCTCCCAAAAGACGAAAAGCTCTATCTTGAAACAAAGTGTTTGTGATAGTTGAATTAGAGAAGTTTACCCAAGAAACAGATGAGTTATTTTGCTGAAAAAGACCCTCACAAAGAATTACCATTCCATTCTCTAATGTACTATTAACAACAATCTCTTCAGGCTCTTTTTTACAAGAAATCAACACAAGTAGTAAACTAAATGGAACAGCTATTCTAATTAAATGCATAACTTAAAGATATTAAATAATTTCTGCCCGGCATTACAAAATTTCGAATGTAGGCGTATTGTTGGTTAAAAATATTCTTGGCTGATAGCTGAATTCTAATCAGATTTTTCTTCACTTTAATTGAATGGAAGATCGTTAAATCAGAAATTAAAAAACCTTCAACTTCATTCTGTGGAACATTTTCATTGAGAGAATACCGCATAGAAATGAAGTAATTTGATAATCTTAACCCTGTTTTCCTATGACCTATTGAGAAATCAAAATTAACTGTATGTACAGGTACATAAGCAATTTGATCAAGGTACGTAGGTGAATCCATATCAGTCATATCCAGCGTTCTTTGGTACGAGTAGTTTACGTCAGAAGTTAGTTTCCAATTATCATTAATTTTCCATTTAGACTGAACAACTGCTTCAAATCCATAAATGTTGACTAAGCCGACATTTTGCATAGACCAAACGAATAAATTTTTCGTGGGTATCGCAACTATTTTATTTGTTACTCTGTTAAAATAGATATTTGTTCTAAAATAGATGTCCAATTTCTTTCGAATAGGAACGAAAGAGAATCCATAATTCAGTTGATGTGCTTCTTCAGGTTCTAATAAATTATTGCCTATATTATTGTAGTACAATTCGTTAAACGAAGGCATTCTAAAGGAGTTTCTATACCATAGAACATGTTTCCAACTCTTTTTATTAAAAGAAGACTTCTCTATATAGATAAAAGGATTAACTCTAAAACGATCTTTTGCATTCTGTCCATTATTATTCTTCTCCTGAACATACTGCGAAGAAATTTGCGCTTCAATTTTCAATCCATATCTTAGCAGATAGGAAACTCCTAATAAACCAAAATTGTGAAAACGAACAGGTTGAGCAAATGTAGAATCATTAGAAAATAAATCACTTATAACTTCTTCAACACCTCCGTTAATCGTTAAATTATTTCTAGGTCTAAGAGAAAAAGTCAAACCACCAGTAGCTGAGCGGTTAATATAAACTGCATCAATTCCACCAGATGAATTTAAAAATGTGGGGTCTTTATAATTCAATTCACTTAATCGGGTATCTACGTAAAATCGATAATTAACTGCTTTTATAATAGTTCGGTAATCAAAAGATAAGGATTGTTTGTTTGTTGCTAGTTTTTCATCTTGAGTTGAATTATAGAGAATAACTGCACCAGGCAATCCTTGGTCAAAGACCGATTTCTTATATATTAATCTCATGTAGTTCTCTTTCCATTTATAACCAACCGTTCCCCCAAAAGAATAGTCTTTGTAGTCATTGTTTCTCCTAGAACTGCTAAAAAATGTATTTCCATTTTGTAAAACAAAAGGATAATTACCAACTGACTGCCTCATTCTACCAAAAGCACTGAACATAAATTTTCTGGGAGAATATTTCATTCCCAAATAACCCAATTGTTGATTGAATGAACCGTATTTTATGTTTGAACGGATTTGCAAAGTGTCGGTTGTAAAAGTATTCTCAAAAGTCTTGATTAAAAAATTGCTACCAGAAATTTGTGCAGAAACGGGCAGACTATTTTTTATGCGTCTTCCTACGGAACTAATTACTCCGACCACATTATCTACTTCAATTTGCCCTAGATTTACTTGGCCTGTTTGAGAATTATTAAGCGAGAATCCATCCTTTACAATTGAAGAGTGATTAGCTCCTAATCCCCTCATAGAAACAGTTTTTAGTCCACCAAGACTCCCATAGGATTTTAAGTTAACACCTGCAATTTTTTGAATTAGTTCACCTACATCATTTGCAGACAATTCTTCAATATCCGTTTTAGTGAGAATACTATTATTCGCTCTTGGAATGTAAACTGTTTCCGTTGCAATCACTTCTTGAATAGGTTGAACAGTATCATTCTGGCCCCAAAGGATGAGTGGAAATAAAAACGCTATAAAACTTAATCTGATCATAAAAAAGGGAGCAAAGCTAATCACTCCCTATTTTGAATTAACTATTTAATTATTTTCTGTATTCCAACACCAGTATCATTAATCAATTTCAAGAAATATATTCCGTTAGAAAAAATACTCATGTCTATTTTAGTCACTTCATTGTGGTTGATAGAATAAATAGTGTTCCCATTCACATCTACAAGTGAAAGTGCTCCTTTTCCTCCTTGAACCGTTATTATTTTTTTTACTGGATTAGGATATGCATTTATTGTAAATTCTTCTTTCTCATTAACTCCAGCTTGTCCATAAACAATGTCGTCGATTGCAAAATACCCTGGAGTGTTCATCCACGAAGGTCCATTATCAGAAGATTCCATTTTAAAATCAATCGATACCACATCGAACGCAAAAGAAGTCAAATCAATAACTTCCCAAGTTTTGAGTATATAATCTTGAGTTGAATCTGCGAAACGATAATCAGCAAGAAAGAATTCCATAGAATCTTTTTGAGTTGCTCCCGCATTTTCTACGATGATCCAAACTTTAAAAAAATCTTCACCATTTGTTCCATCAATTACACCATTTGCATCAACAGTACTTCCAAACTTCTTTGCAAATGCATCGCCATCTCTCATTGAAATTGCCGCATAAGCAGTATTCGTAATTTTAAAAGAGGAAAACACGTCACTATTGTTCAATGTAATAGTACCAGGTTCAAAGTAAACAGCATAGTTGTTAGAATTGTCAGCTCCACTCCCATTGACGCTGCTGTATTGGTTTCCCCAGCCAGCAGTAATAGAATCTGTTTTGTTAGAAATTGCAAAGCCAGACCAAGAGCTCCATGTTGTGTCATAAAAATTGGATAAAATTGTGTTGCCTATTACAAAATCACCGCCACCTCCAGAACCATTATCAAAAGAGTCTGGTGATAATCCAAAGGATTCGAAGTCCGTAATTTGTGCGTTGATACTTGTTCCTAGAAAGAGAACTGTTGTTAAAAAGTAAATTTTCTTCATCGTGAAAAATTTTAAAAAAGTTAAACGTTGAAAAAATCAGTTAAGAGAAATGATATGCACAGAATTTATAGCGCATACTAAGTCCGACTTTATTCTGAAGTCTTCATTAAAAAATATACTTAGGCAAGTATTCTGACTCACACCTTATCGATTCCGCCTTCCCGTCGTCTGTGACAGTGACTTAATTGGAATTCGACTTATAGTGTTTACAGCTGCAGATACAGTTCTGGATTCTCACCAGATTCCTTTTTTCTTCACCTTGTGAACCTAAATCTGAATCAAAAGTACGGAGAATAGTTAGAAGTTAGTATCGATAAGTAGATAATTCTTAATTGGAGGTTGAGTAATGAGTCATGAATCTAATGGTATCTAGTAATATAATCCTCTATCACTTATTCTTATCTAAATTGAATGTATATTGAAGCATTATTGTTCTAGGTTGCTCTATTTTCAGAGGGCGAAGTGAATAAATTCTATTTGCAATGTTTGCGCTAATCAATGCAATTTTATGAATTTTGGAAATGTTCCAAGAAATTCTTGCATCAAATATCCAGTTTCCAAAACGATGAGCAGCATAGTAATCCATGTAACGGATATCTTGAATAAATGGGCCAGTAGTAGTATTTTCAAATTCTTCAATTACTCCATCCATGTTGGTTATTTTACTAAAATACTTCGCGCTAAAACCAATACTAAATTTCTTATAAAAAGTGAATTCAATATCTCCTTTTACGTTGTGTAAAAATCTATATTTTAAAATTCCATCGGTAGAATCCAAAGACGTTGAATTGTAGCTGTAATCTCTTCCGATTTCGTCTGTTGCATAAACTAAATCTGGATTCAAAGTTGTCGGTAGAATATAATTGTAGCCAGTCATAAAAGTCATTCCTATATTTTTACCTAATTTTGCTTTACCCGAGAACGAGGCATCAACACCTAAGACTCTAGAAGCTCCAGTATTAACGAACCTAAATCCAAAAACTGAAGTTGGATCAACTGCAGGGTCTCCCCAAAAACCAAAAAGATATTCAATAGTGTTCTGGTATTCTTGCCAGAATACAGCAACATCGAAATACCCATAGAGTTTTCCAAATTTTAAACCTTGTTTAATTCCAACTTCTGCGTTCCAGCTAGACTCTGGCAGTAACTCTGTATTAGGAAAAACACCGAAATTTCCAACACCCGTTTTAATAAATCGTTCAGTAATTGTTGGGAATCGATAACCTTGACCATAAGATGCACGTAAATACGTTTCCTGGTATATTTTTATGCTTGCTCCAGCTCTAAAAATTGGTTTTAGAGCAGTAATCGAATCATTCAATGCAAAATATTCTAATCTACCTCCAGCTGATAGGTTCAGCGTTTTTTTAATTTTCTTTTCTAATTGCGTATAAGCAGAGACATTTAACAAAGTGTTAGTGGGGCTGCCTGACCCAACATATAACTGAGCATAGGAATTTGTATGAGTCGCTGTTAGACCTCCTATGAAATCTAAATTGGACAAGCTACTAAACGTTTTTTTATAATTATAATTCCCATAATAAGTTGTTGCTTCATTTGACTGACCCGCGGTCATATCATTGTTTGCATATAACAACCTCATTCTAAAACTATGTTTACCATCTGTTTGGGTAAAGAAATTCAAATAAGGATCAACATTAAAAATAGTTTGGTTACGCAAGAAAACAGCACCCGGATAAGCTCTAAATAAACCCAAAGTATCATCTAACCATGCAAAAGTAAGGTTTGACTCTGAATACATAAAGTTCCCATTTATTCCATAATTTAATCCTTTGAATTTTTTTGACCGATATCTTGTGTTAAAATTAATTCGTGCTCTCGTTGATGCCATTTGAGCTTCCGAGAAGTTGGAAATCGTATCTTCGGAGACAAATTCCCCCGTCACAGGTGGTCCAATATAACCATGATCATAATTGACATTTCCACCAATTACCAAATCGAAATTTTTAATCATCCTAGAATGCAAAAAATTAACCCCGGTTATCAGCGGCGTGTTTTTCCACCATGTTGCACTATCTACCGTTGAATAAAAACCACCATAAACATTGATTTTAGTTTTTGGTTTGGATTTAGGATAAGCGGTTCTAATGTGCACAGAACCTGAGAGAGCTGAGCTTCCTGAGAGAACTGATACTGCACCTTTTACAACCTCTATTTGATGAATATTTTCCACCGGAATGAAACTCCATTCGGGTCTGCCGGCATCTCCCGAAAGCATGGGCATATCATCAACAATTACGGCAACTTTTGAACCGACACCAAAAGTAAACCCTGAGCCCCCCCGTATTTGAGGTTCTCCATCTAGAATATTTAGACCTGGCGTTTGGTCTAAAGCGGTCTCTATGCTTCTGGTGTTCTTATTTTCAATGATTTCAGGTCGGATAATCTCCATAGAAACTGTTTGATCTTCCAATGGCTTGTCAAATTTCCCAACTTTGACATCTACCCCTTCTATTTCTTGAACCACAGCTTTTAAAACAATATCATGTGACAAGGTTCTATTTTCAATAATTATCACGCTAAAAGTGTCTGTAATCATGGATGTATATCGACAGAAAATTCGCTTTTTTCCAACTGGAAGCTCAAGAATATAATTTCCATCCCCATCTGTTATCGCACCAATAGTAACATCTTTCCTATAAATCACAGAAGCCCCTAGTATAGGTTCTCCCAATTCATCAACAACTTTTCCTGTTAACTTTCCAGTTTGAGATAAAGCAGAGAAACTAATTAATAAAGTAAAAATAAATACGAAGTGTTTCATAAAATAAAATGGGCTGTTTCAATTGGTTTGAAACAGCCCAAAAATAATTGAATAATTTGAAAAAACTATTGCTTTAATATTTTGAAGTTGAATTTTTTATTGTCTGCGTTAAGAACAACAAAGTACATACCCGCGTTTTTCTCAAAAGAAAGTTCTTTAGCAATTGCTCCTGATTGAACTAATTTCCCTTGTGTGTTGTATATCTCATATTCACCATTCACTATTTCTGAAGACTGAACATGAAGAACATTCTTTTCATTGTCCATAGAAACAGAAGTAATAATGTTTGAAGAACTTTCATCTAATCCAACAGTAGGGTTATAAATTAACTCAATATCATCTATTAAAACCTCATCACCATCAGCACCACCTCCAGCAAGTTCGTTGGTTGTGAATGTCACAAGAATATTTGTATTAACAGTAGCTGGTCCAGAATAATTAAAAGGAACGGCAAATCTTGTCCAAGCATCATTGGTTGAAGGAAAATTCAATACCGCAGTAGCTACAACATAAGCAGCTGATGCAGCGTCCTCTGGGTCACGGTAATCATTTGCTGTATGCAAAGTTGCTTTCATTCGAGCATTGTCTCCACCATTAATAGGAGTAAATTTCGCCCAAAAAACAATTGAATCAGGTGTATCAGTTAGTGTTTCTGAAAAATCGGAATCTGCCGTAACAGAGTAATTGTAATTTGAAGCTGACGTCGGAGTTATACTTCCCATTTCTATTCTGCCAAGTGTAACATTGCCATTAGCAATGATGGTAAAAGCACTTCTAGACCAAATTCTACAACTCGTTGAGCCAGCAGATCCTGGTCTAACGTCTGTTGAAGATTCAATTTGATTTGCCGCGAATCCAGCAAATGCTCCGGTTGCTGTTAAAAAACTATTCCAATTAACGGGTTCTTGATCTGATGCTACTGTTTCCCAATTTTCCATATCGCTATTTCCTATTTGCATTTGAGCAAAAGAAAAGCTAGATATACAACTAGCAAACGTAAAAAGTAAAATTTTATTCATCGTGTTTAAATTAAGTTCAACACAAAAGTAAAGAAAAGTTTCCTCATTGATAACCACTATTTGATAATTTAAAACGGCGATTCGTTCATTTAAACAAGATTTCCGCCAACCAAGAATCATTGGATTTCGTTTTAATAGTAGAAGAATATCAATAAAACATGGTTATTTTAAATTTTCAAGAAATAAATAAGTTGAATGAAGCAAATTTAGTTTTGCGACATTTTGTGGACTTAAGTGCCCAGTTGTTGCCATTTTTAGATGAGCTTATTAAAAAGAATCAACTTTCTGAAATAGAAGAATTGAGCAAATCTAAAATTATGTCTGTTTTTGAAAACTACCAGTTCGATACGAAGACAAGTGAATTTCTAATCAATTCTAATATTCTTGAATTGATAAAAAAAACATACACTAGGATAGCTCAAACAGGTCACCGAGCGGACAAAAAATTATATAAAAGAACATTTCGGCAATTCTTATTTGAACATCAACGTTTAGTAGAATCTTGGAACTATATTGATTCAAACTAAGGAAAATTTTTACTACTCTATGTTAAAACGAGGAACACTCATTGAAAGATGGGTGTTTTTTTTTCTTAAAAATCTACTTTCACTGGAATTCTGTTATTTTTGTCTTTATGTCAATCAATTCAGACAAATCACTCACGGATCTTCCAATTATGGAACATTTCTTCACCATTCAAGGTGAAGGATACCATACTGGTCGTGCGGCCTATTTTATTAGAATTGCCGGTTGCGATGTTGGCTGTGTTTGGTGTGACGTTAAAGAAAGTTGGAATGCTAGTCTCCATAAAATGATGACTATTGATTCTTTGGTGAAAACTGTCAAGAATTCTACTACTAACTTTTGCGTTATTACAGGTGGTGAACCTTGTATGTATGACTTGACAGAATTAACAGAAAAGCTTAAAAACGCAAAAATTGAATTGGCCATTGAGACTTCTGGCTGTTATGAGTTTATGGGTCAAATAGATTGGTACTGCTTCTCTCCAAAAAAGTTTAAAGCCCCAGTAGAACAGGCATATATACTGGCTAATGAACTTAAAGTTATCATCAGTCATTCTTCCGATTTTGAATTCGCGGAAAAACATGCACTAAAAGTAAAATCTGATTGTAAACTGTACTTACAAGTAGAATGGTCAAAAAAGGAACGCTTTTTGCCTTTACTGATTAACTATGTGAAAGAAAATCCAAAATGGAAGATTTCCACACAAACACATAAAATAATGAACATTCCATAAATATGAGACACTTTTTCTTCATTCTAAGCATTGCTTTGTTTGCTTCTTGTTCAACCGCACAGCACTATTCTACCAAAAGTAAGAAGGCAATTAAGTTATTTGAACAAGGTAAGGAAGCGCCTCGCACTTCGATTGACAAAACAACGAATATGCCTAATTTTAAGTTAGGCTTGAAATACCTTGACCAAGCCATTGAAAAGGACCCCAATTTTTGGGAAGCTCACATGGTAGCAGGAGAATTTGCAGAAACACTCAGGGATTATGAATTAGCCATCAATCATTTTGAAAAAGCATTAGCAATCAATCCTCAAAGGCAATCAACGGGCAGTACTTATTTTTTTCTTGCTAATTTGCAACAAGCCGTTGGGCAATATGATAAAGCCATTAAGAACATTGACTTATTTCAACAATTTAGAAATGCCAATCAGGAGTTAATTCAAAAATCTCACGGTATTAGAGCCAGTGCAGTTTTTGCAAAAAAAGCAATGACGAATCCATTACAATTTAATCCTGTTAATATTGGACCAGGAATCAATACATCACAACCGGAATATTTCCCTACAATCACTGTAGATGGTAAGACAATACTATTCACAAGACGGGTCAAAGATGGACGTGTGAGGGGACCGATTGCAGAACAAGAAGATTTTTTCGTTTCTCAGCTAAGTGACAAAAATATTTGGCAGACAGCTATTGAAATGCCAAGCAATATTAATACAGTCAATAATGAAGGAGCACCAACTATTGCTTCAAACGGTCGGTCTTTGGTTTTTGTAGCTTGCCCAGATGTTACAGGAACCAATTATGGCGAAAATAGAAATGGGAAAGGGAGTTGTGATCTATTTTACACAAAAAAGTTAGGTTCTCGATGGACAAATCCTGTCAATTTACCTGGAAAAGTAAATAGTTACCATTGGGAAACACAACCTTCACTTTCATCTGATGGTAAAACGATGTATTTTATTCGTGGAACACGAAATCGAAATCAAACGAATAATTCTGACATTTACGTAACGAAGTTACAAGCAGACGGAACTTGGGGAGTTGCTGAAAAACTTCCTAATCATATTAATACTCCTAACGAAGAAGAGTCAGTATTAATACATCCAGATGGGAAAACTCTTTATTTCGCATCTAAAGGTCATGTAGGCATGGGTGGCTCTGACTTATTTGTTACTAGAATGAACAATGAAGGCAATTGGTCAGTCCCTGAGAATTTAGGTTATCCAATTAATACTAAATACGATGAAAATTCACTAATGGTATCGCCAGATGGCGAAATTGCATTCTTTGCATCCGATAGAGATGGAGGGTATGGAGATTTAGACATTTATTACTTTGAAATGCCTGAGCATCTGCGACCAACAAAGACATTGTATTTTGAGGGTTTAGTATTTGACATCAACACCAGAAAACCGATTCCTGGTAAATTTCAACTTATTGATTTAGCTACTGGAGAAGAAGTAGTTTACTCCGAAGCAGATAAAATTACTGGCGAGTTTTTAGTTTCATTGCCTGTTAATAAGGAATATGCATTGAATGTAACACACCCAGGTTATGCTTTTTTCTCTCAGAATTTCAACATGACAAATCCTGAAGGTCTTGAAGCTATTCATATGGATGTGCCATTGACTCCTTTAACGGATGACGGAAAGTCAATCATTCTTGCTAATATTTTCTTTGACTTGAACAAGTCTTTATTAAGAAAGGAATCATTTGTGGAATTAGATAAACTCGTTTCTTTTCTGAAAGACAACAAGGAAATAAAGATTGAAATAGGTGGTCACACTGATTCACGTGGCGACAAGCAAAAGAATATAATCTTATCTAACAACAGAGCAAAATCAGTCTATGATTATGTTATAGCCAAAGGGATTGATGAGGAGCGCTTATCTTTTAAAGGGTATGGCTCTTCTAAAGCGGTTTACTCTGACGAAAAGATCGAGGCTATGCGTTCTAAAACTGAAAAAGAAGCTGCACATCAAGCAAATAGACGAACGGAGTACAAGATAATGAAATAGTAAGTATCAGAGTGGATAGTATTTTACCAAAAGACTACTTTGCCTTTAAACCATTAGCTTCTTTAATCATTAAGCCCGTTTAACCTTTATCTCTATTTATCCAACTTTTAGCCAAAATTCTGTCGGTTTAACTGATTTTTAACTACTTTCGATACATGTATTTCATAAAACTCATTCGCCCTTTAAATTTAATCATCGTGGCACTAACGATGTATGGACTAGGATGGTTTTTTGAGTCAGTTTATAGTGGGACTAGTGTACAAAATTTATTCTCTCTTAATTATTCTCTTCTGGTTTTCTCAACTTTGATCATTGCAGCTGCTGGAAATATTATAAATGATTATTTCGATATTAAAGCAGATAGAATTAATAAGCCAGATAGACTTATTATTGGTAAACACATCAAACGAAGAGTTGCCATTGTTTCGCATTGGGGATTGAATTTTGTTGCCTTTTTGATTGCAGCTTATTTGAGCTACGTACTTGACTCTTTTTGGTATCTTTTCATTCATTTATTATCCATTAATGTTCTTTGGTTCTATTCCATGAGAGGGAAGCGACTTTTTTTCACTGGAAATTTATTAATTGCAGCGTTAACAGCTTTAGTGCCAATACTAGTAGGATATTATTATCATCAAATCTACGCTTCTTCAACAGTTGAGTTTAATTCCAATTATTATCCTTTTTTGGGAGAATTGAAAGAGAATTATATCTTTTACATTTCTTTGGGTTTAGCTTGCTTTGCTTTTGTTCTTAACCTGACTAGAGAAATTGTAAAAGACATGGAAGATGTTGAAGGAGATAAAAAATTACCAGCAAAAACTCTTCCAATTGTACTAGGCTATAGCAAAACAAAGATAATTGCAAGTATTATTTTATTCGGCACTGTGATTGGTACTTTTATTATTTGGATGACAACGGACAGCTTAGAACTTGTTACCATTGCTCCTATTGTAATTTCAGCAGTTTTAATTATTCTTTGCTTCATCCTCTTGTCAAAAGCTAATTCTGTAAAAGAATACCGGCAAATCAATCATTTGATCAAATTTGCAATGGTTTCTGGTATGCTCACTCCAATTTATTGGAACTTATTGGTCATCTATGGATAATATTAGAATTGTTTTAGGGTCAAAATCTCCTCGAAGGCAAGAATTGATAAAAAAATTAGGCTTTCCCTTTGAAATCAGAACAAAAGAGGTTCAAGAAAATTACCCTGATACAATTCCAAAAAACGAAGTAGCTACTTTTTTGGCTCAACTAAAAGCAGTGCCATTAATAGAAACGTTGAACGAAAATGAAGTTTTACTAACCTCAGATACGGTTGTTATTCACAACAATGAAATTTTAGGAAAACCAAAAGATGAACAAGATTCATTTCGAATGCTTCGACTGCTTTCAGATGATGTTCATGAGGTAATTACAGGAGTTTACCTATCGAACAAGACCAAGAACAGTACCTTCGCAACCACTACAAAGGTCTTTTTTTCTGAATTGAGTGATCAAGAAATTGGCTATTACATTACCAATTATAAACCATTCGATAAAGCAGGATCTTATGGAATTCAGGAATGGATAGGAATGATTGGGATTTATAAAATTGAAGGATGTTTTTATAATGTGATGGGATTACCAGTACATGATGTTTACCGAAGGCTTAAAGAATTTATTTAACGGATGCAAAAAAAATTCTTTACCAATTTGATTCTAGTACTTGTGCTAAACGCACTCGTAAAACCATTTTACATTCTTGGAATCGATGCAGAAATTCTCAAGCAAGCGGAAATAAGTAGCCCTGGATCGTATGGAGAATACTTTTCATTGTTAGGTTTCACTTTTATACTCAATATATTTCTTGATTTAGGAATAATCAATTACAATACCCGTAATATTGCTCAAAACAGTCAACTTCTAAAGAAACATTTCTCCAGTATTATTTCTCTACGGGCTTTACTCTCTGTTGGTTATATGTTGCTAATATTCATTGTAGGATATTTTATAGGATATTCTGAACATCAGTTTGAAATATTAGCAATATTAGGAGTAAATCAAATACTAGTTGCCTTTATATTTTACTTTAGATCGAACCTTGCAGGACTTCTACTCTTTAAACAAGACAGTTTCATTTCTGTTCTGGATCGTTTTTTACTCATCATCATATGCTCGATTCTTCTTTGGGGTGGAGTTACAAAGCAGCCATTCAAAATAGAATGGTTTATATATGCACAAACTTTTGCTTATGCCATCACAGCTCTTATTTCTGGTTATCTCGTTCTGCGAAAAACGGGAAAAATAAAAATTACTTTGAATACTCGTTTTTCTTGGATAATTGTCAAGAAAAGCATTCCTTTTGCTATTCTTATTTTACTTACAATGACCAGCTATAAAACAGATAGTATTATGCTAGAAAGAATGTTACCAAATGGTGCTACGGAGTCTGCAATTTATGCAAGAGGTTATCGTTTTTTTGAAGCATTTAATATGGTAGGTTATTTATTCGCAGGACTTCTCCTTCCTATTTTTGCAAGCCTACTCAAGAAAAAAGAAGACGTTTCTGACATACTTGTTTTGGCATTTAAATTAATTCTAACGTTCTCAATCAGTGTTGGTGTATTGTCTTTCTTTTTCCAAGAAGAAATTATGGCTTGGAGGTTTGAGATACAAGGTGCAGACTTATTACAAGCCTCAAGAGCATTTGGAATGTTGATGATTTCATTTATTTTCATGTGCGTTACCTACATTTTTGGCACCTTGCTAACGGCCAATGGAAACTTGAGAGCGTTGAATATTGTTGCACTGCTGGCTGTTGCATTAAATATCCTTCTTAATTTCCTTGTTATTCCTGAACATGGTGCTTATGGTGCTTCAATTACCAGTTTAATTACTCAACTTTTGACGTCTATTTTTCAAATTTTCTTGGTGTTCAAAATAATTAAAATAAAATTGGTAGGGCAAAAAATAGCGTCAATTTTATCCTATTCTATCGCTGTTGTTGTTCTTGGCTACTGCGCTCAGCAGTTTGATTTCAATTGGGCGTTAAAATACTCAGTAGGAATAATTATTGCAGGAGGGTTTGCATTTTTATTAGGAATGATAAGCGTAAATAAAATACGGATTATTCTGAAGAGTAAAGAATAAAATAGTGGATATTTATTAGACTTTTTTTTTTTAAAATTTCAATATGAAATTATTTGTATTCAGCCTAGACTTGAGCCATTCTTTTATTTTTATTTTCTCGTCTTGAGTAATTTCTTCAATGGTGTTAAAAAAAATGAGAGAAATCGGTTTACCTTCTTGGAGAGAGTCAATGTACATTTCTGTAACAGAATAACTACACCCAGTAATATTGGGAAAAAAAGACTTTATTTCTTTCAGTAATGCATTTCCCATCTTAGGAATAGTCTCTAAACTATCAACCTTATTATTGCTTTCTAGAAGAAGCAACTGTAGTTGTGTATATTCTGAAGATAATGACTTCAAATCTGCATCTTTTGCAATAATTTCATCATAATCTTTAATTTTGACTCCTTGTTCAATTGAAATTGACACATCGATCAAGCCCATATCATCAGCCTTGTCGTTTATTCGATCAGCTGTATTTTCATCAAACTCATTTCCGACATAAACTAATTTGATTTCTTTGGTTTCTGCGTTCACATTATTCCTCAACAAGTAATTCCCTTCCCAGGTTGTGACTTTCTTAATAAATTGGTCTGCTTTTGCGTTGAATTTTTCTTTCCTAACCAAACCAAGTCCTAAGAAAAAGCTAGGAACAATTGTTAGCAGAATCACTATACTTATGACAATATTTTTATTTTTAATCTCTTTGGATAATAGGAAGGTTTTCTTAGGAAGTTTTAATAATTGCGCAACAACCATAGCAGATAAAGCAATAAACACAGAGTTAATTGTAAATAAATACAGCGCCCCAAAGAAATAAACTAAATTTCCCATTGCCAAACCATATCCTGCAGTGCATAACGGTGGCATCAGAGCAGTAGCAATCGCAACACCTGGAATTACATTTCCTTTGTTTTTACTACTGATAGCAACAATTCCAGCAAGCCCTCCAAAAAAAGCGATAAACACATCATAAATAGTAGGACTTGTTCTCGCCAAAATTTCTGAGTGCTCTGCATGTATTGGTGTAAGCATGAAATAAATAAATGAGGTGATAATTGCCGCAGAAGCCGAAAAACCAAAATTCTTTAACGATTTTCTGAGTAATGGAAAGTTATAGGTAGCGATCGAATAACCAACTCCAGTAATGGGTCCCATTAATGGAGAAATGAGCATAGCTCCAATTACCACTGCAGTTGAATTCATGTTCAATCCAACTGACGCAATTAAAATAGCAAAAATGAGAATCCAAAGGTTAGTCCCTCTAAAAACTACACCATTTTCTACTGTATTATGTATAATTGCAGTGTCTTCCTGTTCATGCGACAGTCGCAAAAAGTGCATCAAATCCTTAAACCAAGCTTTATTTTGCATCCACCAAGTTACATTTTTTCTGGAACATCAATTCCAAGCAATTTCATGGATATACGAATAACTTTCGCAACATTTCTACTCAAAAAATAAATTTGAGTGATGCGAATTATTTAACGTAGAAAACTATCTTTTTTCAAACTTAAATGGCTTGTATCCTTCGACTATAACATAGTATAACCCAGCTTTCAGTTCTCTAATATCCAATTCATTAGAAGTAGAATTTAGGTTTTCAGAATACACAACTTGTCCCATTAAATTAACAATATTGATTTTTTTAGCCCCGTTTGAAGATGATAAGCTAACATTTAAAATATCAAATCCAGGATTTGGATATACCTTCAATAATTTCTCTAATTTATTTTCTTCTACGGAAGCAACCCCAGGAGGATAAACATTAATGGTAAAACCAACTAGTTTTTTTTCAAATCCGTTCATTTTAAAACTGATAGAAATGTTTTCACAGTAGGTTGATGAACAACCCGAATTATCAACTATAGTTAAACATAAATTATATATTCCCAATGCCGCATATGTATGTGTCGGAAACTGCAATGAAGAAGTTGTGCCGTCCCCAAAATCCCATAAATAAGATACTATGTTGCTCCCAGTCGTCGGAGATGAATAATTAATAACGTTAATCGTTTGAATTGTCGAAGAGTCTTGATACCATAAGAAGGTAGCCGAACAAGCAGTTGGAGGTGGTGGCGGTGGAACAACGACAGGGAAAACAAATATAGAATCGAGACACGAAGTCGAAGAGCAAGACCCTGAAGAAGAAGTCACCGTATGGCACACCTGATAATATCCATCTGCCGCATATACGTTCGTTGGATTTGCCAAAGAAGATGTAGTTCCATCTCCGAAATCCCAGAAATGTGTCACGGCAACATTACTTATTGGAGAAGTTAGGTAAAAATCAACATCATTATAAGCGGATAAAGTATCCATAAAAAAAGTAGAAAAACATTGATCTATAACGCTAGTAACAGTAATATCATCGCAATAAGTATCCGAACAACCGGCTATAGAATCATAAGTAATCACGCAATACGTAAACGTACCAGTAGTCATATAGGAATGAATTAACGTACTATTACTTGAATTAAATTGATAATTTGCTCCATCCCCAGTTGTCAAAGTGAAAGCCAAACCTGAAGAAGCATTTGTGAAAATTACTTCTCCTGCATCAGATGGATTGTTTGTACTCGCTACCGTAATATTTGCTACGCAAACTTGAGAGAAAGATAATTGAGAGAAAGAAGCTATTAAGCAGAACAATAAAATTCTTACCATAATTTGAGTTTTTAGTTAGTACGTTGTAAGTTAAAGAAAAAACGCAGATAAAAAAAATCGATCAAGAAAAATGTATCAAATTCACATCAAACCAATAAGTTACATTTTTTCTGGAACATCAATTCCAAGCAATTTCATGGATATACGAATAACTTTCGCAACATTTCTACTCAAAACTAAACGCATGCTTCTTAAATCTTGGTTTTCTTCATTTAGAATATAAATCGACTGATAAAAATGATTGTACAATTTAACCAATTCGTACGTATAGTTCGCAATTAATGCAGGAGAGTGACTCTTTCCTGCTTCACCGATGAGTGAAGGGAATTGTGTTAAATGTTTTAAAATTTCAGTCTCTTCTGGTTTCAAATTTACATCTTTAAAAGACCCTACTTCTCCAGCTTTTGCTAACAACGATTTAATTCTGGCATGTGTATATTGGATAAAAGGGCCAGTATTCCCGTTCAATTCGATCGATTCATTTGGATCAAAAACAATCTTCTTTTTTGGGTCAACTTTCAGCAAATAATACTTTAAACCACCCATACCGATTAGGTTGAACAATTTATTCTTTTCTTCTTCGTCCATGTCACCAATGTGCCCACGTTCTTGTGTCATCTCCTTGGCGGAATTTACAATGTCCTCCATCAAATCATCTGCATCAACAACCGTTCCTTCTCGCGATTTCATTCTGCCCATACCTTTAGGTAGTTCAACCATGCCATAAGACAAATGTGAGCAGTTTTCCGCCCAATCAAATCCTAATTTCTGAAGAATTAGAAAGAGAACTTTAAAGTGGTAATCTTGCTCATTACCAACAGTATAGATAATTCCGCTTAAATCAGGATAATCACTGTATCTATCAACCGCTGTGCCTAAATCTTGTGTCATATAAACGGCTGTACCGTCAGAGCGAAGAACCAGTTTTTCATCCAAACCATCATCTGTCAAATCAATCCAAACAGAGCCATCTTCTTTCTTAAAAAAGACACCTTTTTCAAGTCCATCCAAAACCAAGTCACGACCTAAAACAAAGGTTTCAGATTCGTAATATAACTTATCAAAATCGACTCCCATAGCTTTGTATGTGACATCAAATCCTGCATAACACCAGTTATTCATGGTTTGCCATAGAAGATAAACCTCAGGATCTCTTGCCTCCCATTTTATAAGCATTTCTTTGGCATCCCGCAATAAAGTAGTCTCGTTTTTTGCTAAATCTTTGATTTTCGCATCAATACCTTTGATTGCCTTCTCGTCTTTTCCTTCTTTAGAAGAATGCAAGTGTTCAAATTCTTCCATCACAGTTGGAGAGTACCCATGAAATTCACCTTTCTCCCAATCCGAAATGATTTCTGCAGCCTCTATATTAAATTGTTTATCGAATTCAACATAATACTTACCTACCAACTTATCACCTTTCATTCCAGTATTCTGAGGAGTCTCTCTATCTCCAGAAGCGTTCAATGGAGAAAATCGCTCCCATGCAAGCATACTCTTGCAAATGTGAATTCCTCTATCGTTGACAATTTGTGTTTTAACGACTTTGTGTCCGTTGGCTTTTAATATTTCAGCAACAGAATAGCCGAGAAAGTTATTTCTAAGATGACCCAAGTGCAAAGGCTTGTTGGTGTTTGGAGAAGAGTACTCTACCATAACTGTTGGTTTTGAATCCTTTTCTGTATAACCGAAAGAAGAGTTTGCATTCATTTCAGAAAGCTGTCCTAACCAATAGTTATCCGAAATCGTAAAATTTAAGAAGCCACTAACCACATTATAAGATGCGATAAAGTCCAATTTATCATTTAAGAATGAACCTATTTTCTCACCTGCATCTGCAGGAGAACATTTCAACAACTTTGCAAATGGAAAAATGACTAATGTTAGGTCACCTTCTACATCTTTTCGTGTATTTTGAAACTGAATTAATTGTTCATCTATTTCAGCTCCAAATAATTCAACAGCATTTGCCAATAAGATTTTTTTTATTGCGTTCTCCATTTTTAACTATTCTCAAGTTCGTTAATTGTTTTTTCTAATAAATCAAAAGCAACTTCTGCCATTTTGTTAGTTTTCTCATCAAGACAAGGATTAACCTCAACAAATTCTATACAAACTGTTTTTTTATTTTTAGCCAATTCAGTCAAAAAATACTCAGCTTCATCAGGGAAAAGACCATTTTCGACAGGGGTTCCAGTACCATGAGAAGTATGCACAGGATCCATTGAATCAACATCAAAAGAAACATATATGATATCACATTCATTCAATTGACTTAAAATTTCATGCATGATTGCTTTTTTTCCCTTGCTTCTCACCTGATCAACCAGATGGTTGGTAATTTCAAAACGTTCAATCAATGCATTTTCTTGCTCTTCAGTATCTCTAACTGCAATAAAAACCAGGTCTTCCGGCTTTACACGAGGTACATTTGTATGCATTGTTTTCAATTCATTCCATAGTTTTACTTCCTCACTTGAAATTTCATTTTTCTGAACCTGCTTATTGTCTTCCGCTAAAGCTGTTGCCATTGGCATACCGTGCATATTACCAGAAGGCGTTGTATAAGGCGTATGCAAATCTCCATGTGCATCTATCCAAACAACACCTAGACGTTTATTCGGATATGCTGCTTTAATTCCTGTAATAGTGCCACCAGCAGAACCATGATCACCTGAAACTACAACTGGAAAGTTATTTTCTTCAATAACTGACTTAACTTCACTAGAAACAGATTCAAAAACTTGTACGAGCCCTTCAATTCTTTTTGCAAAAGGATATTTTACTTTTTCATCCAACAGATGATTTTCATCCTTGACATAAGCAATGGGATATTTGCCAAAGAATAAATTATCTATTCTTCGAGCAGCCGCCATCATCGCCTCTGGACCTAAGGAAGAACCTCTAGTTCCCGCAGTGATTTCTGACTTGTTAATTATCAGCTTAATTTTATTTTTCATACGATTTATTGGTTGGTAAAGATAAGGGGAATTAAGAATCAAGAATTATATTTATCAAAAAAAATAGCAAACTCATTTCTTAACCTAGATTAATTTTTTATTTCTCTATTTCTGACTTACTTTGCATCCATAATAATTTAAACACTTAAAATATGAATATTTTGAAAACACTTAACACAAAAAAATTAGTTCTATCTTTGTTTCTTGCTGGAGCGACGCTTAGCTCTTGTTCAGATGCTACAGAAGTTGCTGCCACAGATGCTGAAAACGTGGAACTCGTTCAAAACAATGAAACAATTGAGTACACAACAGTAAAAGAAGGAAGTAAATTGGACTGGCGAGCAACTCATTTAGGGGGTGTTTCTGAACGTTACGGAATCATTAGTTTAAACAGTGCTTCTTTCTTAGTGAATAATGGGACTCTTAGTAATGCTAAAGTGGAAGTTGACATGAATTCATTTACTGTTGACAGTTTTGGAGAAGGTGGAGAAGAAGATGCACAAGATTTGAAAGATCATCTCTTAAGTGCTGATTTTTTCGATGTTCCTAACAATCCTTATACTACTTTTGAGTTAACGGGAGTAGAATCTACTGAGGGAGATTACAATTCTCGACTAACTGGTAATTTAACAATTATGGAGATCTCAAAAAGTATTACATTCAACGCAAATGTTAATATTTCAGAGAATGCTGTATCTATGAAATCTGAAAAATTTATCCTTGACAGAACAGATTGGGAATTAAAATACCACATTGAAGGTTCAGAAGGAGTGCCAGTTGATTACATCATTTCTGATGATTTAGAGTTTACAATAGATGTTACTATTGAAAAATAAAGTACAGTAATTTATATATTTAAGCGTGTTAAGAAATCTTAGCACGCTTTTTTATGCATAATATAAAGAGGTAGAATTGCAGAAGTTATGACGGCACATTTCGGCTTCGATCGATGGCCGTCACTTGCACGCATACAACCTTTTTTTTGATGCCCCTAGTTTCACTAAGTCCGCATTTCACTTGATGGCTGCTAGTTTCACAAGGCGCCTTTTAAATACCTACAAAATGCTAACTTTGTAGAAACGTGATTTTATGTCTGATCCATTCATTATTATTGAGCCGAAAGTTGCTAAAGTCCCACTCGTTTTGAGCGTACCGCATTGCGGAACAGATTTTCCAGAGGAATTGAAAGATGACTATGTACTCGATATGATGAAGGCACCAGACGACACGGATTGGTTTGTTCATGAATTGTACAATTTTGCAAATGAAATGGGAATCACTATTATTCATGCCAAATACAGCAGATGGGTAATTGACCTTAACAGAGATCCAAAAAGTGCTCCCCTCTATAATGATGGAAGAATAATAACTGGACTAACTACAACTACTGATTTCTTTGGAAGAGACATATATGTTTCCAAAGAAAAAATCCCAAATCAGAAAGAAGTTGAACGACGTTTAGAAAAGTATTACTGGCCTTATTATCAAGGGATTAGATCACTTCTCGAAGAACGAAAAGAAGAATTCGGCAAAGTCCTTTTATGGGATGCTCATTCGATTAGGAGAAGCGTACCGACCATTCAGAAAGATTTTTTTCCAGATATGATTCTTGGAAACAACGATAGGCAAACCGCTAATATGGAGCTAATTAATACTGCTATGAAAAACCTTAGTACTGGAGAATTTAAAGTAAACCATAATACTCCTTTTAAAGGGGGACACATCACTCGTTATTTTGGCAAACCTGAAAATAACATCCATGCGTTACAGTTAGAGATGAACAAGATTCTTTATATGAATGATTCAGAAATGGAGTTCAATAATGAAAGAGCTAATAATGTGAGAATTGTTCTAAAAAAAACATTTAAGGCGCTAATTGAACATTTACAACTATAAAAAAGGGAACACAGATGTGCCATTTATACAAGCATCCGTGATTAAAAAATAGATACAAATGAAAAAATACGTTTTCAAGAAACTTTTACAAAATAACGGCTGGCAAGACAATGTGCTTGTTTCAATCAATGAAAATGGAATAATCACTAGCATTCAAAACAATAATTCGACTACTTCTGCAATAGAAATCAATGGTTTTGCATTGCCTGGTTTTCAGAATGCGCATTCACATGCATTTCAATATGCCATGGCTGGTTTAGCCGAAGTTCATGATGTAAGTCACACGTCCGATGACTTTTGGTCATGGAGAAAAGCGATGTATGATTTAGCACTAAAAGTTTCACCTGATCAGATGGAAGCAATAGCGACCATGCTATATTCTGAAATGGTGAAACATGGATATACGAATGTTGCAGAATTTCATTATGTACATCACGATAAGAAAGGTCAACAATATGGAAATCTTTCAGAAATGGGATCTCGAATAATTTCTGCAGCTAAAAATGCTGGTATTAACGTTACGTTGGTGCCCATTTTCTATCAAAAAGGAGGATTTGGAAAAGAAGCAACCAAAGGACAAAGAAGATTTATCTCCCCAACTATCGATACCTATTTCAAATTACTTGAAGCAAGTGAAAAAGCATGCTCTAATTACGAAGGAGCAAATATGGCCATTGGCATTCACTCAATGCGAGGAGTTGACCCAATTGATATAGTGGAGATTGCAAAAAATGGACCACAAGACATCCCCTTTCATATACATATATCTGAACAGCTAAAGGAAATCGAAGATTCTGTTGCTTTTCTTGGTAAAAGACCGGTGGAATGGTTATTGGATAATGTTGATTTATCCGAGCGTTATCATTTGGTGCATGCAACGCATTTAACAAAGCAAGAAACTCAAGGAATTGCAAAAAGTAAAGCGAATGTTGTTCTCTGTCCAACCACAGAAGGCAATTTAGGTGATGGCCTCTTCCCTCTTGCGGATTTTCAAAATTCAGGAGGTAGATGGAGCATTGGTACAGATTCTAATATAGGTCTCAATCCGATGGAAGAATTAAGATTACTAGATTATGGACAACGCTTAATTTCGCATAAACGAAATATTTTCAACTCGCCTACCGAAGGGAATTCAGGTAAATACGCTATTGAAATGGTAACCACAGCAGGTCGAAAAGCCATGAATAATTTTGAGAAACAGTATTTTAAAGTAGGAGAAAAACTAAACGCATCAATTATTGATGGAAATACTCCATTGTTAGCAACAAGCTCTAATGATAAATTAAGTTCTGCCATTGTTTATACTACTGATACTACAAGTCAATTGGGAACAATAGTGAATGGAGATTATAAAGCAATCGCTGATTTAAAAAATCGAGAAAAAATTGTTCTTAATTTTCAGAAAGTAATGGGAGAACTTGGTAATCGGTGAGTTATGAAAAGTAAACTTCTTGTGTTTAAATGTTTGAAATGAATAAATCTGTAAAACCGAATAATATCATCCTACCTTCTTCATGGAAAACGACTCGCTGGTCTGGCGGAACGACTTCAGAATTGCTCATTCTTCCAGTGGGTTCTGAATTCAAAAAGGGAGATTACGACTTGCGTATTAGTATAGCTACTGTAGAAATTGAGGAATCAACTTTTACACCATTACCTAAAGTTAATCGCATCCTAACCATTTTAGATGGAGAAATAGAACTCATTCATGCCGGACAGCATTCTGTGAAGCTTAAACAATATGAGCAAGATACTTTTTTGGGTGATTGGCGTACTAAAAGCATCGGAAAGGTTAAAGATTTTAATGTAATGACTAAAGGTTGCATTGCTGAAGTCCCAGTTATTCATTTAACATCTGATCAATCGCATACTATTTTAACTGGTGATTTCCTTTTTGTTGCAGAAGGAAATGTATCTGTGAAAAATCAGCAAATAACGACAAATCAGTCCGTTTTTTGTCAAGAGAAACTGGAAATCAAAGCATCAGAAAAATCGGTAATCATTCTTGTCCGACTTAAAAAGTAACTGTTAGCAAATCCATTAAATCATCCGTTTCTGAAGCTGAAATGGCAAAAGTAAGGTGATTAGTATTGTCATCCATAGAAGCGCTTGGTACTGCTTCCTCATCAAAAACACCGTCTGGGTGTTCGAAAAAACTATCTGCAACATTTCCAGTTGCGGCCGATGATGTCGAAGTACCAGATAGACCAGTAGAAAATTGGTTGTTATCCATAGAAATTATTGAACGAGCAGTACCGGTGGCTCGAGAAGCTAAAAAGTCATCAGAAGGAAGCGCATCGTCAAGTTTTGTCTCTTCAGCCAAAGATTGATTTAATTGATCTGCATCAACAACTAAACCGTCTGTTTTCAATTGTTCAAACTCTTCGTGGTTGGACTCTTTCGTTTCTGCTAAATCCTCTTTTGAATTTTCATTCTTGGCTATTTTAATAGACTTATCCGTGACATTGCTTGAAAACATAGGAACTGCCAACAACAATAGCAATGCAACCGCCGCAACGTGAAGTAAAGGTTGTTTATAAAATGGCTTTTCTTTTGGGATTATGGTCGCAAACATCGAATTATGCCAAACGGGACCTACTTTAGGATATGTCTGAGCAAATAATGTATCTAGATCTCTTTTCGTTTCTTTTTTAGGCGAAGGTGTTTCAAAAGTCATTGCCCCCACCTTTGTCAATACATTTTTTAATTGATAAAACTCCTCTTCTGTTCTACAAAATTCTTGCAAATCAGCTTTTTCAACTGGTGTCAATTGAATAAACTCTTTTTCTGTAACAATATCTACTATGTCCTTTTCCATCTTTATCTATTTAAAACGGGATTAAATTCTTTTAAACTTTTTGCTAAATACTTGGTCGCATAAAACAACCTTGATTTAACAGTACCATCACTTAACTCTAGCACCTCTGCAATCTCTTTGATCGACAAACCTTCTATATGCCTCAACCTAAAAGTCTCTTTGTGTTTAGCATCTAACGCTTCCAACGATTCTTCAAATTCTTCTCTAAATTGTGCGTCTTGCACTTCAGCCATTACATTCGAATTACTATCTGATAAGGCATAGTGTCCATCTAAGCCTGTCGAAGTATTTTTTCTTACTTCTTGTTTTTTGTATTCATTCTTGCACATGTTATTAGCAACAGAATACAACCAAGTTTTAAATTTTCTTGAAGGATCGAACAATTCAGGCTTTCTTATAATTTTCGCAAAAATGTCATGTACAAAATCCTCTGCTTTCTCTCTATCACGCCATAACATCCTCATGAAATAACCCAATAAAGGGCTAGAGTAGCGAACGTATATCTCGTCAAATGCCTTCTTTTCCCCTTTGGAGATAGAAATCATTAGCGACTCGTCAGTCATTGATTTATATTGCGGTTTTATTAATCGCATTAATAGCTACTCTTCAATTTTTGTACTTGATTGTATTTGTTTGATTGAACACTAATCTTATCCATCACCAAGTCGATTTCTTTCACTTTCAATTTATTCGATGTAGAATTATATCCTTTTCTTAGAATAAAAAGCATCGGTAAATAATTTGCACTCAATTGCTTTGCCTTTTGATTACTTGCGTTTGATATCAATTTTTTCTTTAGTGTAGTGTTCCACAATTTTTCATTCTCCACAAAATTTTCTTTTGGTGTATTCGAATATATCATCACCAGTCCAGTCAAGAATAAATTTTTAGAAATGGTCCGGAGATATTCCTTTGGGGTCGTAACAGAAACTGAAATGTTCTTTGTAGAATTATCACTACACAACTTTTTAAAGAACTCTACATCAACAATTTTATTACTTGGAATCACATAACCTTTCTTTTTTAGTCTATTCCTATATTCCTCGCTTTGCAATAATTCTAGTGATATTATTTGAACATCCGGACGAACATTATTGACTCCTTGCGAGTAAAATGCTCCATAAAAATCATCAAATCCATGCGTTATCAGCGTGCCATTTTGAGGAACCGAAAGAAGAATGTCTTCCGCATAATCAACGACACTCTTTGACAATCTTCCTGAGGCATAAACACGATTAGCATAAGCTATAGATTCATTTTTTTTTCCTAGAATAATATTATAAGCCGTTTTGTGTATGAGCACATCCACATTGTCCGGTCGTAGTTTTTCAGCCTCATTTAAATGAGACACAAGTGATAAATTATAATTTCCAGCAGTATATTTAAAGTAATGATATTCAAAAGAATTTGGAGCCAGTAAGCCTAAGGAATTAACCGCTTCATCCATTCTAGATTGTTGTGCAGAGCTTGGGCTTCTTTGAGTTCTTTGTATTGAAGATGCTGCTTTATATGATTTGAATTTCTGCGATTCACTCGAAGATGTAGAATAGTTTTGCTTAGCGTCTAAGGTCTTTGCTTTTCTACTTCTAATCGTTTTTTTCTTATCCTTACTGATTGTTATTGACTCAACATTTATCTCAGATTCTTTGATAGACTCTTCAATAGGCTCTTGATTTTGAGCAAGAATTGACCCACTAAAAAATGTTGACAATATAATTATTGCAATACGCATGTTTTCTTAATTTTTATCCTGTACAACCTCAGTTGAGTTTGGTTCAAAATAAGAAAATAAATTTGATTTTAATTAGATGCAGTAAACAAAAACTTGTTTGGAGTGACTAAATTGGACTTCACAGCATACATAACGATACCTGCTGTGTTTTTAACTCCTAATTTTGCCATGATATTTTTTCTGTGAGAATTGACGGTATGATTACTCAAAAATAATTTCTCTGCAATTTGAACATTCGTAAGACCCTCGGATATATGGACGATTATCTCACTTTCTCGTTTAGATATAAGAATTGCATCACATGTAAACGCATCAAAATTGATTTCTTCAATGTTAAGGTTGGCCTCTTGAATAGTTTCCACAATCTTACCACAGAAAAACTTAGTCCCTTTAGAAGTCTCCGTCACGGCATCAATAATTTCGGGAATAGAACAATCTTTCTTGACATAACTTGTAACTCCTTGTTTAAGCGCATCAACCAGAACTTGAGCTGATTGAAGCGGAGTAATTGCAAGTAAATAAACCTTTGGGAAATCATTTTTAACTTTTGCCAAGACATCAATGTTGAATCCTTCTGAGGTGTAGTCAATCATGACTACATTCGTCTCGAAGTTTTGTAACATCTCGAATAATTCGTCTTTAGATTTTGCTTCACCAACAATTTCAACATCCTTATTAACGGATAGAATGGATCTCATCCCTACTCTCACTAAATCATTGCTGTCGGCTATTACTAATTTCATTATTTAGAATCATTTTAAATAGTACAACAAATATAATTGAATTATTAGTAACCAAAAGTAATAAATCAAAGAAATTTAATGATTTTTTTTATGCTAGAACTTTTAGTTAAATCTTCACCAACCAATTGAATGAATCTTCCATTTTGCCCGATTTTAAATCATTCAAATAGTTTCTAATTCTAGATGAAGAAGTTCTTGGTTCGAGTGCAATATCGTATAATTCTCCTCTAAATCCAATTTTCGAAATGGGTGCAATGGTTGCGGCAGTTCCAGCCCCAAAAGCATCCGTAACTCTTCCCTCTTTTAGCGCAGTCACTACTTCCTCCACTGTTATCTTTCTTTCTTCGATAGGAATACTCAAACTCTTTGCCACTTCAACGACTGATCGTTTAGTGATTCCACAAAGAATAGTATCTGAATCTTCAGCGGGTGTAATTAACCTACCATCTATTTCAAAAACAACATTCATTGTTCCAGATTCCTCGATGTATTTATGCTCAATTCCATCTGTCCAAATAAGTTGATCAAAGCCTTCTTCTTTTCCTTTTTTGGCAGGATATAATGACGCTGCATAATTACCAGCTGTCTTAGCTTTACCAACCCCACCTTTTGATGCTCTTGTAAAAAATTCTTCAATTTTTACACTCACTGGACTAGAGTAATAAACACCCACTGGGCATGTAAAAATTAAGAACTTATATGTATCTGATGGCTTAATACCTATAAATTCATCAGTTGCAAATAAAAATGGTCGAATGTAAAGCGAATAGCCTTCCATTTTAGGAACCCATTCCGAATCAATCTCTACTATTTTTTTAACCAGATCAACAAAGACATTCTCTGGAACAATTGGCATACACATTCTTTCACAAGACTCAGCGAATCGTCTAGCATTCATATCTGGTCTAAACAAAAAGATGCTACCATCTTCTGCTCTACTAGCCTTCATTCCTTCAAAAATAGATTGACCGTAATGAATTGCTGAAGTAGCTGGATGCATTTGTAAGTCCGCAAATGGTTTAATTTCTGGTTCTTGCCATTTTCCATCTGCATAATTCATCTCTAACATGTGATCCGAGAATTCTCTCCCAAAAGGAAGATTATCCCAATCAATTTCACTTATTCTAGATTGACTGATTTTATTGACTTTAATAGAAATTGTATTGTTAACCATAACTGTTTTCTTGAGTGCAAATGTACGCAATTAATCGCGCATATCAAAGGATTAGACGTATCTCGAAAGCATTTCTTGCGATTAGTCTTCACTAAGTATTTTACTTACTTTCGTAATTCAGATTGAGAATTGGAGAAATCAAAAGAAATACTAGAACAATATTGGGGATATCCTAACTTTCGCCCTATGCAAGAAGAAATTGTTGACAGTGTTATTTACGGCCACGATTCACTTGCTATTTTGCCAACAGGTGGAGGTAAGTCAATCTGCTTTCAAGTGCCTGGAATCGCTCTTGAAGGCATCACAATTGTTGTATCACCTTTGATTGCTTTGATGGAAGATCAAGTTAATAATTTACAATCAAGAGGTATTAAAGCTGGTTTACTCACCAGCTTGATGAGTTACAGAGAAATCGACATTACTCTGGACAATGCTAGGTTTGGTGAAATGAAGTTCCTATACACTTCTCCCGAACGATTGAAAAGTGAATTGTTTAAGGAGCGTTTTAAAGCTATGAACGTTGGACTGATCGTTATTGACGAAGCGCATTGTATTTCTGAATGGGGACATGATTTTCGTCCTGCATATAGAGAAATTGCCGAGTTAAGAGAAATACATCCAGAATCTCCTATGATTGCTTTAACTGCATCTGCAACCAAAAGAGTTCAAGAAGACATTGTTCGACAACTAGAACTAAAAAATCCAAAATTATTTATTGGTGATCTGGAAAGAAAAAATATTTCGTATCAAGTTGTTCACTCTGAGAATAAGTTACAAAAGATAATAGATCATTGCCAAGACAATTCTTCTGAAACCGGCATCATCTATTGCCAAACAAGAAGAAGCGTAAAATTTGTTGTAACACAGCTGCGTTCACTTAAAGTGAATGCCGGTTTTTACCATGGAGGACTTAAACCAGAGGACAGAAAGTATATGCTTGAAAATTGGATGGCTGGAAATATCAAGGTCATGGTTGCCACAAATGCTTTCGGTATGGGAATTGATAAAAGTGATGTTCGTTACGTCTTGCATTTTGAAGTTCCTCCGAATTTAGAAAGCTACTATCAAGAAGCTGGCAGAGGCGGTAGAGATGAAAAAGAAGCTGTAGCTATTTCTTTTTGGGAGGAAAAAGACCTAAAGCTAATGCAAGAGCAGCTCAAGATGAAATATCCGTCTATTGATCGAGTTAAAATTATCTATAACAGTATTTGCAACTTTTTAAAAGTCGCTATTGGCGGAGGTCTTGGAGAGTCCTATGATTTTGACATACAGAAGTTTCATGAGTCATTTTCCCTTCCGATCTCTGAAACATTTTATGCATTAAAACTGCTACAGTTAAATGAAACGTTGACCTTTTCAGAAAATAGCTTTCACTCGACTCGGCTTAAAATAGCCATTGGAAATTCAGCTTTGTATAAATTCCAAGTTGAACACGCGTCTATACATGGGTTAATATTAGCTTTAACGAGGAGCTATCCCGGTATCTTTGATCGATTCATAAATATTAACGAAAGCGAAATAGCAAAACGTTTAAAAGTAAGCAGACTCGAATTAACAAAACAATTGAAGCATTTGGAACAATATGGTGTTATTGACATTACATTTCAGTCGAATTTCCCCAAAATCACTTTTTTAACAGAACGCTTTCCTGAGAGTCATATATCTATAAAAAATGAAATTTATCTATTCAGAAAGAAGACAGAAGAAGAAAAATTAGAAGCGATGCTGGATTTTATTACTAAATCTGACTGCCGTTCTGTTGCAATTAGTCGTTATTTTGACTCAAGCGCAGAAAAGTGTGGGAAATGTGATGTTTGTCTCGCAGAAACTCATTCTGAATTAAGCTTAGAAGAACTACTACTTATGATTCCTAAGAATCTACCTGCAAAGAAAGATGAATTAGCTAAACAACTGAATGTCTCCATTGAATTGATTGAAAATTCACTAAGAATTCTTCTACTGGAAGAGAAAATTATAGAAAGCGGCCATTTATTCTCTAATTCTTAAGCATATCTTTTAAATCATGCACTTCTTTCTGTAAATTCTGAAGTGATTTTGACAAGCCTTTATCATCGAGTTTTATTTCCGGTAATTCTGGCGAAATATAGTTGACAAACTTCCACATTTCAATGATATCATTCGCATGAACCAGATATGGATCGTAAAATGAGTTCGTTGAACAAAGTTGAAAAGACTGTGTAGAATCTAGTAGATTGTGAACCACTTTAAAAACAATGCCATCATCTTTTGTTACGACTACGCATGGCGTCCCACTTCGTATAGACATCCAATTTTGAACGAATTCTCCAACAACGAAAGAACCGTTCACTACTGGAGGCATTGAATCACCCTTAATAGGAAAGGTTCTGTATTTTCTATCGCGAGAAAGAAAAGGTAAGTGAAATGTAGGTAAAACCTTCAAGTAATCAGGGTCGGCATATCCAGCCGTATAACCGGCACTTGCTTTAATAGGAACTAACTCAATTAACTCTTCGTTTTGTTCATTGACCATTGTTGTCAATACCCTTAGCTTTGCACCTTTCACATCAGAATAAACTCCTTTATCGATTTTCTCCCAATCGATATCTTTAAATTTTCCAAAATCTTTACGAACTAAATCATCAATGGATACTTTATAAAAATCACTAAAAATCACTAAACTTTCTATGTTTGGTTGTGCTACTCCATTCTCATACCCTGAATATGAACTTCTTGTCAAACCAAGCTCTTTTGCGACCTCCTCTTGAGAAAGTTTCTTTCTATTTCTTAATAATTTTAGATTTCCTCCTACTTCCATTCTTAAATTTTAATCATTATTTGGTGGAAAATTAATCAAAACTTATCAAATACACAACTTTTGATTAAAAATTAATCACGAAACACGATTTCGCAATTTCTCATTCGAGATAGAACGACTATGTATTTAGCTCCAAAGAAGATAATTTGAGATGAATAATAGACCCAAACAAGGATAATAAGCATTGCACCTGCGACCCCTCCGCTTGCACCAAAGAAAAAATTTGTCAAATAATATTTGATAATTAATTGACCAAAATACAGTAGAACACTAGTTAACAAACCTCCTCTAATTGCATTACGCCATTCTACTTTTCCATCATGTAAGAATTTAAAAATAAAACTAAATATGAGCATATTTGTCAAAATTGGAACACCATAACGAATCAATCTAGAAGCTACATCATGAAGTACTTCAAAACTATCAAACAATTTATGTGCTATAGATAAAAACAAAGGTTCTGCAAAGTACAGGAGAATAAAAAAAAGAGTTAGTCCAATAATGAAAGCAAGTGATATTAGCCTAGAAAAAAGAGAACGAACAATCTTTTTCTTTCGGGCTATTTTACTTTTTTTGATATTGTAAAATTCATTTATACTGCCCTTTAACGAATTAAAAATAACCGTACATGAAAACATTAAAGTCAGAATACCAAAGATTTCCATCATCGTGCTGCCATTAGAGAAATCCATTTCTGTTAGAAAGTCAAGAATACCACTTGAATCTTCTAATCCTACATTTTCATTAAGTAATGAGCCGATAGCATCAATCACTTCATCCTCACCAATAAAACGCCCCACATAAGTGACAGTAAGGTAAAGAATTGGAACAAGCGCTAACATTGCATAGTAAGCCAAGGCTGCCCCATGTAACAACGGCTTCTCTTGAAAAAATTCCAAAAAAGTTTCTTTTATTAATTCTTTTCTTTTTTGCCAGGTCATTCTGAAATTAACTCTTTTGGAAATTCTTGAGCTGCAATAAAAATTCCCGGTACTGGGTTAGACATTGGTTCAAAGTCTTTAATGAATATTTTCACGTTAAAACTGTCCTCATCTTTTGATATTTCGCAAGAACTCAAAATTGACTCTGAGCAACCAATTTCAACTGGAGCATCATCTGTAAGAACACTGAACAATCTCATATTTTCAACACTATACTCGAAATCTTTATCATCTGAAAAACTTCCTCGAAGCATGTAGGAAGCCTTCTTCTGCTCAATGACATCGTGTACATTGTTAATCAACAACTCATCTTCCCATTCATACTTGCGATTCAAGTCTGATTCTTCTCCATTATAATTCGTTTCAGCATATTCCATTGAAAAATGTTCGTTTAATAAGTAAAAATGGATGGTGCAATTCATAAAATTCATTTAGAAAGCAAAAATAGCAATTTTAGCATACTATTAGAATTAGAAAGCTAGAACTACTTATCTAAAAAGCACAAAGCGAACGAGCCAAGCTCTTTAAAATTGCTATTTTTACGCACCCAGAATTAAGAACCCATGTTAGACATCAGTTATCGCTCGATATTAAAAATGGCAGTGCCACTTATGGCATCTACATTTATACAATCTGTTGTACTAATTACCGATTCTTCTTTTTTGAGTAGATACGACACCATAGCTTTTGACGCTGTTGGAAACGGAGGTTTAATATACATCACATTATTCATGACTTTGGTTGGAATGAGCGATGGAGCGCAGATACTCATGGCACGAAGAATAGGGCAGGAAAAAGAATCCATGCTATCACAAATTTTCGGTTCAGTTTTATTCAATAATTTACTGATTTCGATTGTTCTTTTCGCTTTCATCACTTGGGCTATTCCAGACATGCTCAAATCATACTCATTGAACGCAGATGTAGCGCAAGGACAAATTGACTACCTCGGCATAAGAGGTTATGGATTATTTTTTGCCTTCATTTCTATTTCCATCAATGCATATTTTATGGCTGTTGGAAAAACGAATTTTGTCATGATAAGCGCATTGTTTATTGCTTTATCCAACATTCTACTGGATTATGTTTTAATTAACGGTAATCTAGGATTTAATGCTATGGGCATTCAAGGGGCAGCTGTTGCCTCAACAATTGCAGATGCTATCGGTGCTTTGTTTCTTTGCACAGCATTCTATTATTCATCAGAACAAAGAAGACATCTAATTCTTGTTCAATTGTCAATTAGCAAGAAAAGTTTACTCAATCTTTTTAAAATAAGTTCTCCAATTATGCTGCAAGGTCTTGTTGCCTTAACAACATGGACTGTATTTTTCACGTGGATAGAGCAAATTGGCACGTATGAATTAACCGTTTCTCAAAACATACGCTCTCTTTACTTTCTAGCTTTTGTACCTGTTTGGGGCTTTGGAGCTACGACAAAAACATATATTAGTCATTACGTAGGTAAAAAAGACTATGGTTCGATCAAAACGATTATTTTTCGAGTGCAACTCCTATCCATTGTCTTCCTATTTTTATTCTTTCACGGGGCTTTTTTCTATCCAGAACAAATGATAAGCCTCGTAAATCCGAACGAAGAATTTATGACTGACAGCGTCGCAATTCTTCGTTTTGTTTCTGGTTCCGTGATAATCTATTCTGTCGGAAGTGTATATTTTCAAGCAATAAATGGCACAGGAAACACACGAGTCAACTTTTACATTGAACTCCTTGCCGTCTTTGTTTATATCATTGTCGCTTTTTTACTGATAAAAGTGTACGTTCTTGACATTTATTGGATTTGGACAGTGGAATATGTGTATTTTATCACCTTAGGGTCATTATCTTTCATATACCTGCGTTTTTTTAACTGGAGAAAGAAGGAGATATAAACGTGTGATTATTCAAAAAGGAGAATTGGTTCGGGTAAATAAAGACCCTTTTTCTGTTTTAGTAGCAAATCTATAGCAAAATTCAACTTATTTTAGAGTTGTAGTTGAAATTAAAAGCCTGGGTTCTTGCTTTGTTGTAAATGTACCTAGAAGTTACGTAACAAAAATGAACTAGAAACGTATGCTTGTTAAACTTTTAATAACAGCCAACGCAAAATAAGATTGTGACTGACGGTGTTGAAGCGATATTCAATTGATACATAAATTACTGAAATGAGTACAGTAGAGGAAAACAACAAATACATGAAGGAATTAATAAGTTCCTTCCCAGATAATATTTCTGACGCACTTAACATTGCCTCAAAAAACAAATTAAAGAAAACGTATCCTGTTTTTTCAAATGTCGTTATATGTGGAATGGGAGGTTCAGGTATAGGAGGGAAATTAGTTGCTTCGTGGATTGCGAGTGAAATAAACATTCCCATTACTTTTTGCCAGGATTATACACTTCCTAATTTTGTAAACAGTAAAACTTTAATTATTTCTTCGTCAAATTCGGGAAATACAGAAGAAACCATATCTTCTACTGATGAAGCACATAATAAAGGTGCTTCCATAATTGCGGTTTGCTCGGGAGGTAAATTAGAAGCTTTTTGTAAACAACGAAATTATGAATATATTATAGTTCCTGGAGGTAAACCTCCGAGAACGCAATTAGCCTATTCAATTGTACAATTAACACACATTTTTGCTGAGTTAAATATAATTAATAAGAAAAAATTGACTGAATTTGGACTTGCAGCAGAGTTATTGATTCATAACAATGAAGAAATTCATATACAAGCAAAAGAAGTTGCCAGTTTTGTAGATAAAAAAGAGCTCATCATCTATTGTGAAGCAAAAGACGAAGCCGTTGCCATCCGTGCACGTCAACAATTCAATGAGAACAGTAAAATATTATGTAATCATCACGCCATTCCTGAAATGAACCATAACGAAATGGTTGGCTGGTACGGAGGATCAGATCGGTATGCTGTGCTTTTTTTAGACACGAATGACTGGCATATTCAAAATAAAAAACGATTAGTTTTTTCTAGAGAAACCATTGGAACAAAAACGAAATCAATCAAAACATTAAATGCAAAAGGAAGTTCACAATTGATCAAAGCATTATACCTTATACATATAATCGACTGGGCATCTTGGTACTTGGCTAAAAAAAATGACGTGGATTCTATTTATATTGGCGTTATTGATAATCTGAAAGAAATTCTGCAGAAACAGTAAAAATTAAAATGTTTACACAAGAACGTTTAACCCATCTCCAACAGCTCGAAGCAGAGTCAATTCATATTCTGCGTGAAGTAGCAGCAGAATTTAGCAATCCGGTCATGATGTACTCGGTAGGAAAAGATTCCGCGGTCATGTTACATCTGGCCATTAAGGCCTTTGCTCCATCCAAACCACCATTTCCAATGTTACATGTGGATACCAAATGGAAGTTCAAAGAAATGATACGATTTAGAGACCAACGTGCAATCGATTTGGGATTTGATTTGGTTGTGCATTCCAATCAAAAAGGAATAGACATGAATATATCCCCTTTTGAACATGGTTCTAAAGTGCATACCGACGTTATGAAAACAGAAGGGTTGAAACAAGCACTTAACAATGGCGGTTACGATGCCATTATTGGTGGTGCTAGAAGAGATGAGGAAAAATCACGATCAAAAGAACGAATTTTCTCTTTCCGCGATAAAAATCATAGGTGGGATCCAAAAAATCAGCGACCTGAATTATGGAATATTTACAACACAGCCATTCAAAAAGGAGAGAGCGTGCGTGTTTTTCCTATTTCTAATTGGACAGAATTAGACGTTTGGCAATACATCTATTCAGAAAACATTACAATACCTTCTCTTTATTTTGCAAAAGAAAGAGAAGTGGTAGAATATGAAGGAATGAAGATTTTAGTAGATGATAACAGAGTGCCTGAAGATTTGAGAAAAACAGCAAAGAAAGAAATGGTTCGATTTAGAACATTGGGTTGTTATCCGTTAACTGGAGCCGTCAATTCATCTGCAACAACCTTACCTGAAATAATCAAAGAAATACTTCTTTCTACAAATTCTGAAAGAGAAGGTCGACTGATTGATAAAGATTCAATTGGCGCAATGGAAAAAAAGAAAATAGAAGGTTATTTTTAAATTGAAAACGCAAAATAAGAAAATAGCAAAAAATATTGAGGATTACCTCAAAGAGCATGAAGATAAAGACATGCTTCGCTTCCTGACATGCGGTTCGGTAGATGATGGTAAAAGTACACTCATTGGACGAATGTTGTATGATTCTAAAATGGTTTTTAATGATCAATTGGTTGCGATTGAAGCAGAGAGTAAAGTCTATGGTACAACAGGAGAAAAATTGGACATGGCATTATTAGTGGATGGACTCCAAAGCGAAAGAGAACAAGGAATTACTATTGATGTAGCCCATCGATTCTTTGCTACAGAAAACCGTAAATTTATTATTGCTGATACTCCTGGGCATGAGCAATATACACGAAACATGGTTACAGGTGCTTCCACAGCAGATGTGGCAATTATCTTGATTGATGTAAAAAAAGGAATACTCACACAGACCAGAAGACACAGTTTTATTGTGAGTCTTTTAGGAATTGAACATGTTGTCGTTGCCGTAAATAAAATGGACCTCGTTGATTTCGACGAAGAAATTTTCGATGAAATTTCTAAAGATTATAGCGAATTAGCTACCGAATTAGGAATTAAAAATACCTATTATATACCTGTTTCAGCACTGAATGGAGACAATATAGTAGATAAAAGTGTAAAGACTCCTTGGTTCAAAGGTAAGACCCTACTCAGTCTTTTGGATATCATGGATATTTCCAAAGAACAAAAAGAAGAAGATTTTAGATTTCCGGTTCAATATGTGAACAGACCAAATCCCAATTTTAGAGGTTTTTGTGGTACTATTGTTTCCGGAGTGGTTTCAGTAGGAGATGAAATTACGGTGTTGCCATCCGGGAAAACGACAAAAGTGAAGAGTATTATCAATGCTGGGGACATTAAAGAAACGAATTTTCAGGTATCGTGTCAGGAAGCATCTGCATGTATGGCCATAACGATGACAACAGAAGATGAGGTAGATATCTCTCGTGGAGATATGATTGTACATTCAAAAAGTGTACCTCGAGTTTCCAATTCATTAAAAGTAATGTTGGTTTGGATGAACCAGCAAACAATGGAGTTAAACCAAATCTATGATATTAAAAGTGGTACCTCTTTGGTTACTGGATCTTTTGAGCATATCAATTACAAAATAGATGTTAACACCAACGAGAGACAACAGACTCACTCTTTAGATGTGAATGACATTGCATCTTGTAAAATGCTGCTTTCTCAACCTATTGTTGCAGATCCGTTTCAAACTCATCCAATGACCGGTTCATTCATTGTGATTGACAGAATTACAAACAATACAATTGGAGCGGGAATGATATTAGGAGTTAGCAGAAGAGAATCGGATGTGAACAAAATAGGATCAAAAGAATATACCGATTCTGAAAAAGCACTGAATCAATTCATCCGCGCCAATTTTCCCGAATGGGAAACAAAGAAAATTTAATCTTGAGAAACAAATTTTGAATAAAAAAAAAGAAAATATCATTTGGCACAGCTCTCAAGTTGCTAAAAAAGAGCGTGCTGCAATAAAAAATCAAAAACCATGTGTTCTCTGGTTTACTGGATTAAGCGCTTCTGGTAAATCAACAGTTGCCAATGAAGTTGAGTTAAAATTAAACAAGCTAAACAAGCACACCTACCTTTTGGATGGGGACAATATTCGTTTGGGTTTAAATAAAGGACTTTCTTTTTCAAATGAGGATCGCACAGAAAACATAAGACGTATTGGCGAAGTCTCAAAATTGTTTGTAGACGCAGGAATCATTGTATTAACAACTTTTATTTCACCCTTTAAAAAAGATCGTCAACGAGTACGAGACTCGCTAGAAAAGAACGAATTTATTGAAATTTTCATCGATGCCCCTATAAAAACGTGTGAATCAAGAGATCCCAAAGGTTTATATCAAAAAGCAAGGAAGGGAAAAATTTCGAGTTTTACGGGAATTTCATCACCGTATGAAATTCCTCAAAATCCTGAGATTCATATAAAAAGTGAAACAATGACACTCGATGAATCAATTGAACAGATTATAAATTATTTGAATAAGAATCATTATTTAACTGAATAAACTCCGATTTTCACTCATACAGAAAATTTCCATTTCAAATAAGAGTTAAAAACAATACTAATGTTGATAGATTATTATATATTTAAATGTTCGAAGACTGATTTTAAACTTGTACGCAATAAAACTATTAGAAACGAATGAAAATTAAGACAATTTTGATGAACTCATTTTTCTTTAAAATGTAAAACATGAATATACTAATCACAGGAGGAGCAGGGTTTATAGGTTCACACGTCGTAAGACGTTTTGTTGAAAAATATCCTGAATATCACATTTATAATTTAGACGCATTAACCTATGCCGGTAATCTCGAGAATCTAACAGACGTTGAAAATAATTCAAATTATACCTTTATCAAAGGTGATATCACAAATGAAAACTTCATCAATAAAATCTTCAAACAACATAAATTTGAAAAAGTAATTCATTTAGCAGCAGAATCTCATGTTGATCGATCTATCACAGACCCTTTGGCATTTGCGAAGACGAATATTCTAGGGACGATGGTTTTGTTAAATGCCTTGAAAGAATTATGGAAAGGTGATTGGTCGAATAAATTATTTTACCATGTGAGTACAGATGAAGTGTACGGTTCTCTGGGAGAAACAGGTCTGTTTAAAGAAACAACGTCATACGACCCTAACTCCCCATACTCTGCTTCCAAAGCAAGTTCTGATCACTTTGTTAGAGCTTATGGCGAAACTTACGGTTTACCGTATGTTATCAGCAATTGTTCCAACAACTACGGACAAAATCAATTTCCTGAAAAATTAATACCCCTTTTTATCAACAATATATTGACCGATAAGCCACTACCCGTTTATGGTGATGGCAACTACACAAGAGATTGGTTATATGTAATTGACCATGCAATTGCGATTGATTTAGCTTTTCATGAAGGTACAACTACTGAAACGTACAATATTGGTGGATTTAATGAATGGAAAAATATTGACCTTGTTCAATTATTGTGTGATCAAATGGATTTGAAATTAAACAGACCACAAGGAACTGCTCAAAAATTAATTACTCATGTAAAAGATAGACCTGGACATGATTTAAGATATGCAATTGATGCTTCTAAGATAAATAAAGAATTAGGCTGGAAACCAACCGTTACTTTTGAAGAAGGTTTATCAATATCAATAGATTGGTATTTAAATAATGAAGTGTGGTTGAAAAATGTTACTTCAGGAGACTATCAAAATTATTATAAAAAACAATACGTATAAATATGAAAGGAATTGTATTAGCTGGAGGTTCAGGTACTCGTTTACACCCTATCACAAAAGGAGTTTCTAAACAATTGCTACCTATCTATGACAAACCGATGATCTATTACCCTATATCGGTTCTAATGCTGGCCGGAATAAGAGATATTTTAATTATTTCTACTCCTGAAGACCTTCCGAATTTCAAAAAATTATTAGGAGATGGAAGCAATTTTGGAATTTCTCTTTCTTATAAAGAACAACCTAGTCCCGACGGATTAGCTCAGGCATTTATTATTGGAGAAGAATTCATCGGTAAGGATGATGTTTGTTTGGTATTGGGCGATAATATATTTTATGGGCAAGGTCTAACTCAACTACTTAAAACAGCACGAAAAAATGTTGAAGAGAAAAGAAAAGCAACTGTTTTTGGATACTACGTAAATGACCCTGAACGTTATGGTGTTGCAGAGTTTGATGAAACTGGAAATGTAATTTCAATTGAAGAGAAACCAACACAACCAAAATCAAATTATGCAGTAGTTGGTCTCTACTTCTACCCAAATGAAGCGATTAATGTTGCAAAAAAGATTCAACCTTCTCACAGAGGTGAATTGGAAATCACCACAGTAAACGAAGAATTTTTGCATAGAAAAGAACTAATGGTTGAATTGTTGGGGCGTGGATTTGCTTGGCTAGATACTGGAACGCATGATTCTTTACTTGAAGCAAGTAGTTTCATTCAAACTATAGAAAAACGACAAGGTTTAAAAGTAGCGTGTTTAGAAGAAATAGCTTTTGAACAAGGCTTTATTTCTGCCGAAAAAGTCATTGAATTGGCACAACCACTTTTAAAAACAGGCTATGGACAATATTTAGTAAAAAGAGTTAGAGATTTATAAAAAAAATGAGTGCAGTTCATTAATTATTTTAAGGATACGAGTCGAATTAAAACTTTAAAGAGATACAAATTTTGGGGAAAGTGAACATTATTTTCATGGGAACACCAGTTTTCGCTACTACGATTCTCAAAAAACTAGTAGATGAAGGCATTACCATTCGTGCCGTAGTCACTGCTCCCGATAGAAAATCAGGTCGAGGACAGAAAGTCAATAAAAGCGATGTAAAAATGTACGCTGAAGAGCAAGGACTACCAATTCTGCAACCTACTAACTTAAAGGACCACGAGTTTACAGCAGAACTCCAAGAACTCAAAGCCGATTTGTTTGTAGTGGTTGCTTTTAGGATGTTACCGGAAATTGTTTGGACAATGCCTCCAAAAGGAACCATCAATCTGCATGCTTCTCTCTTGCCGAATTACCGAGGTGCCGCTCCTATCAATTGGGCGGTCATCAATGGAGAAACAACCACAGGTGTAAGTACTTTCTTTATTGAGAAAGAAATTGACACTGGAATGATAATCGAGCAAGAGAAAGTCGATATAGGCGAAAACGAAAATGCTGGCGAATTGCACGATCGATTAATGCACCTGGGTGCAAAAGTTGTCTATTCCACGATAAAGAAAATTACAGCAGACGACCTATCCCCAATTGATCAAACAGAATTAATGAATACGGAATTAAAAGCTGCTCCAAAAATATTTAAGCCTGACTGTGAGATTAACTTCTCCAAAGACGCGCAAACAGTGCATAATTTCTGCCGCGGACTCTCTCCTTATCCTGCTTCTTGGTGCACCTTATATAATAAGGACAAAAACGAGCAGAAAACGTATAAACTCTTTTCCACAGAAAAGACGAATATCAGTTCAATAAATAATCAACAATTATCAGTTTCAGATGAAGGTATCCTTTTTCCGTGTTCTGATACATATTTATTGGTCAAAGAAATTCAACCAGAAGGAAAACGAAAAATGCACTTCAAAGACTTTTTAGCAGGGAATTCTATTAAAAGCTTGTCCATAAGTACTGAATAAAGTCCTACTTATTCACCGATGAAATTCAAGTATTAGTCGAAAACGCCTTTAAAAATGGGCTTTTAAGGCCGACTTATCAACAAAACAGGGTGTTTTTCCACAAAATAGGCACTTTTTTTGCCAAAACACTTGCACAGCATGGAATTTCGGATATATTTGTAGGGAATTAATTATTTTAATAAACTAAAATTAAACAAACTATGAACAAAGCAGAATTAATTGATGCAATGGCATCTAGCGCTGGATTGTCAAAAGCAGATGCTAAGAGAGCATTGGACGGATTTATTGATGCAACAGGTGGAGCATTGAAAAAAGGTGGTAGAATTTCTCTAGTAGGATTCGGATCTTTTTCAGTATCTAATCGTGCTGCTAGAGTTGGTCGTAACCCACAAACAGGTAAAGAAATTCAAATCGCAGCTAAAAACGTTGTACGTTTCAAAGCTGGTTCTGATTTAGCTAAGAAGGTTAACTAAGATAACCATCAAAAAAATTAAGGGAATCGAAAGGTTCCCTTTTTTTATGCCTAATTTTAACATATATGACAACAGACGAAAAAGTTTTAGCAGAATTTTACAACATTGTTACTGAAAGTAAACAAGAAAAATACGATCAAATAGCAGCGGATAGAACAAACTACCTCACAGTTGTAATGGAGAGCATTTCCAAAGAACATAACTCTTCTGCTGTCTTAAGAACATGTGATTGCTTTGGTATTCAGAATTTGCATACCATAGAGAAAGGGCAAAAAATACATGAACCGATGAGAGATATTGCTCTTGGCGCGGGAAATTGGGTTGATTTACACACTTATGATAAGGGAGAAAATCCTTCCATCGAATGCTTACAAAGTTTAAAAAAGAAGGGATATAAAATAGTTGCTACTACCCCACATACCGATGTAGATATAAACGATATAGAAATAAATCAGCCAATCGCGGTCATTTTTGGCACTGAAAAAACAGGGATTTCCAAGGAAGTTGAGGAAATGGCTGATGAATTAGTCAAAATTCCTATGTATGGTTTTACCGAAAGCTTTAACATCAGTGTGTCTGCAGCGGTTGCCTTAAACATACTTCGCACTAAATTAGGGCACTCTCAACTCGACTGGAAACTGCCACATGACGAACAGGTTAAGTTAAAAGTTGAATGGTGTACAAAAATCATTAGAGATGGAGAAAAAGTTGAAAAAGAGATAAGAAGACGCTTAACGGATTCTTAATAATTCCAAAAAGAATAATATATTTGTAACGCATAAACAATCTAAAGAAGTAAACATTATGGGTAAAGGGGATAAAAAGACGAAGAAAGGTAAAAGATCGATGGGTTCTTACGGTGTTTCGAGAAAACGAAGTGCTGTAGCTGCAATAGCTACAAAGCCAAAAGCGAAGAAAAAAGCTGCACCAAAAGCAAAAGAAGTAGAAAAGAAAGCTCCAGCAAAAAAAACAACTGTTAAAAAGACAGACACAAAAAAAGCAGCTGTTAAAAAACCCGCCGCAAAAAAAACAACAACGAAAAAAACCGCCTCCAAAAAAGAGGATTGATGTATAAATGTCTCGGTTTTACCGAGACTTTTTTTTGATAGTTCTTTATTAAATTCTTCAACAATGAAACACAATTTCGGCGCAGGTCCCTGTATCTTGCCTCAGACAGTCTTTAAACAAGCAGCAGATGCTGTTGTAGACATCAATGGTCTTTCTCTTCTTGAAATTTCTCATAGGAGCCCAGACTTTGTTCAAATAATGGAAGAAGCACAGGACCTTGTAAAAAAGGCACTAAACGTTCCTTCTGGTTATACCGTTCTCTTTTTGCAAGGAGGTGCATCCTTGGCTTTTACAATTGCCGCATTAAACATGATGCGCAATTCAAAAAAAGCAGGTTACATCAATACAGGAACTTGGGCAAAAGGGGCTATCAACGAAGCAAAAGCTGTTGGATTTGACGTAAACGTTTTTGCTTCTTCTGAAGACCAAAACTTTAACTACATACCAAAGAATTATACAATACCTTCTGACCTTGACTTTGTTCATTACACGTCTAACAATACCATCTTTGGAACACAATTCAGGGAAACCATTCAGACAAATGCACCTTTAGTGTGTGATATGTCATCTGATATTTTTTCTCAAAAAATTGATGTATCAAAATACGATATTATCTACGCAGGAGCACAAAAAAATTTAGGCCCTGCTGGAGCGACTCTTTTCATTGTGAAAAATGACGTTCTAGGTAAATCTACTTCTCCATTTATGCCTAAGTATTTAAACCTAAAAAATCATGCTGATAAAGGCTCTATGTTAAATACACCTCCTGTGTTTTCAATTTACACTTCTATGCTAAACTTACGAAATCTGATTGCAAACGGAGGAGTTGATGCGGCAGCTGAACGAAATCAGGCAAAAGCGAACTTATTGTACAATGAAATTGACAATAATCCTCTTTTTAAAGCAGCCGTTCAAGGTGAAGATCGTTCTTTAATGAATGTTACTTTTTTACTAAATGATGATGCACATAAAGAAAGCTTTGACACTTTATGGAATGATGCGGGAATTGTTGGACTAAAAGGACACCGTTCTGTAGGTGGTTATCGCGCTTCTATGTATAATGCCCTGACGATAGACAGTGTGAAAGTTCTTACAGACATTATGAAAGAATTAAAAAATAGAAATTAGAGAAAGTGTAAAGCGGGATAGATAGTTTATTCCCTTTTGCTTATTTTCTCAATCCTAAAAAATAGAAATGAAAGTATTAGCAAACGATGGCGTATCTGCCTCAGGTATTGAAGCACTTACAAATGCCGGTTACACAGTAATTACGGATAAAGTTGAACAAGAAAACTTAGTTGACTACATCAACAGAGAAAATATCGAGATTCTATTTGTTAGAAGTGCAACAACGGCTAGAAAAGAATTGATAGACTCTTGCCCGGGCTTAAAATTAATCGGTCGTGGTGGTGTTGGAATGGATAACATTGATGTTCAATATGCCAGAGACATCGGTAGAATTGTTATCAATACACCGGGAGCCTCTTCACAATCAGTTGCGGAGTTGGTAATGGGACATCTTTTTGCTATTTCACGTTCTCTGAATGATTCATATAAGAATATGGAGAATGGTGATTTCAAATCATTGAAGAAAAAATACGGAAAAGGCGTTGAATTAAGAGGAAAGAACATCACCATTATCGGTTTTGGTAGAATTGGGCAAAGTTTAGCCAAATATGCGATCGGTGTAGGAATGAATGTGACGGCAGTTGATCTTTTCGCGGGAACAACAAATATTGAAATTGAGTTAGGAAACAATGCTTCTGCAAGCATTGAAATCATTCCCTTAAAATCAGTTCTAGACGGTATTAAAGATGCCGACTATATTTCTTTGCATGTTCCAAAACAAAATGACGGTTCTGCTGTCATTGGTTCAAAAGAATTTGATGCGATGAAAGATAGCGTTCGTATAGTCAATGCTGCCAGAGGTGGTGTGATTGATGAGGATGCATTGCTTGTCGCTCTGAATACTGGAAAAGTAGCCGCTTGCGCACTTGATGTTTATGAAAATGAACCCAATCCTCGAAAGGATTTATTGAATCACCCAAGCATTGCTTGCACTCCACATGTTGGTGCAGCTACGGGAGAAGCACAAGATCGAATCGGAACTGAATTAGCTGAAACAATTATTGCTAAATTTGGCACTCATTAATTTGAGTTTTTTCTATGACAAAAATAAGTTCTTTTAAGGCGATTCGTCCTACTAGAGATAAAGTGCATTTGGTTGCCGCTTTACCTTACTATTCTTATAAAAGGAATGTATTGGAAGCAATTCTTCAAGCGAATCCATTTTCATTCTTGCATATAATTAATCCCGAGTTTGGTCCGATTGAAACAAAACCAAATTCTCAAGAGCGTTTTCAATTAATTCATGAAGCATACGAAAGATTCAAAGAGCAAGGAATTTTTAGTCAAGAAAAAGAGTCTAGAATATATCTTTATCGACAAACAAAAGGAACACATGAATACCTCGGTATAATTGCTGGAGCAAGTGTTGAAGAATACAACAACGGTAAAATAAAAGTACACGAATCGACAATCACAAATCGTGAAGAAATGTTTACGAATTACCTCGATGTTGTTGGATACAACGCGGAACCAGTTCTCCTCTCCTATTCAGATAAAGACCATTCCATTGATGCAATTCTCGATCATAAAGTCTTGGAGAGACCTGAATACGAATTTTCAACTATTGACAAAATAAAGCACGAATTGTGGATTCTTTCTAAAGAAGAAGAAACGACAATTAAAGTATCTTTCGAAAAGCTAGATTCTGTTTACATTGCGGATGGACATCATCGTGTAGCTTCATCTGCTGGATTGAAAAGAAAAAGAATTGAATCAGGACTTCAGCGCTATCCGAATGAAGAAAATTTCCTTGGTTTTTTCATCAATGAAAATAGACTGCATATATTAGAGTTCAATCGACTTGTAAAGTCATTGAACGACCATAGTAAAGAAGCTTTTTTAAATTTACTCAACGAAAATTTCAAAGTAGAAACACTTTCAAACTCAGAAAAACCCAATAGACACAATGAGTTTACAATGTGTATCGATTGTTCGTGGTACCGTTTAACGTGCAAAGACAAAATCATCGATAAAAATCACCCTGTGCGTTCTTTAGATTCTGAAATTCTCACTCAATACGTTTTGAAACCCATCTTGGGTATAAATGACTTAAAGAAAGACGACAACATTGATTTCATGAGTGGAGATTATCCGATAGAGGAGTTTGAAGATAAAATGCATGGCAAAGGTTATAAAGTTGGATTTGTGCTTTACCCTATTCGGATTGAGGAAATTAAAAAAGTCGCAGACAATGGAATGATAATGCCTCCAAAATCAACTTGGGTAGAACCAAAATTGAGAAGTGGATTGACCATTTATAATTTGAACGAATGATAAAGGAGAATTTAAAGCTTGTAAGAGCAAATATACCCTCTGGCGTTACTTTGGTTGCCGTTTCTAAAACAAAGCCCAATGAAGATATTATAGTTGCCTATGAATTAGGTCAACGGATTTTTGGGGAAAATAAAATTCAAGAATTAGTCGAAAAACAGGAGGCCTTGCCAAAAAATATTGAATGGCATATGATTGGGCATGTGCAGACCAATAAAGTAAAGTACATCGCTCCTTTTGTCGCTCTAATTCATGCTGTTGATAGTTTGAAACTTTTAAAAGAAATCAACAAACAAGCAAAGAAAAACGACAGAACAATTCATTGCTTGCTTCAATTTCACATTGGACAGGAAGAAACTAAATTTGGTTTTTCTTTTGAAGAAGCCAAAGAGTTATTAGAGTCTAATGAATTCGTAGAATTACAAAACATCTCCATTGCTGGCGTCATGGGAATGGCAACTTTTACTCAGAATAAAGAACAAATTCGAGAAGAATTTCAAGCATTGGAGAACTATTTCAATGTAATGAAGAGTCATTATTTTAAGTTTAATGAACAGTTCAAACACATCTCAATGGGGATGAGTGGTGATTACCAAATTGCCATTGAAGAAGGCAGTACCATGGTGAGAGTTGGGAGTTCTATTTTTGGTTCGAGATAAACAATAATTCTATTTTTATGGTTCCATTAAGTTTATTTATTTTCAAATTCTTATTTATTCACTTATATTTGAACAACTTGTATTCATAATATGAAAAAAGCACTATTTCTTCTAACTTTTGCGTTTTTTATCAGCCATTCTTACGCTCAGCCTTATAAAACAATCAAAATATACAAACCGTATAAGTGGATGGTTGGAGTAAGCTGGAGCGCCATTGATGATGATGGAAGGCAGTTTGAAGGTATTTTTGATGTAGCAAATTGGAATTACATGGTATTTCCAACTAGGATTACCTTGGATCGTTATTTTCGTTACGGTTGGAGTGCTGAAGCCGTTGCAACCTACTCCCAATATCTTCCAGATAAATTAGTCAATGATTCTACCAATAGAGGGAGCACCTTCTTTTCGTTCGACCTTAACGGAAAGTACAGCTTCTATCAGAAATATGCTCCAAGAGCTCGTTGGATAGATCCTTATTTTACTTTTGGTGTTGGTTACACATATAGAAACAGTGCAAATGTGTCACCACATGTCCCAACGGTTAACCTTGGGTTTGGATTAAACATTTGGATAGTTAGGTCTTTAGGAATTCAACTACATTCCAATGCCAAAATAGGTGTTTACCCAGGTTTCTGGGTGACGCACACCAATTACTTGCAACACTCAGCAGGAATTGTCTTTCGCTGGGGTGAAGGTAAGAAAAATAGCAATGGTGGTTTTGGTAGAAAAAAGAACAAATGGACGAAGAAAAAACCAAAATACAAGCCTAATAAAGGGCATTAATTACAAACTTTTATCTTTACTGATAATTCGCAATGGAATAGAAAACCTCCAGTCCCTTACGACTGTTGTGAATTGCTTACAAACTTTTATCTTTACTGATAATTCGCAATTCAATTGAAACCTGTTAAGTTCTCCGTCAAGTTGTGAATTGCTTACAAACTTTTATCTTTACTGATAATTCGCAATGAAGCAGCATAATGGAAGAACTCGACATCAGTTGTGAATTGCTTACAAACTTTTATCTTTACTGATAATTCGCAATTGGCTTAAGTGTAAATGATTTTGTAAAAGAGTTGTGAATTGCTTACAAACTTTTATCTTTACTGATAATTCGCAATCAATGGTATGATATTCACGTCAATCCCCTTGTTGTGAATTGCTTACAAACTTTTATCTTTACTGATAATTCGCAATACATTCAAATTCAATAAACGACCAAGAGATGTTGTGAATTGCTTACAAACTTTTATCTTTACTGATAATTCGCAATTAAATCATACGCTCTTAATCTTCCAGTAGCGTTGTGAATTGCTTACAAACTTTTATCTTTACTGATAATTCGCAATTTTATCAAGTCTCCTTAACCAACCATTTCCGTTGTGAATTGCTTACAAACTTTTATCTTTACTGATAATTCGCAATAGTGCGCCAGTTGCTGTTAATGACATAATCGTTGTGAATTGCTTACAAACTTTTATCTTTACTGATAATTCGCAATTAGGAGACCAACAAGGTAAGGTTCATTATTGTTGTGAATTGCTTACAAACTTTTATCTTTACTGATAATTCGCAATTAATTTTATTGTTTTTTTGCCCACGCTCCTGTTGTGAATTGCTTACAAACTTTTATCTTTACTGATAATTCGCAATAAATCCGTAGAGAAAGCTGGAGGCGTAAAGGTTGTGAATTGCTTACAAACTTTTATCTTTACTGATAATTCGCAATCCATTTATATGAGTGAATCCACCTAATGCTGTTGTGAATTGCTTACAAACTTTTATCTTTACTGATAATTCGCAATAAGGGTAACAGAAGAAATAAGTGAGTTTGCGTTGTGAATTGCTTACAAACTTTTATCTTTACTGATAATTCGCAATAAAGAATAGTGATAGATGTTACTAGCATTGGTTGTGAATTGCTTACAAACTTTTATCTTTACTGATAATTCGCAATTTAGAAACGCTGAAAGGTTTGCTTATAAGTTGTGAATTGCTTACAAACTTTTATCTTTACTGATAATTCGCAATCTTTGGCTTTGCTGATGCAATACCCTTTTTGTTGTGAATTGCTTACAAACTTTTATCTTTACTGATAATTCGCAATAAACGGTTGCGAAGATTGCAAAGGTAGCGGGTTGTGAATTGCTTACAAACTTTTATCTTTACTGATAATTCGCAATTCAAAGAATAGTGATGAAGTGTATTTATAAGTTGTGAATTGCTTACAAACTTTTATCTTTACTGATAATTCGCAATTTGCCCGCATTTTTTACAATACCTCCGATAGTTGTGAATTGCTTACAAACTTTTATCTTTACTGATAATTCGCAATCAAGTTTAAAATAGGGGAGTCTGTCAACTGGTTGTGAATTGCTTACAAACTTTTATCTTTACTGATAATTCGCAATTAACTATTATTACAAAGAGTTGTTTGCTGTGTTGTGAATTGCTTACAAACTTTTATCTTTACTGATAATTCGCAATAGTCCTGAAATTGAATACTTCAAAGGTAGTGTTGTGAATTGCTTACAAACTTTTATCTTTACTGATAATTCGCAATAAATAGGGTTCGTAATAAGTTTGATAAAGTGTTGTGAATTGCTTACAAACTTTTATCTTTACTGATAATTCGCAATACGGCTCTATAAAATGGAAAGAAGCGAGCAGTTGTGAATTGCTTACAAACTTTTATCTTTACTGATAATTCGCAATAATGTTCTGGAGGAAAGCAATACAAAAGCGGTTGTGAATTGCTTACAAACTTTTATCTTTACTGATAATTCGCAATAGACCAACACTTAACGTGTTGGTCTATTGCTTTTTACAGATTAAAATAGAATAAAAAAAACAAACTATTTTTCAGAACAATTCTAACTGCTGACTTGGTTTTTCTGTTTCTACTTGTCTCATTCCAAAGAACAGTTCCATCATACTGAATTGCTTATCGGTAATGTGTAAAATACCTACTTTTCCATATTCAGGTAAATTTCTTTTTACGCGAAGTATATGAACATTCGCATTTTCTCTGCTTGGACAATGACGCAAATAAATGGAAAACTGAAACATATTAAAACCATCTTTGATTAATTTTTTTCTAAACTGTTGTGCTTCTCGCCTATCTTTCTTCGTTTCCGTTGGCAAATCAAAAAATACTAAAACCCACATACTTCTGTATTGATTTAAACGTGAATGTCTATCTGAATTATTCATAAACAGGATAAATTATCTTTCGACTTAATCCCGCATAACATTCATACAAAGAATTGGTCGTTCTACTCATCGCAACTAAAAGTGGACTTTTTTTTCCATCAATAATCACGTCTAAAGCAGGTATTTGAAGTAATTCCTTTTTTAAATCAATCGTCAGTACGGATAAATCGTCTTCCGTATCCATTAAATGTGAAACAACTACATCTACATAAGGCCGATAAGGTTCCATGATGTCATCGGCTAAACAATAAGCATTGTATTTATTTCTGTGATGAATGCCGAAAGTTGGGAATAGTCCTGAACTAATTAATGCTCTTGCAGTAATTGCCCGTAAGATTGCGTACCCATAATTCAATAAGTTGTTAGGAGGAAAACCAGCCCGATGTCTTGTAAATCCTTCAATATCAAATAGGTTTTTCCAATAATAGGCTGCTGCTTGTGCTTCATGGTTTTTTGCATCGCCAGACTTCACTTCTTTTGACCAATACATCATATTATTCGCAGAAACAACACCCCTTTCTTTTAAGTGCAGAGCTTGGTTCATAATTTTAGACTGAACCGTTTGTTGCCAAAGGTTCTTTTTTAATGGTTCAGAAGCGTTCAATTGCAAACGAAATCGCTCGCTTTGTTCCGAATGTCCTTCTAAAGGCTGAAATAAACCCACAGGCATGTGTCGATCGTCACAGGTGATTAAGGCCACATTATTTGCCATCAAACGTTCTACTAAAGAGGTGGTAATAGTGATGTGTTTACTTTCTAAAACAATTACAGCCACATCTTCTATCGCAATAGTTTTCGTGTAGCTTTCAGTTGGTTCTTTTAATCGTTGTGATAATTTAGGTTGTTCTGGTTCTTCAGGGTAACGCACAAGTATTTGATCATTTTTTAACGACAAGTATGCCGGATTACCGAAGTGTAAAGTTCGTTTTATCATTACAGTGAATATTGGTGTAATGAATTTTTACGGTAAAAATGAGTCAAAAGTTTCTTACTTTTATTTTAACAATTAAAGTGATAGAGTTAATGTCAACATATTGCTATTGAAGAAATATAAAATCAAAAAAATGACACAAAAAGATAAATTCTTGTGTCATTCTTTTTAAGATAAAATTATTGATATTTAATATTCACCAGTATGAACTATTTTTCCAAGATGATTGATACGGACTTTAACAATATCATGAATAGAATTTAAACCTAATTGAGATTTATAAGTGATGTTTTTTAATTCTTTTTTATTTTCTACTGTTGTTTCTAAATGATGTCTGAAAAAATAATTCTTTGTTGAAATTTTCTGAACTCTAAATAAATTAGGACTTATTTTAGAATAATTTTCTTCATCTAACAGGTCAATACTCTGGGGGTTAAAATCAGTTTTTTCATTTGGAAAGACAAACATTTCATTTTGTTTCATTGTAAATAAAAACTCCCACCCCAAATGGCTATTAAAACTTTTATCAATTATTGGGTGATTATTTGATGCGGCAGTCACTGCTTCATAAAACGAAACCACTTTTTCTTGTAATTTCCCATTTTCGTCACGGTATATTGATACATGGTGGTTATTACCTGTACTTACATAATCAGCAGGAATTTTCTCACCATTATTATTCAGTATTTCCTTACCAAAATGATCTTTTTTATAATGAAGAGGTTCTGCATTACTAACACCAGTAATAGTTACTCTTTTTATTTGTATTCCTTTCTTTTTATTTAACCAGATTGGTTTCTCTTCAAGATTAACAAATGCTTTTTTTGCATCACCTCCAAACTCTTTCAATCGATTAATAAGAACTTTTTTTACCGCTTCATCAATCACTTTATCAACCTTAAGGTCTGGGGTTATCTCCTTACGAATAGTGTATATTTCTTCAAAGCAAAATACTTCAGTCAATGGTTTATCATTAAAAATGATTGGCTGTTTTTTTAATAATTTGGTATCAAAAGCAACATCCGGTTTATTTTCATATTGCTGTATGTGTTTGAGCACAACTTCCTTTATCTTTGGATCTACAATAAGTTCAATTTGTTCTAAAGTAAGTCTTTTGCTTATTTTACTAGGTTTACTCAAACATCTTTTACTCTTACCATATATTGTTTCTTTATGCAACTGACCTCTTGGAGTTAACTCTATTTTTTCATTAAAACCTTTATCTTTTTTTGTTTTATTATTATTTCGAGTAACTACTTTATTTTTTGCTTTAAAAGAAATCAAGATATTTTCAAGATGTTTTTTGGCTTCAGTTCTAAATTCACCTATCGGAATAGGAGCTTTAAATCGTTTTTTTGTGTTTCCTTTTTTATCTTCATAAACTTCAATTACCTTTTCTTTTATACCATACAAGTCACTTTTATCATGAGGCAATTCATCATAATTTTGAATACGAACAATTGTATTTAAATTATTTAAATATTGAATGTGATTATGGGAAGTAAAGGCAATTGTAATCGCGTCCATGGCGTGATGTCTATGGTCATCTCTTTTTGTCCAATCAACTATTTTAGGAATTTGACGATCATCTTTTGATTTCTCATATTTCACAAGGTCTAATTCAGCATATTTGTCCCAATTTAATTCTTGTAAAACATTTATCAATTGCCAATCTTCACGCAACTTACTGGTAACAGAACCGGTTACTGGAACAACTTTTCTACAGACTTCCATTAACATTGTTCTCGCTTTTTTAGAAATATATTGTGTATTTCTTAAATCTCTTTCAATAAAATTATCTGGAATTTTTTCAACATTCATTAAAAGTTTTTTATACTTTGTTTTGCTGATCTTTTTTTCTTTTTCTAATTTTTCAACAACATTCAAGTAACGATTATAATCTTCCGTTTCTTTTCCATACTTTTCTTCAATTGCATCTATTCCAGTTTTATTGCTTTTCCATCTGTTAAAATCACGTACAGATAAAGTTTTATTAGAAAAAGAATCATCAAACAATAATGCTTTTGGAATAATGTGTTCAACATCAAATTCTTTAGAAAACAACTTATTAAAAGGTACATATGTATTGGTGTAAATCGTTTTATATCCATTTGACTCCAATTCCTCGTACAATTTATATTTAATAATATCATTTTTTGTAATTCTTACTCCAGTATTAAATGGATGTAAATCTTTTAAAATGCTTCTTATATTATCGTGTTGTTTATTTGCAGAATTTATATATTTAGTAGTCTCAGCTCTTTCTTTTGCACTCTTTTTTAATTCTCGAGCTAATTCAATTCTTATTTCATCTGGTCGTCCATATTCATTAATTAATGCATTTACAACATTAACCAACTGATTCAATATTTTTTCAACAACTGGATTACGTAAACTATTTTTAGGTAATAAATCTAGAACCTCTTTTAATTCTCTTTTTTCATTTTCTTCCTTTGTGATAGAATGGGAATGATTATAGCCTGCTAAACTACATGATTGAGAATAGTCGTTCCCTTCTTTCAAATAAGGCAATATTTTACGAATAGCGCGTGTACTTAAGCTACCGTAATCATCTTTAAAAACAACATTCACTAAAACGTTGCCATATTCTCTTGTAAAGCCAAATTTTTCTTTTAGATGAAAAAGAAGTTTTTCATTTCCTGAAACAGAATCATCACCTTCATACGAATATAGAAGATGCCATAATTGAAAAGATGCTTGCTTTTCATACTCTTCTCCTTTTAATTCCGAATCAAAGAATAAAATTTCTTTATCTACACCTATCGTTTCAAAAATCTTAGCTGTCGCTTCAATATCAAATGCATCAACCCCTTCATGCCCTGAAAGATCAATAATTGATTGGTAGGCTTTGAATAAAACCTGGTTGGTGATATTTCCTTCAAGACCATCTTTGTAATTCAGTTCCCAATTCTTAGAATCTTTATCAAAAACAATCTTTAATATTTGGATGCTTGATAACTTCCCTTTTCTATTTAATTCAAGAAAAAGATTATTTCTAATTTCTAATTCTTCATCACAATTTTGAATAGTCCACTTTTCCTTAGTAATAACATTTTTAAATTCTAAATTATTTAAAATACTCCATATTTTAAACTCCTGAAAAATCGGTGATGATTTTGGAATAACTCTAGGCCCTACGATTCTTTTCTTAGGTTTCCCATAAGAATCAATAATTATTTTCCCATCTTTTCCGGTTAATTCTATTTCCCTTTTTTCTAATTCACAAATGCTTATTAAACCTTTTTGAGATTTTAATCTACGTTGATAAAAAATAATTACGTCTCGTATTTCTTTCTTCAATTCATTGGTTAAAACTGAGTGATGCTTAACCTGTTCATTCCATATTTTTTCAAACTCATCAATATAATCTTGGCGATAAAAAACTTGATTTTTCAATCGAGCGTGTTTATTCCCTTGTAATTGAGTAAACAAAAACTGGCCTATTGTTAAGTTTTGAAAGAATAACTCTTTAGACCTATCACTAATAGCACCTAAATAACCACTTGAATTACTAATGTTAACATTAATTTCCTGTAAAACAATTGCTAAGCGCTCTAAAGTCAACTTTGTAGATAAAGCATCTACTCTCCATTGGTAATTTTCTTTTTTTAGTTCCTTTCCTTTCGTTGTTCTTTTTTCTCCAACAATTTGAAACGGCTCTTCACATATTGCCCAAGTAGCAGCTTTATTTTTATCAGCCAATTTTATTCTCAATTTATCAGTAAGTATATCAGGATGAAATTTTCTCTGAAACTCCCAAATCCTGCTAAATTCAGCTTTTAAATCTGATCGATAAAAATCAGGTAAATGCTTTTTATTTTGATTTAATAAACCTAAAACATATTGACCCGGTGTCATTCGATCACTTGACAATAGTTTAGCAACATCCATTCCGTCAATTGCTTGTCCGTCTCCTTCATCTTTTGCTTTTCGATTACTTTTATACCCTCGCTTTTTATTAATTGATAATAAAATTCGTGCAAAATCAGTCAAACTAACTTTTTCGGTAACAGCTTTTGACCTTAACTCCCAAAGGGTATGAGTTGTTTGTTTCCCCTCTTCAATTAAAACACTATTTTCGTCAATTATGGAATTCTCTTTTAAAATTTTCAAGAGTTCTTTTCTACGTAATTTATAACGTTGTAGATTTCTTCTTGCACCTCTTTTTAGAGTTCTGTCTGCGTTTATAGTTATAGCTTTTCCTTTTGAGAAATCGGTGCTTTCATCACTTGTTAATGGAACCAATCGTACTCCAGCTTTAATAATTTCTGATTTCTCAGTATCATTTTCAGCTTCATTCACCATGGCCCAACCAATAGAAGTCGTCCCTAAATCTAATCCTAAAATTCTCTTATTCATTACTTAATATGTTATTGTGGTTGTGGTGAGTGTTGTCACAAAAATTCTTTATCGCTTAAATTTAATAATAAAAAGAGAACTTAGTCCAAAAAAACAATTACATTTGTAACAGTTTGTAAGCAATTCACAATAAGGATTATTCCGCTGTGAAAACATTCAAAGCGGTGCGCAAGTATCGCTTTTTTCTTTGTAATCAGTTAATTTTAATCTTTGAAGCAAAAATACATTGAAATAAAAGGTGCAAGAATGCACAACCTCAAAAATATTGATGTTAAAATTCCGCATGGGAAATTTACCGTTATCACAGGTCTTTCAGGTTCGGGGAAATCTTCCCTCGCTTTTGATACACTTTATGCTGAAGGTCAAAGAAGATATATCGAAAGTCTTTCTTCTTATGCACGTCAGTTTTTAGGCAAACTCAATAAACCAGAAGCGGACTATATCAAAGGAATAGCTCCTGCAATTGCAATAGAACAAAAAGTAACGACGAACAATCCCAGATCAACAGTCGGCACAAGTACAGAGATTTATGATTACCTAAAAGTACTATTCTCTAGAATAGGCAAGACCATCTCTCCTATTTCTGGTAAAGAAGTAAAAAAAAACAACGTTTCTGATGTTATTGATTTCTTAAGAAAACAAAAAAAAGGTTCAAAACAAATTATCCTTGCACCACTTGAAGGCTGGGAAAAGTATGGAAATGATAGACAACTGGACATTCTAAAAAAACAAGGTTACGTTCGGCTCTTTTTAAATAGCGAGTTCATTAATATAGAAGATGTCATCAAAGACATCCCTAAGAACATTTCAAAATCTCTGCTTATAATTGACAGAATTGCGGTGGATTTTTCCACCGATGACAATATTTCTCGTTATGGTGACTCAATTTCACTGGCTTATGCAGAAGGAAACGGAGATTGCATCATTCATTCCACAGAAACAAAAAAAAATAAACCCTTTTCAAATCGTTTTGAATTGGATGGCATGGAATTTCAAGAGCCCAACGAACATTTATTCACATTCAATAACCCTTACGGTGCTTGTAAAAAATGTGAAGGCTTCGGAATGGTCATTGGTATCGATCCAAATTTAGTCATCCCAAACAAGAATCTCAGTCTTTTTGAAGGTGCTGTTATGCCTTGGAAAGGAGAGAAAATGAGTCGTTACAAAGATAAATTCATCGACAAAGCGACTGACTTTCCTATTCACCGTCCCATTAATGAACTAACTGACGAAGAATTGAATTTGCTCTGGAACGGAGCTAAAGGAATTAAGGGGATTAATGATTTTTTTACGTTTGTAGAAAGTAAATCTTATAAAATACAGTACCGTGTGATGCTATCTCGGTATCGAGGTAAAACCAGCTGCAATGATTGTCATGGAACTCGACTTAGAAAAGATGCTTCTTATGTCAAAATAGGGAAACATTCAATTATGGATATTGTCCTTATGCCCATTGATGAGGCTCTATCATTCTTTAATGGTATAAAAGCAAACAAACATGACACACAAATAACAAAACGAATTCTTCCAGAGATAACAAATCGTTTACAATTCTTACAAAAAGTTGGATTAGGGTATTTAACTTTGAATCGAGCATCGAGCTCTCTTTCTGGTGGAGAATCACAACGGATACACTTAGCAACATCAATCGGAAGCAGTCTTGTTGGTGCAATGTACATCTTGGATGAACCTTCTATTGGTTTACATCCTCGTGATACGGATAAGTTAATTACCGTACTTAAATCACTTCGAGATATTGGTAATACCGTAATTGTAGTCGAACATGAAGAGGATATGATGAAAGCTGCTGATGAAATTTTAGACATAGGGCCAATGGCGGGGTTATATGGTGGAGAAATAGTTTTCCAAGGGAATCACAAGAACCTCATCAAAGCAAAAGACAGTTTAACGGCAAAATACTTAATCGGGGAAGAAGAAATCCCAGTACCAAGCAGGAGAAGAACTTCAAAAAACAAACTCAGCATCAAAGGTGCTCGACAAAACAATCTCAAAAATGTAGAAGTTGATTTTCCGCTGCATAGTTTAGTATGTGTAACCGGAGTAAGTGGCTCTGGCAAATCAACTTTAGTCAAAGACATTCTTTTACCAGCTGTCAAAAGGGAATTGGGCATATTTGGAAATCAGCAGGGAGAATTTAAGACGTTTTCTGGAGACATGAAACACGTAAAAGCTGTTGAATTCGTCAATCAAAATCCAATTGGAAAATCATCACGAAGCAATCCAATAACCTATGTAAAAGCATTTGATGATATTCGTGATCTTTATTCGCGATTGCCTTTGTCAAAAGTCAGAGGATATAAGCCCGGATATTTTAGTTTCAATGTCGACGGTGGCCGCTGTGAAGTATGCGAAGGAGAAGGAGAAATAACTGTAGGAATGCAATTTATGGCAGACGTTCATTTGCTATGTGACCAATGTAAAGGCGCTCGATATAAAGTAGAAACATTAGAAATAGAATACCGAGGGAAGTCTATTTCTGATCTGCTACAAATGGATATTTCCAGTGCTTTAAAATTCTTCAAAGAAAGTAACGACCGGCTTGAAACCAAAATTGCATCTAAAATTGCCCCATTGGTAAAAGTTGGACTCGGTTATCTTAAATTAGGACAACCATCAAATACATTGAGTGGTGGTGAAGCTCAAAGAATTAAATTAGCTTCCTTTCTTGCCAAAGGTTCTGCTAGTCCTTCTACCCTGTTTATTTTTGACGAACCAACGACAGGGTTGCACTTTCATGATGTACGCAAACTTCTAATCGCTTTTGATGAATTGATTGATTCTGGCCATTCTATCATTGTTGTTGAGCACAATTTAGATGTGATAAAATATGCAGATTGGATCATTGACATCGGACCTGAAGGTGGCAATAAAGGAGGTGAAATTGTTTTTAAGGGAACACCAGAAGAGTGTATTAAAGATGAGAAAAGCTATACGGGATACTATTTGAAGGAGAAAATTTCAGCAAAAGTTTAAAACACTCCTTGAATTTTCAGAATGATGACTGTTATATAGGCAATGTAGGAACTGAAAAGAATCACTCCTTTCAGTCTTCCTATTCTTTTTCCAATATACAAAACTAATAGAAGAAGCAATGTTATCGCTACCATCCAAATCAGATCAAAGTGTATGACAGATTCTGATACCTCAATAGGTTTTACCATAGAAGTTAATCCTATGACCGCCAATAGGTTGAAAATATTTGAACCTATTAAGTTGCCGATTGAAATGTCTGTTTCCTTTTTGAAAGCCGCAACACACGAGGCAACTAACTCTGGCGCAGAAGTCCCAAATGCTACAACGGTTACACCAATAATTACATCTTTATTTGGATTGGTTGCGAGAAGCTCGTTGGCAATAGTTACTGCCCCTTTAACGAACCAATCTGCACCTAAATAAAGACCAACAAACCCAAGCGCTAGAAACATGCTTGACTTCCAAAATGGTTCTTCTTTGTATTCTTCAATCTCTTTGTTCTCTGTTTCTTCTAACATGCCTTTTTTTCTAGACTTACCTATCATCCATGTGATGAAGAAAAACAAAAGGCTAAACATAAATAATCCTTCAATCATTGAAAACCAGCCGTCCAAAGCTAAAACGGATACCAATAAAGTGGCAAACAACATCGTTGGGTAGTCTATTCTCTTTGTATTTCTATCAATAATTATTGGAAATATAATGACAGTCACCCCCAAAACTAAAGCAATATTAGCAATATTGGAGCCGATAACATTTCCAACTGCTATTCCGGGATTGCCGTGTAACGCACTCTTTAAACTAACCAATAACTCTGGTGCAGATGTTCCAAACGCAACAACTGTCATACCGATTACCAATGATGATATTTTAAGTTTTTTAGAGAATCCAACTGCTCCACGAACTAAAAACTCACCACCAAGAATTAAAACAGCAAGCCCAAGAATAAGGTAGAGAAAATCCATTTAATTAATTTAGAATGCAAAGTTAGTAAGAATTTCAAGATTCAAGATTTGGATATTGAGAAATTCTGAATTTCCAAATCTTTACATATATTTGCTTAAAATCAAGTTGTATGAAATATTTTTTTGCCATTTTCATTATTGTTATCTCGTTTTCTTGTAAAAAGAAAAAAATAGAAAAACAAGCTGAAACAGATGAAGCTATTATCGTTCAGTATATTAATGACAACAATTTAACAGCTACCGCAACGGGTACAGGTTTATACTATACTATGGATGTTGTTGGAAGTGGTGCAAGTCCTAATGTAAATTCCGATGTAAGAGTAGCTTATCAAGGTTTCTATACTGATGGGAGTGTTTTTGATGAAAGCTTACAAACAGGCATAATTTTCAACTTACAGCAAGTCATTCAAGGTTGGACAGAAGGCATACCTTATTTTAAAGTTGGAGGTAGCGGTAAACTATTAATTCCTTCAGCATTGGCGTATGGAACGAATGGAAGTGGCTCCGTACCACCAAATAGTGTTTTGATATTTAATATAGAATTAATCGAAGTTTTGTAATCAATTTGAATAATTTACTTTAACAAAAAATCCCGCTCTTCGAAATAACGAAGGGCGGGATTTTTAATTTCTGAGAATGACCTTACGCCAATACTTCTTTCACTTTATCTGCAGCTTCCTGCAACAATGTTACTGAAATTACATCCAATCCAGATGCTTCGATTAATTCTTTTGCTTCCTTAGCGTTCGTTCCTTGTAAACGAACAATTAATGGAACTGGAAATGTACCAAATTTTTGATAAGCATCAACAACACCTTGTGCAACACGGTCACAACGCACGATTCCACCAAAAATGTTGATTAATATTGCTTTAACATTTTTATCTTTTAAAATGATATTGAATGCTTTTTCAACTCTTTCTGCATCTGCAGTACCTCCAACATCTAAAAAATTTGCCGGATTTCCCCCAGATAATTTAATAATATCCATTGTAGCCATTGCTAATCCAGCTCCATTAACCATACAGCCGACGTTTCCATCCAATTTCACAAAGTTCAAACCAACCTCATCAGCTTCAACTTCTGTTGGGTCTTCTTCCGTTTTGTCACGCATTGCAGCATAATCAGGATGTCTATATAATGCGTTTCCATCCAATGTAACTTTTGCATCAACTGCAATAATTTTATCGTCAGAAGTTTTTAACACAGGATTAATCTCAAACATGGAAGCATCACAACCTTCATAAGCTGCATATAATGAAAAAATAAACTTTGACATTTGCTTCATGGCTTGTCCAGAAAGGCCTAAATTGAAAGCAATTTTTCTAGCTTGAAATCCTTGAATACCAACTTTAGGATTAATTTCCTCTTTAAAAATTAAATGGGGTGTATTCTCAGCAACAGATTCAATATCCATTCCTCCTTCTGTCGAATAGACGATAGTATTTCTTCCTTTTTCTCTGTCTAATAAAACAGACATATAAAACTCTGATGGCTCAGAAGCGCCAGGATAATAAACATCTTGTGCAATTAACACTTTATTCACCAATTTCCCTACTCCATTTGTTTGAGCAGTTGTTAAATGACCTCCTAATATACCTCTTACAGTATCTTCTAACTTATCAATGCCTTTAGCAAGGACAACACCATGAGAACCGGTCTCTTCAACAGTTCCTTTACCACGACCACCTGCATGAATTTGAGCTTTAACAACATACCATTCAGTACCTGTTTCAGCTGATAATTCTTTTGCTGCAGCTAGTGCATCCTCCGCTTTGTCAACGACTCGCCCTTCTTGGATAGCAACGCCAAAGCTTTTCAAAATTGATTTCCCTTGATATTCGTGTAAATTCATTTAGTTGAAGTTTTTTTGTAAAATTAATAGTAATTTTTAATTTCTCGCCTTGAGTCCATCAAAATATCAATTTTAAATTCTTCACTTTTCATTAATTAACTATCTTTGCTTTTTAAATTAAATTTGAATAACGATGAGTCACGGAATTAAACCAGGTGTAGCAACTGGAGAAGATGTACAGCGCATTTTTCGATATGCAAAAGCAAAAGGGTTCGCTTTACCCGCTGTAAATGTTACGAGCACCAGCACCGTCAATGCAGTTATGGAGACAGCATCCATGATGAACTCACCTGTAATTATTCAATTCTCTAACGGAGGTGCTCAATTTTATGCTGGTAAAGGTTTGACGAATGATGACTTTTCAGCAAGCATAGCAGGAGCTGTTTCGGGTGCAAAACATATACATGATTTAGCAGAATTATATGGAGCAACTGTTATTCTTCATACAGATCATGCAGCAAAAAAACTACTACCCTGGATAGATGGACTGCTGGATGCCAGTGAGAAATTCTACAAGGAAACAGGTAAATCATTGTATTCTTCGCACATGATTGACCTTTCTGAAGAACCTCTGGAAGAGAACATAGCTACTTGTAAGAAATACTTAGAAAGAATGAGCAAGATGGGTATGACTTTAGAAATTGAATTAGGAATTACAGGAGGAGAAGAAGATGGAGTTGACAATACTGATATTGATTCTTCCAAATTATATACTCAACCTTCAGAAGTTGCTTATGCTTATAAAGAATTGTTAAAGGTAAGCCCACAATTTACTATTGCAGCATCTTTTGGTAACGTTCATGGTGTTTATAAGCCTGGAAACGTGCTACTAACACCTAAAATTCTGGACAATTCTCAAAAATACATTGAAGAAAAATATTCAACTGATGCAAATCCTGTAGATTTTGTTTTTCATGGCGGCTCTGGCTCTACACTTGAAGAAATCAGAGAAGCAATCGGTTACGGGGTTATAAAAATGAATATCGATACTGATTTGCAATTTGCCTTTACCGAGGGAAGCCGCGATTATATTTATAACAAAATAGAATACCTTAGGACACAAATTGGTAATCCAGAAGGGACTGAGCTTCCAAATAAGAAGTACTACGACCCTAGAAAATGGCTGAGGGAAGGAGAAATCACATTTATTAAACGTTTGGAAAGATCGTTTTCTGATTTGAACAATGTGAATAGTTTATTTGAATAAAAAAGAAATTAAAAGCAATCAAATGAGTTGGTTTAAAAGAGATAAAGAGGGGATTACTACCTCGACTAAAGAAAAAAAGGAAACCCCAGAAGGTTTATGGCAGAAATGCTCGAATTGCAAGACTATTTTTGCTTCAGATGATTTGAAAAATAACTTTTATGTATGCAATCGTTGTAATCATCATGAGAGAATCGGTTCTGCTGAATATTTCGATATCCTATTTGATGAAGGAAAATATAGAGAGTTAAATCCTAAATTGGTTTCAGGTGACCCTTTGAAATTTGAAGATACAAAGAAATACACAGATCGAGTAAAAGCATCTCAAGAAAAAACAGGATTGAAAGACTCTATCAAAACAGCTCATGGAAAAGTAGATGGTGAAGATTTAATTATCGCCGCTATGGACTTCTCTTTTATTGGTGGGTCTATGGGGTCTGTTATGGGAGAGAAAATTGCACGTGCAATTGATGCTTCCATTAAAAAGAAGTGTCCATTTATGATTATTTCTAAATCAGGTGGCGCAAGAATGATGGAAGCTGGACTTTCTTTAATGCAAATGGCAAAAGTTTCTGGAAAACTGGGTCAACTGGCGGAAGCAGGATTACCCTATATTTCTTTCTTGACAGATCCAACAACTGGGGGTGTTACAGCATCTTTTGCCATGTTAGGTGATATCAATATTGCAGAACCAGATGCACTAATTGCCTTTGCAGGCCCCAGAGTTGTTAGAGAAACAATCGGACGCGATTTACCAGATGGATTTCAAACATCTGAATTTGTTTTTGAACATGGATTTTTAGATTACATTGTAGAGCGTCCTAAGTTAAAGGAAACGTTAGCACTGTCACTGAAATTATTTAGGTCTTAGAAAGAAATAAATGTTAATTCTCAATTACTAATTATTATTTGTTTACTTTTGCACCGTCGAAAGTCGACTACATAAAAATTATTTAAATAAATATTCGAATGTATTTAGATTCAAAATCAAAAACAGATATCTTCAAGAAACACGGAGGTTCTGAGTCAAACACAGGTTCTACAGAAGGCCAAATTGCATTATTCTCTTACAGAATTAATCACTTAACGGAGCATTTAAAAAACAACCGTAAAGATTATGCTACTCAAAGAGCACTGCAATTATTAGTAGGTAAGCGTAGAAGCTTATTAGATTATTTAACAAAAAAGGATATCGAGAGATATCGTGCAATTGTTAAAGAATTAGGATTACGTCGTTAATCTTCTTTAACATATAAATAAAATTGGGGGGCAATCGAATATTATTTCGACTGCCCTTCTTTATAAAAATGAACTGTGAGTCTCAGCTAAGCTCGACTGACAGTTTTTATTAAACAAGTAAACAAATAAATATGAATATAGGAATAACAAAGTCCATCACTATCGGAGGTAAAGAAATCTCCATTGAAACTGGAAAACTTGCTAAGCAAGCGGACGGTGCAGTAGTGTTACGAATGGGCGACACAATGATTTTAGCAACAGTGGTTGCTAATAGAGATGCAAGAGACGGAGTAGATTTCCTACCTCTTACAGTAGATTATAAAGAAAAATTCGCTGCGGATGGAAGAATCCCAGGTGGTTTCTTTAGAAGAGAGGCACGTCCTTCTGAAAGAGAAATTCTAGTTATGCGAATTGTAGATAGAGCACTGAGACCATTGTTCCCAGATGACTATCATGCAGAAGTTCAATTAATGATGCAATTGATTGCTTACGATGGTGTAAACAGTCCTGATGCATTGGCTGGATTTGCAGCATCTTGTGCAATTGCCGTTTCTGACATTCCTTTCGGAGGACCAATGTCTGAGGTGAGAGTAGCAAGAGTTGACGGAGAATTTGTTATTAATCCAACGTTGGAGGAAATGGCAAAATCTGACTTAGACTGTATGGTTGCTGGAACGATAGATAATATCGTAATGGTAGAAGGTGAAATGTTAGAAATTTCTGAAGATGAATTAGTGGATGTGATTAAAATTGCACACGAGTCTATCAAGAAACAATGCCAATTCCAATTGGATTTAGCGAAAGAAGTTCCAACAACTTCTCCAAAGAGAGAATATTCTCATGAAGATCACAACGATGAAGTTCGTGAGAAAGTGATGGCATTCGCTTATGACAAATGCCGTGCTGTTGCAAAACAAGGTTTGGCTGACAAATCTAAAAGAGCTGAACTATTTGGAGCTGTAAAAGATGAGTATATCGCTTCTCTATCTGAAGAAGAATTAGGAGTAGAAGGAAAATATATTTCTGTTTACTTCAAAGCAGCAATGAAAAAAGCAGTTCGTGACACGATGTTAGAAGATGGTATTCGTTTGGATGGTCGTAAGTTTGATGAAATTCGTCCAATTTGGTCAGAAGTTGATTACTTACCTACAGCTCACGGTTCTGCAGTCTTTACTCGTGGAGAAACACAATCGTTAATGTCATTGACATTAGGTGGTAAAATGGATGAGCAAATGATAGATGATGTTACCTACAATGGTAAAGAGTCGTTCATGTTGCACTACAACTTTCCTCCTTTCTCAACAGGAGAAGCAAGACCTATTAGAGGAACTTCTCGTAGAGAAATTGGTCACGGTAACTTGGCGCTTAGAGCATTAAAGCCTGTTCTTCCAGATGATAATGCATACACAATCAGATTGGTGTCTGAGATTCTAGAATCGAATGGTTCTTCTTCTATGGCAACAGTTTGTGCAGGAACACTTGCACTGATGGATGGTGGAATTCAAATCAAAGCACCGGTTTCTGGTATTGCAATGGGATTAATTGCGGGAGAAGGTAATTTCTGTGTCCTTTCCGATATACTTGGAGATGAAGATCACTTAGGTGATATGGATTTTAAAGTAACGGGTACTGCAAAAGGTATTACTGCTTGTCAAATGGACATCAAAGTAGATGGTTTACCATACGAAATTTTAGCTAAAGCATTAGACCAAGCAAAAGCGGGTCGTTTGCATATCTTAGATAAAATTACTGAGACATTGGATAAGCCAAATACAGAATTGAAACCACAAACTCCACGTATCGAAGCATTCAACGTGCCAAATGATATGATTGGAGCAATCATCGGACCTGGCGGAAAAATCATCCAACAGTTGCAAAAAGATACGAACACAACAATCACCATTGAAGAACAAGAAAATGGTGAAGGTAAAGTTCAAATCATGTCTAACAATGCTGATGATATGGACAACGCTGTTAAAACAATTCGTTTAATCGCTTTCCCTCCAATGGTAGAAGAAGGTGCTGAATACGAAGGAAAAATAAAATCACTACAAGCATACGGAGTATTTGTTGAGATTCTTCCAGGAACAGACGGTTTAATTCACATTTCTGAATTTTCTCACGAGCGCGTCACTAAAATGGAAGATGTTTGTAAAGAAGGAGATGTTGTAAAGTTTAAGGTAGTAAGTAGAGATCCTAAAACAAGAAAGTGGAAACTTTCAAGAAAGGTTCTTTTACCAAAACCAGAAACAACTGAAGGTTAAGATTAATAATTAACTTATATATCAGAATGGCTTCGAGAAATCGAGGCCATTTTTTTTTTGTATAACCGCTAAATAATTCTAAGAATCAAATTGTTCTTTAGAATAACTTTTTCAACGAATTTCTCATTTTGAAGTTGTTTAAAGTTGTCTAAGTAAAATGACAGAAAAAGCTAATAGGTTCAA